>NZ_JBEYXC010000005.1:0-813704 GCF_040644695.1 Streptomyces sp. NPDC046909 | reverse complement strand
GCGCGGTCTGCTCCGCAGACACGACGCGCCGCCGCTACGCGGCGGGCCAACTCCCTTGCTCCGCAAGGGAGTTGATGGATCGTCACTCCGTGACGATAGCCGGATTGCTCCGCAATCCGGCACAGGAATTCGCTCCGCGAATTCCTGAAGCGCACCTAGAAGCGGGAGTTGCCCCTGCCTCATGACGGTCAATCAATTGCCCTAAATGAACCCGATTCGTAATAGCGGTCATCCCGGGATAGGGAATCTCAAATCCCCTTCTATAATCCCAAACTTGAGCCTCGCTCAATTCTCCCCATTCTCAATGGAATTAAGCGACATGGGAATAGTCGCTCCCCTGTGACTTTTGGCCTGAGTGCGTGATGCGCATGGATGACGCGCCGCCCGAAGGCGCATGCCCCGCTCCCCCAACCGGTCCGGTACCGGTTCCAGCGCGGCGGCCCCGCCGACGCGCAACACGGGTCATCTCGCCCCCCGATCCCCGATGCCGTCGCGCCCGCCCACGCCCGCCCCCATCCTTCTTCTTCACTTCGGGCAGGGAGCAGCGGCAGCAGAGGGGATGTCAGCAGGCGTACCACGCTTGGTGGGTGGGGTGACCTGGGGGATGTAGAAGCCGGCTCGTGGGTCGCGCAACATCTAGCGCAACCTCTAGCGCAACGCCGTGGCGCAACATCCGGCGCAACCCGCAGTGCAACAGGGGTTCCACCCAAGGGTTAGAGACACTATTATTTGACGTACCGGGGGAGGCGACCCCCGGGAACCGCAAGGGACCAGCGAAGGGGAAAACGTGGAGATCAAGATCTCTGACGGAATTGTTCGGCGGGTGCGTGGCGGCACCGACGCCCCCATGAACGGCCTGGCTATTCAGGCCCGCACGGTCGCAAACTTGCTGCCTCTGGCTTGCCAGCGGGCGGGGGCGAAGATCGTGCACAACTCCGACGCGAACTACACCGGGATTCGGTTTGACACCAAGGTTGGCCCGGTAGTGCTGGAAATGCCGTCGGGTGACGGCCCTTACCGGCTCGTGCACGAACTCATCGAGCCGGACGAGACGGGGCGCACCGAAGTGGAGATGCGGCGTTTCCCGCAGATCTACAAGGCGCCCGGGATTGCGCTCATAACGGCTGAATTCCTCAGCTCTCGCGGATTTCTGAGTTAGTCCGCAGCAATCCCCCGGGAAACAGCGGAAGGCTTTCTCTGTTTCCCGGGGGCCACACACCACGTGATCGGAAAAAAGGGGAACTGATCATGAAGCTCGTTTCGTGTGTGACCGGCGAGGAAATCCAGGCGGGCCGCTCCCTTCGTGTGCAGGCGGGTGCGGACACCGGGCAGTCGTGGAAGTTCGAGAGGATCGCCGAGCGCGCCGACGGGATGCACCACGTGCATGTGTCGCGTCCTGGAGGGAAGTTGGGCCGGATTCACCGTGAATTCCACCCCAGCGTGTTCGGGTGCGAGATCACGGTAGAGATCACATGGCGCAGGAGCGTCGGCCACGCGGTTTACCGCGCATGGTCCAGGGCTGATGACTATCTGTTGGCCGGGCTGTTCGCGCTTGTCCCTCTCGCTTTCTTCGAGCACTACCACTGGTCGGAGAACATCGTGGCCATTGTCGGCCGCTGAGGGTCAATCGGAGTGGCTGACGGAGTCCGCCGCTCCCCAAGCAGGGTGGGTGCCCGGGGCGGTGTTTCGTCCTCGGGCGCCCGGCTGGAGGGATCATGGAAGAGACGCAGATGATGAGCCGGACCGGTGAGCCGGTGACGCAGGCGGAGGACGAGCAGGCCGTGCACGCGCTCCAGGAGTTGGCGCGCGGTGTGAGCGACCTTGACGCCCTGGGGGTGTCTCAGCGGCAGTTGGACACGGCCGTGCCGTTCTTCGTGTTGGGGTGGGCGATGGGGGTCCGCACGGGCCACACCGCCCCGGCCGTGGCAGGTGTTCCGGTCGACCAGGAGACCGTCACGCGCATGCTCGCCGGACTGCGGGCGGTACAGGTAGCGCCGTCGCAGTTCACCGAGCCCGGACTGTGGCAGAAGGTCGACTATCACGGCAGTGTGACCCAGCGTCATAGTGAGTACTGGGTACAGGCGATCCACGTTCACGCCGACCCGTTCGGCGATGAGCCGGAGTTGCGCTACGACTTGTGCGAGATGCGCGGCGTTGTGCCGGTCAGGATGGTCACGGGTGCGCGTCGGACGAGCCTGACGCCGTTGCCGGTGTTCCGGGTTATGGGGTGAGTGTGCTGGTTGGGGGTGGGTTCACCCACCCCCAATAAACACTATTATTGAGGTTGTTCGGGGGTGATGGCTCCGCCCCCCGACCCGCACAGACCAACAGCGAAGGGGAAACCGCATGACTCAGCAGTTCGCCGAGCGCGCGACGAACGTCGCCCCCACCGGCGCCCGCAATGCCGATCTGTCCGACCTGGTCCGCATACTGGAGGACGGGCAGCGCCGGAAGCTGGACGTCATCGCTCCCGCGTCCGCGCTGCGGATGCATGAGGGGAACGTGCACGTCGAAGGCGTCGAGCCGCTCTTCACCGAGGACGGCGTGACGAAGGTCGACGGCGTCTACCGGCCCACCGCCGTTGCCGACGAGGGGATCTCGGATAAGCTCCGCATCCCGCTGGCCTACCTGCGCCGCATGCGCACGGACAACGTCGCGCTGCTGGACGAGAACGTCAACGGGTGGCTCTGTGAGGAGCCGGAGCGCCGTTTCATGCTCCGTGCGTTCCGGGGCGAGAACAGCCCCGGTATGCCGCCCAGCGAGGGGGTGGCCCGCGCGCTGCTGTCCAACAGCTACAAGCTGATGGACAACCTTGACCTCCTGCTCGCCGCCCTGGACGGGGTGCAGCAGTCCGGGCACCCCACCCGGATCACGGGGTGCGACCTCACCGACCGCCGCATGTATGTGCGCGTCGAGTCCGAGGCTGTCGCGATCCAGGCCCGCAGCCTGCTGCGCGGCTACCGCTCCCCGTTCGACGGCCGCAGCGGTGACGAACTCCCGATGATCTCGGCCGGGTTCGTCATCACCAACAGCGAAGTCGGAGCCGGGGCCTACACGATCACCCCGCGCGCGGTCATCCAGGTCTGCCGCAACGGCCTGACCGAGACCAAAGACGTCATGCGCGCCGTGCATCTGGGAGGCAAGCAGGACGAGGGCATTGTGTCCTGGTCCGGCCAGACCCAGCGCAAGACGCTGGAGCTGATCACCTCCAGGACCGCCGACGCCGTACGCACCTTCCTGTCGCAGGAGTACGTCGAGGCCAAGGTGCACGAGATGGAGGCCGCCGCCGGGAAGACACTGGACGAGCCGACGAAGACCATCGAGCACGTCACCAAGTCCCTCAGCATCGGCAACGAGACGAAGGACCGGATCCTTGCCCACTTCATCCGGGGCGGGCAGATGACCGCCGGGGGCGTGATGCAGGCCGTCACGTCGACCGCGCAGACCCTCACCGACGCCGACCAGGCCGCCGCCCTGGAAGCGCTCGCGGTTCCCGCCCTCACGGCCGCCGCCGCGCACGGCTGACAGAACCCCGTGCGGGCCGGGCAGCTCCCCCAGCCCGGCCCGCACGGGCCCAGCCGATCCGAGAGCGCGGGGAGCGCGCAACCCCGCCCCTCAAGGAAGCGCGGAGCGCGCCCGCCCAGCCCCCTGCCGCGTAGCGGCAGCGCGACGCGTCGGCGGAGCCGCCCGCGCGCCCAAAAACACCCGTGCCCAGGGGCGCAGTGCGGCCGGCCTCCGTCGCCCACCGCCCCGCCCTGCAAGGAGTCCTCATGTCTGCACGCCCGGAGCTCACCCATCCCGGAGACGACGCCATCGCGGCCGCCATGAGCCGTACCCTGACCGCCCTTTCCGCCGTGTTCCAGGCACTCGGAGACGGTGAGCACACGCTGAACCTCGTGGCCGAGCGGACCGACAACGCGTTCGTCACGGGCCGAACCGATCTCTCGATCGGCATGGAGCCGCTGCGCCTGGCCGTCCTGGACGAAGACGAGTTCTGCGCCTTCCGCATGCTGCTGGTGTTCGCGCTGGAGGGCAGCACGATGCGCAGCGCCGTCCTGATCGCGACCACGGCCGCCGAGCCCAACCCCCGCGCGTGCGGCTGGTCCGTGCATAACGGGTGGCTGCACCCCCTGGACGCGGACGACCTCCAGACCGCCGTCATTCCGTGCCCCGATGCGGCCGCCGTAGAGCGCGAGGTCTACCCCGCCCCCGTGCTCATCCAGCTCCCCGACTCCGACGAGGAGGCCCCGCATGCCTGAGCCACAGCTTCCACGGCCCGACAACGCCGCCACGGCGTCCGCCATGGGCCGCGCCCTGCACGCGCTGACCGCCTTGTTCCCGGCCCTCGGTGAGGGGAGGCACGAGCTGCACATCAACGCCGAGCGGACGGACGGCACGGAGGTGAGCGCCGACCTGTACGTGTCCGTCCAGCCGGGTTCGTGGCGCGTGGAGCACTCCGCCGAGGAGTACGTGAAGTTCTTCGTGCTGCTGACGTTCGCCCTGGAGAACAGCACCATCCGTGACGCCGTCCTGGTCGCCACGACCGCCGACGCTGGCATACGCGCGTGCGGGTGGGAGGTGTGTGACGGGTGGCTGCACCCCATGGACACCGACGAACTCCAAAGGACCGCCACGTCCCTCCCTCCCGACAACGCCGCGCCGCTCGTGGTCTGTCACGCCCCTGTACTGCACCGCCCCCACTCGGCCGCCGAGGAGCGTTCATGAGCGAGAAGCCCGCCGTCACGCCGGACGGCTACTGCACCAACAAGGAGCCGGTTTCCGGCACGACCGGGCAGGTCAACGGTCACGCACTCGGCGGGAAGTTCTTCAGGATGCACGGCCGCCGTTACGCGGACTGCCCCTGTGGCCGCCGCCCCAGCCTGACCGACCGGGGCAACCTCCGCCGACACAAGCCGCCGCAGGAGTAACCCCCACAGACGCCGTCCACGCCCCTCCCCCGCTACAGGGGCGTGGACGGCCACCCCGGCCAGCGCGCCACTGGCCGACCGCCGCCCCGCGCCCGCACCCTCCCCCTTCGGCGAGCGCGGGGCGGCACGCCCCCTCAGCCCACCCGGTCGCGTCCCGAGGAGCCGCAGCCCATGACCAGCCCGAACCTGACCATCGACACGCCCGCTGGCCCCGTGCGCGCCACCGCCGGCCCCCGCGAGGACGAGGCGGTCGTGTTCAAGCTGGGCGAGGCGATGCGCGGCAGCGTGCACGTCACCGGCACCACCGACTCCCACCGCTGGGACCAGTTCACCGCCGTACGCGCCTGTCTCGGCCCCGTGAACGCCTTCAAGACCACCGCCCCCGACGAGGACCTCCCGGCTCGCCCGCGGCCGCACCGGCTACCGCGGCAGCCTGACCCTCTACCGCGACGACACCGACCGCCCCCAGGTCTCGGTATATCCGCTGTCGACCGCCGCTGATCACCCGCCGTCGGAGAAGACGGAAGCGGTACTCACCGCCGTCCTGCGCAGTTGCGCCGAGCACGTCGCACAGCGTGCCGACCTGCCCGCGATCCTGGAGGCCTCCCGGCAGCGCGACACTCCCGGCCTGCTGCGCTTCCTCACCTGGTCCGCCTCCTACCACCAGGCCGAAGCCGTCCGCCTGGAGCGCGAAGCCCGTACCGCGCTGCCCGCGCGGAAGGCCGCCGAGGCCGCTTGGCGGACCGCCGCACGGTGGCTCTCCTTCTCCCCGGACCCGGTCCTGCTGCTGATGCTGGCCGACCGCCCCGACTCGCTGACCCAGAAGATCAGGGGGTTGCAGTGGTGGGCCCCCTACTGCGCCGATGTGGCCGCCGAGGAGCACGAGCGCGCCCGCCGCGCCCAGGCGGAGGCCGACTCCCTGCGTGCCCAGCAGCGCAGGCGCCCGCGCGGCTGCCGCCCGTCCTTAGTCGGCGCTCGCTGACAGCCCGATGAAGGCGCAGGTCAGGGGGAGGATTCACACTCCCTCGAAGGACACTATTATCAGAAGTATGAGGAGGGCGTGACAGCCCCGAACTGATAGAGACCAGGGACTGAGGAGAACATCGTGCCGACCATGCGCGAACAGCTCGCCAGTGGGGAGAAGCACGATCCCGCGATCCTCCTGCCGAACGTGTGGTACGAACTGCTGCGCACCGTGGAGACGGCGTGCCCGTGCGGCAGTACAACAAGCGTCCGCAACGACGTCCTGACCACGCACGAGCCGCTGTCGACGTGGGACATGAACGGCACGCGGCGTGCGGTGATCCGTGACGCGTACGGCGTCGGGATCACCTGCCGCTACAGCGGACGGACCGTCACCCTGGCCGCCGCCCTGGAGCGCGACAGCGTTCTGACTCCGGCCGAGCGGCACGTCCGTGATGTCACGCAGGACCGGTTGGAGGCAGGCATCACGGCTACGGCTCCCGAGGGCTACGCCCTGCCGAAGCCGGTTGCTGTCCTGTTCGCGCTCGCGGAGGCCCACGGCTGGCAGACACAGCAGGCGTGGGCGCCCCTTGACGGGGGTTTCCTCCTGAACCTCCGTGTAGGCCGACCGGCCGACGGGGGCCGGAAGTGGCAGTACGACCTGCCCTATTTCGTCGCTTCAGGCGTCGCGCGCCGGACCCGGTCCGGGCTGTGCGTCACGCCGGACCGCAGGGGTCAGCACGACACCCCGTCCATCAAGGCCATCACGGCCGTGATCCGGGCCAACCCAGCTCCGGCGGAGAGCTGAGGGAGGCGCCCGCAAGTCGGCGGCATTCCCGGTTTCGCCGGCTGCGGGCTCGTCGGCGCCTCCGGCGAGGGAGTACAGGCCGAAGCGTCCGGGCGCCCAGCGCCGTGATTTCCATGCTGGCCGCGTTCGCCCAGGCTTCACGGGAGTAATAAGCGCAGGTCAGGGGCGGGTTCCCTCTCCACAAAACGACACTATTATTAGCAGTCGAGGGTGGTTGCCGCCCCGAGCGCCTGCTCCGCCCCCGGCAGACCTGAGAGCCGAGACATTCCATCCGCCCTGGCCCGAGAGCGAGGCCGCGCCGTGCCCGACCGGAACGAGCGCGGCCCTGGCGAACCGAACACCGAGGTGCTGTAGCTCAGTTGGCAGAGCGCGGATCTTATAAGTCCTGAGGTCGCGGGTTCGAGTCCCGCCAGCACTACTCCAACACCGTTCCATATGACTGGAGTTGCGATGACCGACACCGAGGTCGCCCCGAAGCCCGAGACACCCGCCGACGTGGCGGCCGCCGTCCTGGACGCCATCGAGGCGCAGCCCGACGTCTTCAACATGGACAACTGGGCATACCTGCCCGAAGCCCTCCGCCTGGCCCCCGAGGAAGCTCCGGCGTGCGGTTCCCAACTGTGCGCAGCAGGATGGACGGCTCACGTCACCGGCTGGACGCTCGTATGCCTGCCCAATGAGGAGCCCGTCGAGGTCATCGGCATGGACCATGACGGCGACGAGTACGAGGCTCTAAGCGGATTCGGTGAAGTTGGTTGTGTTGGGTAGGCGTTCTTCGGGAGGGACGTCATGCCGAGGAGCCTCCGTGTTGAGTTGACTGACGATCAGCGCCGTGACCTGCACGCATTGCTGGCCCGCCGTGATCTGACCGCCTACACCCGGCAGCGGGCGGAGTGCATCCGCTTCCTCGATCGCGGCATGAGCGCACCCGCAGCCGCCGACCTGCTGGAATGCAATCCGGTCACCGTCCGTGCGGCGGTCCACCGCTTCCACTACGGCGGGATCGAGGCGCTGCCCGATGCCCCGCGGCCGGGCCGTCCGGCGAGGGTGCTGGGCGGCGCGGACCGTGCCGCGCTGGCCGAACTGCTGGACCGGTCCGCCGCGGCCGGCATCACCTGGACCGTCCCCGCCCTGCGTGAGTGGCTGCGCGAGGAGCGCGGGGTGGAGATCTCCGCCGACTGGCTGTGGGAGCTGCTGCGCCGCGACGGCTTCCGCTGGAAACGGACCCGCGACAGCCTGCGGCACAAGGCCGACCCCGTCCTCCAGCAGGCCGCGAAGGCACAGCTGGAGGACTTACGGACTTACGGATGGAGGCGAACGCCGGCGGGCGGGATCTGATCTTCCTGGACGAGTGCGGGTTCGCCCCGACCCTGCCCACCGGATACACCTGGTCCCGCATCGGGGAGCGGGCCGTGGTGCCAAGGGAGGACACCAAGAACCGCCGGGTCAACGTGGTCGGCGCGGAGATCGTCGGCACCCGGCCGGACCTGGTCTGGCAACGCACCAGCGGCAAGATCGACGCCGGGATGCTGCTGGAGTTCGTCCTCGTCCGCCTGGCGGGCCTGGGCGGCGGGGCGGCTGTCCTGGAACTGGCCGCGGACGGCCTCGGCGTCGATGTCATGCCGGTCTGGGAGCGGCGACGGCCGTGCACGGTCGTGCTGGACAACGCTTCCGCACACGTGGCCAAGGCGTTCAAGGGCCGCCGCCGTCAGCTGAAGAAGATCGGCGTGGACCTGTTCTACCTGCCGCCCTACAGCCCGGAGTTGAACGACATCGAACTGGTCTGGCGCCAGGCGAAGTACCAGGACTACCCGCAGCGCACCCAGACCAGCATCGACGCCATCGGCGAAGCCGTCGACCGCGCCATGACACGGCAGCGAGACCGAATCCGACAACAATCAGCAACGAACTTCACCCAAGCCGCTTAGCGAGCGTCTACGCGGAGCGGGGCGGGGAACGCCGCCTGATCTGTGACGTTGCCGCCAAGGCCCTTGGCCTGGAGCCCAGCGAGACGTTCTGGTACGTCGGCGCGTCCACCGCCCTGAAACGGCTCCGCGAGATCGCCGGACGCTGACCGCCCTCCCCGGCCGCCGCACCGGCGGCCCCAAGCCTGCCTAGGCTCAGCGGTAGAGCGGCCCCACTTGAGGGTGGCCAGGGGTTCACATCCCCTCGCAGGCACGCACACCACACCTACCTGACCGCCCACCGGAGCGCACGATGGCCGACACCGTCAGCATCCCGGCCGAGGTCGCCCACGCGTTCACCGGCGCATGGTGCACCAACGTCATCACGTCCGACGTCGCCGCCAGCCTCGGATGCGTCGAAGTCGACGCCCTGGCCGACCTGCTGCGCGCCCTCGGCGCCGAACAGGCCGCCGCCGAGTGGACCGACGCCCACGCCCAGGACGACGAACCGAACGACCGCCACCTTCAGGGGACCGCGCCCGTGGATGCCTCGCTGGCCGACGACGCGATGCGCTGGATCCCCGCCCCTGCCGACGCCCAGGACAAACGATGACCGAGTCGACCGGTCAACGGTTTCGCAGGCCAGGGGCGGGTTCCCACTCACGCAAATGACACTATTATTAATGTTGTGAGACGGGGGCCCGCCGCCCGATCCGCCCGACTGCCCCTGCGCCAGGAAGGTTTCCCCATGAAGCGGTGTGAGTGGACGTTCCACACGATCAACGCCGACGGCGAGATGTTCGAGTACCGCTACCCGCCCACCGGCATGGGCCCCTCCATCACAGCCGACGAGCCGTGCGCGACGGTCGAGAACGCCTCCGGGCTCACGAACCACGAGTTCACGCGGGCGGTGAGCTCCATCGTCACCGAGCACTGCGGCGACCACTACACGCCCGTATTCCAGGGACGCGGCTGGACGGTCGAACTCCGGTCCGACTATCCGCTGTGGACCACCACCTCCTGACCTCCCCGGCGACCGGCCAGCGCCAGCCGACTGCTCCCGCCGGTCGGCCGGACACGGGCCCCTTCACCTCACCGACGAGAAAGGCATGCACGTGATGCACGCACACCAGTCCTCCGAGTACCGACCGTGCGCAGGGGGAGGTCCGGCGCCCGCCGACCGCCTCACCATGCGGCGCGTCCTGCGCCGCGAAGTCGCGGGCACCATCGGCCTGCTGACCGACGAGCACGACTTCCGCGCCATGCGGCACTACCGCACCTTCGCCTTCACCGACTTCGCGGACTACCTGAAAGCGTTCGAGGACCTTCTCAGCAGCCGCGCCTCGCAGGGCGCGCACACCACGGTCGCCCTGTTCGACCCGCAGGAGTACGCCGACTTCTGCACCGACACCGGCCTCGACCCGGACAGCGCGTCCAGCCGCGCCCGCTTCACCGCCGAACTCGCCACCACGGGCCCGGCCCTCCCGTACGACGGCCAGCCCCTGGCCGACCTGATCCCCGCCCTGGTCGAGGAAGCCGTCCGCCAGGCCACCTGGGAGTACGCCACCACCCTCCTGGCCCGCCTCGGCTCCTGCGCCTCCTGCGGCAAGGACATCGGCCACGAGGCCTTCGTCCGCGCACGCGACCTGCTCGTCCGCATCCTCGACACCGCCCGCGAAGGCGACCAGCACCTCGTGTGCAGCGTCTCGGCAACGCCGGAAGCACTCGCCGCCGTCCTGCACGCGACCACGGGCGCCGACGGCGCTGCCCTTTTCGAGGACGCCGAGGCCCTGGAGTTCACCACGGTCCTCGCCCTCGGCCTGGCAGACCTGCCCGGCGCACTCGTCATGCGGGCCACCGCCCACGGCTCCGCGGACCGCGTGTACGGCTGGCGGCTGCGAGCAGGAGACCTCGCCCCCCTCACTGCCGCAGAGGTCTTCGACGCCTACTGCACCGACATCGACTCCGGCGACCCCGTCGCCCCCGAGCCGGGCGTCGACTACTGCGTGCCGCCCGACCTCGGACCGGACACTCCGCCGCCGGGACACCACCACTGAACGATGCCCCGCACACCCTGTGCCCCTGACCCGTCGTCAGGGACCCGCATGCCGTGTGTTCAAGCAGGCAAGGGGCGGGTTCACCCATCCGCACCAAACACTATTATTAGCATTAAGTCCGGAGGATGCCGCCACTGCCCCGTTTCATCCAAGGTGGCGGCCCCCCTTCCAACCCCAGGAGTCTCGATGCTCCGCACGCTGCGCCGCGCCCTGCGACCAGCACGCATCCGTGTTCCCGCCCGCCGGTTCAGCGCCGGGATCGCGGAACTGCCGCCCACCGCGCGCGAAGCGCTAGGCACCGACGTCACGGCCGGGGAGGCCATCGCCTACAACCGCGCACGTGTCGCCGCCGCTACGGGGGTCGCCCTCTTTCGCGCCGGATACACGCTGCCGCTGTCCGACAACGACCTGGACGACGCGGTGCTCGCCCTGGACTTCCCCCGCTCCGCCCCGAGCCCGCAGACCCGCGCCTCGATCCGCGCCGCCCTCGGGGTTCTGGAGGCCGACCCCACCGTCACCGTCACCCGCTGACCAGCCGTCCGCCCCGGCGGCGGGCCGCCTGCCCGGGCGGCCCGCACGGAAGGAGCCCGGTGTTCCTCGTCATACCTGACCCCGCGCACGGCCTCGTGGCCGCCCCCCAGTCCTCCAGCGACCGCACACCCGTCACCGAACAGGCCCTCACCGCCCGGGGGTTCGCCTGGGACAGCGAGATCGAGGCGTACACCCGGTCGGCCGCATTCGGCCCCGCAGCCGTGGACGACACCGCCGGCCTGCTGCGCGCCCTGGGCCACTACGTCTTCCACGCCTACTGGCCGCTGCCCAGGAGCTGACCGGCTCCCGGTCGGCCTTCACCGCCGCCTCCCGCCCCTTGCGCAGATGGAGTTCCGCCATGCCCTGACGCCGCCCCAGGCCGCAGCGGCCCGTCCGGTACACCGCAGCCGAACACGAGGGACACCACCAGGCCGTGGACCGGCTCCACGGATACGCACCCAGCAGCCACGCCACCTCTACGGCAGCCGAGCGAGCGGTACACGAGCCGGCCACCAGCCCGACGGCCACGATCGAGGCCGTCGAGGAGTTCGAGAGCGGGCAGCGCCGGACAAGTCGCCGCGAGCCCAGACACACCGCCCCGCCAGCGGGAACCCTGCCGACGTCCGCGTGCCGTTGTTCATGGTCGGCGACGAGGAGCACACCCTTCCCGAAGCAGGTTACGACCAGCTCGGACCCAACACGTACCGGGCAGTTCCCTCTTTCCCGGTCAGCGCCGAGCGAGCCGACACCCTGCTCCCGCAGGTGAGGCACCTGGGTCACGATCCTGTCCGGTCCGCGCTGGCACATCGTGCACGACCTGAGCTGAGGCCGGAACCCGTCGGCCGAGACCGCTGCACTGACCATCACCCCCCAGAAGCCGCGTTTGCGCAGGTCAGATGGCATCTACCCCTCACCCGTATGCACACTATTATTGCATTTAAAGCGAGAGGGTGACACCCCAACCGCCCCATTGCGCCGAACAGGCAAGGAGAAGGAGAGCTCTATGGCCACCGCCGTCTCGGCCCAGTCCACCGAACCCGTCACGCACGAGGAGGAAGTCGCGCCGCAGATCGTCCTGCTCGATCCGGCACAGGTGGTGCGTGACGAGCAGAACGCCCGCGAGACCGACACCGAGCCGGACGAGGAGCTGATCGCCTCTGTCAAGGAGATCGGTGTCGAGGAGAGCATCAGTGTCCGGCCCCGGCCCGACGGCACCTACGGCGCGTTCAAGGGCTGGCGGCGTGCGCAGGCACAGCAGATCGCCAACGACACCGCCGAACAGGACGGCCGCCCGGTGCGCAGGATCAAGGCGCACGTGCGGGAAGACCTGGTCGGCCGTGACGGCTGGACCCGGTTTTTGTCCCTGGTCGAGAACAAGCACCGCGAGGGGATGAGCGAGCGCGACATCCTGAGGTCGCAGGAGCTGTCCCTGATCGACATGAGCGACGTCGAGCGGCGCCAGGCCACCAGGGCTCTCGGCGTCAGCCGCGACGCGGCCACGCATGCCAAGACGGCGCAGCGGCTCGACGACGCCACCCTCAGGCGGGCAACGGCCGAAGGCATGGACCTGGAGCAGACCGCCCAGCTCGCCGAGGTCGAGAACGTGCCCGGTGCGGAGCGCCGTCTGCTGCGCGCGCTGGGGCGTGACCACGAGGAGGGCAACGGCGGGCGCGGCCACTGGGACCAGGAGTTGGCGCTGCTCAAGGCCGAGCAGGCCGACGACGACGCCCGGACCAAGGCTGAGGAAGACCTCAGGAAGGCGGACATCCCGCTGCTGGGGCAGCCGGGCTGGGGGCAGAAGGACACGTCCAGGCCGCTGGCCGAGCTGACCACCGGGCTGGGCAATCCGCTTACCGAGGTCAACCACAAGAACTGCCCCGGCCACAGTGCCCGGCTCGATGACGAGCACCAGCCCGTGTGGCACTGCTCCGACCCGGCCGCACACGGTCACAAGGTCCGCCCGCAGCCGAAGAAGCCCAGGACGCAGGAGGACGAGCAGCGGGCGGAGGAACGCCGCAAGGTCATCGCCTGCAACCGGGCGTGGAAGGCCGCCGCCGGTCCCCGTCAGGACTTCATCGCCCGGCTCGTGCGCCAGAAGACCCTGCCGGATGCGGCCCGCGTCTTCGCGCAGGAGATCGTGCTCACCGTCCCGTACTTCTACAGCTCCTGGGCCGACAAGCACGAGTCCGAGACCGTCGCCCGCTTCCTGGGCATCAAGGAGCCCGAGCACGCGGACCTGGCCAAGACGGCGGTGCAGCTGCCCAAGGCACGCGTCGTGAACGCGCTGTTCGCGCACATCGCCGCTGCCTGCGAGCACGACATCCGCGAGCCCAAGACATGGTCGCACCTCAATGGGCGGCAGGCCCGCTACCTGCTGCTCCTCGAAGCGCTCGGCCAGGACGACAACGGCAGCTACCGGCTGTCCGAGGTCGAGAACCAGGCGGTCGCCCGCCACCGGCCCGAGGCCGCCGCCTGACCGGACCTCCCCGCAAGCCCCGGCCGGGCACGCCCGTGCCCGGCCGGTCCCCCACCCCCGCGTCACAGAGAGGCGACCTGGCATGACCGTCACCATGGACGAGGTCCTCGACTTCATCGGCAAGCTGCCGGATGCGATCCAGGTCGCGAAGGTCCAGGAGGCCTCCGCACTGCGGCTCAGCGCGATCGACAAGGAAGCATTCGCCGGTCTCGTGCCCGGACGCCGGGCACGGATCACCGACTCGCTGCGCCCGGCCCTGCTGCGCGGTCTCACCGGCACCGTGCAGGAGCGCAACCACACCGGCAGCCGCGCACGCTTCCTGCTGGACGAGGAGTCCACCCGCACCCTGCGCCGCGACCCGCGCAACACCAAGTACCGCATCCCCGAGGACATGACGCGCTTCCGGCTCCCGGGCAACGGCGTCCCCGTCTCCTGCCTGGACGTGACCGAGGACGACTGACGGGCCCGCACGCCCGCACCCCGCCGATCAACCGGCCGGACCGCTCCCACCCCAGTACGCGGCGACCGACAGCGAACTCGTCGGCGACATCTTCCCGCTGCCGGAGGAGCTCAAGGCGGACCCGTCCTTGCGCGAGCTGTACGGGAGCCGCATCCCCGACACCGCCCTCCCCGCGCTGGTGCTCTACCCGCTCAGCTGGGCGGGCGCCTGCGGGCGGAGCGGCCGCCGTCGGCTGCTCCGCCCGCGGGCCGTCAACTCTCCCTTTCCCGAGGCCCCTTCCTGGCCACCGTCCGCACGAAAGCGACGTGGCATCGCCGTGTCCGCCCCACCACAAGCCCCCCGCGAGGGACCGCAGGCCCCGGTGCTGGTGATCAGCGACAGCACCGACGACGATCCGGTCGGCCTGCGGTCCAGCCCGGTCCCCCGCCTGCACCTGCCATCGCCGTTGTTCACCGCCGAGGAGTACCAGCGCGCGCCGCTCGTGCTCCTGGACGACCGCAGCTACACCGCCTTCACGCTCCGCCACGTGCCGCACCGCCCAGGGCTGATCGTCGTCCTGGTCGACCCCGACGACGGCTCCATCTACCCCCGGGCCGCCGCCATCGGCGCGGAGGCCGTCCTCCGGGCCGGAGACAACCTCAACTGGCTGCATCTGCGCCTGCACGACGCGACCGGCTGCCGCTACGCCCACTGGGAAGCGCTCCTGACCGACGGCCCCGACGACCCTCCCCCACCGGCCCGCAGCTGACACCCGGCAGCCGAGCCCTGGCGGCACACCCCCGATCCGAAGGAACTCTTCCCATGCACGCGATACCCCAACGCTGTGCCCACCGGCCGCTGTCGGGCGGGCTGGTCGTGCCGTACGTGACCCTGATCCACGACGGTCACGCCGCCTTCGGTGTCCTCGACGCCGACAAGGCCATCAACGCCTTCCTACGGCGCCTGTGCCAGATCTGCGAACACCCTCTCGACGAGCGGTGCTTCCTACTCGTGCGCCCCGCCGACATCGTCAAGGGCCGCTCCCCGGAACCCGCGCTGCACCCCGAGTGCCTCCCCTACACCGCCGACCACTGCCCCATGCTGAACGGCACCCTCACGCACTACCGCCGCAGCCCGGTGCTGGCCCGCCACCCGGCCGGACGGCCGTGCTCCGATCCGTCCTGCCTCTGCCCCTCCCGCACCACGGACGAGGGGCACGCCGCCCGCAGCGGCAGCCCCGCCGACCGGTACGAGGCCTGGATGATCCACACCCGGAACTACCAGCTGATCTCGCTGCCCGAGCGGCCCGACGTGCCCTCCGGCATCAGCCTCGACGTGCCCGTCCTGCGCCGACGCGTGCTGCGCACCGCGACCCTCACCCCCGACCAGCAACACCTGATGGACCTCTTCAACAGCCTCACGAACGGGGCCTGACCGCCCCGCCGCCACGAAAGGAAACCGTCATGCCGATTACACCGGACCCGGCCACGCCCGCAGGCGGGGCCATCATCGATCTGGCCGACCTGATGGACGGCCTCCAAAAGCGCACCGGCGAATGGCCGGGGGCGGACACCGTCAGCATCCTCGAAGGGTGGCTGAGCCGCTTCAGCTTCGCCGTCGAGGAGAACCTCACCCCGCAGGTGACCGGCCGCGCGTGGCTGCTGCGCCAGTGGGATGGGCACAGTGACGAGGTCACGCTCTGGGCCGACGAGGCCTCCGCGCTCGCCTCGCTCGCACAGCACGTGCGCAGCGCCTGGGACGACGTGGCGGGCGAGGACGGCGCCCCGTTCCGTCCGCCCGCCGACGACCGGACGGCCGTGGACCTCTTCTACGGGTCCAGGGAGGACATCGAGGGCTACACGCTGTACGACGCGGACATCTCCCGCTGCGTGCTCGCACCCCGAAACCCCAGCCTCTCGGACGCCGAGGAGTGCGCGGCAGCGAACAGCACGGCGGTGTTCCACGCGATGCGGGGACCTGACGACGAGGGCCTTCCCTGCATGGAGATCGCGGGCATCCTCGTGTTCGCCTACCTCGACGCCGACCGCCAGGCCGTACGGGTCTCCGTCCATCTGGACACCACCGACGAGCAGTTGGTCCGGGCCGACAGCACAATCCCGCTGCTGGTGGAGATCGAGGACGCCACGGTGTTCGACAACCTCACCCCGCCGCCGGCCCCGGCGCAGCCGACCGGATGGAAAGCACGCTTCCGGCGCCTCACCCGCCGTACCGCACTCTCCCGCGGCGGGAAGCGCCGACAGGAGGGTTGACCATCCTTCGAAAGACACTATTATTTTAAATAGGAGGTGTTCGCATGGCCCCGTCCGTCACGCACATGACCGGCACCGTCGCCGGTGGCGTAGAAGTCCGCTTCACCCAAGACGGCATCGCCGTCTGCCGGTTCCGCCTCACCGAGACCCCCACGCAGTGGGATGCCACCGCGCAGAAGTGGCGTGACCTGGAGCCGATCCCCTACATCTGCACCGCCTGGCGGGACCTGGCCAGCAACGCCGCCGAATCGCTCGTCGACGGGGTCAGCGTCCTGGTCAAGGGGCGCATCACCGGGGTCAAGGACGACTCCATCTACCTGAGCGTCGACGACCTCGGCATCAGCCTGCGCAGGCGCATCGCCTACACCGAGACCAGCCTGCCCAGCCCGATCGCCGCCCGCCCTGTCACCGCTCCCGCTGTTACCGCTCCCCCGGCGCCTCAGCCCGCCGCTGCGTCCCGACCGGACACCGGGCGACCGGGCAGCCCACCCGCCCGGTGGGAGCAGCAGCGGTCCGCCAACCGGTCCCAGCCCGGCCACTGAACCGCAGCCGCCGACGGCACCCCTTCCCGCCGGCCGCTGACCACTTCCCCTTCGCCCGCCCCCGGCGCGGCACCGGTCCGCCTGCCGGTGCCGCGCCCTGCCCGAAAGGCCCGGCCACCCATGCCCGCACGCGCCCTGTCCGCCAGATAGCACTTTTTCGCCCGTGCGGCCATCACGACGACTGGCCCGTAGGGCGATCAGCCCCAACACCCTCGCCCGGGCTGGCAGGTGTTCGGTCACCGGCTAGGGGCCGGTCACCTCTGCACCGACGATCCCCAGTCCATCAAGGAGTCCGGGACCGGCGTAGCAGGTGTGTGCCGCCTGTTCACCAGGTGTCCCAGTGCAGCACCTGCTCCCTCGGGATGCGGCGGGCCGGGCGGAAGTCGGTGCCGAGGGTGAACGCCACCGGGATGAACGCCGCCTGCATGACGTCGTCGTAGGGGATCCCGAGGACGCGGGCCGACTCCTTCTCGTGGACTAGGTTGCCGGTGGTCCAGCAGCTGCCGAGGCCGCGGGCGCGGGCGGCGAGCATGAAGCTCCAGACGGCAGGGAGGATTGAGCCCCAGGTGCCGGCCTGCTTCAGGATGGGCGCGTTGTCGGTGCGACCCTCCACACAGGGCACGACAATCGCCGGAACCTCGTGGATGTGCTGGTAGAGATGGGCGGCGCCGGAGTACACCCGTTCCATGTGCGCCACGTGGGCTCGGCGCACGTCCTGTTCGGGGACGGGGTCGGAGACGCCCGGCGTGCGCATGCCGTCGCGCCACACCTCGGCCAGCGCGGCCCGCCGCTCGGGGTCGGTCACGATCACGAAGTGCCAGCGCTGGCGGTTGCGGCCGGTCGGGGCCTGGACCGCCAAGTCCACACATTCCTCCAGCAGTTGGCGAGGCACGGGCCGGGTGAAGTCGAGGCGGTGACGGACCGCCCGGGTGGTCGACAGGAGTTCGTCGGAAGAGAGGTCGACAGGCATGTGTTGACCTTCGCGGGGCGTGCGGTGCGGCGACAACGCCGGACTTTCACTGGATGAAAACGAAAACGCGGGGTGCGAAATGGCCGAGAGCGTTGCCGGGCGGGTCTTCTCAGTGCTGGACGCGTTCGTTGGCGCGCCGGCCACGCTGCGTCTGACGGAGATCGCCCGCCGGACGGGACTGCCGGTGCCGACGGCACTACGGATGGTGCGAGAGCTGGTCGCGTGGGGCGGGCTGGAGCGGGCGGCCGATGGCTCCTACCGCCTGGGCACCCGCATCCGCGCCATCGGCGCCGCGGCCCCCTGCCCGCGCGGCCTGCTCGACATCTCACTCCCCGCCCTCCGCACGCTCACATCCCGCACCGGCGGCCACGCGGACATCGCCGTCCCCTCCGGGGGCACAGCCCTGTGTCTGGTCAGCGGCAAACGTCTGCCCCTGTACGCCACGTCGGCCGGCAAGATCCTCCTCGCCCACGGCCACGGCCCGCTGGCGGAAGTACGACGCCACACCCGCCACACGGTGACCGCTCCGGGCGCCCTCGGCTCCCAGCTGATCCGCATCAGGGAGACCGGCTTGGCCACGGCCCACGAAGAGTACGTACTGGGTGAACTCTCCTTCGCTGCACCGGTGTTGCGTCACGACCGGGCCGTGGCGGCGGTCTTCGTCACCCTGCCCACCAGCACCCCGCACGACCGCGTCGACAGCGCCCTCCGCGAGGCGGCCCACACCATCGGCCGAGGAATCGCCAACCCACCGCGATAGCCGCACCGACCGCCCCCGACGTGCCCACGGCCAACTATGCACGAGGTCGCTAGCCTGCAGCCATGGCCCCGATCCCGTGGGGCAAGTTCCCCACTGTCGCAGAACACCAACTGGCTCGCCGGTGCCTGCAGTTCACAGCCAACATCGGGCGAGCACCCAACACGGTCGACGCGTACGGACGGGCGGTCGAGGACCACCTGCGGTTCTGTTCAGCTGAAGGCACGGACCCGCTACCGGCCCGCGCGGACACCGTCGCCGCCTGGATCAGGAACATGCTGGACCGACCATCGCGTCGGGCTCCGAAGGCTCCGGCTCGTACCCGGCAGTGACGGCGCAGTTCGGCCTGTACGACGTCGTCGACGGCCAGCGGCGGCTGTGCGGGGTGACCGTGTTCGCCGTGCCGGTCAGCACCGCCGTCCTCACCAAGCCACTGCCCGAGCTCCGGCCGTTCACCGAGTCGTTGGTGTGCTCGCGGTTCGTCCTGCTGCATGAGTGCCCGGCGAATTCGGAGTCATGGTTCCTCGCGAACTGCCTCAAACGCCTGCTCGCCAGCGGTGTACACGGGGGCGTCTCGTTCGCGGACCCGGTCCCGCGCCGGACCGCGTCGGGAGTTCTGGTCATACCTGGGCACGTCGGCACGATCTACGCGGCTTATGCGGGTGCGGACATGTTCAGAGTGCCTTGAGGCTGCTTTCCATTGCACGGAGGGGGCAGTCGAACTCTCTCGGGGGGATACAGGCTGCCCCGAGTTGTGCTCACTGTGTGTGACAGGGGCTGTATCGCGTTGATGGCGAGCGATGATTCCGTGTTGAGGACGCGACGTGCAGCTCGATCGACCAGGATAAGAACGCGTTCTCGGAGGCGTTCGGCGACAACAACTGGCGGGCCCCGCCCCGCCCTCGATCAGTGGGGCACGCCAGCCGGTCTTCCCCCGTTCGGCCGGGGCGCGTTGCGCGGGCGGGTCACCGCGAGACCGGCAAGGCGCACTGGCCTGGGTGCTCTCGGAACCAGTATGCGGTGCCGGGGGCTTGTAGCATCTGAGCACCGCCACACAAAGGGGGGACGCGTGATTGAACTGGCCGACATGATCCGGGAGTTGCGGGAACAGCTGACCAGTGCGCTGGCGGACGGTGACGGGCGGATGCTGCGATTCGAGCTGGGGCCCGTCGAGGTCGAGGCGTCGGTCGCGGTCACTCGGGAGGACGGCGGCGATGCGAAGGTGCGGCTGTGGGTCGTGGATGCCGGGGCGAACGGGAAGTACGGGCACGCCGAGACGCAGCGGATCACGCTTACGCTCACCCCCAAGGTTGTACCGCCTGGCGGGGGTTCGGGGGAGCCAGCGATGATCACGGGTGACGTGGTTGACGACGAGATCTGAGCGGGGGCTGAGCCCGGAGCGGGCCGCGGAGATCATTGTCAGTCTGCCGGACGGGGACGGCAAGGGGCGGAGGGGGTCCGGGTATCTCATCGCGTCGGGGACCGTTCTCACGGCGGCACATGTGGTCGCGGGCGCGGGTGGCGTCCGGGTCCGCTTCCAGGCCGACCGGCCGGACGAGAGGGTCGTCGAGGCGACGGTGGCGTGGGCGCATGACGGCATCGACGTCGCCGTACTGACACTGCCGGAGACCGATGCCGTTGATGCTGCTTCCTTCGGCGCCGTCGGCGAACAGGACGCCGTGCTCAGCTGTACGGCGATGGGTTTCCCGCGCTTCAAGCTCCGCACGAACGCAGCAGGCGGACGCTTCCGGGACGCCGAGCACATGGACGCGAGATGCGCGGTGCTGGCCAACCGGCGCGAGGGCACCCTGGACTTGAGGATCGCGGCGCCGCCCGCCGATGATCCGGAACCCGAGCGGGATGCCTGGGAGGGGATGTCGGGGGCGGCAGTCTTCAGCGGCGGACATCTGGTCGGTGTCGTGAGCCGGCATCACCGCAGGGAGGGGACAGGACGCGTCGCGGCGGGGCGGGTGGACCGGTGGGCAGATGCGCTGGGCGCGACGGATACAGCCGCTCTGTCCCAGTTGTTGGGGCAGGACCTCGGGGCGCTGCCGTCCGCCGTGCCCGTGGGCTCCCTAGACCTCGTCCAGGAGGTCTATCGTGCCCAACTCTCTGATATCGCACCTGAGTTGCTGGACGAGCGCGAGGCGGAACTCGCGGACCTGGTCTCCTTCTGCAGCGGCCCGGAGCGGTACCTTTGGTTGCAGGGTCACCCCTGGGCAGGAAAGACGGCACTGGCGGCCTGGTTCGCCCTGCATCCACCGCGCGGGGTCGTGCCGGTGTGGTTCTTCATCACCGCGCGATATGCCGGGCAGTCCGACGGCGACGCGTACACGGCGGCGGTCGTCGACCAACTCGCGGCCATCGTGGGCCGCGCGCCGCTTCCGCCAGGTTCGGCGGCGGCCCGGCATGGCGAACGCCGCTTGCTGCTGGAGCAGGCGGCGGATCGGGTCGGGCGGGACGGCGGCACACTGCTGCTCGTCGTCGACGGTCTGGACGAGGACCAGTCCCGGGTACCGGGCGGGTCGGGGACCAGCATCGCATCGCTCCTGCCGGAGCGGCTCCCGCCGAATTTGCGTGTCCTGGTGACGAGTCGGCCGAGCCCCGGCATTCCGCCGGACGTTGGTGGCGGACATCCGCTGAGGCACTGCCCGGTCGTGGAGCTTGCTACCTCGCAAGCGGCCCGCCACACCGAGCACGAGGCCAGATACGAACTCCAACGCGCGCTCTCCGGTGACCAGTTGGAACGGGACATGGTCGGCCTGCTCACCGCCGCGCGAGGCACGCTCACGGTCGATGACTTGCGTGAACTGACGGGCGAGCCCGGCCATGCGCTGAGGCGGAGCCTTGGTAACGCGTTCGGCCGCATCCTGCGTCTGCGGGGCGCCGGTGTCGACAGCGCCGACGGCGACGTGACGTCGTACACCACGAGCCGTGGCTACCTCTTCGCCCACGACACACTTCTCGTCGCCGCCCAGGAGGAACTCGGGCCAGACGTAGACGCGTACTTGGCGCGCGTGCATGCCTGGGCGGAGACCTACGAGCGCCGGGGCTGGCCGCAGGAGACCCCGCAATACCTGCTTCAGCCCTACGGCCGCCTGGTCATGCTCCTCCAGGACGCGCGCCGGGCCACGGCCCTCGTCACGAATGCCCGCCGGCGGGAAAGGCTGCGGGAGGCCACGTGGAGCGATGAGGTGTGCCTTGCGGAGATCGCGACCGCTCGCGAGACAGTCCGGCGGGTCGCGCCCGACGATCTGGGGGCACTGGGCGCGCTGGCGGCCGCGGGGTATCTAGTAGCCGCGCGTAATGATGCACTGAATCGAGACATCCCGGCCGTGTACGCGCGCCTCGGTCGGGTTCGGCAGGCCATCGGCCTTGCCCGCAGTGTCTCCGTGCCCGAGTACCGGGCCTGGGCGGTGCTCGGTGTGGCGCGGGTCCTGGCGGAGGCGGGTGACCAGCGGGCGGCGGGGCTGGCGGAGGAGGCGGCGCGGCTGGCGGAGGAGGCGGTGGCAGAGCCTCGGGGGGGCGGCTACCTCACATACAGGGGCTCGGTGGCGCAGGGCACGCGAGCCACTGCTCTGGCGCTGGCGCGTCGCGAGGAAGAAGCTTCGCGCGAGTTCGATGAAATGCCTAGGTCGTCTGACTACCGCTGGGAAGCCACAGCCTGCGTCAAGGCATTGGTCATGACCGCCACCGCTCTGCGGAACCCAGCGGGTGTGGTCGGCCTGCTTCGGCTGGCGGAGGAGACCGCCGAGCTGATCAAACTCGTTCCGTACCGAGTCCGAGTTCTGGTGAGCGTCGCCGATGCGTGGTCGGACTGCGGCTTCCCCGATGACGCGTCTCGGCTCTACGACTCGGTTGTCGGGCTCGCCCAACGTGACACGAGCGAACTCGACAATGTTCCTGCGGCTGTCTGGGCGGCGCTGTGTGACAGGCATCCCCATAAGGCCCGGAAGATGGCTTCAATGGCCGCAGCGAAACTGAACAGAGGACAGCAGGAGACCGAGGAGGAGGGGTGGGAGATAGGCGCCGTCTGGGCGTTGGTCGCCGCAGAGCGGATGACAGATGCCCAACAGCTTGCCGACTCCGCCTGGCACGACATCGAGGAAATCTTTGGTTTCACCTGGTTGATGCTCGCTGAGGCGTGGGCCCGCAAGGGCGCGGCGGCTGAGGCCTGGGCGGCACTCGAAACCTTCCTGGAGACGACGTTCCACCTCCGCAGCGAGACCGACGATGCCATCCAGCGAGTCACCGAGCTCCTCTCAAGGGCCGGTGCCGCCGAGCAGTTGGTCACCGTGCTGCTGACCCGGGAGTACACCTCAGTGTGGGACGGGTCATGGAGTCAGGCCGCCGTAGCGCTCGTCACTCTCGCCGACCACTGCGCCACTGACGATCCGCAGCGATCGCTGGACCTGCTCCACATGGCGGAGCACGGACC
Organism: Streptomyces sp. NPDC046909; assembly: GCF_040644695.1. NCBI lineage: Bacteria > Bacillati > Actinomycetota > Actinomycetes > Kitasatosporales > Streptomycetaceae > Streptomyces > Streptomyces sp. NPDC046909. The sequence continues at coordinate 790,621 of NZ_JBEYXC010000005.1, read as the reverse complement.
GCGGCCAACGGCCGTACTGTTTCCCGAGCTTCATCAGGGCCGGCTCGCCGCCCTGGCGGCTGCCCTCGCCGCCATCGGTCGGCCCGACGAGGCGGAGCGACTCGCAGCGGCGATCAGTACGATCAAATGGCGAGCCTGGGGCCTTGCCGCCGTTTCCCTGGCTGTCGCGGACAGCAATCCGGGCCGGGCGCTGCGTCTCGCCGAAGGAGCCGCCGACCTGATTGCCGAGATCGACGAACCCGTCGAGATCGACGAACCCGTGTTGGACGAATTCCCCATCGAGACTGTCGTCCAGGCGCTGGGGTGGGCGGGCGCGGCCGAACGCGTTGCGGACATCCTTGGGGCAAGAAGCGGTCCGGCGACGTATGACGAGCGTCATGCACGCGTGGAGGCTGCCGCGGGGTTGTGGCCACACGATCCGGAGATGGCTGGGCAACTGGTGGACGACGTGCTGCTTCACGCCTCCCAACATGATCTCGTGTATGTCCCGTCGCAGCTCATGTCCCTCGCACCGGTGCTCGTCGCTGTGGGGTCACAGCACAGCGAACGCAGTGCACGTCTTGGGCGACTTCTGGCCGACCTGGATGAGAACCACGACGTGAACCGGCCGGTCATGAGACAGGTGCTGCTCAGCCTGCTGACCGCTGCGGCCGACCCGGCCGCCGCCCGCAGCCGCCTCGACGCGGCAATTTCTGAGCGGTCCGACTTCCCCTCGGCAATGAGAGCGGCGGCCATCGCCTATGCCGCGCTCGGGGACCACGATACGGCCTGGGCCATGGCTCGGCGCGAAGAGGACACGGAGCAACGCGCGAAGCTCTTCGCCCACCTCGCCGCGTACGTAGCCGCACTGCCCGGAGACCGCGTACCGGTCCCGTTCTCCAGCTTCTTCGACAGGCACGACGAGCTGCTCACCCGCCGCCTGGCCACTCTCCACCATCCACCCCCCTCCGGCCCTGACCTCCCCCGCGCACGAGCCCTCCTCGCAGAGGCCCTCACTCCGAACTGCTGGCACCACGCGGTCCCCGTACTCGCGGTGATCGACCCCGACGCTGTCTTCCGCGTACGGGACGTCATCTTCGCTCACTTGGGGTTCAGCTGATGCTTGCCTCGCTGTGGGGGAGGTTCAGGTCCTTGGCCTGCGGCAGTACCTGGCTGGAGTATGTGCCGGTCGACTTGACCTTGGTGAAAGGCAGGGCGACCACTGGGAGGAGAGTCCCGTTGGGGTGATCTTTCCCAGAGCTGCGAACTGTGCTGTGGTTGAGCAGTGTCTCCTCAACTGACCGCGTTGCCGACCATGCGAGGAGTTGTAATGACCGCCGCTGCCCCATGGGCCGCCCTTCGAGAGGACGGAGTGGCTCACCTCATGATTACTGCTGCGGACGAGAAGACGATCCGTGCCATTGTTACCAGCCTCGGCCAGCACCACACTGTGCAGGAGCCCGAGGTACGGCCGACGAGCGATGGTGTCGGCGCGGGCTGCCGTGTGTGGACTGCAGGTGGGTGGGAGTACTGCGGAGAACGGACAACGGACAGAAACGAACGACCCCCATAACGCCGCCACCAACGCGCTCTACGCCAGCCGGGCCACCGCCCGGACGGTGAAGCTCCTGCCGGACGGCACCGTCTTCCACTACACGGGACTCCAAGGCCCGCACCGGGCCGGGCGAGCTCCTGCACAGCGCCGCCGGGTGCGACGGCTGCCACTGACCACCACACCGCGCACCGCCCCTCTGGGGGGATACTCCTCATGATAACGACGACCACCCAGCGCATCCTCGATCTCGCTGCAGCGGCACCGGCCAGCCACGGCGAGGACCTGGTGCTGCTCCTGGGCGAGGCGAACGAGCTGTACCAGCAGGGCCTGCAGGAGCTGCACCGGGAGGTGGCAGCACGTCTCGACGGGCTGGCCACCGCGGACCTGCTGTTCGCCGCGGACACCGCCGGCATGCCCTGTGACGCCACGCAGGGCCGCGACGAGGCGATCCTGCTGCTGGCCCTGGTCGAGTGGGAGATGACGCCGGCCGCCATGGCCTACACCGAAATGGCCGAGGACGCCGCACGCCGCGGCATCTGCCTGATCCCCGAAGAGTAGGCCCGGGCGGCCGGCCGGGAGAAACCCCGGGCCGCAGGCTGGACCTCCCCCCGCAACTCCTGCCATTATTTGTTTTGCGGGCCGGGCTGGCCGGCCCGCCGCTGACAGGACGGACGGTTGTGCCATGACCTCGCGCCGCGAGCCTCGCCTGGCCGACGCTGCCGAGATCGCGGCCGAACACGGCCTCACCTCCGCGCGCGTCAGCGGCCTCTACACCGGCCGCACCGAGAACGCCACCGGCAAGGCCTTCCCCGAGCCCGTCGCCATGCGCGGCCGCGCCCGCCTGTGGGACCACGCAGAAGTCACGCAGTGGTTCGCCCACCGCGCGCCCGCCCGCCTGCAGGGGTACAAGCCGCCCGCCCGCGATCCGGAGGAGCTGCTGAACGCGGCGGACGCCTCGAGGTTCCTCGGCTACAAGAACGCCAACCAGGTCACCACCTTCGTACGCGACCACCCCGGCTACTTCCCCGAACCGGACGTCGTCGAGGAGATGGGCACACCCGACAACCCCTACCGCCGCCAGCAATGGCGCGTGCAGACCCTCCTGAACTGGCTGCAGACCCGGCCCGGCCGCGGCCGACGGGCAGGAAACAAGGCGGCGCCGCCCCTCCCCGACATTCCCGTCGACGGCGACCCCGACGAACTCCTGGGCGCCAGCGCCGCGGCCGCCCTGCTCGGGTACAAGAGCCTCGGCTCCTTCTCCAGCAGCCTGTCCCAGGGCAACCTCCCGCTCCTGGAAACCACCGACGGCGTCGCCGAGCACGCCGGCCGCCAGAACGGACGCCGCCGCTGGACACGCCGGCGCATCCTCGAACAGGCCGCGCAACGCAAGCCCCCCGGCCGCCCCCGAGAGTGAGCGGACTCCCGCCCACCACCCCCTGAACGCGGCCCCCGGTTAGGGGAGTTGGTCCCTTGCGGACCGGGCGCCGCACGATGGCCGGCACGGCGTGGCTCGCCACCACGCCCCGCAGCAGCAGATGCTGCTGCGGACCGGCCATCGCTGTCCTCTGACCGCCCCGGCCACGGCCCCGACCACGACGTCGTTCTCGGGTCGTGACCGTGGTCGGGGTCCCGTGGTCGGGGGCCGGGTCGGAGGCTGAGGGTTGCCTCCCCTCCATGACCCGTTCCCCTTCCGATACCGCGGCCGCCGAACTGGCCCCCAGCCCTCGTGAACCGCTGCGCCTGCAGGTCCTGACCGCGCTCGCCCTGCACCGCATGGCCACCACCGGCCAGCTGCGCCAGATGCTGCGGCCGGACGGCACCCGCCAGTTGCTCTCCCGAGTGCTGAACAAGCTGCGCACCACCGGCCTCGTCGACCTCACCCCGCTGCCGGACGCGAACCGCTCTCGTACGCACGCCTGGTACCTCACCCCCGAAGGGGCGCGCGTGACCCGCGACCTCCCCGTCCTGCGAGGGCGGCCCCCCTACCCCATCACCTCGACCACCGCAGCATCGCTGAAAACACCGCACACCCTGACCGTCGTACGCACCCACCTGACCTTCGCGGCAGACGCCCGCCGACTCGGGCACGAACACGGCCCCTGGGACTGGACCCCCGAAGTGGCCCACTCCATCGGTGAGGCCGAACGGCTCGTCGCCGACGCGGTCATGCACTACACCGTCGTCGACGGCGAACACCGCCGCAAACTGCGCGCATTCGTGGAAATCGACCGCACCACCATGAGCAGCGAACGCCTGGCCGTAAAACTCATCGAATACGCCCGGCTCTTCCACTACGAAGCCCAGCCCGTCGGCCGCCGCAGACCCGTCTCCACCGGCCCGGTCTGGCTCCGTTGGTATCCCGTCTTCCCCCGCGTCCTGTTCATCCTCACCGGCGCCTCCCGCTCCAGACTGGAAGGCCGCATCAACGACCTGCAGGCCATGACCGCCCAGCACCCGCTCGTCGCCGCCCTCGCACGGGAGGTCCAGCTGGCAGCCTCCGTCCTGGAAGACATCGAGGAACACAGCCCGTCCGCGCCTGTATGGGTACCGCTGGCCGGGGGCGAACCCCGCCCCTGGACCGACCTGTGATCACATCGACCACGCGCCTAGAGCGGAGGCGACCGCGGCTGAACGCGCTCGCCCTGGTGAGCCCGACTCGTGGGGCCGCCAACTTCACAGGACTGTACGTTTCGATGCGGCACCGTGTGTGAGCGACTACCGCACCCCACCAGTAGCGTGAAACCAAGCAACTCAACTCCACCCAACTCGGGGCAGTCCGGAGCCTCCATCAGACCCGGAGCGGTTCAGTCCGCCGGATGCTGTTGGTGATCTTCACCCGGTGGGATGAAGATCACCAACAGCATCCGGAACTGCGGCCAGAACCGTTTTCAAATAGCGCCATCACCAACAGGGCTCCGGTGCCGATGGGTTGAGACTTCGAACACCTCCGTCAACGGCGCGAGAGCCTTGTGCGTTGCGGTCCTCATCCCGAACCGGTCTGGGGCACTCGATCAGTGGCCACTCTCAAAGCGCTCAGTGACAGCACCCTGCTCCGCGGCCTGCTGAACCAACGACCGCGACCCTTCCAAGTGCGCGCTGGCGGAAGGCCGTTCCGAGGAGCCGGGTATGCAGCATCCTGACGAAACCGGACCGCTGGCGCTCTGCCGAGAAGGCCACTCGCGCCCTGCGCCGGCCTGCCCGGGCCGTTAGCCGAGACGAAGGTGATGCAACATCAAGAGCGCGGCCACTGCGTTCGCCGAGCGGACCTCGCCGCGAGTCACCAGCTCGGGAACCTTCCCCAGCGGAACCCACTCGCGGCGCGCGGACTCGATCGCGTCGACCGGAACGTCCCGTACCTGCTCGGCCTGGTCGGACCAGTAGACGCGATGGTGACTCGTGGAGATCCCCGGCATCGGGTCGACGGCAAGCAGGAGGCGCATCGGTCCTGGCCGCCAACCCGTCTCCTCCTCGAACTCCCTCGCGGCCGCGACAGCAGGGTCCTCGCCCTCGCCCGTGCCGCCCGACGGGAGCTCCCACCCCCAGGCACCGGTGATGAACCGATGACGCCACAACAGCAGCACCTCGTCCGCCTCGTTCACCACCGTGGCGACAGCTACCGGGCGCAGCCGGATGACCGTGTGATCCAGGTGCCGCCCGTCGGGCAGCGCCACATCGGCCATCGCGACGTTGACCCACCGGTTCTCGTACACGGTGCGCTCGCCAAGGTTCCGCCACACAGACACAGTCCGGCCTCTCGTCGGGTACCACCCCATCCCAACATGCCGCGAGGGCTACAGCGGAATGCGCAGGGTGTCGTCGATGCGGCCGACTACTTCCGCAACGATCGTGCTCCGGGTGGCCGCGAGGTTCTGTCGTACCGAGGTGAGCCGGTCGTACAGCCGGTGGGACTCCATGCCCTGCACTGTGTCGAGCATCAGCTTCGCCGTCCCGGCCGCGCGATCGACCTCGCCGGCGCGCAGCTCGCAATCGGCGAGAGTTGCGAGGCGATGTACCCGGCCGCGGGCATGGGTCTGGGTCGCGGCAGCTTCGGCGGCGTACTGCTGCGCCGGGCCGGTATCGCCGAGCCGCATCAGTGTGTCGGCGAGCGCGTTCTCCAGCAGGCCGGGTTGTACGTATCCGGTCTCGGCGGGTTCCTCGTCGGGGCGGATCAGCCCGGACGCAGTCTCGGCGGCGGTGATGGCTCGGTGCGCTGCTTCCTGGTCCCCCATGCGGGCGTAGGCCTTGGCCTGCATGGCGTGCAGGTCACAGGCGAGCGCGGGGCTGATCGCCCTTCCGGCGGTTCGTAGACCGGCCTCGGCGAACGCGATGGCCTGCCGGTATTCGCCCATGAACAACGCGTGGTTGACGAGCAGCGCTATCACGTACCCGCCGAACGCACGGTCGCCGGAGGCTTTGGCGAGCCGGAGGGCTTGGTGGTAGTAGCGCTGGGCGAGGCCCTGGGCGTTCGAGTCGTAGGCGCAGATGCCCGCGATGGCGACCAGGCCGCCGACGGCACGATGCAGCTGGCGTCCGGTCTGATCCGAGTAGGTGCCCCGCATCAGTGGCGCTGTGTCTTCTACAAGGAACCGGAGGACTCTGCCGCGGGTCGCGACTCCGCCGGCCTTCCGGTACATCTGCTCGTAGTGGCTGCGCGCGGTTCGCAGTTGCTCGACATCGGGCAGGCCCACCCGGATCGTGCCGCGGCTGCTGACGTCGTAGTCGTCTGGTGGGTTTTCCCATTCCCACACGGGGCCGACCGCAGGAAGACCGGTGATCACGGGCGCTCTCTGCAGGTCGTCTCGTTGTTGGTGGTCGCCCCGCCACAGGGCAGTTGCCTTGCCGATGAATCCGTCCAGGGGAGTGCCCGCGGGTTGGGGCGCGGACCGGGCGCCCATGCCGATGTCCTCAAGCGTGAGTCTCCGGCCCAGTCTGGCGCTGAGGACCTCGGCGATGATGTCCGGTGTGCGGCCGCGTGGGCGCTGGCCTCGGAGCCATCGGATGACGGAGCTGTGGTCGTAGCGCATCTGCTTCCCTTGTGCTGCTCCCGCGCTGTTGATGCGCGCGGCGAGTCCCACACGGGACATTCCGGCCTCGTCGAGTAGTGCGTCAAGGAGTGTGTTCGGCTCCATCAGTGCCCCCGATTCACTCAGTGTGTGGAGCGTACGGCTTTGCGTTTCACACAGTGTGTGAAGCGGCCAACGCGGCTCACGCCCCGTACACACTCCCGCACCGCTGCTCAGGGCCGCCAGCATCGCCACATGGAGAACATGCACGAAGCAACTGACCGGGCCCGGTTGCCCGTTGCGACAGAGCCCGGCGTGCTCGTGCACGCTGGGGACCGTCAGCTGGATGTGGAGCGCTGGCTTCTGTCGAGTCTCGTCCGCGAGGGGCGAGATCGCTCTCGCGTGGAGTGGCAAGAGCTCGGCGTGACTGTGCTGCCGCTCGGGGATCACCTGTCGGCTGTACGCATCCCCGGTGCACTGGTCCGCGCTGCGGTCCAGTGCGACGAGGGGTCCGCTGTTGGTGCTCGCCTTGCTGAACGTCTGCGTGGGCCGGTGATTCATGACCCCGGCTTTGACCGCTACTACGCCCTCGTCCCGACCAGCGCCGGCCCCGTGCGCGTACCGCCCGGTACGGAGTACCTAGGGGGCGGAACCTACCTGGGGGTACCGCGCACGGACCTGACGGCACTGGACAAGGGGACGCTGGCCTCGTACTGGTCGGCACCGATAACCAGGCCCGGCGCCCTGTGCGCGCTGGCCGACGTATGCGAGCTCGCGCTGCTCGGCCACATCCTCACCAACGAAGAGGCCGAGTCGTGACGCCTACCACCGAGGCCTCGTCGCTGTCGGCCGAATGCGCGGTCGCCCAACGGCCCGGATACCGACGCCTGCACCAAGACTGCCGCCAGACCAAGGACATACCGCTGCCCGGATATACGGGCGTGCTGATCCAACGCCGCTGCGGGTGCACCTGTCACGGCTACGTCGACAGGCCTGGCACCTGAACTCCCGCCCCGGGTCCCCCGCCATGGACAGGTCGAGCGCCCGGGGCGGGCCTCACACTCTCACCCACCACCAGGAGGCTCCGTTGACGACGGCCCTGTCCCCACAGACCACCAACTCGGCGCCGGCGGGCATCCGCTCGGTCGAGCGCTGCCAGCTGACGTGCGATCACTGCTGCACCAGCTCCGGCCCCACAGCATCCGCCGGCGCGATGACCCGCCAGGACTGGGAGCAGGTCATCACCGACGTCGCCGAACTCGGCATTCCCGCCGTGCAGTTCATCGGTGGCGAGCCGACCCTCGCCCCTTACCTGCCGCAGTACATCGGCCATGCCCTGGGCCTCGGTCTGAGGGTGGAGGTGTACTCCAACCTCACCCACGTCCGGCCCGCCCTGTGGGCGGCGTTCCAGCAGCCCGGCGTGTGCCTGGCCACCAGCTACTACAGCGACCAGGCCGGCCAACACAAGCAGATCACCAACGGCCTGGGCAGCTACCAGCGCACCCGCGCCAACATCGCCGAAGCCGTATACCGCGGCATCCCGCTGCGCGTCGGCATCGTCGAGGTCCTGCCAGGGCAGCGCGTCGACCACGCCCAGGAGGAACTGCGCCACCTGGGCGTGACGGCCATCAACGTCGACCGGGTCCGCAAGGTGGGCCGCGCCGCCGACCCGCAGGCTGGACCTCGGCTTCACGATCCTGGGCACGGTTCCGGACGCGTTCGAGCATCCGCGGCACGGGCTGGTGGGGCTGCACATCATGGACCGGGCCCTGTAGGTGGCACCGCACCCCGATCGCCGAGCCGCCCCATGGCTGGGCCGGGCGGCAACAGCCAGTCGTCGGCGACGCGTTGCTCGCACAGGGAGGCCAGGCAGGCGGCGATCGGCATGGCACGGTTCTGCCGCAACCTGACCGCGGCCTGTCGGATCCTGCCCGGCACCCCGCCGCACATCTCGGCCAGTTGGTGCAGGGCCTCGGGCTCCCGGTCCGGTCTTGACTCGGTCGGGTCACCCATGCAGATCAGGGCGGTGAGCAGTTCGACGCGGACCTTGTCGGGAAGCACGCCCAGCACGAGCCCGTGGGCGTCGAGGCCGTCGCAGCTCCCACGGGTGGTGACGAGCATCCGGTGCCGGTCGTCGGCGGGCAGCAGTTGCTCCACTCCGTGGACGTGCGCGGCATTGTCGAGCAGGACGAGGGCGGCTCCCGGCCGCTGACGCATGAGGCTCTGGTAGTGACCACGCCGTGCCGCGGGCTCTTCGGGCAGCTCCAGATCATGCAGCCCGAGGTAGTTGAGGAGCACCCCGAAGGCACGGCTGTCGGACAGCGGTTCCGCCTCCTGACCGCACAGGTCGACGTAGAACACGCCGCCCGGGAAGCGGTCCCGCTCCTTGGCCAGATGTGCGGCAGCCAAGCGCCAGCGCCGACTTTCCGATGCCAGGCGGTCCGGCGACGATGTTCGCCCTCAGGTCGAGCGGCTCCTCGGCCCCTGAGGTCGGGCACAGCACGCTCAGCAGGCTGCCCAGTTCGTCGTCGCGTCCCAGGAACATGACCGGCCCGGCGGGCAGTGAGTCGTCGGCGACACGGTCGGCCCGGGAGTGGAAGTGCACAGCCGTGCCCGTGACCGGTCCGATGAACCGGGATCCGCGGAAGTCGATGTGGTCCCGGTCGTTGCGGAGTGGGTTGGCGTCTCCCCAGATGGCTGCCACGTCATTCACCACCCCGGGCCCAGCCCCGCGCCTCGGCCGCCTCGGCCGCCTCGGCGGGCGCGTCCGCCTGGCAGAACGCCTCGGCGGCGCGTGCCCAGCACGCGCGGGCTGCTCCGAGTTCGGCACGGGAGCGGTGGACCAAGGCCAGGTTGTGCAGGGCGACTCCGGCCTGGTACCAGTCCCCGGATTCCTCCCGCAGATCACGGACCGTGACGAACGCGGAGCGTGCCTCGTCCACGCGGCCCGCTTGCTGGAGGGCGATGCCGAGGTCGTTCCAGACCGTTGCCTCGTGGTCGCGGTTGCTGAGTTCCTGGTACAGGTCGCGTGCGCGGGAGTGGGCGACGACGGCCTCGTCCGTGCGCCCCGCCTGACGCAGGGCGATGCTGACGGCGGCCACCAGAAATTCCCCACGTACGGCCAGATGCGAATCTAACCCTCTGTGATCATTCGCAGGACTGGGGTCTGGCGTGAGGGCTCGTACACGAAGGGCGAGTTCACTTGGCGTCAGCTCTGTGGGGCCGGAGCACGACGGGGCGTGGGGGATGTGTCGATGCCGATGGCCCCGGTGAGGTCCGCGCCGGTGAGATCCGCATCGGTGAGTGTGGTGCCCGTCAGGTTGGCGTTCCTCAAGCTGGCATCCGCGAACGTCGTGTGCGAGAGGTCGCAGCCGGTGAGGTTGGCTCCGTCGAGGTTGGACCCGGCGAAGCAGAACCCGCTCAGGTCGTGGTCGATCAACTCGGCGCCGCGCAGATCGACCTTCTCCAGCTCGATGCTGTCTCCCGGCAGAACCATGCTGCGCCGGCTCAGCGCCGCAATGGCCCCGCCGACGTCATCGCGCAGGCCCCCGGTGTAGCGCGGCCGTTCCACGTCCACCTCACCGGGCGGACGGGTCGGCGGCCAGGGGGCCTGCTGCCGGACGAAGGAGGCCAGCAGCGCCGCCACATGACCGCGGTAGTGCGGCGCCGCGTCGGCGATCTGCTCCATGGCGTACACGCCGCCGTGCCGCACCGACACCTTCTCGCTCGACAGGTGCTCGATGGCCCGCGCGAACAGGTCGATGAACTGCCCCTCCCGGCTCACGCGGATCTGGCGCAGGGTCAGCACCGCACCCAGCCCGATGCCGCCCAGCGCGACCAAGCCCGCCGCGCCCTGCAGAAGCACCACGCGTACGTCGTTCACCGCTTTCAGCCAGTCGACAGCCGAAAGCTGGGACCCGCCGTGGACACCGATGTCGTGCCGCACGATCCACGCGGGCGCGAACGCCACGCCCCAGCCCAGCAGCACGCCCATCCCCACCGTCATCACCACTGCCAGCCACGCAGTCCGCCGCATGCCCGAAGCATGAAGGCCATGCCCAACTGCTGACAAGGATGGACCGGGCTGACCATGCACAGTATCGATCACTCGTTGTGACATTCGCGGCCAGATAGCTCCCCGCTAAATGGCCGCCGGTGGGGAATCTGATCTGGCCACCAACACGATGCCTAGGTTGTGCCAGGCCCTAGCCTCCCCGTCCTGGTTCCGCTCCCTGTGGTGGTGGTCCCGGCACTTCTCCAGGGCGGTGACCGCCTCCGGCACGTCTCCCCGTCGCAGCCAGGCGAGCCCGAGGGTTTCCAGGGCGCGATTCTCCCCCGCGCTGTCGCCGATCCTCCGCGCGGCGTGGAGGGCGACCGTCCCTACGGCAATCGCGTCCTGCAGGTGGCCCCGCAGCAGCAGGTACTCACCGAGGCTCAGGGCGAGGCCGACGGCGGGCGGCAGGCCCGGGCCGCGCTCTTCCTCTGCCCACTGTGCACTGGCGACGAGGTTGGGACGCTCGGCGTCGAGTCGGTGCAGCATCCGTGCGCCGGCGGGGCTGGATGCCGGGCTTCCGCCCAGGGCTCGTATCGCCGCCGAGACCTGTTGCGCGTAGAACCGGATCAGCCTGTGGCGGGCCTCGGCGGTCTCGGACGCGTCGACGGCGAGCGTCCGCGACGTGTTGTTCCGCACGACAGTGTGGAGGCGCCAGCGATCGTCGTCGCCTTCGGCATCGCGCACCGGAGCTACGAACGCCGCAGTGGCCAGCCCGTTCAGCGCAGCACGGGCCCGGCTCACCGGGAGCCCGGACAGGACTGCGGCGGCTTCCGTGCAGGTCTCGGGCCCCGGCGCCGTAGTCAACACGCGGAGCATCCCGGCCTGTTCGCCCGGCAGGGCGCGGTATGCGCGGACGATCAGATCCCGAAAACCGGTCCCCTGCGCCTCGACGACGACCCGGAGTTCATGGACCAGCGATGCGACACCGCGACCGGGGTCACGGCGCAGGATGGCGGCGGCGATGCACAGCGCCAGTGGGTTCCCCCCGCACAGGGACCCGAGTTCACGCACCGCACGAGGTTCTTCACGAGCACGTGCGTCATCAGGGTCGCCCAGTCGCAGTACGTCGGTGAGCAAATCCACTGCCGAGTCCTCGGCCAGAGGCTCCAGCTGGACGAGCCGCGCGGGCAGCTCCGCGAGCGGGCTGCGCGTGGTGACGAGCACCCGGTGTTCCTCGCTGCCCGGGAGCAGCGGACTGACCTGCCGCGCGTCCAACGCGTTGTCCAGCAGCACCATGGTGCGCCCGCTCCGCCGTGCCAGCAGCGTCCGGTACAGGGCGTAGCGGGCGACCGGGTCGGCGGGTACGTCCGGCTCGGGTGCTCCCAGGGCGTCGAGCAGAGCGAGCACGGCCTGGTCGGAGGTGACTTCGGCCCCGCTGTCCCCTTGCAGGTCGACGAAGAGCGTGCCGCCCGGGAAGTCCCCGGCGCGCACTGCCCGGTGGGCGGCGTGCAGGGCGAGGGCGGTCTTGCCGCTGCCCGGTGGACCGGAAATGACACAGACCCGGACGGAGGGATCCGGCCCGGAGGCGGCATCCAGTACGGACCGCACACCGGCCAACTCCGCCTCGCGGCCGACGAATACGGGCTGCTCCTCCGGCAGGTCCGTGGTGACCATGGGCAGTCGCAGGCCTGCGATCGGCGCACGCGCCCGCCGCCGGTCGCGCACCAGCACCTCGGCGCCAGCATCCAGGGCGTGGCCGGTGATGTAGTCCGTGTTCCAGCTCTGACTGCGGAATGCGAGGAAGAAGCCAACCCAGCGGTCCTCGCCAGGAAAGTGGATGAGCAGAGCGCCGTCCTGGCACACGCCGTCGTCGCTGCGGAAGCGACGACTGTTGCCCTGGTTCATGTGGATGTCGTGGACGCCGTCGGCGGGCAGGAAGCCGAAGACCTCGTCCTTCCCCCTGAACTGCGGGCCCCAGCGCTGGCCGAAGACGTAGAGTCGGGCCCCGGGGTCGTGCACGGCGTGCTGCACATAGTTGTCGAGGACGTCGGCGAGCGGGTTCTGGAACGACGCGGCGTCCAGCGGCAACGGGCGCAGCAGGGCGGGGTCGATCAGATCGCCGCGGACGAAGTCCAGAACGGGTCCGCCGGATCCGCCCGAGAGGTTGGTCCACCCGCTGCGCAGGCCGGTCAGTTCGGCCGTGACGGGATGCCAGAAGTCCTCGATGACCAGGTGAAGCAGTTCCGAGGGAGATTCCTGCGACAGGACGTCGACCACGGCGCGATAGTGCCGCCCGGCGTCGTCGACCAGGTGGATCTGGTAGTGCGGGGTGTCGACGGCGCCCTCGCGCCGGAAACCGACCGCCCGCGCGACGAGCACGCCGTAGCTCTTGAGCGGCATGAGGGCCAACTCCCCCCAGGGGCAGGCATGGTGCTGCCCCGCCCATGAGAGACAGGGTAGTGGGGAAGCCGCCGCGCGGCGCCGGTCTTACGGCCTTCCGCGCCCCGGCGCGAATGTGGTGGTCCTCAGCCGAGGTCAGCCGTCCGTCGCCAGGGTCGCAGCTCCTGCAACTGCTCCGCCAGCGCCAGCAGATCGCCTCCGCGCCCGGGCGGCCCACCAGCCGTACGGCGCAGGGGGCGCCGGAGGGGAGGGTGGTGAACCGGAGGGGAGGGTGGTGAAGGGGACGGACATGGCGGGCCAGCACCGCCACCCGTCGGCCTGCGTGATCGACGCCCAGAGCGTGAAGACCTCCACCTCCGTGCCCGCCCGGACGCAGGGCATCGACGCCGGCAAGACGATCGCGGGCCGCAAGCGCAGCATCATCACCGACACCCTCGGCCTGCTGCTGGCGGTGCTGGTCACCGCGGCCGGCGTCCAGGACTCCACCGCCGGCCGCACCCTCCTCGAGCACGCCGCCACCCTCGGCATCGACCTCGAAATCGTCCAACGCACCCCCCGGGACCAGGGGCTTCACCCCGATCCCGAAACGCTGGGCGGTCGAGCGAACCTACGGCTGGCTGATGCTGCACCACCACGCTTGGGATCGACGACCAGTGCAGTCCCAGTCGCCTGGTCCCATCCTTCTACGCGCACCATGCGACCGATCTCGGTGTCAGTGGGCGTTTGATCTAGGCGGATTGACACTTATGCCCTAGTAGGTTCCTCGCCAGGTTGGCGTGGTCTCGTCCGTTATGCGCTTGGCAAGGTTGTCGATCGACGCAACGTGGATCATGGCTTCGGAGCTGGCGGCGAGGGTCTCGTAGTCGCGGGCGAGGCGCCGGTGCATCATGATCCACCCGATGCTCCGCTCCACCACCCAGCGCCTTTTCACGACGCGAAATCCGCGAACTCCTGGGTTCCTGTTGACGACTTCGACGTCGATTCCGAGCTTCGCTCCGTGCTCGACAACGGCGTTCTTGAATCCGGTGTCGACCCAGCTCTTGGAGATGGTCGGATACGTTTCCTTCGCCTGGTCGAGAAGACGTATTCCCAGGGCGTTCTCGTGGAGGCCGGCGGCGGTGACGGTCACAGCGAGGATGAGGCCGAGCGTGTCGGTCAGGATGCCGCGCTTGCGGCCTACGATCTTCTTGGCGGCATCGGTTCCCTGACTGGTCACGGGCACGTTGGTGGAGGTCTTCACGCTCTGGGTGTCGATGACGGAGGCCGTGGGTTCGGGCTTGCGCTCCTCCTTCACGCGGGCCAATCCCGTGAGGTCGTAGTTGAGTTGACTGAAGATTCCCTCGTCGCGCCAGGCCGCATAGTAGAAGTAGACGGTGCCGTGGCCCGGGAAGTCGTGCGGCAGGTATTTCCAGGGGATTCCGGTGCGGTTCAGGTAGAGAATCGCGTCGAACACGTCGCGGAGTTCGACTTTGGGTGGCTGGCCGGTGGGCCTGCGGTCGAGCCGGGCTTTGCGCCAGGCCGTCAACGTCGGCTCGATCAGGGCCCATCGGGCGTCGGACAGGTCGCTGGGGTACGGCTTCCGCTGGCTCACGCGGTAGCGTGATCATGGACCACACCGGAAGTTGTTGTTCCGCCGCCTTTCAGGCGTTTCCGTGGTCTTTTCGAACCAGACGAACTTCAGTGCGCAACCTTGGATGAGACGGACAGCCGAGTTCGCAGCTCCTGGAGGCTCTATAGCCGCCTATCCACCCATACACCTCAAAATATGACACGGACGAAAGCCTCTTACCGGTCCTGACCTGCGTAAACGCCCTCTCAGATCGTCGGCGCTCGCATCACCACCACCCCGCTACCGCCACCCCCCTGGGCCCATGCGTGCGACTCGTAAGGTCCCCAAGGACGGCGTCACCATGGTCGCCAACCAACGTCTGCGCGTCGGGGCCTCGCACGCCGGCAAGACCGTCACCATCGTCATCGAAGACACCGTCTTCCGCGTCCTCGACGGCGACATCGAACTGTCCGTGCACCCGCGCAGGACCACCGGACCGATCCTGGGCTTCCGCCCCTGTTGGTGAGCCCAACCTCCAACGTCACAGACTCGACAACCATGTCCTGAGACCGTCAAGGATGTTGTGGTGCCAAACTGTCCAAGATCACCTGGGACCTCACACCACCGGGGAGATCAAAGTTTCCGTTGACACAGGGCGCGGCGGTCAGTCGCTGAAGGTGTCATAGAGGCGGACTGGGTAGTAGACGGCGGTGCGGCCCTGGCCGCCATAGCCGGTGCCGGGATCCGCCTCGGGCTCAGGCGAGGTGGCGATCTTCATACCGATACTCAGCGGCAGGTTGTACCGGTTCGGGGAGTTCTGGGAATAAGTCGGCTCGGTGAAGCCCATGCTGGTGTACGTCCCAGTGATGATCATGGCGTGGTCGATGGTGCCGTCGGCGACCTTGTTCGGATCCCAGTCGGCGAACAGCAGGTCACCGGGCTCGAGCTCCCACACGTCTTGGCTGCCGGGGTCGGTGACGTCCTCCGGCGGCCAGGCCACCTTGTTCTCTCCCCGCCCGCTCAGGACGGCGAAGCCGCGCAGCCAGTCGGCGTAGATCCACGATTTGGACTGGGCGTAGATCGGTCCGGTGAGGTTGTCGTCCCAGTTAAGGGGGTTACTGGCGTTGAAGCCCCCGGTCTTGGTCCAGCCGCCCGCATAGAGGGCCTGGGAGACGAAGTTCGCACAGTTCGTGCCACCCAGGTCGTCGTAGTCGGGATTGCGCACGTCGTCGTAGACCCACTCCATGCCGTCGAAGTACATGGTCTTGGACCACTTCTTCGCGTACGCGACCGCGGCACCCCGGTCGTAGGTGTGCTCCGCCAGCACACCCACTGGCTTGTCTGCCGCCGGGCTTGTACTCCCGGCAGCGGCGGTGTCCGCACTGCCGGAAGTCGGTGCGGCGGCGGAGGGGGTTGGCGCGTAGGACACATCCGTGATGGTCCATGTCCGCTTCTCGCGCTCAAGAGTCACGACGTAGGTGTCGCTCAGACTCGACTCGCCCAGGTTCGCGTCGTTCCAGGTCATCGCCGTGCCTGAGGTGATCGTCACGGACGCGGTGCGGCCTTTGAATTTCACCTTCGCATCGTCGGCGAAGCCGGTGGCCACCTCGGTCGCCCGCAGCCCGTTGTCGTCTTCGGCTTCGGCCGCAAGCGTGGCGGGCCCGGCCGCGAAAGCCGTCGGCTGCGCGGCTACTTGAGCGCCTTCTGTCTTGATCGCCGCGAGCGCGGCCGCCGAGGACTGCGTGTCCTTCCAGCCCTCGTCCCGGGCGGCGAGGTACTCCCGCACCAGATCCAGAACGACACGCTTGTGGCCGCCCAGAGTCACCGACATGTCCAGGAACCGCTTGCCTCCAAGGCGAACGCCGACGTCGACTCCGGTGCCGGAGAGGGCGGAGGCCGGCGCGGCCGGCAGGACCAACGCGGTGGCTAAGCCAAGTGTGATGGTGATGCGCCGTCTGCGGGATTTCATGATGTGGTGTCCTCTCTTCATCAATTCGCCGCGGGGCCAGGGGAACGGAGACAGACAGGACACCGGGCAGCCCGGTAAACGTCGCGGATTCCCCCGTCGAAGCGCGCGCCGGCCTCGCGTGTTGCGGCGAGGCCGGCGGCGATCCGGGTTCAGCTGTCGGTCCACCAGTAGCGCTTCTGGCCGTCGGAGGCGTAGGAGTTGCTCTTGTCGCCGATGTCGGCGCACCAGGTGTAGCCCGAGGTCTTGGCGCAGGCCCGCATGTAGCGGTTCTTCACATCGTCGCTGCTGTGGATGTACCGCTTGCTGGTGATGGTCTGCCCGTCCTCGTCCGAGGTCGCGTAGCCGCAGGACTTCCAGGTCTTGCCCTTGTCGTGGCTGATGTTGACCCAGACTTTGTCGCCCTTCTTGGTCTTCTCCAGCCGCCCGGCCGAGCGGTCGTAGAACTTCCCGGTCATCAGCTTGAGCACCCGGCTGTGCTTCTTGGTCACGCCGTCGTTGTACTTGTCGGTGTCCTTGCCCTTGTAGCTGACGATCTCGCCGACACCAAAGGTCGAGTAGGAGTTGTATGTGCAGGACGCGGCGTCGGCCGCGTGCGTCAGGCCACCGGTTCCTATGACGGACAGCATCGTGACGGATGCCGCCGTGCCTGCGGTGAGCATGCTCCGGCCAAGCTTCATTCTTGATCCCCCTGTGTGCGGGTGGGCGCACCCGTGGTACGCCCGATTTGTCAATGCCAGCAAGCGAGTTCAGCGCGACTGAAGAGGAAGCCGGTGTCGGTGATCGTGGCACCGCCCCCTCTCCGTTCTGTCGTGTGTCCGCGCCGGACACGTGTTCCGGTGCGTTCCCCGTCCCCGTCCCCGTGTCCGAAGGTTTGTGTGCCGGTGCGCCAGCCGGCGCACGGCGGTCCGTACGCAGGTGAGACGTCAGTGTGCGGACCGGTGTGATGCCGATGTGTCGTGACAGCGAGATCAACTGTGCTGTTCCGCCCCGGCCGAGGGCCAGTGATCTCGCATTCCACATCGGCGTGGGATGCGCGCCACCCCGCTGACCTGGCATGTTGCAGACGGAATGGGACGCGCGTGAAATGCTGTGCCGGGAGCTGCAGGCAGACGCCACGGGGGTGGGGAGCTTGGACGGGCCATCGGGGTCCCAGGAGTTGGCCAGCATTCTGGCAGGGCTGAAGGAGCGTAGTGGTCTCAGCTACCAGGAGCTGGGGCGGCGGGTCTTCACGAGCAGTTCGACCCTTCACCGGTACTGCAACGGCAAGGGGACGCCGGGGAGCTACGACCTCGTCGTCCGCATCGCCAAGGAGTGCGGGGCCGACGCGGAGGAACTCAACACACTCCTGCGGTGCTGGAGGGCTGCGGCGGGGCAGGAGCAGGATCCCGGTTCAGTGTCTGCAGCGGTGAATCTCGGCCCGCCCTCCAGCGTCAGTACCGACGCCGCCGGGGCGTCCGTCAGCGCCGTTCCCGATGGTCCGGCAGCCAGGCGGCGTCCCCTGGGAATGAGATTCGTCCTCGGCGCCGTCATGGCCCTTGTTGTTCTCTGTACCGCCGTCGCCAGCACCCGGTACGAGGCCACACCGGCGGCGGCCGTGCCCACGCCGGTCGGGGCGACGAGCTGGGCGCAGGAGCCGAGGTCCGTCGATGCGGAACTGTTCGGCGTGACGATGAACAGCTCCAGCGGCGCCATGCCCTCCTTCCGGACCGGCGCGCTGAGGCTGTGGGACAGCGAGACCCGATGGGCCCAAGTGGAACCCGTACGCGGGGAGTACGACTGGTCCACGCTCGACCGGCTGCTCGATGGCGCCGAACGGGAGGGCCTGCCCACGTTGTTCGTGTTCGGCGGTACGCCCGCCTGGGCGGCCCCGGACGCCCGGAAGGCCGCGTATCCGGACGGTTCCCGAGCCGCACCACCGGACGATCTCGACGACTGGGACGCCTTCGTGCACGCTCTCGTCCGGCACGCGGGGGCCCGAATCGATGCGTACGAACTGTGGGTCATGGCCAACCATGCGCACCACTACAACGGCAGCGTCACGACACTCGTCGAGATGACCCGGCGGGCAAGCCTCATCATCCGGGAAGCCGACAGGAACGCGACCGTGGTGTGCCCCTCGATCACCAACCTGTGGGCGGCCGAAGCACACAAGTACCTGCTGCGGTTCGCCGAACTGGGCGGCTACCAGTACTGCGACGCAGCAGGAATCAAGCTGTACCAGCGGCAGATCAGCGATCCCCCGGAAACCATGCTGGAGGCAGTGCGCAAGGTCGACCGGACATTCCAGCGAGCGGGGTACCACCTGCCGCTGTGGAGCACCGGCACCACGCAGAGCGTGACACTGAACGATCCGCTGGACGAAGAAACAGCAGCCGACCACGCGGTCCGCTTCTACCTGACGGGCCTGTACGCCCGGAACTGGAACCTGGAGCGCATGTACTTCTACGCATGGGGCAACAGCAAGCTACCCCTGGTCCTCCAGGCCGAGGGCCAACCACCCACCAAGGCAGGCCTGTTCGTCGCCCGCCTCCAGCAGTGGCTGGCCCACGCAGACCTCCGCTCCTGCGGCCACGGCCTCCCCATCGCCCTGCCCGAGAACGTCTGGCAATGCGAATTCCTCATCCCCGATGAACGAGGCACTCCCCGTACGGCCCGCATCCGCTGGACCCACGCAGGCACGGCCGACACCCGCGTCGGTGCCGGCGCCCGCACTGCCGAGTACCTGGACGGCACCGCGCGCGAGGTCGACCCCGACGACACCCTGCCCGTCACGGAACGACCGATACTGATCCGCTACAGCTGACTGGAAAGTCGTCGGCGTACCCTCCGGCATACAGATCCAGACCGACACCGGCTCCTACACAGTGGAGGCGAGGCGATCTGTAGCCACTGCGGAGGTAGCCGGGCCGGAGACCGGCGGGAGACCGCCCGGCTCCGCACCCCGCATCCTTGAAATGCTGCGCCCGCCCCCCAACCCGGCACGCCAGTACCTGCTGATCACCGCGTACAAGTCAACCTCGGGTTTCAGCACCGTTGACACCCCCGCCGACCGACACGCGGTCCCGAAACCCACCGACAGACCCAGGCCGTCAGGTGACCAGTTGCTGTGTCATGGAGCTGCGGGTGGGGCTGTGATTACTCCAGGCTTGCGCCAAGGTGATGGCTGGGAGCGGTTCGACGTGCTGCTCCTGGACACGGCGCGCAGCGTCAACGAGATCCTCACCGGAATCTCCCGCTTCCGCACGGCGTCCATGCGCTGCCGGCAGGAAGACAGACTCCTGAACGGGATCACCGACCTCTACGCGGGCCTGGGGCACCTCGAACGCCTACAGACCAACACCCCGACCCCAACCGCCCCTTCCAGCGAGGCGCCACCCGCCGCACCCCCATGACCCTCGGGGCTGCCGACGCGCGAAGACCGCGGCGTCGTTCTCAGGGATAGCGCGATCGTGTCGCGACGACTCACCCGGAACGGCTGTGGGCCGGGATGATGGGGCTCTCTGAAAATGGTTCTGACCGCAGTTCCGTGAATGCCCAGGTCAGGGGCGGCATGCAGGAACGTTCATCTGTGGGACATCCTCCGCATGGGGGTCGAATCGTTCGCTGATGTGCTGTTTTCCGGTTTCGATGTGCGGTTGACGCGCGTCGCCGAGGCCGCCGAGGGGCTGGTCGTCGAGGCGGTCGCGTGTGGGCCGCCACCGCGTTGTCCGGGGTGTAACTCGCAGGCATCGAGGGTGCATTCGTCATACGAGCGGGGCCTGGCCGGGCTGCCGGTGAACGGGCGAGGTCTGACCGTGCGGTTACGGGTCCGGCGGTTCTTCTGCGACCGCGGCCGGTGTCCGCGGCGGACGTTCGTCGAGCAGGTCGCCCAGCTCAGCGAGCGGTACCGCCGCTCCAGCCTCGGACTGAAGCAGTGGCAGCACGCGGTTGCGGTCGAGCTCGATGGCCGTCCCGGTCAACGGCTGTGCCGGCGGCTGCGGTTGAAGGCGGGCCGGACCCGGCTGCTGGGCCTGCTCACGGAGCCGACTGTCCCAGAATGGGCGCCGCGCGTCCTCGGTGTCGACGACTTCGCCTTCCGCAAGGGAAAGCGGTACGGCACGCTGCTCGTCGACGTCGAATCCGGCCGCGTCGTCGACGTCCTGCCCGACCGCGAGTGCGACACCTTCTCCGCCTGGCTCACCGAACATCCTGGCGCCGAGATCATTTGCAGGGACCGTGCCACGGCTTACAGCAAGGCCATCAAGGAGGCCGCCCCGGACGCTCTGGAGGTCGCCGACAGGTGGCACCTGCTGCAGAACCTCGGCGCGGCCGTGGAGAAGACCTGCCACCAACACCGTTCCTGCCTGCGGAAACACGCGGAAGAGGAGACCGAGGTGCCGGTGACGGCAACCGTCACGATCACCGAGCTGGCGCCCGCTGAACTGCCCCGCACCCAGATCATCGAGCGGACCCGCCAGCGTCACGCCGACGTCCTCCGGCTCGTGGACGCCGGCTGGACCATCAGCGCCATCGCCCGCCGCCTCCACCTGGACCGCAAGACCGTACGCCGCTTCCGCGACACCGACCTCGACATCCTCCTCGCCTCCGCCCGCGACCGACGCCCCACCGGCGTCCTCGCCCCGTTCAAGGCATACGCCACCGCCCGCTTCACCGACACCGGCGGCAGCGTCACCGCCCCCCAGGTCCTCGCCGAGATCCGCGCACAGGGCTACCGCGGCAGCGTCCAAGCCATCCGCAAACACTTCGCCGCCCTCCGCGACGGCACCGCCGAACCCGTCCGCGCCGACACCCCCAGCCCCCGGAAGATCACCTCGTGGATCATGTGCCGCCGGGAAGACCTCAGCACAAAGGACGACGAACGACTCCTCCAAGTCCGGCTCGCCTGCCCGGACATCACCCGGGCCTGCGACCTCGCCCGCACCTTCCACGACCTGGTCACATGCCGCCGGGGGCACCTGCTGATGGACTGGATCCGCCAGGCCGAACAGGACGCTCCAGCACCCGTTCGCAGCTTCGCCGGGTTCCTCCGCCAGGACCTCGACGCCGTCACGGCCGGCCTCACCCTGGAATGGAACTCCGGCGTCGTCGAGGGCAACGTGAACCGAGTGAAAACGATCAAGAGGAGCATGTACAACCGGGCATCCTTCCGGCTCCTCCGGATCCGCATCCTCACCCGACCATGAGCTTCACGAAACTACGGCCAGAACCATTTTCAGAGAGCCCCATCAGGGACGGAGTGTCAGACTCCGTCCCGGCCCACAGCCGTGTTCAGTCCTTGATCTTCAGGGGCGGGCCGAGACGGATCTCGGCGACGCACCGCAGGTCCTGCTGGTAGTCGGTCTTGCCCTGCCGGCAGCGGAAGCGGCAGCCGGACAGGTCCTCGGTGACCTTGCCCGTGACCCGGAAGCGGGCCAGGTGGTACACGTCCGCCTCGCTGTGCGGCTTCACCTCGACCCGCTGACCGGTGTAGTCGTGGAATTTGGCGATGCCGTGCATGCCGTGCTTCCCTCTGGCCTCGCCCATCAGGGCGATCCACACCCGTCTGCACTGCTCTGACCTGCGCCAACGCACGAGCCGGACCTGGGCATGGCAGATAGCGCAGCAGCCGCGCCCGCGGTCAGCGGTCAACGGTCAACCGGGGATACCTGGTCCAGGCCGGTGTCGCGCAGGATCCGCTGGACCGTCTCGTCCAGGGTGCTCGCGGCGTCGATGACGCTCTCCATTCCGCCGGGCAGCAGGTCGCGTTCCCGGAACCAGTCACGCAGATGCTGCTCGGTGACCTGCGCGAGGTACTGCGGATCGGGTTTGGTGGCGTGCCGGGCCAGCGTCTCCTCAAACGGGATGTCCAGGTAGTAGCACCGTGTGACGCCCCGGTGCTCACGCACCAGGTCCTGCAGCATGTCGCCGTAGCGGTCCGCGTACAGGATGCCCTCCACGACCACGTGGAAGCCGTGGTCCAGGGCGTACCGGGCGACCGAGCCGATCAGACCGATGTTCGCCGCTCCCGGTCTGTCGCGCTCACGCAGCACGGTGCGCCGGAGATTGTCCTGCCCGACGACGGCCAGGTTCCGTCCGAACTTCTCGCGCACACCGGCCGCAATGGACGACTTCCCCGACGCGCTGTTGCCGCGCAACACGACCAGTCTCGTTTCCTCGGTTCCCACCACCTCCAGCACGTTACCGACGCCCGGGCACCGCCGAGGACGTCACATCTCCACCGACAGCCGCTCGTCGCTCTCCGTACACCGAGGTCACCCGTACCGGTGGCCGCTACGCACGTCGGAATCATCGACATCACCACAGGCGACACAGTGAATCGAAGCGCCGCACCCTGCTCCTCCCCGCCGCCAGCACACTGCTCATCTCAGGCTGCGTCAGCGTCCCGCCCACGGCCACGCCCCGACCGGACCAGCACGACGCAGCGGCCCCCGCCTCCCCGTCGCCGCTCCCCTCGTGCAGGCATCCGCCCCAACCGGCAACACACACCTCGTCCGCACCGAACCGCGCAAACAGCACCGTGAACACGGCACCTCTCCGAGCCACATCACCGGCCCGCCTCCCCCGCAAGACCCGAGGTGCCGGCGCGTCGAGCAGCACGGCCCGATCGGTCGGCGCGGTCGGCGGCGCCTTCTCGGCGTGAGGCGCCGCAGTGCCTCGCGCCGAGCACCGTCTGCCGGCCGGGCCGGGTGCGGCGTACGACCCGGCCATGGTGTGCGGGTGGGCGCAGGACAGCGGCATGGGCTCGGCCGTCATCGACGCGTGCCGCTCCCAGCTGGGTCAACACTGACCAGGGCAAGCCAGTGCGTTGCCCCTTCGACGGTCGTTTCACGTGGTGCTCGTTCTGGCGGCCATCGCGAAGCATCATGGAGGGATGCGCATGTTCGACGTGCTTCAGCGGGGTGGTTGGGCTTGGCCGACAAGTCCTCCTCCCACCGTTCCTCCTGCCGGACCGCCGTCGTTTCATTGCCCGCAGTGCAAGCGGACGGCGCCCGACGGGCGTGCGGTCTGCGGATCGTGCGGCTTCCGCCTGGTCGAGGAGGACCGGTGAAGCCTGCCGAAAACCTCACCTGGTGAGTCGGCGGTGGCAGATGAGGGCTGCGGGTTGTTGATCCGTCTCAGGCCCGAAGATCCTTGACCATGACCGCGTACACCGGGGAGTCGGCGAACGGCTGCTGCTCGCCGGCCTTCGCATAACCCCATGTCTCGTAGAGTTCCTGCACCTTGGGGTGGGTGACGTCGACCAGCAAGACGGCGAGGTCTTCCGTGCGCTCCTTCAACAGGGCCTCGTGCAGCCGCTCCGAGACCCCCTGCTTGCGCCACCGGGGGCGCACCATCACCTCCGACACGGCATAGGTAGACGAGTAGCCACCCGCCGGCTCGTAGTCTGTCGAGCGCCACCACTCCCGGCCGGGCGCGAGCGGGGCGCCGTACGCGAAGCCGACAGGTTCGTCCTTGTCGTAGGCGACGACGCAGGAGAAGCCCTCCATGGCGGTCCAGTGGTCGACGAACCAGGCGAAGCGCTGGTGGAAAGGGTCCTCCATCTGGTCCGCGTAGGCGTCGGCGTGTACGTCGGTGAGCATCTGCCGGAAGCCGTCGGGGAGGCTACCGTGCTGGAAGTGACGCAGCTCAATCACGCTCGGCTCCATTCGGTTCGCATGCGCTCTGCCCAGTCTCGTGCGTAGGACGCGGAAGGGGACAGGGCGAACAGGCCACGGTGGAAGTCGCCGATCAGAGTGCGCATCCGGCCGGGCAGCGCGTCTCCGTCCATGATGGTGAAGACGTCTGCGGCTGTCACCGTGGCTTGTTCAGCATCGCCCTGCTGCAGCTGGGCGAGGGCGAGCTGGGCTGTGGCCAGTGCCCTGTTGCGTCTGAAGACTGTGGGGATCTTGGCAAGGGCGCGGTGCGCCATGGCTTCCGCGTGCGTGTGGTGCCCGCTGTGGTAGTGGACGATCGCGGCGAGGTGGTCGAGTTCGGCCTGGCCGTAGAAAGCCGTCCAGCGGGGACGCTCTTGGTCCGGAACCTTGGTGAAGGCATCCTGAGCAGAGCCAAGCGAACGCATGGCGGCGTGGCCGTCGCCGAGGGCTGCGTAGGCGAGAGCGGCGCGGACACGGCCCAGGGAGTCGAAGAACGGGTCGCGGCGGGCGGCTGAAGAAGCTTGCGCGGCCTGAGCGGCGGCGAGGGCTTCGGGCCAGTTCTGGCGCTGGTAGGCGAGCATGGACAGGTTGACCCACACCCGCATTTCGGTGGGACCGTCCTGGGAGAGGCCGGCGTAGGTCGCTGACTCGTTGAGGTGCCGTTGCGCCTGGCCGAGGTTGCGGGCGTCGATGCACGACCAGGCCGCGATGGTGGAGTACTCGGCGGCCAGCGCATACAGGGCGCGGCGGACACGTTCGCCGGCGTTGCGCTGCTGCAACTCCAGGACGCTGTCGCGGCCCTTCGTCGCCGCTCTCTCCAACTCCGTATGACCGCCTTGGCGGTCGTCGGTCGCCACCAGGATGTTCATCCCGGCGGCGGCCCGCGCCACATCCGACATGCCGACCATGCGGCGCTGAGCGACCAGGGGAACCGCGGCGGCCACGGTCCCGGTGGCCGAGGCGATGAAAGTGCGACGCCGCACAGGGTCCTCCTGTGGATGGTGCATGGTGCGTGGTGGGCTGAACCCTAAGTCCTGGACGGAGCAGCCGAACACCCGCTCCAGGGCAGCACAGGTACGGCCGATGGGGCGGCGGGACGTTCCGTTGAGCAGGTTGCGGACCGCGCGGGCCGAGACGTCGCCGGGTCTGCCGGTGATCTCTGCCAGCGCGGTGTTCATCCGACCAGCCAATTCGTCCTGGGTGAGCCCGAGTTCCTCCATCCGGCGTTTGAGCACGGCGTTCGCTGCCATGGCATCGACGGTAAACCGGTGGGCACTGGCCGCACCAGACTCCAGGTCACGGGAGGGCAAAGTCTTCCGGTCCAAGGCGGTTGGTGGGAGCACGACCTTTCCTGTTCCTCATGGGGCCCAGGTCGTTGACTCGGTATCAGCTCGTCGGGGTCCTGCTTTCCCTTCCTCGACGGCTGGAGGAGAGCCCGCCCCGGCGCCCTCGTCGTCGGGGCGGGCGCCCATCCCGGAGGGATACCCGTGACCATGATCGCTGCCCGACTTACCCCATCCGGCGCCCGCAGGTACAGCGAGACGCTTGTGTGCGAGCCGGCATCCGCTCGCCGCGCCCGCCTGCTCGTCTCGGCCGCTGTGAACGCATGGGGTATGAGCGAGATGTCTGAGGCGGGCGTGCAGATCGTTGCTGAACTTGTCAACAACGCCGTCGAGCACACCCGGTGCCGCACCGTACGCGTTCTGGTCACACGCACGACCGAGTGCAGGGTGCGCATCGCAGTCGCCGACACCTGCCGCGACACACCAGCGATGGACAGACCCGATGGCGAGGCTGAGGGCGGACGCGGCCTGCTTCTGGTCGATGCCCTCAGCTCCAGATGGGGCTACGACCGCAACCCCTGGGGCAAAGTCGTCTGGGCCGAGTTGGAGGTGCCACCAACCGCAGAGCATCAGTTCGCCGTGGCGTTATCCCTTGACGCCAGGACATCGCGGCGCGAGGGAGACGACGCTCCGCCTGGCTCAGCACCACCGTCCGGTTCACACGCGCCCTGCCCACACACGGCTGAACCGAGTGCGCCGAGGCCGCCGCGATGAGGGTCCCCAACCACGCCCAAACTGCCCGGCCCAGCCGCACGCGGCAAAGGCGGGCCACGCCGAAGGCCTGGACATCACCGTCGGCTTCGACAAACCGAGGATCTCATCGCCCCCTGGCGGCGCGAGGGCGCTCTCAATCAAGGGTTCAGAGGCGTCTGATCGTCCCGGCTCCAACGCGGGGCTCGTCTCCGGCGAGGCTCGCGCGGGAGTCCGCCGCAAGACCTCAGGGCCTCCTCGGGCGTTGCCCGCAGAACCTCGCGCCGTGCGGAGCAAGCTTCTTTCCTCCCGGAGCCCTCCGCCCTCCCTGCTCAGGCCATCACTCGACCGAGATTGGTCAGGCCCATGGAAAAGATCCTGGTTACCGGCGGCGCCGGTTTCATCGGCTCGCACTTCGCCGCACGGATGCTGGCGTGCGGCGACATCGCCGAGGTGACCGTCCTCGATGCGCTTACCTACGCCGGGCACAAGGAGAACCTGGCACCCGTCCTCACATCACCCAAGCTCAGCTTCGTACGCGGCAATATCCTTGACCAGCACCTGGTGGACGAACTGGTGCAGCGACACGACGCGGTGGTGCATTTCGCGGCCGAGTCGCACGTCGATCGCTCGTTCCTCGAGGCGGGCACGTTCCTGACCACCAATGTCCTGGGTACGCACACGCTCCTTGATGCCGCCCGTCGCCACGGCGTGAGCAAGTTCGTGCACGTTTCCACCGACGAGGTGTACGGGCCGATGCCGACGGGGTGCGCCACAGAACAGTGCGCGCTCAACCCGACGGTGCCCTACGCCGCGTCGAAGGCCGCCAGCGACCTCTTGGCCCTCTCCGCCTTCCTCACCGACGGCGTCCCAGTGTGCGTGACCCGCTCCTCCAACCAGTACGGGCCGCAGCAGCACCCCGAGAAGATCATCCCGCTGTTCATCACGAACCTGCTCAAGGGCGCGCCGGTCACCCTCCACGGTCAGGGCCAGCACGTGCGGAACTGGCTCCACGTCCAGGACAACTGCGCAGGCATCGAACTCGTCCTGCGGCGGGGCATCCCCGGCGAGATCTACAACATCGGCGGCGGCACCGACCAGACCAGCAGGGAACTGACCGGTCATCTCCTCCGGCTCTGCGGAGCCGACTGGAATGCGGTGACGTACGTCCCGGACCGCAAGAGCAACGACGTTCGCTACGCCATGGACTGGTCCAAAGCGCGTGGCGACCTCGGCTACCAGCCCGCATGGTCGCTGATGGACGGTCTTGCGCAGACCGTCGAGTGGTACCGGGCCCACCCTGAGCGCTGGGCGCCCGCATCGCGAGACGCAGACGCACCGATGGCGGCGCTCAGCATCACCGACACCGTGGAGAAGAAGTGAGCATGATCTCCAACATGCGCATTGTGGTGACCGGAACTGGCGGGGCTCCGGGTTTCGACCTCGCCCGTCACCTGATGGGGCTCGGCTGCCACGTGATCGCCTCCGATGCCAACCCGCTGGCCTGTGGCCTGGTGCTGGACGGCGTGACGCCCTGCCTCCTGCCGTCCAGCAACGACCCGCACTTCGGGGTACGCCTCTTGGACGTATGCCGACGGCTGCGGCCAGAGGCGCTGATATCGACGATCGAGTGGGAACTGCCTGCGCTCATCGCGCAGCGCGAGGTACTGGCCGACCTGGGAGTGCGGACATGGCTTCCCGATGCCGGCACGGTGACCGTGACCGGGGACAAGGCCGCCTTCCACTCCGTGCTCACCGCGCGCGGCATCCCCACCCCCGCCACATGGCTGCCGCACCAGCTCGACGCTGTCGCGGTGCCCGGCCCGTTTGTCGTCAAGCCGCGACGCGGCCACGGCAGCCAGAACGTTCACGTGTGCCGCACCGGCGCGCAAGCAGCCGTGCTGTGTGAACTCGTCCCCGACGCCATCGTCCAAGAACACGTTCTCGGGCAGGAGTTCACGGCCGACTGCCTCGTCGACCGTACGGGCAGCGCCTCCGTCATCCTTCGCCACCGCCTCCTGGTGAAGGCCGGGCTGTCCGTGGTGGGGCGCACCTTCCACGACGGCGAGGCTGCCGAACTCGTCAAGCGCGCCCTGGACGCCGTCGGCGTGGTCGGCCCGTGCTGCGTCCAGGGCTTCCTGTGCGAGTCCGGCGGTGTGACGGTGACGGAGGTGAACGCCCGCTTCGCCGGCGGGTTCCCCCTCGCCGTCGCGGCGGGCGCCGACCTCGTCGAGCAGACCCTCAAGGGGCTCGTCGAGCTCCCGGTCGACCACTCCAGGCTCGCCTACAAGCCGGATGTGTACCTCACCAAGTGCTTCGAGACCGTGGCTACCGGCGTCTGGCCGCCACCAGCCCTCAGCGGCCTCGACGAATCCGCTGGAGGAGCATCCTGATGGGTTCCGTGCCGCTCCAGGTGAGTATGAACGCCCGTCCGTACCTGCACGGGCCAGAGACCGAGGCACTGACCGACGCTCTCCAGGGGGGCCAGTACGGGCACAGCGCTATCGTCGAGCAGTTCGAGCAGGCTGTCGCCGCCTACCTCGGCGTTCCCGACATGGTCGCGGTTGCCTCCGGAACTGCCGCGCTGCACCTGGCCCTCACGGCCGCAGGGGTTGGCCCCGGCCACGAGGTGATCGTTCCCTCGCAGACGTTCTGCGCGACCATCCACGCGATCGTCGCCACCGGCGCACACCCCCGGTTCGTCGAGATCAATCCGGACACCCTGTGCACCGACGCCGCCAGTGTCCGCGACGCGTTCACCCCCAACACCCGCGCCGTCGTTCCCGTCCTCTACGGGGGCCGCGCGGTTGATCTCTCCAGTCTTCACGCCGAGCTCACGCGGCGGCGCATCACGATCGTCGAGGACGCCGCCCATGCCTTCGGCTCCCACTGCCAAGACACCTTCGTCGGGGCACGGCCGGACATCCTGACCTGCTTCTCCTTCGGCCCCATCAAGAACCTGACCTGCGGTACGGGCGGCGGCATCATCCCCCGCACTCCGGCAGAAGCCCAGGAACTGCGCACCATGCGCGCCCTGGGAATCATGCAGAGCCAGACACGACGCGCCGCCACCACCTCCTACACCGTCAAGGGGTTCGGGCTGCGGGCCACCATGTCCGCGCTGAACGCCGCCATCGGCCTCGCGCAG
Organism: Streptomyces sp. NPDC046909; assembly: GCF_040644695.1. Classification (NCBI taxonomy): domain Bacteria; kingdom Bacillati; phylum Actinomycetota; class Actinomycetes; order Kitasatosporales; family Streptomycetaceae; genus Streptomyces; species Streptomyces sp. NPDC046909. The sequence continues at coordinate 761,357 of NZ_JBEYXC010000005.1, read as the reverse complement.
TTGCAGCACTTTGACGAGGTCGCGGCCCAACGGCAGGAGCTGTGGCGCACCTACGCGGACGGTCTGCACGCCCTCGACGGCGTCCGCCTGGTCGACGTCGACATCGACCGCACCGTCCCCTTCAACTGCGTCATCCACCTCGCCGACCGCGACCGCGTGTTCGAGGCGCTCCGCGGCAGCGGACTGGGAGTCGGCGTGCACTATCCGCCCAACCACGACCAGCCGGCTTTCCATCGGTGGCACCGGCCGCTGCCGATCACCGAGACGTCCGCACGGCGGCTCATGAGCCTGCCCTTCCACCCCGCCATGAACCAAGACGACGTCCACTACGTCATCTCCGCCCTCACCCATGCCCTCGAAACGGAGACCCCGTGAAGAACATCCTGACCGTCTGCCTCGGCAACATCTGCCGCTCCCCCTACGCCGCCATCGTCCTCCAGTACGGTGGAGGCCCGGCCGTGGACGCCTGCTCGGCAGGCCTGCGCGACAAGTGGGCGGGCCGGCCCGCCCACGAGGAGATGCTCGAGCTCGCCGCCGCCCGCGGCTTCGACCTCACCGGCCACCGCGCCACGCAGGTCACGACGGAGCTGATGGAGTGGGCCGATGTCGTCCTCGCCATGGATCACAAGGTCCTCGACGAACTGCGCAGTCAGGCCGATCCCACCGTCTTCGGCAAGATGGCCCTCTACCTCGACGACCAGGACGTCCCGGACCCGTACGGCGGCACGAAGGACGGCTTCGCGCACGCCGCCGACCTCATCGAGCAGGGCGCCCACCGCCACCTGCCGTGATCGCGCGTGGCGGCCCGGCTACCTGTCGGCCGCGGCCAGCACCACATCGACCAGGCGCTCCGCGGCGTCCGGCCGCCCGTGCGCACGCGCGCGCTCGGCCATCGCCGCGCGCTGCCCGGGATCCGTCAGCAGCGGCGCCACCGCAGCCCGCAGCTGCTCGGGCGTCACCTCGCCCGTCAGCGCGACAGCCGCCCCGGCATCCGCCAGGTGCCGGGCGTTGTGGACCTGCTCGTTGCCCGCCGAGGTGGCCAAGGGCACGAACACGGCCGGTTTGCCCAGCGCGGTCAGCTCCGCGATCGTCCCCGCACCGCTGCGGGAGATCACCACATCGGCCAGCGCGAACACATTCGGCAGCTCGGCCCCCATGTAGCCGGCCAGGTGATAGCGCGCCGCACTCGCCGCGGGCAACTGCGCCGTCTCACGGCGCAGTTCGTCGACGTTGCCGGGACCGCACTGGTGGACCACATTGGCGTGCCCCAGCAGCCACGGCAGCACATCCCGCACCAGATGGTTGACCTGCTGCGAGCCCTGCGCGCCGCCGGTGACATACACGGTCGGCAGCCGCCCGTCGAAGCCGTGCAGACCCAGCGCATGGACGGCCTTCTGCGCCTGGCCGGTGAAGACCTCCGGCCGCACCGGGTTGCCGGTGACCACCGCCGCAGCGCGCACGCTCTCGGGCAGCAGCGGGAGCGTGGACGGCGAGGACACCGCGATCCGGGTCGCGGCGCCGGCCAGCGTCCGATTCGCCAGCCCCAGCCGCACCGTCTGCTCATGCACCACCAGGGGAACGCGGCACAGTCGCGTGGCCGCCACACCGACCGGGACCGCCACATAGCCGCCCGTCGCCAGCACCACGTCCGGACCGAACGCGGTGACCGCCTTCCTGGCCTGGAGCACGCCGAGCGGAACACGGCTCATGTCGGCGATGTTCGCCGGGGACACCAGCTTGATGGGATTCTTCGACCGGCGGATCTTGCCCACCGCAACCGACTCGAACCTGATCCCCTCCCCCACCGCGACCCTGGACTCCAGACTGTCCGCCTCCCCCACCCACACCACATCCAGCCCGGCCCCACGCGAGGCCAGACGAGACTGCAGCGTGCGCACCGCGGTCAGCGCCGGATACGTGTGACCGCCCGTCCCGCCTCCCGTCACCATCAACCGAAACCGGCGGTGATCGCTGTTCATGCTGCTCCAGTCACTTTGAAGCGGGCCGCGGCCAAGCCCGCCCGCCACTGCGGCTCAAGACCTTGGCACCCGAGCCTCCCACAACCACACACAACGACGCGCCCAACCAGCCACGGACAGCCGCCCCGCCGCCCGGTGCCCACGACTCACCCAGACACCAAGGGCGCAAGGCCACCCACATCGGCGGGAAGCACGCGCGCCTGGACCGCCTGATCGTCCCGGCAGGAGATCCCGCCCGCGACCAGATACCGGATCGCGTCCAACATCTGACGGTGGCAGTAGCCTTCCGGCTGCCCGCCCCGCCCCTTCAGCCAGGCCGGCACCGGCAGCAACGGCCGGATGGCTGCCCACTCGGCGTCCGTCATGTCCGACGGATACCGCCGCAGCCGATCGGGATGATCGGACGCGTTCCCGTACACGTGCGCGAGGCAATCACACGATCGAGAGCCCGAGTTGAGAACAGCGGGCGTGAGCGCGTACAACTGCGACAACAGGGCCTCCTGGTACTGCTCGGTTCGGTTCGCACCTCCGAGCTACCAAGGGGCCCTGCCCTCATGCGCCGACCGCCAGAAGATCACCCCAGCGAGAGACCTGTTCGACTCGCACGTTCCATGATTGGTTGAGATACGGCTTCTTACGGGCTCAGAGCATCGCCGACCCCGTCTTCAGGGTTCTGTCTCTGCCTGGGTGTCAATGCGCCAAACCACCGTGACCCCCGCCTCGCCGGGGGCTTGCGGACCCTCTGGTTCCCTCACCCGCTCCGCCTCGGTAAACCCGAGCCGACGCGCGACCGCGCCACTGGCGGGATTGGCCTCATCGTGACGGATCTCGATCCGATGGACACCGGGGATCCTCTTCCCCGCGCCCACCAGTGCCGCAGCGGCCATAGTCGCGAATCCTTTGCCCGTCTCTGCAGGATGGAGCCAGTAGCCGATGTCCCACGCGCCTGGACCGACTTGACGGAGCCCGCAACTGCCGATCACCTCTCCCCCTGAAGTGATCGCATACCGGAAGTCCGAGCAGGCCTTCCACCCCCTCTCACTGCGCGCCATAAACTCCTCGTACAACTCGCGGCCATGATCCTCCACCCACGGCATCCACGGTCGCAGGTGATCGAGTGACTCACTGGCCACCTGGCACAAGGTCTCAAGGTCGTCCTCGCGCCAGCGACGCAGCTCGACGTCGCCGCAGCGGAGGAACTCGGGCGGTTGCTCCATGGGCGGCATGCTGCCTCAACCCGCAGATGCACGCCATCACAGTCCGTCAGAAGCAGCGTCTGCGACCAATCCCGGCAGGCAGCCGCGACGTTTACGCAAGACCACGTACCGCAGGACGCGCGCGCTCTTGGCAACCGTGTGGCGTTGTACAGGGGAACGGCGCCGAGCCCGACCGTGATCGAGGCTTCGGGTCCGGGGGTGGGGAGCATGGACGGCGTCTCCGTGAGGATGCCGATAGCGGGATGCGGCGGCAACCCGGCTATGACCGGCCTGGACAGCGCCTCGCGGGATCGCCGGACCGCCGCCGCGCCGGGAGAGTCGGGGTTACGCGGGGTGGTGGAGGGGCGGGAGCAGGTCGTCGCCGGGCCAGAACTTCTGCTCGGTGACGAGGCCGGTGAGGAACAGGTCGGCCTCGGCCAGGACGGCGGCGCGTTCCTGCGGCCCGTAGGTGATGACCTGGCCGGCCGCGTCCACCGCCCGCACCCGGCTGTTCGGGCCGGCGCAGAGGAGGGCGCGGGCGATCTCGGGCAGGCCGAGGCTGAGGGCGTCGCACTCCCCCGTGCGGACGAGGTACACGAGGTCGTGGGTGACCCTCTCCCAGTCGCCGACCTGCGGCCAGCCGGCGCCGCCGTCCAGTTCGTGGGTGAGCGTGGAGAGCGGGATGATCTCGCCCGGCGTGCGGCCCCGGGTGAGGAGGTCGTGGATGCGGGCGCCGTCGGGCTGGCGCAGGTGGGGGTGGAGCAGGGTGTTGGCGGCCACCACGGTGGTGTTGATTTCCTGGGTGCCGGTGTCGGGGTAGTACGGCTCGTGCGCGAAGAGCAGGTAGGTGTCCGTGGTTCGGGCTGGTCTGTCGGTCGGGGTGTGGGGCATGGGCCGGGGTCCCTTCTTTGGTGAAGTGCCGGGCGCGGATGCATGGGTGGGCTGGGATGCTGGCTCGAAGCCGGGCGGGAGGGGGCCCAGCGGGCCGTCGCCGCCGCGGGGCCGGTCCGTTTGGCTGGGCGCCGATTCGGCGCGGGTGCGGTCGAGGATCTGGGTGACTTGGTCGGCGAGTTGGACCATCAGCCGCTCCTGGTCGATGAGCCGGGCCGAGACGGTGCGGGTTTCGTGGCTCTGGAGCAGGCCGGCTGCGTCCCACAGCAGGTGGTGGCCGATCTCGGCCGAACGGCGCAGCTCGTAGCGGTCGCTGTCGGCGGCGGTTTGGGCCAGGAAGGTGTGCAGGGCGGCGAGGCGCTTCAGGTATCGGCAGGCGGCGTCCCCTTCGACGCTTCGGACGTGCGTGCGGGCCCGGTCGTCGAGGCGGTCGGGCAGGTGCTCGGCGAGCAGCGGGGCGAGCAGCATCAGCGGCAGCACCAGGCCGGCGGGGATACCGCGGCTGACGGCGAACACGGCGGCGAAAAGACTGATGGCCGCCACCCAGGCTGCGCTGGGCCGAACGGAGGCGGGGTTCTGCTCGGTCAGGGCGATGCGGTGGGCGGGGCGCCGGGTCAGCCGGCGGACGGCCAGCCGCTGCCGTAGCGGCGCGCCGGGGGTGATCACGCCGATCTGCTGCGGGAGTTCGGGCAGGGATCCGTCGTCGGGCACGGTCCAGGCCAGCCAGCCCCACCCGGTGCGTTCGTAGACGAGCGCGGGCTCGCACCTGCCGGCGCATCCGGCGTCGGGGCAGACGTGGCCGATCCGCAGCACACGGAATTGTTCCTTCTGCCACCGTCGCGGGTCGCGGGCGAAGGGGCGCAGCGCCTGCCCGGGAGCCGTTGGCGGTGGCGTACGCGGTGTGTGGGGCGTATCGGTCATGACGAACTCGCTTCCACAAGGTCGGTCGCGGTCAGGGCGGAGGTGCAGGTGGAGCAGCAGCCGTCGCCGTCGGGATGAGCGCGCCGGGGCGTCGGACCGGGGCAGGTGCGGCACAGCGGCCAGTTCAGGCACGCCGGGCAGAGGTCCTCACCGGGGGCGGTGCCGGGCCTGCCACAGCCCGAACACTCGACAAGCGCCCGATAGGTGAGCGCCTCATCGACCGTGCGGTCGGCAGCGGACGCCGTGGCACGCTCCGGCATCCTGGACCGCTCCCGCCAAAAGGCCTCGCCCGGGCCGACGGCGTCGGCGTCGGCGTCGGCGTCGGCGATGCCCGGGGCGGGTGGCGGGTAGAGCTGGGCGGAGCGCAGCCGGGCCGCGACGATCGCGTCGACCGAGGTGCGGATCCGGCTGGGCAGCGGGCGGCCGGTGACGACGTGGCGCAGCTGCTGCGGGCTCCAGCCCGCCTCCAGCATCGCGGTCATGACCCGGCCCTGGTCGGACAGGGCCTTTGCCTGCAGCAGCAGTTCGGGGCGGGCCGAGCCGATCGACAGCAGCAGCCGGGTACCGGGATCCGGATCCGGCGGCAACGGTGTGCCCGTCCCCTTCGGCACCGCAGCCCCCGGACCGCTCGTTCGCTCGCCGCGGGCGCACGGAGGGACGGGGCTGGTGTTCTGCTCGTTGGTCTTCTTAACGATGGTGTTCTTTGTGGGGCGATTGACCAACGTAGGCTTATCCAGTCCTGGATAACCCGACTCTGGCCGTGACGTGGGGTTTTGCACGGCCGGCAGGTCGGTGATGCAGTATGTGGCCGAGCTGAGGGTGCCGTCCGGGTTGCGGGCGCGCTCCCGCCGCAGGAAACCGCGGTGCTCGAGCTCCGCCAGCCCGGTCGTCACCGCGTCCACGCCTTCGCGTCCGCGGCGGGCCAGGTCCGCGACCGTCATGCGCCAGCCCTCGCGATGCGTGCTGATCAGTCCGAACAGCCCTTTCGCCTTGAAGGAGATACGGCTGTCGCGGAACAACGCGTTGGCGATCTGGGTGAACTGGTCACCGGCCATCACGCCGCGGCGGATCCCCACACCGTCATCGCCCCAGCCCTCGGCCGAAACCGTCGGTGCGTGGACGCCTGCGGCCGCGTCCGCCAGGAGGGCGTCGACGAAGGCGGGGCGGTCGGTGATCGCATAGACGATCTCGCCGAGCGTGCCGTTCGCACGGCGCAGGCGTTCACGGATCAGATAGCCGTGAGCCTCCAGTTCCTTCAGCCCGCCGCGCACCGCATCCCGGCCGTCAGGACCGGAGCCGACCAGGCCGGCGACGGTCACCTGCCAGCCGTCCCGGTGGGTGCTGATAGATCCGAAGATGCCTTTCGCCCGGTAGGACAGCCGGCTGTCACGGAACAAGCCGTTGGCGATCTGCGTGAACCGGTCACCGGCCATCACACCGCGCCGGATGTGCGCTCCGGTCATCGCACATCCGCAGGTGCGCTGTGTGCGCGGCCGCCGGGGCGTGCCGCACCGCTCGCGTGGGCGAGACCGCGCGTGCCTGCGGACGAGACGGGGTGCGGGAGATCCATGCCGTCAGCTCACCCGCCGGCGCCGACCAGGACGCCAGCCATGACCCCCGACCACCGATCACAATCCGGCAACAAGCGCACCGGGCCGCCCTGGCCGGGGGCGTGGTCAGGCCCGACCACGCCCCCGACCAGGTATGGGACCCCCCGATCCGGTGGAGCACCGCTGCGTCTGCCTACGCGAGGCAGGCACGGAGTGTAGGGAGTTCGCGAAGAGGGCCAGCCTCACTGCGCTCGGCCGAGCGTGTTCCGGAACGTTCCGTGACGCCTTCCTCGTAAGCGGAGCGGATTGAGGCCGCCCCACTCGGCCTTGAGCGACAGCCTGATCAGGCTGCGCACCGGGGCGCGGATCCTGCGCAATTGTCGTGCGCGGGTGAGTGCGCGGCCGGCCCGGGCCCCTCGGGGGCTGCGCATCGGCCTGCTGCGCAACCGTGCGCGGGCCGTTGCGCAGACGGCTGCGCACCGGGGCGCGGATCCTGCGCAATCGTCGTGCGCGGGTGAGTGCGCACCCCCGCCCCGGGGTCGTCGGGACCTGGGTGCGCATCGGCCTGCTCCTGCGCAGTCTCCCGGTACGCAAGCCCAGAAGGCTCCCGCACCGGCGGCCTCGTCCCGGTTGCGCACGAGGCGTCGGTGGCGTCCCCGAACTCGTGGGAACCGCTGCGGTGGAGCCGGACCCGGTGGGGTGCGAAATGTCGTGGTCGGGTCTGTGGTGGGACCGGACCACAGACCCGACCACAGTTTTGTGTCCGCTTCGTGATCGTGGTCGGGCTGTCCTGGTCGGTGGTCCGGTCGGGGTCGGCGACTTTGCTCCAGGTCAGCAACATCCGTACTGACCTGGGAGTCTGACCATGTCTCGTGGCAAGCAGGCCACAGAGGAAGCAGCCGCTGCTCCGATGGCGGCAGGCGTCGCGCTGCAGACGATGCGCCGCCGCGTCCGGCTGTCGCGGGTGACGGTCTGGGCCTTCATCGCGGCCGGCCCGATCGCCCTGGGCGTCGCCCTCGCCTCCACCCCGGCCACGGTCGAGGCGGCCGCCCAGGACGCGCCCACCCCTCCGGTGCGCAGCACGGCGGGGGCCGCCGACCCGGCCGGCTATGCGCAGCTGTTCCTCAGCACGTGGCTGCGCAGCAGCACCGATGACGCCTCGACTGCGCAAGCACGGCTTGCGCAGTCGATGGCGCCGGACGTCGAGCTGCCCGACCCCGCAGCGGATGCGCAACCCGCGCCGGGGCCGGTGTCGGTGACGGCGGTGCGCAGTGTGCAGCGCGACGGTGGTGCGTGGTCGGTGACGGTGGCTGCGCAGTACAACGATGGCCGGGTGCGCTACTACGCGGTGCCGGTGGCCACGGATCGTGCGGGTGCCTCGTTCACGGTGACCGGCGCGCCGGGTGTGGTGGCCGCACCGGCCCGCGTCGAGGTGCCGAAGCCGGTGTATGGGGTGAGTGTCCCCGAGGGGGATCTGTCGTCCGCCGTCGGGGAGTTCCTCGCCGCCTACCTCACCGCTGCTGGCGAAGTCGACCGCTACCTCGCACCCGGCGTGACGATGCGGGCCGTCTCCCCCGCCCCCTACACCGCCGTCACGGTGCGGCAGGTGTCGGCCGTCGAAGAGGCGGCGGCCGCCGAGCAGGTACCGGCCGACGGCACGAAGGTCCGCGTCCTCGCCCACGTAGAGGCGCAAGACGCCGAGGGGCGGTGGCCGCTGGCGTACGAACTCACGCTCACCGCCCGTTCCGGCCGCTGGGACATCTCAGCGCTCGAGTCCGGCACCGCTCAGGGCGGGGGTGCCCGGTGAACACCGTCAACCACCTGGTGCTCGCCGGGAAGCTGGACGATCTCGGCGACTCGTGGATCGACATGTTCGGTCAATGGGCGACCAAGGGCCTGCAGGCCGGCCTGCTCGTGGTGGTCGTCGTCATCATGATCCAGAGGTTCAGCATCAAAGCCGGAATCGGCGCACTGCTCCTGATGATCATCGCCCTGGGGTTGTACCACTCCCGCGAAGACCTCGCCGACATGTTCACCGACGAGGTCAACAACCCCGCCCAGGGCGCACCCGCCACCCCCAGCCTCGTCCACACTTCTGATCCCGTCGCAGGAGAACACACCACCGGCGTCGGGGACCTGCGGTGAGCGCCGCGGCGGCGGGGCGGGTGGGGCGTTTCTACACCGCCGCACGCCGTCATCCCTGGGTGCTGGGGAAGGTCGCGGACTGGAAGATCCCGCTGGGGCCGTATACGCCGGCGCAGATCGCGGTCGGTGTAATCGGCGGGTTCGTTCTGGTGAAGACCATGAGCTGGTGGTCGGTGCTGGGACCGGTGCCGATCGCCGGCTGGCTGCTGGCAATCTGGGCGGTCCGCCGCCCGAAGTTCCGGGGCCGCGCCCCCGTGCAGGCGGCGCTGGGGTGGGTGCTGCTGGGGTGGCAGCCGCAGGGTGGGCGGATCGGCGGGCGGGCCGCCCGAGACCGTGCTCCCCGCCCGCTGCTCGGCGGCTTCACCATCGAGGACACCCCCAGCCCCGCTGTGTCCATCGCACCGTCTCACCGGAAGAAGCGAAGCACCACGCGGATGGCGCAGCCGAGTCCGCACAGCACTCGCTCGTCAACGTCCCGCCGGACGCAGCCAGTTACTGCCGTGGCTGCGGCTGCGGCCGCGGCGACGGGTCCAGCGTCGGGTGTTCAGCAACTGCTCGCGCTCGCCGAGGGCGGGGGTGTGCGGTGAGGGTTCCGATCCGTCACATCGCCGGGCACCTGGTCTGGTCGACGCACGGCAGCGTCTGGGCGGTCTACCGCCTGCACCCCGGGCCGGACGCGGACGGTCAGGTCGAGGAGAGCGCGCAGGGCACGTATGTGCCTGCCGCGGTCCGTGACGAGCAGCTCGCCAGGATCACCCATATGGTGCGGTCCCTGACTGGGGCTCCGCGCTTGTTCGGACTGGCCGCGCAGGTCGATCCGGGCGAGATCGCCCTGAAGATGATCGAGGGCATCGAGCCCGCCGACGCTGTGCCGGATGCGGTGCACCCGTGGGTGGAGAACGTCGAGGCCACCCTGGACCTGCTGGACGAGCAGGAGATGCACCGCCGCACTCTGTGGCTGGCCGTTCCGCTGCAGGCCGAGGCCGCCGGTCTGCAGGTGACCGCCTCGCTCGGCGCGGCCTGGGCAGAGGTGGCCCCGCTGCTGGGCCTGCGCCCCGCCCCGGTGGCCCGCCGCGAGGTGAGCGCGTACCGGGAGCAGGCCGGCCGGGTGGAGGCCGCGCTCGCCGGCGGGATCGCGTTCCGGCCAGCCCGCCCGGCGGAAGTGGTGTGGATGATCCAGCACGCCCTGCACCGCGGCCTCGCCGAACCCCTCCTCGCCGAGGCCGAGGCAAGTGACCTGTACGGCGGGCGGCTGCGCGGCGGGGTGCTGCGCTCCCCGAGCTATGCCGACCTCGGGCAGGTGCGCCTGCAGGAGGGCGGCATCGACCCGCAACTCGACGACGCCGCCGAGCTCAAGCACACGGGCCGGATCACGCGGTCGGGGCGCACGGCCTGGTGGCGGCTGAACAGCGGCTCGCCGCTGAGGCGGCGCTGGCTGCAGGTCGAAACCGACGCCGGAACCGGCTACCAGGCCCAGTTGGCGCTGGCCGAGTGCCCGCCCACGGTCAGCCAGGACGCCGCAGACCTGTTCGCGCAGCTGGAGAGCCTGGACTTTCCCGTCGACTACACCATCGACCTCACCCTGATACCGGCGGAGAAGGCCCGCGCGCAGGTGCAGCGCAAGAAGAACGAACTCGTCGACCAGGCCGACCAGTACGAGGCCCGCCCCACCGGCATGCCCGCCTCGCTGGCCGACGCCGCCCGCGATCTCGGCGAGCTGGACGCCCGGCTGTCGCGCACCAGCGTGGAGGTCGAGGTGCAGTCGGTGACCGTGCTGACGGTGTGGGGGCCGACCGCCGCCGTCTGCGACTCCCGCGCCCGGGCGCTGGCCGCCCTCCTCAGCGGCGCGGACTACCGGGCGGTGCGCCCGGCCGGACTCCAGGAGGCCCTGTTCACCCTCGGCCTGCCCGGCACCGTGCGGCCCGGGGTGGTGCGGGAGTTCACCCAGCATCAGGTCAGCGAGGACTGGGCGCTGTCCGGCGCCTTCACCGCCACCGAGGTCGGCGATCCCAACGGCATGTTCCTCGGGATCGACCTGGACTGCGGCACCACCCGCCCCGTCATGATCAACGTGGCGGATGCGCCGAAGCAGGACGCCTCCGCCTCCATGGGCATCGTCGGCGACCTCGGCGCGGGCAAGAGCGTCCTGCAGAAACTGATCAGCGAGGCGGTGTGGGCGCGCGGCGGCTGCGCGATCTGCATCGACCGCACCCCCGTCCGTGAATGGGCGACGTTCGCCCGCACCGCGGCCCGGGGGCGTGTGCAGATCATCGACGCCGCGCGGGCCGAGGTGTCCATCGACCCGCTGCGCATGTTTCCCGGCCCCGAGGGACGCCACTACGCCCTGTCCTACCTCACCCTGCAACTGGGCATCGGGCCGATGAGCACCAACGGCGAGGTCTTGCATCACGCCGTCGAACAGGCCGCGGCCAGTGACGCCCCGTCGATGCACCGGGTGCTGGAGGTCTTGGAGGAGATGGCCGCCGGTGAGGCGGGCAGGCGGCAGGACGCGGCCGCCACCCTGGCCGGCCTCATCCGGGTGGTCGCCTCCAACGCGCTGGCGGCGATGGTGTTCGACCCGGTACTGCCGCCGGTGCGGCTGGACGCCTCCAGCGCCCACGACATGATCGTCATCACCACCACCGGGCTGAAGTTGCCGCCGAAAGCGGCGTTCGCCAACCCGGAGGTGCTGCACCAGCAGCCCCTGGAGGCGCTGATCGGGCGGGCGGTCCTCTATCTGATCGCGGCGCTCGCCCGGCAGACCGCGTTCGAGGACCCCGCACGGTTCACCTCCGTGGTCCTGGACGAGCTGTACTGGCTCACCTCCTCCGCCGAAGGCACCGCCCTGGTCCACGAGATCCTCCACGACGGCCGCAAACACGGCGCCGGCCTGCTGGCCGGCTCGCACGACGCCGCCGAACTCGGCCCGGACCGCGGCCTGATGGCCTACCGGGCCCTGGCCCGCACCGCGGACCGCGAACGCGCCCGCCGCGGCCTGGAGTTCATCGGCCTCGACCCCGACGACCCCGCCCTGCTGCAGCTGGTCACCACCGGCCTGTCCCCGGTCGGCCACAAGGGCCGCGAAGGCGAGTTCCTCCTCACCGGCCCCCGCCAGAACACCGGCCGAGTCAAGGCCGTCATCCCCCGCATCGCACGCATCGCCACCTCCATCACCACCACCCCAGGCCGCCGCACAGACACGCAGCCTCCCACCGCGACCGAACAGTCCGCCGGTGAGGCCGCCGGTGCCCGTCCGAAGGAGCGCATCTGATGGCCACCACCACTTCGTCCTCATCCTTCGCCCCCGCCCTCGTCCGGCGACTGGCCGCAGTAACGAGCGTGCTCAGCGTGATCGCCGTCGCGGCCGCCGTCCTGGCCCTGGCGGTCGGGGCGAGCCTGCCGGAGGCGTGGTGGCCGCGCACCGGCGCCGCGTTCGCCGCCGAAGCCTCCACAGCCTCTCCGTCGTCCCCGTCCTCCGTGCGCCAGGACTCGTGCGACCTGATCGCGGGACCGGCTAAGGAGTACTGCGAGCGCGCCACCACCACCTCCGCCTCCATCTCTCCCCCAGTCGCCGCCCGCGGGCAGGGTCTTGCCGATGCGGTGTGGCCGCTGGCGCCGGTTGGAGCGGGCCTGGCCGCACTGGTGATCTGGCGTCGGAGTGCCACGGCCCGAGAGCGGGCCTGAATGTTCCGACCAGAGCGTGGCACGCTCCGCTCGGCAGGTTTCGTGGTGCTGCTCGCCGGTGTGTTCATCGTGGTCAACACCCAGGTCGTGTACGCGGCGAGCAGCAGCAGCGAGACCGGAGACCTCCTGTCCCCGCTGAACATCACCTCAAGTGAGGGCGTGCCGATCGACGGCTACGAACTGAACGCCCAGGGCGGGTCCATCTTCAGCTTCCAGTCGCAGTCCCTCGCCTTCGCCCTGTCCGGGCTGTTCACCGTCATCCGGGTCCTGGTCGGCCTGGCCGGATGGGCCATCGAGCTCGCTTTCCGGTTCCCGCTGCTCAAGCTCCTCATCACACCGGCGCAGCGGACCGCTGATGCCTACAACACGGTCGTCGTCGACACCCTCGGTCTGAAGGGGCTGTTGCTGGCCTGGGCGTTCGTGTTCGCCGCCTTCATGATCGTGCGCGGGCGGGTCGGCCGCGGCCTGGGCGAAATCTTCCTCACCCTGACGATCGGCGCGTTCGCCGCCTCCGCGTTCGTCCGCCCCGACTACCTCCTCACCCAGGACGGCCCGCTGGGGCAGACCCAGCAGGTGGCCGCGGAGGTCGCCCAGGAGAGCGTCAGCTCCTACGACTGGGGCGGCAAACTCGCCAGCCTCGGCCCGTGCGACCGGATGGCCGGCCAGCAGGAGGCCAAGTGCCTTGCCCAGGAGGCCGAAGCGCCGGTCGCCGCCGCCGACGTGGCCCGGCCCCTGCAGGACTCGATCAGCAACGCGCTGATCGTCAAGCCGTACATGCTGCTGCAGTACGGACGCATCCTCGACCCCGCGAAGACGTCCGACCGCAAGGCCTACGCCGTCCACCTGAAATGGATCACCGGCGGCTACAAGACGGGCAGTGGTCCGGTCAGCGAGGAACGCAAGGACTACTGCAGCAAGATCTACGGTCCGGCCAAGCAGTACTGCGAACGCGACACCGCAGGCGGCGCCGCACAAGACCTTGCCAAGGGCGCGGACGACGTCGGGCTCGCGCCGGGCCAGTCCCTGGCGGACATCGACAGTGCCGCCTTCAGCGACGAAGGCCGGCAGTTCGCCGCCTTCCTCGAAGACCTCAAGAACGCCGGAGACGTCGGCAAGGCGTGTGCCGACTATGCGGAAAAGCCCACCTGGTGGCGGGTGGGCGGCGCCTTCCTGCTGCTCATCGCCGCGTTCTTCATCTGCGGCATGCTGCTGTCCAGCGCGATTGTGCTGCTCGGTACCCAGGGCATCTGCGCGGGCGCCGCGGCCGCCGGCGCCATCACGTTCATCGCCGGGATGCTGCCCGGCCCGGCCCGGCAGTCGGTGTGGAAGTGGCTGTCGATCTGGGGCATCGCGATCCTCGCGATGGTCGGCATCTGCGCGTTCGTGCCGTTCTTCGGGATCGCCATGGACGCCACCGTCACCGACGGGCCCGACCTGATGGTCGAGCGGATCCTGCTCATCGACGTGCTGGCCATCGCCGGGGCCGCCTTCCACCGCCGGCTGCTGACCGGGATCTCCTCGTTCGGGCGGCGGATGGCGATGCGGATGCGCTACGCCAAGGTCGGCGGCACCCACATGCCGGGAGATACCTCCGAACTCGGCGCCGCCCTCGCCATGAACTCCCCCGCCGCACTCGGCGGTTACGGCGGCGGGCTGCGCGCCTTCACCGGCGGCGGCCGGTTCGGGATGCTCGGCACCCGCCAGCGCCTGATGGGTGCGCTCACCTCGCTGGCCGACGGCGCGGGCATGCCGGTGGACACCGGACGGATCCTCGCCGACGCCACCGCCGAGGCCGGACGCGGCCTGGCCCCGCTCACCGCCGCGGCTGCCGTGGGCGGGCTCGGCGCCCGCCTCGGCTGGATGGGTGCCCGGCTGGGCGCGAAGGGCGCGCACTGGCTGCTGATCGGACGCCGTCCGGACCGGGAAAAGCTGGCCAAGTGGCAAAAGCCCACCGCCGACGGCGAACCGCACGGCGGGCCGCCGAGCAGCGGCGGCGGGGGCCCCGGGAGTGGGGGGCCCCGCCGGCCCGGCGGGCCGCCCGACCGCTACCGCAACGAGGACGGGCAGATCGTCGACCGCCGCACCGGCGAGGTCCTGCACGACCAGGACACCGACCGCACCCTGCTGTCCACCCGCGCCCACAACCGGCTGGTCCGCTACCGCGGCTACCGCATCCTGCACCGCGGCGGCCGGATCGTATACGGAGCAACCCTCGGGCTGCCCGCCAACAGCCGCCGCGCCCGCGCCAAGGGCTCCGACTACTCCCACGACGCCCGCCAGCAAATACAGGTCTGGGGCAACACCGGCCGTGAGGACCGCGCCGCCTGGCGCCGCACGCCCCGCTCCCCCGGCCCCGGCCCCCACCAGCCTCCGCCGCGCCCCGGCCCACCCCCGGCGCCGGGCACCACCGGCAACAGCACTCCCCCCTCCCCCAGCGGGCCGACCACACCCGGACCCCGCCCCCTCAGCCCCTCCAGCCCTCAGCGCAGCAACTGGCCCCCGACCAGCACACGCCCCACCACCAGCACACCCTCGAACACGAACACGCCGCCCCCGCCGCCGGCCAGCCCTCCTCCCAACGGACCCGGCACCAGCACACCACACCCCCCAAGCCCGCCGACCCGTCCCACCCGAAGGGGCCCCGCCCACGCCAACTGGCCGCCCTCTCCAGGTTCTTCGACTCCCCCTGCCTCACCGTCAGCACCATCGCCGCCGTCCCGGTCCGGCCGGGGATCGGTACAGCCCGAGAACACCAGCAGCACCGCACGCGCCGAGGGCCGGGACATGATCCGGCGGATCATGCAGCGCAACGAAGAACGCGCCCGCCAGGAACGGGACCAGCAGAGCGAGGGCGGTGATCAGGAGTGAGGCCAGCTCGGCGCCGCATCGCGAAATGGGGATGCCTGGCAGTGGTGTTGCTGTTCGCCGCCGTGTGCTGTGCTGCCCCGGTAGGGAACGCGATCAGCGCGTACGCCGCACTCAAGAACAGCGCCCAGAACGACGGGGGAATCGCCGAGGGCGGCAGCGCGGCGGACATCCCCGCCCGGATGCTCACCTCCTACAAGAAGGCCGTCCAGCAGACCGGCCAGCATGTGCCGGCCTGCCGGGGGATGCGCTGGCCGGTCCTCGCCGGGATCGCCAAGGTCGAGTCCAACCACGCCACCGGCCGCGGCATCGCCGCCAACGGAGACATCCGCCCGCGCATCTACGGAGTACTCCTCAACGGCTCCGGAGCCGGCGGCAACACCACAGCGTTCCCCGACACCGACGGCGGCCGATGGGACGGCACCGCCCAGGGCGAACGAGCCGTCGGCCCGTTCCAGTTCCTTCCCTCCACCTGGCAGAGCACCGGCGCGGACGGCAACGGCGACCAGGTCGCCGATCCGCACAACGCCGACGACGCCGCGCTCGGCGCCGCGATCTACCTGTGCGGCAACGGCCGCGACCTCACCCAACGCACCCAGCTCACGGCGGCGCTCTACCAGTACAACCACTCCAGCGCATACGTGGCGAACGTGCTCGGCTGGATCGACCAGTACACGGCCGCCGCCCGAGACCCCGGCCTGACGGGCGTTTCGGGCACGGCCCGCACCGTGATCGAGGCGGCGCTCTCCCAGCAGGGTGTGCCGTATTCGTGGGGCGGCGGCAACACCCAGGGGCCGTCGTACGGAATCTGCTGCTCACCCAGCGGCAAGAGCGGCACGACGATCAAGGGCTTCGACTGCTCCGGGCTGACGACCTACGCGTACGCGAGGGCAGGCATCGCCCTGCCGCGCACCGCGGCCGCCCAGGCCGGTGCCGGACAGCGCATCCCCGCCAGCCTCGGCACGGGTGCCCTCGAGCCGGGGGATCTCGTCTTCTACGCCTACGAGCCCGGACGCGATTCCACGATCTACCACGTCGGGATCTACCTCGGCAGCGGCCAGATGATCAACGCCGCCCGCCCGGGCACCGTCGTCCGGCTCGACGCCGTCAGCGCCATGTCCGGCTATGCGGGAGGAGCCCGGCTGCTATGACCGCCGCCCCGCGCTCTGCGCGCCTGCTGGTGCTCGCCACCGTCGTCCTCGCCGCCGTCGGCACCGCCCTGCTGCTCCTCCCGCACGGTCCCGAACGGCCGGCGGTGGATACGTCGCCAGCCTCCGGCCTGACCTGGGGACCGGGCCCGTCACCGGCGGCCGCCGCGCCATCGGCCGACGCGCCGACCACCGAGGCAGCGCCTTCCGCGTCGCTCGCCGCCGCGCCGTCGTCGGGCGCTGCGACCGTGCTGGCGCCACACGGCGAGGGCGCGGCCGGGGACGAGGCCATCCAGCGGGCGCTTGCGACCGCCTGGCCGGCGGATCTTCCCGCCGCCGATGAACGGGAGTTGCTCGCCCTGGGGCGGGCGCTGCTGCGCGCGGACGCCACCGGCGTCGGCCGCTCGCAGTGGCCGAAGGCCTTCCCCGATGCGCAGGCGGCGGCTGCGGCGTTCGCGACCGACGGTTTCCGCGTCCAGGCCGCGCTCGCCCGCCGCGACGGCAGCCCGGACAAGGCGGTCGTGCACCTCGTGTGGGCGGCCACCGACCGCGGCGGCACCTCCACCGATCTACGCATCACCGACTGATACTTCACCCGCACCGTCCAGAAGGGAGACCCGACGTGGACACCGCAGCCCCCTACGTGACCCATCAGGCCGGCCAGACGGCGAGCGGGCCGCTGCTCAGCTTGTTCAGCGGCCTGGCCGACGCGGCGGGCTGGTTGGTCGCCCACTGGTATCTGCCGGCCCTGGCCATCGCGGCGGGCTGGGCCGTGGCGGAGCTGGCTGTGCGGCGACTCGCCGCGCGTGCCTCGGCCGAGCGGATGGCCCTGGAACTGCTGCCCGGCCGGCACTTCGATCCCGGGCTGGAGGAAATCTTCCGGCGTGGTGTGCAGCTGGCCCGCGCCTCCACAGCGATGCCGTGGTGGGCGCCCCGACGGTCGAAGGCAGTGCAGATCCGGCTGCGCGCGGACGGCAGTGCGCCGCTGCGCTACCGCATCGAAGGACCGGCCGGCGGCGAACGGCTGCTGTCCATCACCCCGTTCGGCCCGCACCTCACCGTCCAACGGGCCCGCCCGATCGCGGACAAGCCGCGCCAGCACACGGTGCGGGCGGAGTTCGTCCTGCGCGGCCGGCCGACAGCGCCGCTGCGGGAGGTGCCGCTGGACCCGGATCCGCTGCAGCCACTCGTCGACGCCGTCTGCGACCTGCGCGCCGAACTCGGCGATCTCGCCGAGATCCGCCTCGACATCCAGCGGGCCCCCAAGTGGGCGCTGCGCACCCGGCGCACCCAGCTGATGACTGCGGCACGCCGCGCCGAGCGCCGCGAATCCGCACGCGCCGCACACTGGGTGCGCCAGGACGCCGCCCACGGCGAGGACTCCCTGTCCTGGCAGCTGCAGCAGCTCCTCGGTGACAGGCCCGGGACGGGTTCCGGGCGGCGGCTGGTGATGCCGCCGGTGCCCCGCCGGGTGGACCGAGAGGAGGCGCTGGGCAAGCTCGCCGAGGACGACCACCTGGTCCGGGTGCAGCTGCTGGTGATGTGCGCCTCCGACACCGAGGGCCGCGCCCAGGCCCGCCTCGCCCAACTCCAGGCCGCCTTCGATGTGTTCGGCGGCCGCTCCCGGTGGGCGATGCGCGGCTGGCGGATCGGAGGGTGGCGGATCGGCGCCGACCACTGGCCCACCCGGCACGCCTTCGAACGGCGCTGGAACCTGGGACACTGCCAGCCGCCCCGCGCCAACTGGGTCCGCCTGGACGAGCTCACCGGGCTACTCAAACCGCCCACCGTGCACTGCCGGCTGCCGCTGCTGGCCGCGGACCTGCCCACCTTCGCCTTCGGTGACCCCGACCTGCTGCTGCAGGGCATCTACCGCGGCCCGGACGGACGGCGCCGCCTGGTCGCCACGTATGCGGCCGAGACGCTGTTCGAGTGCGCGGTCGGCAAGGCCGGCGCCGGCAAGACCGAGCGGGCCCTGGCCCAGGCCATCGCCTGGGCCCACGCCAGCGGCGCACTGATGTTCCTCGACCCGCACCGCGACTCCTGGCCACGCGCCCTGCCCTACCTCGCCCACCCCCCGCTGATGCGGCGGATCGCCCTCATCGACCTCAACGCACTCGGCCCCAACCCCCTGCTCAGCTCCTGGAATCCGCTGTCCCTGCAGCACGGGCAGGCGCCCCACGAGGTCACCGAGGCCGTCACCGACGCCTTCGCCTCCGTCCTGGGCTGGGACGACGCCACCGCGCCCCGCGCGCTGACCATCCTCACCGCCGCCCTGAGCGTGCTGAGCGCCGTCAACCAGGCCGCCTGCCAAGCCGGCCGGCCCGAAGACCAGGCCACTCTCTTCCACATCCGCTCCCTGATCACCGACCCCCACTTCCGCACCGCAGCCCTGGCCGCGACGGCCGACCGCCTCGACGACGACACCCGCACCTGGTGGCAGACCGTCTTCCCCACCTTCCCCGCCGACGCCTTCGGCGTCGTCCTCAACCCCCTCGCCCGGCTCGCCGCCCACCCCGTCACCCGCGCCTTCCTCGGCCAGCCCACCGGCGTCTACAACAGCCGCGCCGCCATGGACAACGGCCTCATCGTGTGGATCTGCACAGCCGGCACCGGACCCACCGACCGGCTTTTGACTGCACTCCTCGCCCGCGACCTGCTGCGCGCGGTCCGCTCCCGCCGCGACACCCCCCACAACCAACGCCGCCCGTTCCGGCTGTACTTCGACGAACTCATCACCCTCACCGGCGCCGCCCCCGACACCATCGCCTCCATGTTCGAGGACTTCCGCAAATACCGGGTCACCGTGCACGGCATGACCCAGCTCCTCGGCCGCCTGCCCGCCCCGGTACGGATGTCACTGACCCAGAACGCCTCCACGCTGGCCTCCACCGCCGGCTCCCAGGCCGCGATCGCCCCGATCACCGCCGAGTGGGGAGACAAACCCAGCCCGGACGAGGTCGCCGCCCTGGACCGGTTCGAGCACTACGCATCATTCACCGTCCACGGCCGGCGCATCGGACCGGTCCGCCTCACCGGCCCGCACCTCGACGAGGTTTTCGCCCACCTCGCCCGCCCCCGCAACGTGCCCGCACTCGAGCGCGCCGCCCACACCACCGCCCGGGCCCGGCCTCTGCACGACTTGACCGCAACCGCCGCCACCCAGCACTCCCGCGTCCTGGCCTTCCTCACCCAGCACACCCCCACCACCCCACCCGCACACCACAACCCGCAGAAGGGCTACCAGTGACCACCCCCACCACCAGCCACTCCGCTCCAGCCGCCCCTGCCCGGTTGAACCCCTGCCGCACCAGCTGCTCGCCGCCCTCGCCGCGCACCGCACCGCCACCCTCCGCCGGCTCCAAACCCTGCTGCGGCCCCACGCCGCACGGCAGACCGCCCAGCACGCCCGCGGGACCGCCCTGTCCCGTCAAGTGCCCATGGGCGCCGCCGTCCGCGAAGACCTCGCAGAAGGCGGACCCGCCACCGACGTATGGACGCCGGTCACCGGAGGAGCGCAGCGGCCATGGACACAGCTGTGACGCTGCGGCCCGACGCCGGGGCGAATGTCGCAGGTTTGTAACGCGCACCAAACCCCTTGATATTTGCGTAAGCGAATCATAGATTCACTTCTGCCACTCCGCACGCAGCCCCACATCCCACTGACTACATACCGCACTTGAGGGAGTGTCCGATGAACCATCCCGCCCGTGACGTTCGCAGTAACGAAGACCTGGATACCGGTGACGGCAGGGGTGTCTGGCCGGCCGCCACGCGGGCCGTGACCCGTATCGGCCGGGCCTGCGTCATCGAGGGCCTCGCGGACTTCGGCCCCGACGACCTGAATCTGGTCCGCGGCCTGTTCCCGGCCCGCCACGTCACCCTCGACGGCGACGTCATCACCGTCTGGCCCCCGCCCCGCCCCTGACCCGCACGGCCCGCCGGCCCCGGCCCCGGCCCCGGCCCGGACGGCGTTCCGCGCCCCAGCCCCTCCTCCGATCGCCCCGTCTCCCTCCCGTCTTTCCTGCCGAAAGGACCGCGTTCCATGACCAGAGTGGGCACCACATGGGTCACCCGGCGCCTGTCCGCCCTGACGATCGCGGCAGGGCTCACGCTCACCACGACCAGCTGTGCCGACTCCCCCCACCCGCCGCAGCCGACCGGCAGCCCCACCCCGACCCCCAGCGCGGCCGCCCCGGCCAGCCGCAGTGCGCCGCGCGCCCAGACCGGGCAGGAACAAGCGCCGCTGGCCGAGTTGGAGGGGCCGTCCGGCCTGACGCTGTCCCTCACCGCGGCCGAACGCGACCGGGCCGGCTACCTCACCCTGCGCGGCACGCTGCGCAACAACGGCCCCGACCTCGTCGTCGTGCCGGCCCAGTTACGTGGCACCGAGGACGACATCGTCAAGACCAGCCCCTCCCTGGCCGGCGCCACCCTCATCGACTTCGCCCGGCACAAGCGCTACTACGTGCTGCGCGACACCGACGGCAACCCGCTGACCACCATCGGCCTGACCCGGCTCAAAGCCGGCCAGAGCGCAGAGGTGTTCATGCAGTTCCCCGCTCCGCCCGCCACCAGCCGCCAGGTCGGCTTCCAGATGCCCCTGTTCGACACCGCCACCATCACCATCCCCGGGTGAGGCGCGCCGGCATGCATCCCGTCCGTATGCGCCTCGCCCTCCTCCTCACCCCCACCCTGCTGCTGGTCCTGGCCGCCGGCACCGCTCAAAGCAGCACCCTGGCCGCCGCTCCGCACGGCGGCAGCGGATCGGATGAACCCTCGGCCGCTGCCGGCCTCGCGCTGCGCAACGGCGCCCGCCTCGCACCCCCTCGCATCCTCGACATCTACTCCACCCCGCTGGCCCTCAGTTCCGTCGTCACCGACCAGGGCGCCAGCGAACCCAGCGAGGGCCACAGCACGCAGCCGCCGTCCGCCTTGCCATCCGCGGACACCCCCGGCGCCGCACAGCCCGGCACGCCGTCCGCCCTACCGTCCGCCAACACCCCCGGCACGCCGTCCACCACCCCCGCCTCCTCCGCCGCGCAGTCCTCGCAGCCGGAGCCCTTCGGTACCGGCCACCCGGCGAGCGGGCCCGCACTGATCGGCGCGGGCACGCTCCTGGCAGCCGCCGTCACCGGCGCCCTGGCCCTGCACCGGATACGGCGGCGCCGCACCGTACGCCGCGGCCCCGGCCAGACGGCCACCACGCCCGCACCCGGACAGGCGCCGGTGGCGGCCGCGCCGGACGGCGTCACGCTCCTCGATGCGGCACTTCGGACGCTGGCCGGCCACAGCCCCAAGGCGCGGCTGGACGGCTGGCCGCCGCTGCGCGGCGCCTTCATCGACGCCGCCGCCGTGCACGTGCTGCCCGCCGACCCGGCAAGCCCGCCGCTCGCCCCCTTCACCGCCGGCGACGACGGCCGCTGGATCCTGCCCGCCGACGCCGCCCTCCCCACGGCCGCCACCTCGCAGGCGCCCGCCCCCTACCCCGCACTGGTCACCCTCGGCACCACCGAGGACGGCGAACTGGCGCTGGTCAACCTCGCCCTGCTGCCCGCCCTGCTCCTCGACGGCGAACCCCACCAGGTGGCCGAGGTGTGCACGGCGCTGACCGTGGAAGTGGCCATCAGCCCCTGGGCCCACGACGCCGAGATCATCACCACCGGATGCGCCCCCGACCTGGCCCGCCACCTACCCGCCACCCACCTCACCCAGGTGGCTGATGCCGCCCAAGCGCTGCAGGAAACCAGCGAACGCCTCCTCGAAGCCCACCAGCTCCCCCGCGCCAGCCGGCAACCACTGATCGTGGTCTGCGCCGGCCCACTGCCCGCAGACACCGCCCGGCAATTCGCCGACCTCACCACCACCCGCCTCCGCGCACTCACCCTCATCGCCCCCGCACCGAGCACCGCACCCCACTTCCCACACGCCCCCGTGCTCGACGCCTCCCACCACCAGCCCCAGCACCTCGAACAGATCGGTGCCCGCATCCGCCTGCAACACCTCACCCCCGCCGCCTACCAGGAGATCATCACCACCCTCCACGACAGCGGCACGCACACCGGACCAGACAACGCAGCGGGCAGCACCCGCGAGACCGAACTGTCGGGGTCATCCGCCACGGCCGCGGCGCCGCCGGACGGCATGCCGCCGGGACCCAGCCCGACAGCCGCCCCGGCAGCGCCGCATCAGGACGTTCCCGGCGAGGACGATGGTGTTTTTCCTGCCCTGCTCACCGCCGCCCGCACCGCCGGCACCGGCACCGGCCCTACAGCAGCTGCCGAGCCGGCTCCTCCGGCCGGCGGCCAGGACACCGGCGCCGCCACGGCCGCAGGCCGGCCCCCGGCAACAAGCACTGGCACGGTCCGGGCCGCCAAGAACCACACCCCTCCGGCGGCCGGCACCGACGAAGGCCAGATCCCGAGCGCGCCGCAGATCCGGGTCCTGGGACCGGTCGAGGTCGACGGCGTCGACGCCAGCGGCCACGGCCCCCGCATCGCCCAACTCGCCGCCCTGATCTACTTCAAACCCGGCCGCACCGCCGACACCCTCTGCACCGACATGGACCCCACCCACCCCTGGTCCGCCGCCACCCTCAACGCACGCCTGCACGGCCTGCGCGCCGCCCTGGGCAACGACCCCGACGGCAGGCCTTATGTCCCCCGCCGCAAATCCGGCGACGACCCCTACCACCTCCACCCCGCCATCACCAGCGACTGGACCCGATTCCAGCACCTCACCCGCCACGCCCGCTCCAGCGAAAGCGCCGCACACATCGACGTCGAGCGGCTCGAAGCGGCACTCGCTCTGGTCCGCGGCACACCCTTCGACGGCAAAGCCCTGCCTTGGGCCGAACCCCTCCAACAGGAAATAACCACGGCCATCACCGCCGTCGTCCACGCCATCGCCGCCCACCGCACCAGCCCCGGCCCGCACCACGATCTCGGCAAGGCCCGTCAGGCCATCGCCTGCGGCATCGACGTCGACGGCACGGCTGAAGTGCTTTACAGGGACTGGATTTTGGTCGAGGACGCCGCAGGCAACCGGCAGGGCGTCCACACCGCCATCAGCCGCGTCCAGCACATCAGTCGCACCCTCAACTGCCCGTTGGGAAAGGAGACCGAACAGCTCATCAACTCGCTCCTCGGCCCCGCCCGTCACACCCAGGCCACCCGACCATGACCACCGCGCCCCAGGCCACACAGCCCCAACAACCCACCAGCCGCACCACAGCCCCCGGCCGCCGCATCCCCCATCCCGTACAGCACAACCGCAGCCACAGCCGACAACCGTCCGGGCCAGCGCCCGCCGCATCGGCACCGCCGGCGGTGCCGCGGGTGCACCCGGCCCTCATCGCCGCCATCACCGCCGGGGCCGTCCTCATCGCCGGCATCGGGTTCACCGGCTCCTACACCGCCGTCCGCAACCTCGCCACGGACAAAGGCTTCGGCACCTTCGCCTACCTCTTCCCCCTCGGCATCGACGCCGGCATCTGCGTCCTGCTCGCCCTCGACCTCCTGCTGACCCGCCTGCGCATCCCGCTACCCCTGCTCCGGCACACCGCCTGGCTGCTGACCGCAGCCACCATCGCCTTCAACGCCGCGACCGCCTGGCCCGACCCCCTCGCCACCGGCATGCACGCCGTCATCCCCCTCCTCTTCATCACCACCATCGAAGCCGCCCGCCACGCCACCGGCCGCCTCGCCCACATCACCGCCGGCACCCACATGGACCACATCCGGCCCGCCCGCTGGCTCCTCGCCCCCGCGTCCACGTTCTTACTCTGGCGGCGCATGAAACTCTGGGAACAACGCTCCTACACCCACGTCCTCACCCTCGAACAACACCGCCTCACCTACCAAGCCCACCTGGAAAGCCGCTACGGACGCCGATGGCGACGCAACGCCCCCGTGCAAGCCCTCCTCCCCCTCCGCCTCACCCGCTACGGCATCCCCCTCACACCCCCCACACCACCGACACCCACCACACCCGCCACCCGCCCGGCGCCCAGCCCGCCGCCGGCAACCACCCGAACCGACAACCCGGGCAGCCCCTCACAGCCCCGCACCCGGCCGCAACCCCGCCCTCAGCCGGACCCTCCCCCACCACCGGCATCCACTCATACATCCCACCCCGCCCGCGCCAACCGGCCACCCGACCCGGCCACCCTCATTACGCGGCAACTCCACGCGGCCTACCGGGCATTCACCATCCAGGCCCCGACCACGCTCACGCCCACGCACTGGGCCCGGTTGGACCCACAGACCAGCCACGCCCTGCAGCCCGACGACGGCACACGCTTCAGCAGCCAGGCACAGACAACAGCTCACGGCGCCCGCGACGACTCCGCGACACCCGACACCTCACACACCGGCCAAGCCACCAACCCCGAAACACACCAGCAAACCGACCCCACCATGGGCACCCCGCCTGAACAGCCCCTGAAACGCACGCCCCCGGACACCACTCACCCCGCGCCCGCCGCTCCGATAGGCGACCCCGAACCCGCGCCGCAAGACCATCCGCCAACCGGCGGCACCCCCAGGGAGCCCACGGCCAGATACTCCCCTGCCCCGCGTTCCCAGACCGCCTCCACAGCGCCCCCATCAGCGCAGCAGGCCGGCACGAGCAACAACCTCAAGCCGCCGGCGCCGCACACCGCCCCACCGATTGACGGCACGTCACCGACGACCCCGACGGAACACCAGGCCCCGCAGCCACGCGGCCACGACCGAGCCTCCCCGCTCCAGGCAGCCACGGACTCCCGGCTCACCCTCACTGACCGCTACTACCAGGAATGGATGAACTACCAAACCGAACACGGATCCGAGCCCACCCCCGAACAACTCTCCACCCACCTCGCCGCCCAAGGGCTCCTCGGACGAAACGGCAATCCGATCAGCCCCTCCAACCTCCGCCGCCACTTCCTACACTGGCGCATCTACAACCTCTGGGCCGCACAGTGCACACCCAACGACACCCCCTCCCCCGACAACATCGCCCGCCAATGCGCCGCCCACCACATCACCGGCCAATACAACCGCCCCATCACCCCCACCTACATCACCCAACAAACCCCCCAATTCGAACGACGCCGACACACCCTCACCCAGAACCCCCCACCACACCAACCACAACCACCCCCGAACACACACCCACCCGAAAGGGTGCAGAAAGGGTGGAGCCCCGGCCCCGGGAAGTCCAAGGACCAGGCGGCGAGTCGGTACTTGAACCGGTCGAGGCGAGAGTGAGGCATTCCCGCCCCCGGACGAGACCGAAGACCCGACTCAGAGGGCACACCACGTCGTGCCGACAAAGCGCGGCCCGCACCGGTTCACCTCCGCGCCGACACGGAACACGGGACGGTGAGCCCTACCCGAACCCGGCCGACGGCTCACTCCCGCCAACGCCAGGGTGATCCGCCGTCCGAGAACGACAACCCACCCCACCCGGCATGGCCCCGGACTCGTCGCCGGAGCACGATGATCACGCACGGCCGCGGCATCTGCTACAGCAGTTTCCGTGTCGTCGGTTCTTCGCCGCGATTCGGTACACGAGGCGTTGGCTGCTGTGCGGCCTCAGGTGCTGGAGAGGCCCACGCCGTTCCATGCCGCCCGAACGGCGCGGTGTTCCTCACCATCGCCGTACCGCTCAAGGGCGGCAGCGGTGGTAAGCCGAGCGAAGTCCGCGAACTGGGTGGTTGAGTCCAGTTGCCCACTGGTCAGCACGTCCCACCAGATCTGACCGGCGCGCTCCCAGGCTCTTCCACCGAGCTGCTCGGCCAGCAGGTAGAAGGCGCGGCTCGGAATCCCCGAGTTGATGTGGATGCCGCCGTTGTCGTCGTCGGTGTGAACGTAGTCGGCCATCTTACTGGGCTGCGGATCCTTCCCGAGGTCCGGGTCGTCGTAGGCGGTGCCGGGGGCCTTGATAGACCGCAGGGCAACGCCGTCGATGCCGGGGGCGAGGAGGCCTGCGCCCAGCAGCCAGTCGGCGTCCTCGACCGTGCACTGGTGAGCGTATTGCTTGACCAGCACACCCAGGACGTCACGGATCGAACCGCGCAGCGCACCGTTCTGTCCGTGACCGGCCATGGACCACAACTCGGGCAGCCCCTTGCACAGCTCCACCGCGATCACGTCGATGTGGGTGAACCGCGTGAAGTACCGGTCGTCGCCATCGCCCAGGTACATCACCTCGTCGCGAACGAAGGCGTTATTGTAATTGGTTCCGTAGTGCACGACCGCGGCAAAGGGTGTCCCAGGCTCATGGAGGTGATTCCGCCCGAACACCTCCGCCAGGAAGGTTGCGGTTGCCACGAGTCCGTCGTAGGCCTCATCCACGGCCGCGTCGCCGGTCGCAGCACCGCCGGCCAGTCGCGCCACGGGGTGCCCCTCCAGCTCATCGCTGCCTTGAGCATCGAAGACCACATACTTGGTCTGCTCGACCGTGGCACTGCCGTCACTGATCACTACGCGCCCTGCCCACAAGCGGACCCCGGAGAAGGGCAAGGCCAGCGGGACATAGCCGTCGTCAGTGGCCATACGGCGGCGAAGGAACGAGGGAATCGTCCCCGCCGCGGTCGGGGCCCCGGTGCGCGCGAGCGGCTGCGCGTTCTTCAAGGGCTCCGTCACGGCCTTGAGTTGCGCGGCGGGAATGCCAGCCACGCGCCCAATGTCAGTGAGGGCCACGACCAGCGCCTTGACCACGTCACGCATGAACGGCTCGCGGCGCCCTGGCGGCAGGGCGTCTCCGACCATGAAAGGCATGGATTCCAGCGCCTCGTAGCCCTCGACGACGGCCTCGAAGGTCGCGCTGGCTCGCCGTCGCGCCAGCACAGCGCTGTTGGTGTCCCATGCATCACGGCTGGGCGTGGCGGCCGCCCAGTGCCCGTACTTGCGGAAGTACGTCACCGCGGTCGCCTCCCGCCTGAGCTCGGCGTAAATCAGCCGGGCGGCCGTGCGGACGCTGTGCCGCGTGCGCAGAACTGCCCCAGCTCCCGTCGCCAGAGCACCGCCGGCCACGCCCAGCAGCGTGGAGATCAAGGTGATGTCCATGTCCCCCACCCCCGCTGGACTTCAGTCACCACATCTTCCCCGACGCGGCCTCCGGCGCCAATGAGTCGGCGAATCCCGGCCGCCCCGCGTACGAGGGCAGCCGGCACGCTCGGAACTGCTGTCCTGCTGGCCCTACCGGTACGAGGAACTCGAAGTCGAGCTGCACCGGGCCGGACTCCAGACGGAACTGAGCACGTTCAATCTTGAGGCCGAGAACTACATGGTGGTCGCGAGCAAGGTATAAACACCGAACTCCCAGTCCCTGGCCGGACAGCGCGGTTGCTCGCAGGACAGCCTGCGCCCTCTCATCGGTGCGGATCAGGGTCCGGGGTGCCAGGCGGCGCCCACCTGAACCTGCCCGATCAGGGTGCGGATGCCCTGGTTGTCATCCGGGTCGGTGAACAGGCTGTTGCGGGAGGGCCCCAGAGGTCGACTTCAACATGGAGCTGCTACAGCACTACGAGGGGCTGTTCCTGGAGCGGGCGGGAATTGACAGGCCTTCGCCCTTTTACTACGGCCTCGGAACTGCTGAGCACGCACCCACGCATGACGCAGAGTGACGGTCGCTCGCATCAGTCCGGTGCGGCGTTGCGACGTGAGGAGATTTTGCTCGCTGCGCATGAGCGGACCGGCCGCGTGGAGGGCGAGGCCCGCATCACCGAACGCGACCAGGGCACTCAACTCATGGAGGGCCAGGTCCGACGGAGCACGCCGTGCTGAGCAGTCGTCGGTGGCCGTGGAAGTGCGGGCTACGCGGCGTTCGACTTGTACCGCCACACCGCATGTTCCAGTCCGCCTCTGTCGTGCCCAAGAAATCCGGCGGCTTCCTCGTACACTCCGCGCAGTTGCGCGTAGGGAAGATCCGGAACGCCGGCATCTGCGGCGAAGGCGCGCAGATGTACGTCGACGGCGATCTGCGAACGGCCAACAAGGTTGCCGATGTAGTCGATGCTCTTCGGGCCGACGCCCTTCACCGTGCGCAGAGCGGCGCGGTTGGCCTGCTGGTCCAGCCATGTACGGAGATCATCGCGGGTATCGACCCCGTTGGCGGCGAGGAAGTCGGTGATGGCGTGTGCTGTCGCGACCTTCTGGGCATGGTTGAAGTTCATGGCGACGGCAAGGTCTTCCTTGGCGAGCCGGCTCTGGAATCCGCAGACCGTTTTCGCGTCCGGCCAGTTCGTTTGCAGCTGGAGAAGCCGCGGTCGGAGACGCGGCCCTTCTATGAGGCCACGCCGGTTCACCCGATGAACCTGCGGCGACGCCGGCACCTGCGCCTGGACGGGCGCGCGGTGGTCTCGGTGAGCGACGAGCTGCTGGACGGCTCCGCCCCGACCACCGAGGACGTCGTGGGCGACGGCCCGTTGACCGAGGCCCTTTCGGCACGGCGTACGGGCCGAATGCACGCAGCCGTCGCAACGCTGCAGACCGAGCAGGACAAGATCGTCCGCTCCGCGCACCGCGGCGTGATGGTGGTGCAGGGCGGGCCCGGGACGGGCAAGACGGTGGTCGCGCTGCACCGGGCGGCGTATGTCATGTACGCGTTCCCGCGCGCCGCGAAGGAAGGCGTCCTGGTGGTCGGGCCCAACGCGCGGTTCCTCGACTACATATCCCAGGTCCTGCCCTCGCTCGGCGAGAACGACGTCGTGCTGGCGACATGCCAGGAACTGGCCGGAGTGGTCCCCACCGCGGTGGAGTCGTTCGACACCGCGCGCCTCAAGGGCAGTTCCGCTCTCGCTGACGCACTTGCCGACCTGCTGCGCGCCCAGCAAAGTCCGCACGGCGACCTCACCTTGCGGGTCGGGCAGGACGTGGTTCACCTTGCGGAAGCCACCGTCCGCACCGCACGCGACGCCGCCGTGGCGACCGGGCTGGGACACAATCCAGCGCGCCAGGTGTTCAAGGAGCTTCTGGTCGACGCCCTCACCGAGACGCTGGAACGCAATACGGGTGACCTCTTGGAGCAGATCGACAACGAGGTGGCCCAGCTTACGGGCCGGAACCTCGACCGATTCACGGCGGCGGACCTGCACCACCCCGGCCCCGACGATGCAGCCGCCTCGGGATCGGCCGCCCTTTTCGACGCGGACGCCGTCCGGGCCGAGCTCCTCGACGACCCCCACGTCGACCAGGCCGTGGAGACACTGTGGCCGCGGCAGACACCCGATGGCCTCGTGCGGGCACTCCTGGCAGACCTCGGCACTCTCGCCGAGTACCTTCCCCGGCTGGCACCGGACGAGCGGTCGCGTCTGCTGCGTGCCCCGGACGCGCCGTGGACCGAAGCCGATGTAGCACTGCTGGACGAGGCGGCTCACTTGGTCGACGGCCCGCCGGAGCGCGTGTACGGGCACGTCGTCGTCGACGAGGCACAGGAATTGACCGCCATGCAGTGGCGGATGATCGTCCGCCGATGCCCGGCAAAAGCCATGACGCTGGTGGGCGACTTCGCCCAGGCGGGTCCGGTCGCGACGGCGCATGACTGGAAGGAGGCGTTGAGTCCGCATGTCGGCCCGCGGTTCCAGCTGCACAGTCTGACGGTCAGTTACCGCACCACACAGGAGATTCTCGCGAGTACCCGACAACTGCTCGCCCGGATCGCTCCGGACCAGAAGCCGACACGGTCACTGCGCACTGGCGAGACTCCCCGCACCGTGACCACACCTGCTGAGAAGCTGGTCGCCACCGTCGTCCAGGAACTTCGCACCCAGAGCTCCGCGTACCCGGGCGAACTCCTCGGGGTCATCTGCGCAGAGGCGAGGGTGGGCGAGCTGACGGCCCTTGGCATCGCACAGCACGCACGCATCGTTCCAGCATCCGAAGCGCGCGGGCTGGAGTTCGACGGAGTCGTCGTCATCAGCCCCGAAGAGATCACCACGGCGCGCCCCGGCGGGGAGAGGGACCTGTACGTCGCTCTGACCCGGGCGACCAAGCGGCTCTGCACGATCACCGTCCAGCCCGCCTGACACACTCCGTCCGCTTCCCACCGCTCAGACGGCGCAGACATACGCGAGCACGGCAAACACCAAGACAGAGAAGGCAAGATGGCGAAGGACTTCGACACCCCACGCAACGACGGCATCATCGACAACCTTGAGGAGCTCAACACCCGGAGCACCAGCAAATCCACTCTTGCCATCGACATGGACGAGTCCGAGGCCGCCGAGGGCCTCGAACTGCCCGGTGCCGATCTTTCGGGCGAGGAGCTGACAATCCACGTGCTTCCGCAACTGGACAACGAATTCTTCTGTAAGGTCTGCTTCCTCGTGCACCACCGCAGCCAACTGGCCGATGCGGACAGCGGCCCTCCCGTCTGCCGCGACTGTGACGTCTGACCGTGCGCGCGTGATGTCGTCCCTGGGAGGTCAGTCGCGGCGAGGTAGTTGTCGATGGGGATCGGTATGGGATCTTGTCAACGACCCGGGACTAAAGTCCTGGGCTTGCACAACGGGCGCCACTGGCTGTGGCGCTGCGTTTGCGTCCTGTCCCACGCCTCGGTTCTGGGGGTGGGCCTGGGGCGGTTGACTGCGCCCCGCGTCGCCACAACTCCCACGCTCTGGCGCGGATGTTGCGGGAGCCGTTGCGGTCCGCGTGATCAACGAATCCGCAGGACCGGCACGCGAACCAGGCCTGGGAGACCCGGTTCGCCTTGTCGACGTGCCCGCTCGGCGCAGGTGCGCGAGGTGTACGCCGGGTCGACGTGCACCACCGGCACCCCCGCTTTACGGGCCTTGTACGCGATGAACTGCCCCAGCTGGGCGAAGGCCCAGCCGGAGCGTGTGGCCCGTTGGGGCTTGCGAAGCCGTACCCGTTCACGGATGCCCGTCAGGTTCTCCAGGGCGATCCCGCGACCGGTGCGTTCTGCCTCGGCCACCACATGCTTCGCGATCTTGTGGTTGATGTCCTTGGCCCGCCGTGCTTCCTTGCGGCGCCGTTTCTTCAGGCGGCGCCTGGCGGACGGGGTGTTCTTCTTCTGCAGCTTGCCCCGCAGAGTCCGTTCCCGGGCGCGGATGCGGTTGAGCCCGCGTCCGGCCATGATCTCGCCGTCGGAGGTGGTGGCGATGTTGACGATGCCCAGGTCGATGCCGAGGAAGTCACGCGGTTCGGTGTTCAGCGGGGCTTCGGGCACCTCGCAGGTGGCGTTCAGGAACCACATGCCGTCCCGGTACAGCAGGTCCGATTCGCCCTTGCGGTACAGGGCCAAGGTGGCCAGCTGCTCCGGTGAAGCGGTGAACGCGACGTCCTTGGCGCGCCCGGCAGTCGTCCAGATCGAGATCCGCCGCTCGGGAACCTGCCAGGACAGCATCCGGTCGTCGTACGGCTGCGCCCCGTGCGGACGGAAGGCGATCGGTTTCCCGGTGGCCCGACGGTAGCGCTTCGAGCCGCGCGTGCCGAGGTTCCCGGCCTTGAGGTTGGCCTTGAGCGTGGCGTACGCATCGCACGTCTTCTTCACGACGTGCTGGGCGGCCTGCGCGCCCAGTCCCCAGCGAGCCTTGATCTCACCGTAGGTGTGCTCGCGCAGCGCGAAGCTCCGCTTCACATCCTTCTCGAACGCGATGGTGCTGGCCCAGGTGGCCGCCTCGTTGCAGGCGCGCAGGGTCGCCTCAAGTGCCGCCGCCTGCTCCGGCGTCGGCGACAGCCTGCATTGCACCACCAGCTTCACGATCACGGAATCTACATGTGTGTACAACTGCCCACCGTGCGTTCGCCATGCATCACCCGACCGAGTGAACCCACCACCACATGGACGCAGCACCTACTCCGCCGGACACGACACCCGGCCGCTTCGCGGCCGAGCATCCACGGGCGATACCGCGGCGCTCCGCGCCGCGCCCACGAGGATGCGATTCCTCCCAGGGCGGAAGCCCTGGGGTTCCTCGCAAGAGCAGGCTGAAGTCTGCGACACAGAACCGGCGCTGCCGCTTGGCCCACGTGTCCTTCACCCAGCCGGTCACTGTGGCCTCATCGGGGGCGTTGCGGGCACCTCCACCGAAAAGTAGGTCCTAGCGGCCGGGCCGACGCGCACCCCAAAGCACGCGAACCCACGTCAGCCCGCGCGTGGTCGGGTGCAGGACGCCGCAACATCACCGTCCACGTCCTGCTCGACTCCGTCTTCGTCACGGAGTACGTCTGGGCCCGCCGCACACGCCTTCCACGCCCCCGGCAGCCGTGAGGCCGAGACATGGGCCGTCGACCATCTCACCACGATCCTCGCAGGCCAAGCCCTCCGCGCCGCCGACGAGATGCTGACCCAGGCCGACCGTGAACGCCTGCCCGGCTCACGCCGCCACGCTGTCACCGCATGCCGCCGCTACCTCACCGGCCATCTCGACCATCTCCACTACGACACCGCACTCGAAGTCGGCCGGCCCATCGCCACCGGCGCCATCGAAGGCGCCTGCCGCCACCTCATCGGCGACCGCCTCGACATCACCGGCGCCCGCTGGGGACTCGGAGGAGTCGAAGCCGTCCTCCGCCTCCGCGCCCTCACCGCCAACAACGACCTCGACGCCTACGGGACCTTCCCCACCCAGCGCGAACACCAGCGGCTCTACCCCACCCCCGACCAGGCCGGATACACACCGACCGCCTGATCCAGGACCTTCACTTCAACCGGTCCGACTCCCTACCTCAAGCATGCGACCGCCGCTCTCCTGCGCCTGCTGGGCGGTCGGTTCCACGCTCGCTGCGGATCGGCCGACACGGGGGCAGGTGTCGGAAATCCTCAAAGATCTCGACGTCCGTGTCGCTTTCTCGGCGGATCGAGCCGATGGCTGGCCGTGGAGCTGTACCTGTTCGAGGGTGACGGCCGGAAACATCTGATCGCGGCGGTCCGCGCCGCAAGGGAGAGCTCTGTGAACACCCCCACCCCAGCGCACCCGCCGACACAACAGCGAACGGCCACACTCGTGATGGCCTGCGTCGGCGTGTTCGTCGCCTATCTGCCAGTGACCACAGTCGCAGTGAGCCTGCCGGCCATTCAAAGGGCCCTGCACACCACGACAGCCGAACTGTCCTGGGTCTCGGACGCCTTCGTCCTGCCCATGGCCGCGCTGATCCTGACCGCCGGGGTCTTCGGTGACGTCCACGGCCGCAAGAAGGTCTTCCAGGCCGGCCTCGCCTTCGCCGCCGTCGGCGCCGCCATCGTCTTGTGCGCCCAGTCCGTGCAGGTACTGTGGGCCGGCCAGGCGGTCGCCGGGCTCGGCGCGGCCGCCCTGCTGCCCACCACGCTGGCACTGATCAGTCACGCGGTCCCCGACCCGCGCGAACGCGGCAAGTACGTCGGCCTGTGGGCCACCGCGCTCCTGGCCGCCCTTGCCGTCGGCCCCCTGATAGCCGGCGTCATCCTCCACCACGCCACCTGGCGCTGGATCTACCTCCTGCCCATCCCCGCCTGCCTCATCACCATGGCGGCCGCCACCAGGCTGGTGGGCGACTCCCGTGCACCGGGCTCACGGCGCCTGGACTGGCCCGGCCAGATCACCGCAGCCCTCGCCATCACCGCCCTCGTCTACGGCGTCATCGAGGGCGGCGCCGCCTCTTTCACGGACACCCGGGTGGTCGTGTCGCTGGTCGTGGCCGCGCTCAGCGCCGTCGCCTTCGTGGTGGCGGAGCGCCGCAGCAGCAGTCCCATGGTGGACCTGTCCCTGTTCCGCAGCCCGGCGTTCACCGCGACGACCCTGATCGCGACGATCACCTTCCTCGGGCTGATCGGCTTCTTCTTCGTCCTGAGCCTGTACTTCGGCCTCGTGCAGCAACTGGACACGCTCGCCGCCGGCTACCGCTTCCTCATCATCACCCTGATGGCCATCGTGGTCGGAATCCCGGCCGGACGCCTGATGCACCGGCTGTCGGCACGTCTGCTCATCACCAGCGGACTGCTCATCACGGCAGCAGCCCTGCTGTCACTCACCACCCTCGACGCCGACACCTCCTTCGGATCTCTGGCCTGGCGGCTGGCCCTGCTCGGCGGCGGCCTGGGCGCGGTCATGACGCCGATGACGGCCACTGCGGTCGCATCGGTCCCGCACCACCTCGCGGGCATGGCCGCCGCCGGCAACAACGCCTTCCGCCAGATCGGCGGCGCACTCGGACCCGCGATCCTCGGCGCCTTGCTGACCACCAAGGCCTCCCACGCGCTGCCCGGCCACCTGACCAGTGCCGGACTGCCGGAAGCGACAACGGCCCGGATCACTTCGGCCGTGGACAGCAACGGTCTGGGGGTGGTGGCTCAGATGGATTTGGGAACCGCCCGAGGCCGTGCGCTGAACGCCGTGAGCGACTCCTTCCTCGACGGAATTCACCAGTGTCTGACCGTCGCTGCGGCTCTGGTCCTCCTCGCCGCACTGGTCGGCGCTGTGCTGCTGCGCCCGCCACAACAGCACTCGACGCCCGCCACACCGGCCATCCAGGGTGATCAGCATCGACCGGCCCGGGAGGCCGCTGATGTGCCGTCGCAGACCGACCTTTCCGCAAGGCACCCAGCAGTCTGACGGCCCCCGGGGTCGTGTGTGCCCTGTGGGGACGGCGGGACACCAAGCGAGGCCGTGAACGGATCTGCCCGCTCCCGGCCTCCCCCCTGCCGACACAGAGCCGCAATCGACCGCTACGGTCCGAACCGACTCCATCCTGGAGCCCCCACGGGCTGCCTGCCCGACCTCACAGCCCACCCCGAGTCAGCCCGACAGGAGCACCGGTGCCCTCGCCCACGCTCGATTCCCTCGGCCTGAAGCTCCTGCAGGCACTGCAACTGGACGGACGCGCCCCCTTCAACCGGATCGCGGCCGTGCTCGACGTCTCCGACCAGACCGTGGCCCGGCGTTACCGGCGTCTGACCACCACCGTCAACCTCCGCGTCCTGGGCATGACGGACGGCACCCGGCTCGGCCGGCAGAACTGGCTCGCCCGCCTGCACTGCTCACCGGACGTAGCCGAACGGCTCGCCGACGCACTGGCCAAACGCCCCGACACGCTCTATGTCGCCCTCATGTCCGGCGGCACCGAGATCATCTGCGGGATGAAGCCACGCAACACCCGCGAACGCGACGAACTCCTCCTCGAACGGCTGCCCCGCACCCCGCACGTCGGTTCCGTGATGGCCCACTGCCTGCTGCACCGTTTCTACGGCGGCCCGCTCGGCTGGCTCACCAAGATCGAAGCACTCGACCCAGGGCAGCAGGAAGCCCTCCGCCTGCCCACACCTGCGCCCCTCGAAGCCCCGGTCCCGCTCGACGCCGCGGACGACGAACTCCTGGCCCTCTTGGGCCGGGACGGCCGCACCACGCTCAGCGTCCTGCAAACCGCCACCGGCCAGCCGGAATCCGCCGTCAAGCGGCGGCTGGACCGCCTGCGATCCACAGGGGTCCTCTACTTCGGGGTCCAATACGACCACGCGACCATGGGCCACGACGTGCAGGCCATGCTCTGGCTCACCGTCGCCCCGCACGCCACCGCCGCAGTCGGACGAGCCCTGGCCGACCATCCCGAAGTGCAGTTCGCCTCCGCCACGACCGGCCTCGCCAACCTCGTCGCCTTCGGTCTTTTCCGCAGCCCCGAACACGTCTACGCCTATCTCAACGACAAGATCGGCATTCTCGACGGCATCCGATCCGTCGAGACCGCCTTCATCCTGCGACAGGTCAAGCAACTCATGTACGCGCCAGGCCGCTGACTGCGCGAGCAGGGACCCGTTCACTTCGTCCGCCATCCCAGCGGCCGGGAGGTGTGGTTCATCGTCTGACACGACGAAGCCCGGACGGCGCTCACCGACTCATGACTGTCCAAGAACTGGCAAAACTCCGATGGGTGCACGAGCGAACAGGAAACCGTCACCGGCACCCACATGCTGCGTCGGTGACGCTCCGTCACGGATAGCGGCGCCGGAGGAGCGTATGCCGTCCTCGGCGCACGATTTGACGGTGGCTCAGTTCACCGCTCGCAGCTTGGTCTGCTGGAAGACGAGCGAGCGCAGCGTCTCTTCTGTGTGAGCATCGGCCGGGGTGACGACGCAGAGGCGTTGTTCGGAGCCGTCCTGGACGGCCAGCACGTCGTAGTGCAACGTCATCACTCCGGCGGCCGGGTGCAGGACGCGTTTGGTGCCGTTGGTGCGTTGCTGCACGGTGTGGTCGTCCCACCAGGCCGTGAAGTCGCTGCTTGCGCGGCGCAGGTCGGTGATCAGGCGGAGGAGGCGCGGGTCGTCCGGGTGCCGGGCCAGGTTGGCGCGCAGGTTGCCGACGTGCTCGCGGGCGATTCGATCCCAGTCCAGCTGGAAGTCTCGGGCACCGGGGTCGAGGAACAAGGGTTCCGCCGTGTTGGTGCCGACCGCGAAGCCGGGACCGAACAGGGCCACGGCCGCCGCGTTGTGCGCGAGGACATCGAACCGGAAGTCCACGATCCAGGCCGGAGTCGCCGACATGCTCTCCAGCAGTTTCCGCAACGACTGGCTCGCCGGGGCCGGCACATGCCGGGCAGGCGGGGCCTCGCCCCGCGCGATCAGGTGCAGATGGTGACGTTCGGCCTCGGACAGCCTCAGCGCCTGAGCCACCGCGTCCAGCACAGCAGTTCCGGGTACACCGACGCGGCCCTGTTCGAGACGGATGTACCAGTCGATGCTGACGGCGGCGAGCTGCGCGACTTCCTGGCGTCGCAGCCCGGGCGTGCGGCGCTGGCCGAACTCCGGCAGGCCCACGTCCTGCGGCCGTACGCGCTCCCGCATCGCTCGCAGGAAAGCTGACAATTCAGGCCGGTTCGTGGCTCGGGGCGCTGGCACGCACCCAGTCTGCGGCATCGCGCAGCCGTGCGTCATCCGGTGAAGGTGGCACTCCGGGCACCAGGATGCCCAAGATCTCCCCGGCTGTCGTCGCGGGTCGCAGTCTTCTCGGTGTTCGCAGTACACCGCTGAACAGGAGCGCACACACCATGACTGCCGACAACAACCCCTTCGCCCTCCTCCCGCAGGTGCCTGGCTTCGAGGTCAAGAGCACCGCGGTCGCCCACAATGAGGCCCTGCTGCCGGCCCAGCACTCCGGCGTCTTCGGCGTCCCCGGCGGCCAGGACATCTCCCCGGACCTGAGCTGGTCCGGTGCGCCCGAGGGCACGAAGAGCTTCGCGGTGACCGTGTTCGACGCCGACGCGCCGTCGATGTCGGGTTTCTGGCACTGGGCCGTCTTCAACATTCCCGCCACCGTGGCCGCCCTGTCCGCCGGAGCCGGTGACGCCGCCGGTTCCGGGCTCCCGCAGGGCGCTACCCAACTGCCCAACGACGCCCGCCTGCCGCAGTACATCGGCGCGGCTCCGCCCGCCGGACACGGCGAGCACCGCTACTTCATCACCGTGCACGCCCTCGACGTCGAGGACCTCGGCGTGCCCTCCGACGGCACCCCTGCCTACCTGACCTTCACCATGGCCAGCCACACCCTGGCCCGCGCCACCATCGTGGCCACCGCCGAGACCCCCGCCACCTGAAAGACATCCCACGGCCCCTCGACCTGGAAAAGCAGGGGCGACGGGAAGGAGTCTCAGCACGGCAAGGCACGGCTGCCACGCTCGACGACTCGGCCGAGGTAACAGGCCGACGCCGCCTTCAACGGGGGCCCGCGCCCTCGATAGCGCCCGGTTGACGGTCTGTTGGATGAGCGACAGCTCGCCACCGGCAGGCCGTCTGGCCGGTGCCGTCACCCACGCACCGGCACCGATGTAGGTGCACGGTCGGCCAGGATCGGTAAGCATTGGCGCCCGCAGATCCTGATGATCCAATGGGCGCGGGCTGCGATCAGGTCATGGCAGCCCCGGCAGGGCCGGTGACAGCCACAGCACCTCGCCGTTGGGATCCGTGACCACCTGCACGTCAACCCCGTGGCGGCGCTGCTTGGCCGAGTAGCCGGCGGGGCCGTCGCCGAGGCGGTCGCACTCAGCCAGGGTGCCGTCGAGCAGGACGAACTCGGGATCTGCCTCGCGCAAAGCGCGCAGCAGACCGGGCGCGCGGGCGGCCAGAAGATTGATGACCGCGGTCGTGTAGGCGTGCGCGGTGCCAACTGAGAGGGCGGACCGCAGCGGCTTCGTTCCGCAGGCCAAGCGGTGGACCGTCGAGCAGACCAACGCGATCTTGATGCTGTTCCGGCGACTGACCAGGGACTATGAACACCGGCCCTCGACGTCGGAGTCACGGGTGTCCTGGGCCATGAGCGATGTGATGTCCCGTCGCCTGCCCGGCGCCGCCCGCCCGTCCTGGCGCACCGCATGAGCAGCGACCAGCAGCAGACCCTGGGCTCCATACTCGCAATGCTGGACCAGCGGCAGCAGCAGCACCGCGCAAGCAGACGCCATCCGCGAGAAGCTCACGGAGCTGACGGCGCTGCCGGCCGAACCGGACACCGCCGCCGAGCACCTCGCCACTACCCGCAAGACGTTGGTGGAACTACCCCAGCAGGCATCGCCCGCCCCCTCACCACCGGCCCCCGACGCTGCCCGACAGTCCCGTCTACCACCAGATCATGGCCGCGTTCGCCGAGGTTGAAGGTCCCGTGCGCGCCCGGGCTGTGTGCGAGGCGATCGATCTGCCGATCACGCCCAGCTCCGTAAACAACCTCCGCCCAAAGCTCAAACGCCTGGTCGCCCTCAAGATCCTGGTCGAGACCGAGCCGGGACTGTTCACCCGGCCCGGCCAGCGACACCTCACGCGAACCCGCGACCTGCACCTCTACGACAATCGCAACGGCGGACCGGACATCGAGTCACTTTCCACCCTCTCAGGCCGCACCCCGCGGCGCTTGACCGTTGGCTGATCTGGCTTTAACGGCTGGTAGCGGCTCCACTCTTCCGGTCTGACTTGGCTCCAGTGGTGGGGCGCTCGGGGGCGTTGAGGGGTTGTTCCGGGGTGAGTTGGCCCCACCCTCTTTGGTGCGGTGGGACTGTTGCATCGGGTCGCCACGAGGGGGCGAGGCCGGTGGACCTGTCGAAGGACGAGTTGTTCCTGCGTATCCGTCGTGATTCGTGGCAGGAGGGTCTGTCGATCCGGGCCTTGGCGCGCAAGTACGGGGTGCATCGTCGGCTGGTGCGGGAGGCGTTGGTCTCGCCGTCGCCCAGGCCGCGCAAGACGCCGGTACGGCAGTCGCCGCGGCTGGAGCCGTTCAAGAAGACGATCGACGAGTGGCTTCTGCAGGACCTGGATGCGCCGCCGAAGCAGCGTCACACCGTGAAGCGGATCTTGACTCGGCTGCAGCGGGAACTGGGGGCCGAGGTCGCTTACACCACGGTCTGGGACTACGTGTCCCGGCGCCGGCGCGAGATGGCCGAGGCTGCTCGGGCGACACCGGCTGCCGGGTTCGTGGTCCGGCATAACCGGCCGGGCATGGACGCGGAGGTCGATTTCGGCGAGGCATGGGTGGATCTGGCTGATCAGCGGACGAAGTGTTACGTGTTCGCGTTCCGTCTGGCCTACTCGGGCAAGGCGGTGCACCGCATCACCACTTCGTGCGGGCAGGAAGCCTTCCTGGACGGCCATGTTCACGCGTTTGGGATGCTGGGCGGTTATGTGGGTGACAACTCTTCCGCGATCTCGTGTGCCCGGTCAGGATGGTCGCTCCCGTCGAGGAGCTCGGATGGCCTGGCAGCCGCAGTTGGTACGACGCGTCGATGCCGCGGGAAACCCCGCGGCATCGCTCGGACACGCCTTGGTCGACGACTACCTGGAGTTCGTGGCGGCACGCTGCCGGCCGAACACCCTGCTGGCCACTGCTTATGACCTGAAGGTCTTCTTCTCGGTGGTGCCCAAGGAGCCGGCCGACGTCGTCACCGCGGACATCTTCGCTTTCATCACCGCGCAGAAGAAGCCGCGGCGAGGACCGAAGGTCGTTCGGCTCGAAGACGGGGAAGCGGGGCTCTCGGCCCGCACCATCAAGCGCCGGCTCGCCAGCATCTCGGGGCTGTTCGGCTACCTGATGACCCGCGACGACCTCGCCATCGACCGCAACCCGGTACCGACGGGGCTGGCCAACCGCCGCCGCAGCGGCACCCGTGGAGCCCCGCTCCTGCGCACGCCCCGCACCCTTCCGCGGGTCCTCGGCCCGGGCGAGGTCGATGCGGTGCTCGGCACGGTGAACACAGCGCGGGACAGGGCCATGATTCTCGCGATGCTGCTGGGCGGACTGCGCCGCTGCGAGGTCCTCGGCCTGAAGCTGGGTGACCTCTCTCCGGGGGAGCGTCGGGTCTTCATCAGCGAGGGCAAGGGCGGGCACCAGCGTCTGATACCCGTCTCCGCGCAGTTCTTCACTGCGGTCGGCGACTACCTGGATCGTGAGCGTCCGCCAGTCGACCACGACCGGCTGTTCGTCGTCCTGCGCGGGCCGACCCGCGGCCGGCCGTTCTCGGCCGACGGCCTGGACGAGATCCTCGACGGCGTACGGAAACGGACCGGCCTGCCGAAGTTGACCTGCCACCAGCTCCGCCACACCTGCCTGACCCGACTGCGGGAGGCGGGCATGGCCCTGGAGGCGGTACAGGCCCAGGCCGGACACCGCTCCATCGAATCGACCCGCCTCTACATCCATCTGGCGAACGGCTGGCTCGTCGAGCAATACCTGCAGGCGAGTGCCGCCATCGATGCCGACCGGGCGGACAGCTGATGCGCCGGGCCCGCGCTGCGGCGCTGCCGGTCGTGCGTCCGGACCTTGTCGAGTTCTACCTCGCCCACCGGGCTGCGCAGGCGAGAGTCCGGCGGCTGCCTCTCCGCACTTCCTGTACGGAGGAACGCCCCAAGCTGACGCGCTCCTGGGAGAGGCTGCGTGGCCGCACATCCTCGACAAGCTCGCCAGAACAGCTCCCTTCAGTTGCTGACCGCCTTCAGGAGGCTTCTTCGTCGAGCCGGCTGAGGAGTCCGTCGAAGATCTGCTCCCGGGCGATCTGTCCTTTGGCCGCCGCGTCGTCCCGCTGGCGTTCGAGGGTGGGGTGGAACTCGATCGTGGTGACGAAGAATGTGCAGGACTCGCAGATCGACTCGAAGTGGCAGTCCATCTCGACGGGGCGAGCGCAGTAGCCGTTGCCGAGCATCCGGCGGTGCATCTCCCGGCGGAGCTTGGCCATCTCCGAGCCTTCGGCGTCGGCGGGCAGCTGGCGCGGGGCGTCGTAGAGTGCCTCGACCTTTTCCGAGACGGCGAAGTACTCGTCGGCCACCGTCCGGTCCGCGATCCGGGCGTAAACACGTGTCATGGACAACGACCGGTGGCCGAGCAAAGCCGCGATGGCTTCCAGGGACATGCCCCGGTTGATCGCCTGGGTGGCCAGAGTATGGCGGAGCTGGTGCGGGGTGACCCGGCCGAGACCCGCCCGCTCGGCTGCCTTGCGGACCGCGGCCTCAATGCGGGAGGCGTTGACGGGGCGACCGTGGTCGGTGAACAGCAGGTTCGAGCGCAGGCCCTCGGGCCGGTGCAACAGCCAGTCGTCCAGCAGCGTCTTCAGTTGCGGGTGCAGGGGAACGTAGCGGTCGGTGTGCATCTTGCCGACCGGGACGCGGAGCCAGTAGGCGGAGCCAATCTGCACGACCGCGTCGATGGTGAGGCCGAGCATCTCGCTGCGGCGCATCCCGGTGCGGGCCAGGATCTCGATGGCTAGCCGGGCGAACGGATCGGGATCCTGGCGGGCGGCGGCCAGAAGTTTGGCGGCCGCGGCGTCGTCGAGGAAGCGGGGCAGTGGTTCGTCCGCGATCGGGAAGTCGCTGTCGAAGATCAGCTGGCGGGGCGGCCGGTCGGCGGCGTCCCACTCGTCCAAGCGGCGGAAGAAGCCGCGGAGTTTGCTGAGGCGGTCGCGGACGGTGTGCCGGTGCAGCGGGCCGCCGC
Organism: Streptomyces sp. NPDC046909; assembly: GCF_040644695.1. Lineage (NCBI taxonomy): Bacteria > Bacillati > Actinomycetota > Actinomycetes > Kitasatosporales > Streptomycetaceae > Streptomyces > Streptomyces sp. NPDC046909. The sequence goes on along the minus strand of NZ_JBEYXC010000005.1, from coordinate 719,099 downwards.
GGGCGGCCGGCCGTTCCAGCAGCCACTGCCGGTAGCGTTCGACGTGCCGCCGCTTGAGCTGGGCGACGCAGGTCACAGCCGTGTCCTCGGTGGCGGCCAGCAGAGCGAACTCCCGCAGCGTCAGCTCGGCGTTCTTCACCGTGCCCGGCCGCAGGGTGCCGGCGATCTGCCGCAGGTAGTGCTGCATCGTGTCCGTCATCCCGGGCGGGACCTGGGCCCACTCCTTGGCCCGGACGTCGGCGTGGTCCGGGGAGCGCCGGCGTGGGAGCTGGTCGGTCAACTCGCAGTGGAACAGCGTCGCTTCCAGGTTGAACAGCGCGGTGGACAGGGCCTTGACGCCGCGGTTGGGGATGCGGCGGGCGGCCTCCAGCAGCAGGCGGCGTCCCTCGTCCCAGTCACTCTGCTGCAGCTGGTCCGGCCCTTTGCCGAACAGCGCGATGAAGTGGCCCAGCAGGTTGAACTGGGGTCATGGCCACGGTGTCGCGGAAGCCGAGGGTGCGGGCGGTCTCCATGAACCGCAGGTGCAGTTCCGGCTCCGTTCGCGCGAGCACGATGCCCAGGCGCGGACGGCGGGCGACCAGGTAGTCGGCGCCCGGTTGCATCCGTCCGGTCACCGCAAGCCAGCTGATGAACCGGTGGGTCTCGTGGTTGAAGGCGAGCTGCCGGTCCAGCGGCAGGCGAGAGAAGTCGGCCAGGTCGGGCACCGCGGCAAGCAGGGCCCGGGCTCATGGCGGGCGATGAGATGCACGGTGGTCCCGGCTGAGCGTCGGCGTTCTGCCAGTTGTTCGGCGAAGCGGAGAGAAGGCCACATCGCGTCGTCGCCGCCAGCGACGAGCAGCAGGTCGGCCCGGGCCTTGTCGACAGCGATCTCTGCCCGAGGGAGCAGGTGAGCGAAGCTCCGCTCGCTGAGTTCGTACCAGCCGCGGATGGCGACCGGACCGCCACTGTGGTTGACAGGGGTCCAGGAGTCATCCATCGGGACAAAAGGCAAGGGGCGCCCCTGCCAGGTCCAGGAAGACCGAAACGGGCGCTGTTCCCCATCGAGGCCCGGACCCACATTGCACCAGACCCGCGAGGTGGGCGACAGTGCGATGACAACGCCCACGCGCGGGTCGTGCACGGCCGTGAGCAGAGCTGCTTCAGCGCCCTTGGAGACACCGAGGATTCCGATGCGTCGGGCCCCGGTCGTGGTGAGGAAGTCCACCGCACCGGTGAAGGTTTCCAGGGGGATCTCACAGATTCCCGGAGACTGCCCCGGTCCGCCGAACCAGCGGATGGACAGAGCCGCGATGCCCTGCTGAGCGAGGATGCGTGCTCGCTCGCGTTCGATGCGTCCGCTGGAACCGGCCAGGACCAGGACGCCGACGTCACTGCCGTCGGCGGGAGCGGCGAGAACGCCTTCCCAGGGATGGTTCAGCTCGTGCTCAACAATCTCCACGGGCTCCCCAGCTCGGCGCTTCGCGGTCAACAAGAGTGTCCTGGACAGCTTCTCAAACGCAGCCGGAGACTTGACATCGAGACCCGCATATTAGAGGAGTCCCGGGCGGTCAGATCCGCTACGACAACCTGTCCCCTGCTGTTTCTCGGGTGATCCACAAGAGCCGGTCGCGGGAAGAGCACCCCAAGTGGGCTGACTTCAGGCGGCACTTCGCCTTCGTTCCCTTCTACTGCGAGCCGGGACTGCGCGGGGCACATGAGAAAGGCGGAGTGGAAGGCCAGGTCGGATACTTCCGCCGCAACTACCTCACTCCGGTCCCGCGGGTGAACTCGCTGGAGGACCTGAACGCGGCCTTCACGGAGTTCGAGCGGCTGGAGGAAGACCGGCGGATCGGCATGCGGATCCGCACGATCGGCCAGGACTTCGCGAGCGAGGCACCGCTTCTGCTGCCCCTGCCCGAGGCGCCGTTCGAGACGGGCATCGTCTTCACGCCGCGGGTCGATCGCTATGGAATGATCGCCGTCAGGGTCTGCCGCTACTCGGTTCCGGCCCGTTTCATCGGCCGCACCGTCCGCGTCATGCTCCGCTCCAGCGAGCTGGTCGTCTTCCACGGCCGCACCGAGATCGCCCGGCACCCGCGGTTGACGGTCAAGGGCGCCGAGCGCATCGTGCTCGACCACTTCCTGGAAGTACTGCTGGCCAAGCCGGGTGCGCTGGCCGGCTCCGAGGCGCTGGACCAGGCCCGCCACCAGGGCACTTTCACGGCGGCGCACGAGGCGTTCTGGGCAGCGGCGAAGACCTCGTTGGGAGACACCGGGGGCACCACCGAGTTGGTCCACGTCCTGCTGCTGCACCGGCATCTTGAACATCGCGACGTGGTCGCCGGGATCCGGGCCGCTCTGGCGGTGGGCGCCTGCACCGCCGACATGGTCGCGCTTGAGGCCCGCAAGGCGGCCCAGACCGACGGCCGCTCACCGACCGTCACCAGCACCGTTGCTTCCCCTGTCCCGCCCGAGCTGACGGACCCGCAGGTCACCAGCCTGACCTTGCACCGGGCTGCCCGCTTGCCCGTTGACCAGCGGCCACTGCCCGCGCTGGGCAACTGGGACCAGCTGCTGAACCGTCCGAGGAAGGAATCGCCATGACCGGCCCGCACCACACCCTGACCGAACCCGCCTCGGATGCCGCGATCGACACTGCCTGCCGCGTGCTGCGGCTGCCCACGATGCGGGCCCAGTTCCCCGACACCGTCGCCCGCGCCGAACGCGAGCGCCTGTCCTACCGGGGCTTTCTCGCCGAGTTGCTCATGGCCGAGTGCGAGGACCGTGACCGCCGCCGATCGGAACGACGCATCCGCACGGCGGGCTTCCCCCGCCAGAAATGGCTCTCGGACTTCGACTACAACGCCAACCCCAACGTCACCCCCGCAGTGATCAACAACCTCGCCACCTGCGAATGGGTCAAGAAGGGCGAGCCCTTGTGTCTGATCGGTGACTCCGGAACAGGCAAGTCCCACTTGCTGATCGGCCTCGGCACCGCTGCCGCCATGGCCGGCTTCAGGGTCCGCTATGCCTTGGCCGCCAAGCTGGTGAACGAACTCGTCGAGGCCGCCGATGAGAAACAACTGACCAAGACCATCGCCCGTTACGGACGCGTCGACCTGCTCTGCATCGATGAGCTGGGATATCTCGAACTCGACCGCCGCGGAGCCGAGATGCTCTTCCAGGTTCTGACCGAGCGCGAGGAAAAGAGCAGTGTCGCCATCGCCTCGAACGAATCGTTCGGCGGCTGGACTCGGACCTTCACCGATCCCAGGCTCTGCGCGGCCATTGTCGACCGGCTCACCTTCAACGGAGCGATCATCGAAACCGGCACCGAGTCCTACCGGCTGGCACAGACCAGGGCCAAGCAGCAGAAGAAGAACGGCACATAACACCCGCCCCGGATCGGACACTCCGGGGCCACCCGGTCCCGGAGACCGGAGCCGATTCAAACCGGAACTTCCGCCCATTCGATCTTCAACTGGAGCCAAGTCAGACCGGAAGAGTGGAGCCGCTACCAGCCGTTAAAGCCACCCGTTGCGGGCGCATCAGTTGTGCTCGGTGCTGGGGCTGTCGACGGACAAGTCGAAGGTGGAGGGGTTTCGTTCGAAGCTGAAGCGACTCACGGAGCGGGGAAGGATCGCGGAGGTGTCACCGGGCCTGTTCGCCTCCCGCGACGCGGCCGCGGCGGAGCGTGCGCCAGGGCACGGCAGCGATCCTGTGGCCTCGCGTCGCGCCGGTGATGGGGAGGGCTCCCGGTCCTAGCGTCGAGGGCGACGAAACCATCCGATCGCCGAGGATCGAGAGCCCGATGGAAGACTACGAGCACGCTGCGATGGCTGCCCCGTTTGCCGCCGCGGTTTCTTTCTTCACACGCCTGGTCGCCGACCTCTCCGGCCCCGACACCATGACCGCGCCCCACCACGACGTGGAGGAGATGGCCGCCGGGCAGGGCCGGGAGCTGGCCCGGCTGCTGCTGCAGGCCCACCTCGATCTCCGCGCGAGCCGGGAGGAGACACGGTTGCAGGCGATGGCAGCGCCCGCCCGCGCGACCGTGTTCGCCGGACGCACCCGCCTGGAGGTGGGGCACCGCGTCGGCTCGTCGTCGCGCGAGGCACAGGAGGGCTTGGGTGTGGTGCTTTCCCTGAGCGATCTTCTTGTCGTAGTAGGCCCGCGAGACCGGGTCGGCCAAGGCCGCGAACGCGGACAGGAAGAAGGCCCGCTTGAGCTGCTTGTTTCCTCGTCGGGAGGGCTGTTCACCGCGGATCGAGGAACCCGAGCTGCGGGTTGCCGGCGCCAGCCCGGCGTTGGCGCAGTACCAGCCCTGCTGTTCCTCCCAGTCCGCGCGGATGCCGCTGGCTGACGTCCCAGGGGAGGGTCACATAGGTGATGTGGCCCTGACGGTACCTGCCTCAGCAGGACCATTTATGACCCCCCGAAGGAGGCCAGGGCCTGGTGTGCTGGATACGTGCCGCGTCATGGCGGTTAGCTCGAACCGTGCTCGGCAGGATGCCGCGTGCGGCGAGGGCATCGTCGACGGCCTATGCCTAGGGCCACAGCAGCACCCTCTGGGGTTGCACCGCGCAATCCTGGCGGGTCAGGCCTATGTGACCTGCGCTTTCCGGGTGGTGTTTCCGGCATGGAGCGGTCAGGTCAGAAATGCATCGCAGGCCATGGCCGTAGACAGTGGGCAGTACCCTCCCCAACGACTCGAAGGATCGGCAACGCTCGTGAGCAGCAAGGTCCCCCCGATCATCCTGAACAACGGCGTCGAGATGCCCCAGCTGGGCTTCGGCGTGTGGCAGGTCCCCAACGACGAGGCCGAGCAGGCCGTCGCCACCGCGCTGGAAGCGGGTTACCGCAGCATCGACACGGCCGCGGCCTACGGCAACGAAGAGGGCACCGGCAAGGCCCTCGCCAAGTCGGGTGTCGCACGTCAGGACCTCTTCATCACCACTAAGCTGTGGAACACCGATCAGGGCTATGACTCCACCCTCCGCGCCTTCGACGAGTCCCTGGACAGGCTCGGCCTGGACTACGTGGACCTGTATCTGATCCACTGGCCGCTGCCCGCCCGGGGCACATTCGTGGAGACGTACAAGGCGTTCGAGACGATCTACTCGGACGGCCGTGCGAAGGCCATCGGCGTCTGCAACTTCCTTCCGGAACATCTCGACGAGCTGTCCGGCGCTACGAACGTCGTTCCCGCGGTCAACCAGATCGAACTCCACCCGTTTCTCCAGCAGCTCCCCGACCGCAAGTACAACGCGGAGCGGGGCATCGCCATTGAGGCGTGGTCGCCGCTCGGCCGAGGTCAGGGGCTCCTCGAAGTCCCGGCGATCACCGCCATCGCGCAGAAGCACGGCCGCACCCCGGCCCAGGTGGTGCTGCGCTGGCACCTCCAGCTGGGCAACATCGTGATCCCCAAGTCCGTGACCCCGTCACGTATCAAGGAGAACATCGAGGTCTTCGACTTCTCCCTGGACGCTGACGACATCGCCGCAATCAGCGCGCTGAACGAGGACCGGCGCCTCGGTCCGGATCCGGCTACCTTCAACTTGGTCTGAGCCCGAGCCCGAAACAGCGCACCTGACTGACACGTGCTGTCGAAGCGTGGAGACCGCCCGTCGGACGATGCCGACGGGCGGTCTCGTGCGTCCGGGGTGGTCACGCGATCGGTCGCAGACCTCAAATCTCGCGACGAGAGCGGCCGTACGTCTTCGTCTCGTCGGTCGTCTGAGGCAAGTCACTCACAGCTGTCGAGGCGAGCGTGTACACCAGCTGCGGCCCACAACCCCGCCGGCCGGGAGTAATGACGCTCGCCGCGCTCTTCAGGCACCGACGGCGTGCAAACCGGGGCCCGTCATGAGTCTGTGAATGGCGTCCTCGGTGGCCTGGTCCGCGGGGGTGACCGCGACAAGGCATTGATCGGAGTCGTCCGGGGTGGCCAGGTAGTCGTAACAGAGGGTCAGTTCGCCTGCGACCGGATGCAGGATGCGCTTCCAGCCGTGGATGCGCTGCTGCACCATGTGGTCGTCCCACCAGCCGGCGAACTCGGTGCTGCGCGCGCGCAGTTCGGCGATCACTTCGCGCAGTCGGGGATCGTCGGGGTGGCGGGCGAGGTTGGCGCGCAGGTTTCCGACCGTTTCACGGGCCACCCGCACCCAGTCCAGCTGGGTCTCGCGGATCTGCGGCGGCAGGAACATCAGCTGGGCGAAGTTGGCAGAATCCCCGGACCCGAAGTTCGGGCCGAACAGCGCCTCCGCCGCGTTGTTGTGGGCCAGCACATCGAAGCGGAAGTCGACGATGTAGGCGGGGATCAGTGGCATCCCGGCCAGCAGCACCCGCAGGGAGTCGCTGACCGGGGCGGCCGGGGGCCTGGTCAGCGGGGTCTCGCCGCGGGCGATCAGATGCAGATGGCGGCGCTCGGGCGGCGTCAGCCGCAGCGCCTGCGCCACGGCGTCCAGGACGGCGGCGCCGGGGGTACCGACCCGGCCCTGTTCGAGCCGGATGTACCAGTCGATGCTGACGGCTGCGAGCTGGGCGACCTCTTGGCGGCGCAGCCCCGGCGTACGGCGGCGGGACCCGTCCGAAAGCCCGACGTCCACGGGCTGGAGCCGGGACCGCATCGCGCGCAGGAACTCCCCCAGCTCCGTGCGTCTCGGTGATCTGTCGCTCGCCATGCCCTCCATCCTCCCCACCTGCGTGGACGCTGTCGAGTGCGGATCCTGGCATTCGGGATGCCAGGATCCGGAGCGCCTTCCCCAGGGCGTCCGTGACCTTGATCGTGGAGGCACCTACCCACTTGACCTGCCCAGGAGGGCACAATAATGAAGAAGACGGTACGGGCCGCCGCCGCGCTGGCCGCGGTCGCCGCGGTGGCGGCAGGCGTCACTACGGCGAGCGCCGACACCCGCGGCGGGCACCACGAGGCTTCCAGCTACAGCGAGGCCTCCGGCCATTACGGGGGTTACAAGTACAACCGGATCCGTGGGAACGTCCCGGACTCGGCCGCCCAGTTCTCCGTCACCAGCCCGGACGTCCGCGACGGCGGAACCTTCCCGGCGGACGCCTACGCCGACGCGTTCGGTTGCACGACCCCTAACAAGCAGGTCCGGCTGAACTGGCACGGCGCGCCGAAGGGCACCCGGAGCTATGCGGTGACCATGTTCGACCCCGACGCCCCCAGCGGCAGCGGTTTCTGGCACTGGGTGACCTGGGACATCCCGGCCACGGCCAGCAGCCTGGGCAGCGCGCTGCCCGCGGGCACGGTAGCCGGTACGGACGATGCCGGACGGACCGGCTACCTGGGCCCCTGCCCGCCGGCCGGCGACATCGCCCACCATTACGTGATCACCGTGTACGCACTGGACACCCCCAGCCTGGACTTGCCGGCTGCCACACCCGCGGCGGTCACGACGTTCACCATGTCGGGACACGTGATCGGAACCGCCACACTGACGGCGATCGCCCGCAGGTAGCTCCCCGGAGACGGCGGGCGGCTCGGAAGTTTCCGTGGCCGCCCGCCGTCTGCGTGAGGAAAGGGAGCTGCCACGGCAGACACCTCGCCACGCGGCCGACCCAACCTCCTGGCTCGCCGGATGCCGACGACTGCACCGTCGCTGCGAGCGCAATGCCGAGCACGTCCTTGCTTTCGCCTGCATCGCCACCACACTCTTCTGCTACCGGCGGCTTACGAGTTGAGGGATCTCACTGGATGTCACGCTGGCGGCGGGCGAGGATGATTCCCCCAAGGGGGCTCTCGGCCGAGGTGCGCGTCCTGTGTCCGTCCACGGTGAAGCCGGCTTCGTTGAGCCGGCCGATCATCTGGCTGCGTCGGCGACGATGGGACGTGGACGAACGCGTCTACGCCCAGCTGGCGCAAGTGAGCGGTAATCCGCCCCAGACCACATCCCACGTCTGCGACCGACCCCCCACCGCGGGACCTCACCAGATCGGCGAACAGCACTAGGACTGCGCGCTCCTCGGGTGTTTCGTCCAGGAGGTTACGCGCCTGGTGTGCATAGCTCTCGGCGACGGTGTCATAGGACGTCCGTGTGTCTTCCAACCAGCCGTCCGTGTTCAATTCGATTTCCCAGGCCAGCAGGCTACTCAACAGCCCAGGGCGAGGTGACCTCTGAGGTAGGCCGACGCCCGCAGAACTTCGGCCGTATCGGCTTCTTCGCGCAGTACACGGACAGGGCCCCGACCGACCACCGGACGGGGAAAGAGTGGCCACGGCTCCTGGGGAGACGTCGTCCGGGGGCTTGCGCCCCCGGACGGCCTCTATGCCTGCGTCTCTGGGCGGTCCGGGGCCGACCAGTGAGTGTGGAAGACACCGGGACGGTCGGTGCGCTGGTAGGTGTGGGCGCCGAAGTAGTCGCGCTGGCCCTGCAGGAGGGCGGCGGGCAGACGGTCGGCCCGCAAGGTGTCGTAGTGGGCGAGGGCGGCGGAGATGGCCGGGACGGGGATGCCGCGCCGGGCGGCGGAGGCGACCGTCTCCCGCCAGGGCACCTGCGCCTCCGTGATCTCCTGCCCGAACTCCTTCTCTCCCAGCAGGCTGACCAGTTCGCGGTCGGCAGCGTGCGCGGCACGGATGCGGTCGAGGAAGGAGGCACGGATGATGCAGCCGCCGCGCCAGATCTTTGCGACCGCGCCGAGATCGATCTTCCAGCCGAATTCGGTGGCCGCGTCCTGGATCATCTTCCAGCCCTGGTCGTAGGCGATGACCTTGGAGGCGTACAAGGCGTGCTCGACCTGGGAGGCGAAGCGTTCGGCCTCGGTGCTGCTGAGCGGCGGTGTGGTGCCGCCGGGCATGCCAGAGTAGGCGGCGCGCAGGTCGCGCTGGCCGGAGGCCGCGCGGGCGAAGGTGGCCTGGGCGATGGCGGTGACCGGCGAGCCCAGGTCGAGTGCAGTTTGCACGGTCCAGCGGCCGGTGCCCTTCTGACCTGCGGCGTCCGCGACGATGTCGACGAACGGCTGTCCGGTGAAAGGGTCGGTGTGGGCGAGGACCTCGGCGGTGATCTCGATCAGGTAGGAGCCGAGCCGGCCTTCGTTCCATCGGCGGAAGATGTCGGCGATCTCGGCCGGGTGATAGCCGGCAACCTGCCGCAGCAGGTCGTACGCCTCCGCGATGAGCTGCATGTCGGCGTACTCGATGCCGTTATGGACCATCTTCACGAAGTGCCCGGCGCCGTCGCTGCCGATGTGCGCGGCGCAAGGCTCGCCGTCGACCTTGGCGCTGATGGTCTCGAACATCGAGCCGAGGGCGTCGTACGCCTCCGCCGAGCCGCCGACCATGATCGAGGGGCCTTCGAGGGCACCTTCCTCACCGCCGGAGACGCCGGTGCCTACGAAGTGGATGCCGCGTTCGCGCAGGGCGGCCTCGCGGCGGCGGGTGTCGGCGAAGTGGGCGTTGCCGCCGTCGATGATCATGTCGCCGGGTTCGAGGAGCGGGGCGAACTCCTCGATGACGGCGTCGGTCGCGGCACCCGCCTGCACCATGATCATGAGGCGACGCGGGCGTTCGAGGGCGGCGACGAACTCCTCGGCGGTCTCGGCGGCCACGAACGTGCCTTCGCCGCCGTACGTCTCCATCAGCGCGCGCGTGCGCGCCGCCGTCCGGTTGTGGACGGCGACGGTGTAGCCATTGCGGGCGAAGTTCCGCGCCAGGTTGCGGCCCATCACACCCAGGCCGGTCACGCCGATGGCTGCGGTTGCGTTCATGAGTAGTACCTGTTCTCCGAGTCGGTGACGTCGACGTCTCTCGTCCCTGCGGTCGGGTGACCGCAGGGGAGCGGTGCCGCGGTCGTCAATTGGGGCAAGTGGGCTGCCGACGCTGTGAGCGAGCGTTTCCGGGCGGACTGCGGCATTCACGCCTGAGGTGTCGGGAAGTGCGGCAGAACCTCTTCGGCGAGTTCGTGCAGCACTTCCTCGACAGGGCGATCCCCCGGGCGCAGGTTGAGGGTCAGATGCGCCACACCCAGGTCGTTAAGGGCGTGTATGTGTTCGAGTAGGGCTTTACGGCCGGTACGCAGGCCCAGCCGGATGGGGCTGCGGGGGGTGCTCGGGTCTTCGGTCAGGTCGAGCAGCATGGGCGCGAGATAGGGCTTCGGATTCCCCAGAGCCTTGGTATGCGCTCCCCAGTCCGCAAGGTGTTTGGCTGCGACCTGCAGGTCTCGCGGGTAGTTGAACCATCCGTCGACGTGAGCAGCGAGCCAGTCGAGGTCCTGCCCAGCCCGGCCCGCCACCACTACGGGCACACTTCCGCCACCGGGCTTGGGAAGGACGTTCAGTTTCCGTTCGGCCTTGAGCCCGAGTGCAGGCACTGTGATGCCGCTACCAGCAGCCGGCACGGCCCATGCCTGCCGCAGGATGGCGAGGTTTTCGCGAAATGTGGCAGCTCGTTGCTCGAAGTCCTCGCGGAACAGCGGATACTCCACCGGGCGATCCCCGCCGGCAAGCCCCAGAACGAACCTGCCGCCCGAGAGATAGTCGACGGTAGCGGCCGCCTTGGCCACGAGCAGCGGTTTCCGCAGGGGAAGGACGACAGCAGCGGTGCCGAGTACGGCGCGTTCGGTCACTGCCGCCAGGTGTCCGAGGTGAGTGAAGGTCTCGAACACGGTGCCGGCATCGCCGAAGTCCACCGGGTCGAACAGGGGTACGTCCCTCACCCAAAGCGCGGCGAAGCCCAAGCGGTCAGCCAGCTGTGCGCGTTCTGTGTGCGAGTCCAGGTCAGGAACCCCGCGGGGATGCCCTGCGGAATGATCCCTCAGGAGTCGAGTTGGTCCCCAGTCGTTGTCGAGGGGCAGCTCGAGGCCAAGGGTGAGGGTGCCGTCCGGGTGCAGGAGACGGGCCAGTGCGTTGCTCACAGTGCTTCCACGGGTGATCGATGTCCGAGGTGGTCCACCCAAACACATGTTTTGACAAGCGTCAAACTTTCACCCTCATCAAATTTTGACAGCCATCGAATTTTATGTCGTACTGGAACACCTCACGGCCGACAACACAGACGTCACCTGTCGTGAGTTCTCGGCCGGCCTCCCTCACCCCTTTGGAGTTCTCCCATGAGCAGGAACGTGCGCTTCCACGCGACCGGCGACGCAGACGTGCTGCACCTCGATCACGTCGACGTGCCGGCTCCCGGGAAGGACGAGGTACGCATCCGCGCACGTGCTCTCGGCTTGAACCGTGCCGAAGTGATGTTCCGGACGGGCGAGTACGTGGTCGATCCGGCGTTCCCGTCCTCCATCGGCTACGAAGCTTCCGGCATCGTCGACTCAGTCGGCCCGGGCGTCGAGCACGTGTCCGTCGGTGACGCGGTCAGCGTCGTGCCGGCGTTCGCGATGACCGACTACGGCGTTCACGGCGAGCTCGTCCTCGCGCCCGCCTCCGCGGTGGTGAAGCACCCGGCCTCACTGTCGTGGGAGGAAGCGGCGGCGGTGTGGATGCAGTACATCACCGCCTACGGCGGACTGATCGACATCGCCCAACTGCAGGCCGGCGACACTGTCCTCCTGCCCGCCGCCTCCAGCAGCGTCGGCCTCGCCTCCATCCAGGTCGCCCGCATGGTCGGGGCGACGCCGATCGCCCTCAGCCGCACAAGCGGCAAGCGCGACCAGCTCCTGGAGGCCGGCGCGTCCGAGGTCATCGCCACCCAGGAAGAGGACATCGTCGCCCGTGTCCGTGAGCTCACGGACGGCCACGGCGCGCGCGTCGTCTTCGACCCGGTGGGCGGGCCCGGCGTGGCGCAGTTGGCCGCAGCCACCGCACCGCACGGCATCATCGTCAACTACGGAGCTCTGGACCCGCGCGACATGGCCCTGCCGGTCATGGATGTTCTCGGCAAGCACCTGACCCTGCGCGGCTACGAACTCTTCGAAGTCACCCAGGACGACGAGCGTCGCGGCGCCGCAGTCGAGTTCGTCCTCGACGGTCTCTCCCGCGGGTTGCTGCACCCGGTGATCGACCGGACCTTCGTGCTCGACGAAATCGCCGACGCGCACCGCTACCTGGAGGCCGGCTCCCAGGTCGGCAAGATCGTCGTCACGATTCCCGAGTGACCTGACGACCGCAGCATTCGGCGCCTGGTTGCCCGCACGGTGTGCGGCTGGCGCCGCGCACCCCATCAAATTCGACAAGGGTCGTACCATGGTCTGTCACATCGAACAGGCCAGAAGGAGTCATCGTGGCCCGCCCCCGCACCGCCCCCCGGACGCTGGAACATCCCGCCATGGCGGAGGTCTCGCTGCAGCAGGTGCTGGAGGCACTCGTGGACCCGGTACGCCGTGCGGTGGTGGCGCAGCTGGCCCAGGCGAACCAGGACAAGAGCTGCGGCACGTTCGACACCCCGGTGTCAAGGTCGACCCTGACCCACCATTTCAACGTGCTGCGGGAGGCCGGAGTGATCCGGCAGTACTACGTGGGGACGACGAAGATGAACTCGCTGCGCACCGAGGACATGGAGGAGCGCTTCCCCGGACTGCTCTCCGCGATGATGGCCGCGTCGGTCGCGGAGACCGACGCGCCCCTCCACGCAGTCGGCTGACGCAGCCCCCTTCCCGCGAGGTTTCGCCGACCTCGGTGGCGGCGGTGCTCAGCTCCAGGTAGTCGGAGCCGAGGTCGAGATTGGCCTGGCCCGCGGGGCTGAGGCGCAGAAGCCCGCCGAACCCGCAAGACCGAAGAACTTGTGATTCCCGTTGCTCCAGTGCGTGTATCAGGCAGTAGGCGTCGAGCGCGCTCCAATACCGGCGGGTCGACCATCTCCCCACCGACCGCGATGCGCCCTCGACGGCGGACAGCACTGAGCGCGCCCACGCCAGTTCCTCCGCAGTGGGGGCGAATCCGCCTGCCACGGCGGCAAGTTGCGCCGGGTGAATGCACAGCTTGCCGCTGAATCCGAGCCGGCGGGCGTGCGCGACGTCCGCAGCCAGCACCTCAGGTGCGTCGAGCCGGGTCGTCACCCCGTCCAGTGGCGGGGCGATGCCCGCTGCAGCGCAAGCTGCCACCAAGCGGCTGCGCGCGTAGGCGAGAGCGAGATGGTCGGCGGGGTCCACGCCCAACTCGGTCGCCAGGTCCACGTTGCCCAGGGCTGCACGGATCACTCCGGGCGTCCGGCAGAGCAGAGTGGCCTGTTCTATGCCCAGCGCGGTCTCGACAAGGATGACGACCGCGCAGCGACCAGCCGTACGCGAGACCACGTCGGTCACGACAGCCGGGTCCGCACACTTGGAGATCACTACAGGACAGACCTGGCGAGACCTGATATAAGCGGATTAAATACGCACTCCGGGATGAAACAGTGGGAGACAACGACCTCTAAGCGACGAGGGTCGTCGTGTGTGTGAAGTACGTCGTCGACCAAGACGACGTGGACGGTCTGCTCTCCGAGCTGGGCGAGTACGCGGTCGAGCAGGCGCAAGATCATCTGGGCTCAACTGCCACTGCCCTCATGACCGACCGCCTGTCCAGGCCCCACTCAGAACTCTCCATGCCCTGCCGCGGGCTCCGAGCCGTGCAACTCGATGTGACCTGTAATACATGACGCTCTATGACATGTATGGCTCGGAAGACTGGCGCTCGTCCATCCCCACTGCAGGAGTGAAGAAACATGACGAGCGCAAGCGCCACCCATGGTGCATTCGCGGATTTCCCGGCGGAGTTTCGAGGGGAAGTCCTGCGTCCCGGTGACACCGGTTACGACGAGGCCAGGCGGGTGAACAACGAGCGAGCCAACGACGAGGGTCCCACTCTGATCGCCCGCTGTCTGGACGAGGACGACGTGGTCACCGCACTGCGCTACGCATCGGCCATCAAGACGCCTGTCGCGGTACGCGGGGGCGGCCACGGCTACGACGGCTACGCCATGCCCGGGGGCGCCCTGGTTGTCGATCTGTCCCTGCTGCGCGCCGTCACCGTCGACCCGCAGACGCGGGTCGTGCGGGCCCAGGCTGGGGTCACCCTCGGCGAGCTGGACGCAGCGACCCAGGAACACGGCCTGGTCGTGCCCTCCGGCACCGTCACCTCCACCGGCATCGCCGGCCTCACCCTCGGCGGCGGCATCGGCCACCTGATGCGCCGCTACGGCGCCACCGTCGACAACCTGCTCGCCTGCGACATGGTCACCGTCGACGGACGCCGCGTCCGCGTCGATGCCGGCACCCAAGAAGAGCTGTTCTGGGCACTGCGTGGAGGCGGCGGCAACTTCGGCGTCGTCACGAGCTTCGAGTACCGGGCCCATCCGATGGGCACGGACGCCGTGGCCGGGTTCGCCGTCTACGGCCTGCACGACGTCCCAGGCATCCTGACCGCCCTTGACGAGGTCATGGCCGCCGCCCCACGCGAACTCGGTCTGGTCGCCACCGTCACGCCGGCCCCGCCCCTGCCCATGATCCCGGAACAGGCGCACGGCCGCCCGGTACTGATCCTCACCCCCGTCTACACCGGCGACCCAGCAACCGCCGACGACGTCCTCAAGCCGCTGCTCGGCCTGGGCACCCCGCTGGTCAACCTCATCCAGCCCACCACCTGGCGGCAGGCCAACAGCATGCTCGACGCCACTGCCCCCTACGGGAAACGTGCCGCTTCCCGCAGCGGCTACCTGCCCGCAATCACCGGTGCGGCCGCGGCAGCCGTCCTGGACAGCGCCACGGCCGCCACACCCGGATGGGGCGGCACCCTCAACCTCATCGCCATGGGCGGCGCCATCACCGAGGACGTCCCCGAAGACGCCACCGCCTTCCCCCGTGCCGGTGCCGCATGGGTCTGGCAGGCCGTCGCCTTGTGGGACTCCCCCGACCAGGACGCCGGCTACGACCAGTGGGCCGCCGACGCCACCTCGGCCCTGGCCCCGCATACCTTGCCGACCGGCTACGTCAACCTCACCACCGACCAGGGCGAGGACTGGCGGCGCAATGTATGGGGCAGCGAGGCCACGTTCCGCCGTCTCCAGCGGGTCAAGGCCGCATGGGACCCGCACAACCTGCTCCGCTTCAACAAGAACATCGCCCCCGCGGCCTGAACCCCTCTCCCACGTAAGGCATATGGCATGACCTCCAGCACTCACACCGGCCGCATCGCGCTCGTCACCGGCGCCAACAAGGGCGTCGGCCGCGCCATCGCCCACCAGCTCGCCGAACTCGGCACGACCGTATGGCTCGGCGCGCGCGACGGCGAACGCGGCCGCCAGGCCGCGAGCGAACTGCGCGCCCTAGGCCACGACGTACGCTTCGCACCGCTCGACGTCACCGACGAGGCGAGCATCGCCCTGGCCGCCAAGCAGATCGAGCAGGAAAGCGGCCGTCTCGACGCGCTCGTCAACAACGCCGGCATCAGCCTGGCCTGGCACACCCCGAGCCAGACCCCGATCGACGACCTCCGGGCCACCTTCGAGACCAACGTCTTCGGCTACGTCCGAGTCACCAACGCAATGCTGCCCCTCCTACGCCGCTCCGACGCGGCCCGCATCGTGAACATCAGCAGCGTGATCGGATCCCTGACCGCCGCCGCCGAGAACCACGACCCCACCGGCGCCTTCCCCGACGGCCAGTTCCCCGTGATCCTCAGCCACAGCATGTCGAAGACCGCGGTGAACTCCCTCACCGTCATGTACGCCAACGAACTGCGCGCCGAGGGCATCCTCGTCAACGCCGTCTCCCCTAACTGGGTCCCGACGGACGCCAACGGCAACACCGGAATCCTCAGTCTGGAACAGGGCGCCCGCATGCCGGTCCGGATGGCCACCCTGCCCGACGACGGCCCGACCGGCACCTTCACCTGCTCCGACGCCACCGAAGAGGGAACCACCCTGCCCTGGTGACCCGTTGACGTCCCGGTCGGCATCTGCGCCACAGCGAAGTGCCGACCGGGACGCCGCGCCCACGGCTGACACCTGAAGCGCCAAGGCCGACAACGAGGAAGCGGAGCACATGACCGTCGCAGAAGGGCTGTACTCGATCACCGAGGTGTCCAAGGCGTTCGCGACTCCCGTGTCCACACTCAGGTACTACGACGACATCGGCCTCGTTCCGGCGTCGTGCCGCCGTTCCCGGATTCGGCACTACGATCATCCGGCGTTGCGCCGGCTGGTCCTCGTCCACCTGTGGCGGCAGGACGGTGCGCTCGGCATCCGGGACACCGCCGCCGTCGTGAAGAGCGAGGGTCACGAGCTCCGCAACGCACTCCTGCGTCAGAGCCGGAACGAACTCGCCTCCCATATCCGACAGTTACAGGAGGCCCACGACCTCCTGTCGCACATCCTGGAATGCCGCGAGGACGACTACACCAACTGCCCGGTGATCACCGCATACCTGGACCGGAGGATCCTGATGGCGCTCGAGGGCCCGCTGGAGCACCGTGGGGCGGTGATGCCGGAGCGCGCCTGGCCGGAGCTGCGACTCGTTGCCGAGTCGATGCTGGGCCCTCTCGACGTGGATGGGCGGACGAGCCCCCAGGACGGCCGCCCCTCCTCCCGGTGAGCTGAGCCTGAGATCGCGCCCGGCGCATATGCCTGGAGAATATGCGCACCGGCGGTCTGGGCGTCGGGCCTTCTGGCGGCCCTGAGACGTCCGGCAGATGATGGGGAAGAGCGCCAAGCACGGATGTCGGACGGCCGACCATGCGAGTCCCAGAGACGACTGGTTCCGGCGAGCTGGTGAGCCCGTTCGAGGTGGCGGACATCGGCCTTGCCCTGCTGGATGAGCAGGGGGTGTTCACCGGCTGGACCCGCGCTGCGCAAAAGCTTGTCGGCTACCTGAGGGACGACGTGCTGAGCAGGCCTGCGGCCACCCTGCTCGATCATGTCGAGGATCCGCGGGACGCGGCGGCCGTGATCGAGTCGTGCCGTGCCCAGGGCGGCTGGAGCGGCCTGGTGACCATAAGGCACCGCGAGGGCAGGCTGGTGACGCTTGCCGTACGAGTCATAACCCTGCGTGATTCGGACGGGGGCATGGAGTGGGCCGTGCTGGCCCAGGACGCCCGCCGTACCCCGGACATGGAACTGAGCCGGATGATGCTGGAGCCGCTGCTCACCTACGCGCCGGTGGGTGTGGTCGTGCTGGACACAGACCTGAGGTACGTCTGGGTGAACGACGTGCTCACCTACGGAGGTGCGCCGCATCGGCAGCACATTGGACGTCCTGCGGACTGCCGAGGAACTTGCCGAGGTCGCGGTGCCGCGTTTCGCCGACGCCGTAGGCGTCGATCTGCTGGAGCCGGTGCTCCATGGAAACGAACCTCCCCCTGGCCCGGTCGGCAACCGGCCCGCTCTGCGCCGTGTGAGTCAGCAGTCGATTCACCCGGGTTGCCCGGAGTCGACCGTCTCGGTCGGAGACGTGATGCATCGCTTTCCCGACTCGCCCTCTGGCCGCTGCCTGAACGAGGGCGTGCCGGTGCTGGAATCACTCGTCGACCTGACCGACAGCGCATGGATCGCTGAGGACCCGCACCGGGTGGACAGAGTCCAGAATTTCGGCATCCACTCGGTGCTTGTGGTGCCCCTGCAAGCGCGGGGCGTCCGGCTGGGGATCGTAACCTTCGCGCGGTCCCAGCGGCCCGACGACTTCGACCGGGACGATGTCAGTCTGGCCGAGGAACT
Source organism: Streptomyces sp. NPDC046909 (assembly GCF_040644695.1). NCBI lineage: Bacteria > Bacillati > Actinomycetota > Actinomycetes > Kitasatosporales > Streptomycetaceae > Streptomyces > Streptomyces sp. NPDC046909. Next base: position 701,527 of record NZ_JBEYXC010000005.1, on the reverse strand, counting down.
CCTGGCCCGGGCCAGCGTGTGCATCGACAACGCGCGTCGTTTCACCCGTGAGCACCATGCGGCCCTGGCTCTCCAGCAGAGCCTGCTGCCTCGTGGACTGGCCAGCGGGACCTGCCTGGACGTGGCGTCACGCTACTTCCCGGCGGACATCCCGAACCCTGTCGGCGGTGACTGGTTCGACGTGATCCGACTGTCCGGAGCGCGTGTCGCCCTTGTCGTAGGGGATGTGGCAGGCCGTGGGATGAATGCCGCGGTCACCATGGGCCGGCTGCGCGCGGCGGTCCGCACGCTCGCCGATCTGGACATACCGCCGGACGAACTCCTTGCCCACCTGGACGACTTCGTCATCAGCCTCCTGGAGCAGGAAGACACCGAAGAAGCGGCCGGGGAAATCCACGAGGATGCCGGCACCTCTGCACTCGGGGCCACCTGCCTGTACGCCGTCTACGATCCAGTCACCCACCGGTGCACCCTGGCCCGCGCGGGTCATCTGCCCCCGGCGGTCGTCAGTCCCGCGGGGGTGGTCACCTTCCCCGGCCTGCCGGCCGGACCGCCCCTCGGCCTCGGAATCCTGCCGTTCGAGTCCGTCGAGGTGGACATGCCCGATGGCACACTCCGCGCACTGTTCACCAATGGCCTGATCCAGGCTGGCCAGGCCGACGCGGACGTCGGCCTGGCGCGTCTCGCCACCATGGCCGCCCGGCCTGCGCCAACCCTGGAGGAGCTCTGTGACCGGCTGACATCCGCCCTGCTCACCAGCCCGCCACGCGATGACGTCGCGCTGCTCCTTGTACGTGCGCACTCTCTGGACGCGGACCAAGTCGCGCTCTGGGATGTGGCCTCCGATCCGTCCGCCGTCCCGGAGGCGCGGGCTCTCGTGGCAGGCAAGCTGACGGAATGGGGTCTGGATGAACTTCAGTTCACCACCGAACTGGTGGTGAGTGAACTGGTGACTAATGCCATCCGCTACGGCAGCGGTCCCATCCAGTTGCGCCTGATACGAGAAGCAGCGGTGCTCATCTGCGAGGTGTCCGATGGCAGTAGTACCTCGCCCCGCCTGCGCCACGCCCGCACCACCGACGAGGGGGGACGCGGGTTGTTTCTGGTCGCGCAGCTCACTCACCGCTGGGGAACCAGGTATGCCGCATCCGGAAAGAACATCTGGGCGGAGCAGAGCCTTCCGTCTCCCGCAGGCCTCCGAGTTGCCGTCCATCCCCAGCCGCGAGGCCATCGGCTCCACCGATTTGCGGTGCCCCTCCAGCAGTTGGGTCCACAGACAGATCCCGCCCCACCGGCACTGGTCAACTCCCCGCCTCGATCGAGCAGAGACCCACCATCGCCGCATGGGCCTGCCCAAGCACTACTGGAGCTTGCGCTCAAGCGCACTTGAGAAGCCAGGCTCTTCGCATGAGCAGCTACACCACCGAGCGCAAGGGCAGTTCACACAAGCGCGTCCTCGTCTCCGGCGCGAGCGTCGCCGGAAACGCACTCGCCCATTGCCTGAACCTGTACGGCTTCCAAGTAACGGTCGTGGAGCGCTGGCCCGGGCTGCGGCCCGGCGGCCAGGCCGTCGATCTGCGCGGTGTCGCCAAGGAAGCGGTGCGCCGGATCGGGTTGGAGGAGGAGGTACGCGCGGCGCGCACGGAGACCGACGGCGCCTCCTTCGTGACACGCTCCGGCCGGAAGGTCGCCACCCTCCGCGCCGACCAGTTTGACGGAGACGGCCTGATCGCCGACCTCGAAATCCTGCGCGGCGATCTCGCCGAGGTCTTCCACGACGCGGCGAAGGACCGTACGGAGTACGTGTTCGGGGATCGCATCGAGGCGCTCGAGGAGGGCCCTGACGGCGTCTCTGTACGCTTCGCGAGCGGAAAGACGCGAGACTTCGATCTGGTGGTGGGCGCTGACGGGCAGCACTCTGACACCCGGTCGCTCGTCTTCGGCGAGGAGGCCCGGTACCGGCATCACCTCGGCCACTACGTCTGCTTCTTCACCGTGCCCAATCACCTCGGCCTGAATCGCTGGATGCGCGTCTACGCGGAACCCGGCCGCACTGTGGCCATCCGCAGCATTCACGACAACCGTGAGGCGATGGCGTTCCTGACTTTGCGCTCCCCCGAGTTCGACTACGACCACCACGACCTGGACGCCCAGAAAGCACTCATTCACGAGCGCTTTGCCGATGCGGGCTGGGAGACGCGCTGGTTGTTGAGCCGTCTGGATTCCGCGCCGGATTTCTACTTCGCCGCGGCCGCCCAGATCCACCTTCCCCACTGGTGGCGGGGCCGGACCGCTTTCGTCGGCGATGCGGCATACGGCCCCTCCTCACTGTCCGGGCAGGGCACGAGTCTCGCCGTGGTCGGTGCCTTCGTCCTCGCCGGGGAACTCGCCGCGGCCGGCGGCGACCACACAGTGGCCTTCCCCTCTTACCAGGCACGGTTGCGTGCCTACGCCGCCAGCAACCAGGCGGTCGGTCAGAGCTTCGAACGCACTTCCACGGCCCGCAGTCGGCTCGGGGTCGTGATGCAGTACGCGGCGATCGCCTCCCTGCCCTATCTGCCGTTCAAGACCTTCGGCGAGATGCAGCGAGCGGTCAACAACCTCACGTTGCCCGACTATGGCCATCTCGTTCTGGCGCACTGATGCCCGCGGCGGCTGCCCGGCCCAGCGCTTGAGAGTTCACGAGTGCGCTTCTCGCCGAATACGCCCATGCTGGTCTGGCGAGCGCCTCTTCCAGCTGTCAGACACACGTTGCACGCCTACTCATCATTGGCGTCGTAGGCCGCCTGAGCGCTGGTGATCCGGTGGACGTTGACTTCGGCCCAGTCGCCGATGATGGCGATCGGCTCGCTGAGGGAGTGGCCGAGGTCGGTAAGGGTGTATTCGACCCGGGGCGGAACTTCGGCGAAGACCTGGCGGGTAAGCAGGCCGTCGCGTTCCATCCGGCGCAGCGTCTGGGTCAGCACCTTGGGTGCGACACGGCCGAGGTGGTCGCGCAGCTCCGAGAACCGCATCGGGCCGTCGGTCAGCAGCAGTACGACGAGCACCGTCCACTTGTCACCGATCCGGTCGAGTACACGCCTGGTCGGACAATCGGGGTCGAAGAGGTCGCCCTGGTAGGCCTGCGTCCGGCTGGCCCGGAGACGGTCGACCAGACGAGGCGGAGCAATAGTAACCATGAGGTATCTATAGCACGTTGAAGTACTCAGTATCCATTGGTTACCTTCTGGCTGCGTGGCCGGACGGTCCGGCTGTTGGCGAAGGAGTCACGACCATGAAGATCGCGGTCTACGGGGCAACAGGCATGATCGGCAGCCGGGTCGTGGCCGAGGCGCTGTCGCGGGGGCATGAGGTCGTCGGTGTCAGCCGGTCCGGCGGTGGGCAGCCCCAGGCCGGTGTGCGTACGGTGCGCGGCGACGCTGGTGACAGCGAGTTGACCACGGGCATCGCAGGTGAGGTGGACGTCGTGGTGTCGGCGATCGGCCCGAGCCGCACCGGCGGCGTGATGCGGGAGTACCTGGAGCAGCTGCGCAACATCGTCCAGACACTGGGCGGCACGCGCATCGTGGTCGTGGGGGGTGCCGGATCGCTGCTCGTGGACGGAAAGCCGTTGCTCGATCACCCGGCCTTTCCCGAGATCTACCACGCCGAGGCACTCATCGGAGCGGAGGCTCTCGAATACCTGCGCGCTCTGGGCGACGGCGCGGACTGGACGTTCCTGTCCCCCGCTCCGGTGATCCAGCCGGGCGAGCGCACCGGGACCTACAACCTCGGGGAGGACTCCCCGGCCGGCGACTCGATCTCCGCCGAGGACTACGCGGTTGCCCTGCTCGACGAGATCGAGAAGCCCGCTCACCGCCTCCGCAGGTTCACCGTCGCCCACTGAGACGGCGACACGGGCGGACGTCTCCCGCCGGCCGAAGAAGCTGCCGGCCTCGGCGGGAGACATCCGGCCGAGGGCCTTTGCCCCGACATGGGTCCCGCCCGTCTGCGGACCGTCCCGAGGGCGCCGTCCATCTCATCCGCACCGAGCCCCGCTCTTGGCGGTGAACCCCAGAGGCGTCACAGGCGATGCCTGGCCTGGAAGTGAGTCGAGTGGGCGGTGAGTTTGCCCAGCAGGTCGATGAGCGTGTGCTGTTCCTCCTCGCTCAGCGAGGATGCCCACTCCTGCTCCCGCTCGTTGTGCGCCCGAAAGGCGGAGGCGATCGCCGCACGGCCCGCCTCGGTCAAAGTGAGCTGCACCGCACGCCCGTCGTAGGGTGCGCGCTCCTTACTGACGAGGCCGTCCCGTTCGAGGGTGTTCACCAGAGCCGACACAGCTGCTCTGCTCATACCGGACAGTTCGGCGACCTTCTTCGCCTCGACCGGGCCCGAGAGCCAGACCGCGAACAGCACGCGGAAACCCGGCCAGGACCAACCGCGCGGACGGTGCACCGTGGACTCCAGGTCGTATACGAGCATGTTGGCGGCCCGATGAAGGGTGAGCACCAAGCGCATGGCAAGCGGGTCGACTCCTGGCAGTTCCCGGCCGGCGCGAGAGACCGCGTGGTCGATGAAAGACCAGAAGTGCAGGTGTTCGGCTTCGGGGTGTTCCTGGGTCACATCCGGAGTGTAGGCCGAAGGCCAACAGGTCGACTCCAGCACGTAGCTCCCTCAGAAGGAGCCCAAACGCCCCTGCTCCGCCGCTTCAGCCGGAGCGTGTGCGGGACGGTATTCAGCCGACAGGTCGTACGGGCGAGCGACTCATGTCGATACGACAGCGACATGGGTGCGGGACCGGTAGGTCTGGCACCCCGGCATCGGCGGGGCATGCCGAGCCGGTCGAGGTGAGGCCATCGCATCCACGTGTGGGCATGGCCCGGTCTGGTCGCCTTATTCGGCGTCTTCGCGGTAAGCCCGCTTACCGCGAGAGTCGTACGCCATGCCGACTCGCACTCGGTCCGGCCACCTGCGGGGCCGCCCGGGATCAATCCGTGGCACGCAATGCCTATGCGAGTGTCAGCCCCCCGTATCTCGGCCGCCGACAGCCCGAACAGCGGCCGGTCCTGCCCCACAGCCGCGACAGGGTGTCGTCGTGCAGCAGGACCGGCACGTCGTCCTTGGTGATCCGCATGTCGATCTTCACCGCGTCCGGGCCCAGTTCGAGCGCGGAGCGCAGGGAGCCGCTCGTCTCCTCACGGATGCGGCAGGAATCGCCGCGGCACCACGGCCGCCGGCTTCTGCATGCGCCCGTGGTGGTGGGCTCAGGGAGCGAGCCTGGCGGCGGTGTAGCTGTCGATCTCGTTCTTGATCCTGATCTTGCCGGGTCCGTCGAGGAAGGACGCGTCGACGGCGTTCTTCGCGAGTTCCGCCAGGCCCCGTTCGTCGAGGCCGAGAAGCCTTGCGGCCACCGCATACTCGCTGTTGAGGTCGGTGCCGAACATGGGCGGGTCGTCGGAGTTGATCGTGACGATGATCCCCGCCTTCACGAACTCCTTGATCGGGTGCTCGTCGAGCGTGCGGACGGCTCGGGTTGCGATGTTGGAGGTGGGGCACACCTCCAGCGGGATGCGGTGCTCGGCGAGGTGGGCGAGAAGCTTCGGGTCCTGGAAGGAGTTCGTGCCGTGTCCGATGCGCTCGGCGCGGAGGTGGGTGAGGGCGTCCCAGACCGTCTCCGGGCCGGTCGTCTCACCGGCGTGCGGGACGGAGTGCAGGCCGGCCGCGATCGCCTGGTCGAAATACGGCTTGAACTGCGGGCGCGGGACGCCGATCTCGGGCCCGCCGAGCCCGAACGAGACCAGCCCCTCGGGGCGCAACCGGTCGTCGGTGGCGAGCCGCGATGTCTCCTCGGCCGCCTCCAGACCCGCCTCGCCCGGGATGTCGAAGCACCAGCGCAGCACCGTGCCGAACTCTGACTCCGCTGCCTTGCGGGCGTCCTCGATCGCCTCCATGAACGCCTTCTCGTCGATACCGCGGCGGGTCGAGGAGAACGGCGTGATGGTCAGCTCGGCGTAGCGGACCTGCTGGCGGGCGAGGTCCCTGGCGACCTCGAAGGTCAGCAGCCGAACGTCCTCGGGGGTGCGGATCAGGTCCACGACGCTGAGGTACACGTCGATGAAGTGCGCGAAGTCCGTGAACGTGAAGTAGTCCACGAGGGCTTCGGGGTCGGTGGGGACCTTGGAGTCGGGGTGGCGGGCGGCGAGTTCGGAGACGATGCGCGGGGAGGCGGAGCCGACGTGGTGGACGTGGAGTTCCGCCTTGGGCAAGTCGGCGATGAAGGTGTGCAGGTGGTCAGGTGTCGTCGTCATGGGGGCCTCCCCTTGCTGGGCGCCCGGCACAACCCCAGCGTGCGGTGGTGTGCGGCGCGGTGATCGGCTGATCGGTGCGGACATGATAGGCAGCGCTCAAGAACTTTCCTGCCAAGGGGTTCCCAAGCCGTGATCGACGGAGTACGGTCCCCAATTAATCAAAGCTTTGATTACATGCTTTGATCCATATATGAGCTGCTCTGCACCTCTAGCCATCGTCTGCCCTTCCGGCAGGAAGGCACAGATCTTCCCGGCCAACGGAGTCACTCGTGTCCCAAGCCCTCGCCCCGCCCAACCCCGGCGCCCTGCGCGCCGCCATGTCACGCTTCGTCACCGGTGTCACCGTCGTGACGTACGCCGGAGATGACGGCCCGCGAGGGGCCACCATGAACTCCTTCACGTCCGTCTCCACCGATCCGCCGCTGGTGCTGATCAGCGTCGCGCGGCGGGCCCGGTGCCATGACCAGTTGCTCGACCGGCCGTTCTGTGTGAACGTCCTCGGCGCCGAACAGGAGCCGCTGGCCCGGCAGTTCGCCGGAGCACCGGCCGCGGCCGAGCCCCGCTGGGTGGTCGGCGCCCGGGTGCCGCGCCTCGCCCATCCGCTCGGCTGGGTCGAGTGTGAGCCGTGGGGCGCGTACGACGGCGGTGACCACACCCTCGTCCTCGGACGGGTCACCGACCTCGGTCACCGCGACGGCGACGCCCTGACCTATGCCTGGAGCCGCTTCGGCACGGCGGTCGAGTCGACCGACGGCATCGAACACCTCATCTGACGCCCCTCACCTCTCCTCAGGAGCACCACCATGGCCGCACGCACCGGCAAGGAATACCTGGAACGTCTCTCCGCCTCCCGCCCCACCGTCCACATCCAGGGCGAGACCGTCACCGAAGACATCCAGGACCACCCGGCCTTCCGCAACGTGGTCCGCACGTACGCCGAGCTGTACGACCTCCAGCACAGCGCCGAGCACAAGGACACACTGACCTACACCTCCCCCACGTCCGGTGAGCCGGTCGGCACCTCCTTCCTCACCCCGACGACCCCGGACGACCTGGTCAAGCGCCGCAAGGCGTTCAAGGTGTGGGCCGACCACAGCAACGGCATGCTCGGCCGCACCGGCGACTACATGAACAGCTCGCTGATGGCGCTGGCCTCCGCTGCCGACTGGTTCGCCCAGGCCAACCCGGCCTTCGGCGAGAACATCCGTCGCTACTACGAGAAGGTCCGTGAAGAGGATCTGCTGTGCACCCACACGCTGATCCCGCCGCAGGTCAACCGGTCCGTTGCCGGCACCCAGCAGGCCGGCGGCAAGCTGGCGGCGCGGATCGTGAAGGAGGACGACAACGGCGTCGTCATCCGCGGTGCGCGCATGCTCGCCACGATCGCGCCGTTCGCCGACGAGATGCTGGTCTTCCCCTCGACCGTGCTGCGCGGCACCCCGGAGGACAAGCCGTACTCCTACGCCTTCGCCATCCCCAACGACACCCCGGGACTGCGCTACATCGCCCGTGAGCCTCTCGACTACGACCGACCACGCCATGACCACCCCCTCGCCTCCCGCTTCGAGGAGTCGGACTGTGTGGTCGTCTTCGACGACGTGCACGTGCCCTACGAGCGCTGTTTCGCGCTCGGCGACGCGGAGCTGTGCAACGGCTTCTACTCGCAGACCTCGTCCGTCGTGCACATGACCCACCAGGTCGTCACCCGCACCACCGCGAAGACCGAGTACATCCTCGGCCTGGTGTCGCTGCTGACCGAGGCCATCGGCATCGAGCAGTTCCAGCATGTCCAGGAAGACATCGCCGAGATCATCGCCACCCTGGAGATGCTGCGCGCCTTCCTGCGTGCCGCAGAGGCCGACGCAGAGGTCAACGAATACGGCGTCCTCACCCCCGCCTTCGCCCCGCTCAACGCCGCCCGCAATCTCTACCCCAAGCTCTACCAGCGCTTCCCGCAAATCCTGCGCAAGCTCGGCGCCTCCGGCCTGATGGCCACCCCAACCGAACTCGACATCACCGGCCCCGCCGCCACCGACATCGAGGCCTACCTGCAATCCGCGACCCTGACCGGCGCCGAGCGCGTCAAGCTCTTCCGCCTGGTGTGGGACACCTGCATCTCTGCCTTCTCCAGCCGCCAGGCGCTGTACGAGTACTACTTCTTCGGCGACCCGGTCCGCATGGCGGGCGCGTACGTCAAGTCGTACGACCGCGAGCCCTACAAGGCTCGGGTGCAGGCGTTCCTGGAGCGTTCCTGATGACACACCCGCTCGGCAACCCGCCGACGAAGATCGTCGCGGTGCACCTGAACTATCCCAGTCGGGCCCAGGAGCGGGGACGGCTGCCCGCACAGCCGTCGTACTTTCTCAAGCCGCCGTCGTCGCTGGCGGGCACCAAGGAGGCGATCGTCCGGCCGGCCGGCTGCGAACTCCTCGGATTCGAGGGCGAGATCGCACTCGTCATCGGCTCCCGCGCACAGCGGGTGGCGCCCGAGGACGGCTGGTCGTACGTCCGCTGGGTGACGGCCGCCAACGACGCGGGCGTGTACGACCTGCGCTACGCCGACCGGGGTTCCAACCTCCGCTCGAAGGGGGCCGACAGCTTCACCCCGCTCGGTCCGCGTCTGCTGGACGCCCGTCGGCTCGCCCCGGCCGCGCTGCGGCTGCGGACCTGGGTGAACGGCGAGCTGGTGCAGGACGACACCACGGACACGCTTCTCTTCCCCTTCGGGCAACTGGTCGCCGATCTGTCACGGCTGGTCACCCTGGAGCCGGGTGATGTGATCCTGACCGGCACCCCTGCGGGCGCCTCGGTCGTCTCACCCGGTGACCTCGTCGAGGTCGAGGTCAGCTCTGACGAACTGTCGACCGGACGGCTGCGCAACCCCATCGCCGACGGGCCCGCCCTCAAGGCCTACGGCGCGATGCCGAAGGCCAGCCCGGCCGAGCGCGAGGCCGCGTACGGAGCGGCGTACGAGCCGGAGCCGCTGCTCCACCCACGTCTCGCGGAAGAGCTGCGCTCGGTCTCCGTGGCCACGCTCAGCGCCCAGCTGCGCTCGCGCGGACTGCCGCACATGTCGATCGACGGCGTGGGGCCGATGAGTACGGACGGCAGGGCAATGGTGGGGGTCGCCCACACGCTGCGCTATCTGCCGCTGCGCGAGGACCTGTTCAAGCGCCACGGCACCGGCATGAATGCCCAGAAGCGGGCGATCGAGGAACTGCGCCCAGGACATGTGCTGGTGATGGACGCCCGCCGCGACGCGAGCGCCGGCACGCTCGGCGACATCCTCGCCCTGCGGGCCAGGACGCGGGGCGCGGCCGGGGTCGTCACGGACGGCGCGGTCCGCGACAGCGCCGCCGTCGCGGAACTGGGCCTTCCGGTGTACGCGGCGGGCAGCCACCCCTCCGTCCTCGGTCGCCGGCACGTCCCCTGGGACACCGGGGTGCCGATCGCCTGCGGCGGGGCCCTGGTCCAACCGGGCGATCTCATCGTCGGCGACGCGGACGGCGTGGTCGTCGTACCGCCCGAGCTCGCCGACGAACTGGTCGCCGACTGCCGGGAGCAGGAGCGGCAGGAGCGGTTCATCGCCGAGCAGGTGGCGGCGGGCGAGAGCGTCGAGGGCCTGTATCCGCTGGGGTCGAACTGGCGGGACGCCTATGAGAACTGGTGCAAGGGAGAGTCACAGTGAAGTTCCGCAGCGACCCGTCGGCCATCCGCGGGTCCATCGCCCCGGTGGTCACACCGTTCACCGCGGACGGCGCCGTCGACCACGAGAGCCTGCGCGCGCTGATCCGCTTCCAGCTGGAATCCGGCTCGCACGGCATCTCGCTCGGCGGGTCCACCGGTGAGCCCAGCGCCCAGTCTGTCGCCGAGCGGATCGCCGGGATGCGCACGGCGGTGGAGGAGATCGGCGACCGGGTGCCCTTCCTGCCCGGCACCGGTTCGCACAAGCTCGACGAGACCCTCGAACTCACTGCGGCGGCAAAGGAGTTGGGGGCGGACGCGGCTCTCGTCATCACCCCGTACTATGCCCGGCCCACCCAGGAGGCGCTGTACCAGTGGTACGCGACGGTGGCCCGGGAGTTCCCCGACCTGCCGGTCGTCGCCTACAACGTGCCCTCGCGCACCGCCGTCGACATCGAGCCGGAGACCGTACGGCGGCTGTTCGGCGACTTCGACAACTTCGTCGGGGTGAAGGAGACGACGAAGGACTTCGAGCACTTCTCGCGGGTGCTGCACGCCTGCGGCCGGTCGCTGCTGGTCTGGTCCGGCATCGAGCTGCTGTGCCTGCCGCTGCTGGCACTGGGTGGCGCCGGGTTCGTCTCCGCCGTCGCCAACCTCGCCCCGAACGCCGTGGCGCGAATGTACGAGCTGTGGGAGGCCGGTGACTTCGACGCCGCCCGCAACCTGCACTACGCGCTGCACCCACTGGTCGACCTGCTGTTCGTCGAGACCAACCCGGCCCCGGCCAAGTGGGTCCTCGCCCAGCAGGGCCGGATCTCCTCGGGCTTCGTCCGCCCGCCACTGGTCTCCCCCACCGAGGCCGGCCTGGCGAGGATCCGCGCGCTGCTCGCCGAGGGCGGCGACCTCACCGCGCAGATCGGAACAGACAAGTGAGTCCTGAGAACCTGCCTTCGGTCATCCGGCACTGGATCGGCGGCGAACTCGTCGACGCCGCCGACGGCCGTACGTTCGACGTGTCCGACCCCGTCTCCAACACCGTATACGCCCAGGCCGCGCGCGGAACGTCGGCGGACGTCGACCGGGCGGTGGCCGCCGCCCGCACGGCCTTTCCCGGCTGGGCGGGCCTGTCCAACCGGGCCCGCACGACCATCCTGTACCGGATCGCAGACGCGGTCGAAGCCCGCCACGACCGCCTCGCCGCCTTCGAGACGTACGACACCGGATTGCCCATCACCCAGGCCCGCGGCCAGGCCCGCCGTGCCGCCGAGAACTTCCGCTACTTCGCCGACGTGATCGCCGCCCTCGGCGAGGAGGCCTTCCGGCAGGGCGAGGATCAGTTCTCCTACGTCGTACGCAAGCCGGTCGGCGTCGCCGGACTGATCACTCCCTGGAACACCCCGTTCATGCTGGAGAGCTGGAAGCTCGCGCCGGCCCTCGCCTCGGGCTGCACGCTCATCCTCAAGCCTGCCGAGTGGACCCCACTGTCCGCCTCGCTGTGGCCGGAGATCTTCGCGGAGGCCGGGGTGCCGGCCAGCGTGGTCAACATCGTGCACGGCATCGGCGAGGAAGCCGGCCAGGCACTGGTCGACCATCCCGACGTGCCGCTGATCTCCTTCACGGGATCGACGGACACAGGCCGCCACATCATCCGCTCCTCGGCGCAGCACCTGAAGGCCACGTCGATGGAGCTGGGCGGTAAGTCCCCGGCCGTCGTCTTCGCCGACGCCGACCTCGAAGCCGCCCTGGACTCGGTCATGTTCGGGGTGTTCTCCCTCAACGGCGAGCGCTGCACGGCGGGTTCACGTGTACTGGTCGAGCGCCCACTGTACGAGGAGTTCACCAGCCGCCTGGCCCAACGGGCCGCCAACGTCCGGGTCGGTCCGCCCTCCGATCCGGCTACCGAGGTCGGCGCGCTGGTCCACCCCGAGCACTACGAACACGTGCGCAACTACATCGAGATCGGCAGGAAGGAGGCCCGCCTGGTCGCGGGCGGCGAAAGGCCGTCGCATCTGGCGGCCGGCAACTATCTGCAGCCTGCGGTCTTCGCCGACGTCGAGCGCGACGCCCGGATCTTCCAGGAGGAGATCTTCGGCCCGGTCGTCGCCGTCGCGCCCTTTGACACCGAGGACGAGGCGATCGAGCTGGCCAACGCCACTCAGTACGGCCTGGCCGCCTACATCTGGACCTCGGACCTCAAGCGCGGCCACCGCATCGCGCACGCCGTCGAGTCCGGGATGATTTGGCTCAACTCCCACAACATCCGCGACCTGCGCACGCCCTTCGGAGGCGTCAAGGCCTCCGGTGTCGGCCGCGAGGGCGGTGCGCACTCGATCGACTTCTACACGGAGTCAAAGATCATCCACGTCGCTCTCGGCGACGTCCACACCCCCCGCTTCGGAGCCGCCTCATGAACGCCCCCGACGTGATCCGCTCCGCCTACGCCCAACTGGCGGTCACCGACCTCGGCGCTGCTCGCTGGTTCTGGGTCGACATGCTCGGTTTCCACATCCAGTACGAGGACACCGGCTCTCTCTACCTGCGCGGCACCGACGAGCTCACCCACCACTCACTGGTGCTGCGCAAGGGCGAGACCGCGGCCCTCGACCACATCGCCTACCGGGTCCGCACCCCCGAGGACGTCGACAAGGCGGAGAAGTTCTTCCGCCAACTCGGCCGCCCGGTCAAGCGGTTGAAGAAGGGCGAGGGCGCCCACGGTGTCGGGGACGCGGTACGCGTCATCGACCCTCTCGGCTTCCCGGTGGAGTTCTTCCACGAGATCGAACGCGCCGAGCGCCTCATACAGCGCTATGACCTGCGCCGCGGCGCCGAGATCGCCCGCCTGGACCACTTCAACATCTGCACCCCCGACATCCCGGCCGCCTACGCCCACTACAGGTCCCTCGGATTCGGCTGCTCGGAGACCATCGAGGGCGACGAGCACGAGCTGTACGCGGCCTGGATGTACCGCAAACAGACCGTCCACGACGTGGCCTTCACCGGCGGCGCGGGGCCCCGTCTGCACCACCTGGGCGTCGCTACCCACGAGTCGCACCAGGTGCTGCGCTGCGCCGACATCTTCGGCTCGCTGCGCAAGGAACACCACATCGAGCGAGGGCCGGGCCGACATGGCGTCTCCAACGCCTTCTACCTGTACCTGCGCGATCCCGACGGCCACCGGGTGGAGATCTACACCTCGGACTACTACACCGGCGACCCGGACCACGAGACGTACCGCTGGAACGTGCACGACGACCGCCGCCGGGACTTCTGGGGCAACGCCGTGATCGAATCCTGGTACAAGGAGGCCACCTCGGTCCTCGACCTCGACGGACGGCAGCAGCCCGTCTCCGACGCCCTGCTGGACGAGTCGGCCGTGCAGGTCGGCGCGGACGGACTCGGCTGAGTCACCCCGGGGCCCCGTTCCGCAGAGGAGAGCACCATGCCCTCGGTGACGACATCACGGGACGACACGTCCGACGCCCGATTCGAGTTCTGGCGGGAGACGGTCCGCCGCAGCTTCGTCCCCCTGGAGGCCGTACCGGGCCAGGCTTCCGACTTCCACGCGTCCCTGCACACCTCCCAGCTCGGTGCCGTGCAGGTCTCCGTCGTGGCCGCACAGCCGCACGGCGTCACCCACACCCCGCGACACATCGCCGCCGACCAGCCCGACTTCGTCAAGGTGAGTCTGCAACTGGCCGGCCGCTGTCGGCTGGCCCAGGCGGATCGCCAGGCCCTGCTGGCCCCCGGTGAGCTGGCACTCTACGACACGCGCCGCCCGTACACGCTCGACTTCGACCTGCCGTACCGCATGCTCGTGCTGATGTTCCCGCGCCCTCTGCTGCGGCTGACGGAGCAGGATCTGAGGCGGGTCAACGCGACGGCCATCGCGTGCCGGGAGGGACTGGGGCCGGTCGTCCAGCCGTTCCTGCGCGGACTGGCCCGTCAGGTGCGGGAGCTGGACCGCGTGGGCGCGCACCGGCTCGCGGACAGTGCGCTCGATCTCCTGGGCGCCCTGCTTACGCAGCATGGCAGCGCGGCCGCACACAAGGAGGATGACGGGCGGGAGGTGCTCAGACAGCGCATCCTCACCTACATGGAACAGCGGCTCTCCGATCCCGAACTGGGCCCGGACCGGATCGCGGCAGCCCACCACATCTCGCGCCGCTACCTCTACAAGCTGCTGGCCGAACAGGGCCACACCGTCTCGGGGTGGATCCGGGAGCGGCGCCTCACTCAGTGCCGCCGTGACCTTGTCGATCCGGTCTTCATCCACCTCCCCGTGGGTGCCGTGGGCAGCCGCTGGGGCTTCCCCGACCCGGCCCACTTCAGTCACGCCTTCAAGGCGGCGTATGGCATGAGCCCGCGCGAGGCACGCGATGCCGGGTAAGTGTTGTGCATCGGCGAGCCGACCACCCGGCGGCGGGTCACCGACGCCATCCGGAAAGCCAGTTGCACCGCGCAATCCGCGATGCATCCGCGTCTGAGCGTTCTTGTCACATCCCAGCTCGTCGCGCTAAAGGAAACTTGGCCGCCGCGTCCCACCGCCGTCGAATCAACATCACCAACTCGGGTCGCTCGGCGTCTCACCTTCGCGTATCCGCGACAACGCACCCAAAGATCTTTAGATACGCCGTTCGCAAAGGTGCAACCCAAATGGAGTAACCGGCGGTAACAATTACACACCTCGCGTTCTTGCTGGTCAGATGCGTGGTCAAACCAGGGTAGCCCTGCGAGTACTAGTTACAAGGGGGCCTGGTAAGCCGGTCCACAGACTCTTCCCCTCTGATGGAATTGCTCCTAGCTAAGAGGAGGGCGGAAAGCCACATGAATACCGATCGCGGTATTTGAATCCGTCTTCCGTGAAGAATCCTCGAGGAGTGTTCGCGATGTATCACGTTGCTGTCTACTTCGATGTCAAGCCCGGGAAGGTCGACGAGTTCATCGCGGCCTCGCACCTGGACGGCCGCGAGTCCAACGCCAACGAGCCGGGCACGCTGCGGTTCGAGCTCATCCAGGACGAGGAGAAGCCGAACCGGTTCTACCTCAACGAGGGCTACGAAAGCCTTGAGGCGTTCAACACCCACGCCGCCGGCCCGTACTTCAAGCAGTTCTTCGACACCATCGTCCCGCTGGTCGAGGGCGGCGAGCCGACCTGGCTCATCCGCGGCAACCGCGTCGAGGACCCGTCGGCCTGACGGCACACGCCCCAGCCCGCCGGTCTCACCAGTCAGGAGCAGTCATGTCCACACTCATGCTGATCGCCAGCTTCCAGGCCAAGCCCGGCTATGAAGACCAGCTGCGCGATGAGCTCACCGCCATGATCGAGCCGTCGGAGGCCGAGGAAGGCTGCCTCGGCTACCGGCCGATGTCGGACCCGAATCGCCCGGGCGCGATGGTGTGCCTGGAGGAGTGGGTTGACGAAGCCGCACTCCAGTACCACTTCACGACGCCGCACTTCAAGCGGATCAACGACGCGCTCGCAACCATCCTGGCCGAGCCGTTCGGTCTGCGTCGGCTCACCGACCTGCCCGACGAGGCAGGCAACTGAGCGGGGCGCTCGCCCGGCGCGGCGCACACGCCGAGCGAGCGCCCGACCACTCCCCGCCCCTCCCCTCCCACTGATCTGGAGCAACCATGTACCACGTTGCTGTCTACTTCGACGTCAAGCCCGGGAAGGTCGACGAGTTCATCGCGGCCTCGCTCCTGGACGGCCGCGAGTCCAACGCCAACGAGCCGGGCACGCTGCGGTTCGAGCTCATCCAGGACGAGGAGAAGCCGAACCGGTACTACCTCAACGAGGGCTACGAGAGCCTCGAGGCGTTCAACACTCACGCCGCCGGCCCGTACTTCCAGCAGTTCTTCGAGACCATCGTCCCGCTGGTCGAGGGCGGCGAGCCGACCTGGCTCATCCGCGGCAACCGCGTCGAGGACCCGACCGAGGCGCCGGCCATCGTTGGTGACAGCGCTCTGGCGTTCCGCTACGCGGACCACGTCGCGCTGCGTGTCGGCAACTACGACGAGTCGATCGCGTTCTACACCGAGAAGCTCGGCTTCGAGCTGGTCAAGGAGTGGACGCTCGGCGACGCGGCGCCCGGCCTGCGGTTCGCCTACGTACGACTGGGCGAGTTCGAGATCGAGCTGATCGGCGACGGAGAGCTCGCCCCGGCCGTCGAGCAGAAGGACGTCGGCGACCACCTCAGCCGCAACGGTTACATCCACCTGTGCCTGCGCGTGGCCGACCTGGACAAGACCGTCGAGGAACTGCGCAGCCGCGACGTCACCATCTTCGCCGAGCCGTTCGTGGTCGACCCGATCGGCCAGCGCCTGGCGATGATCAAGGACAACAGCGGCAACGTCATCGAGCTGGCCCAGGCCGTCTCGGCCTGACCCCAACCGGCCCGTCTGTCCCGGACAATCGTCCGGGACAGACGGGCCGACGCCTGACTCGGGTCCTCTGTCCAGCAAGTTTGGCGCCCCAGGGGATTTGCCCGAACAGGAGCCACCTGAGCGCCACTCGCCCGCCCCGGTGATCGGCGGCGGGGCGTCGGACATGGTGCTGCGGGCCGCGATGTACATCTCGGCGGCGGGCGCGGTGGTCGTCGTCCTACTGTCGCCGGGATTGAGCGAGACCACTGCGGCGTCGCCTGATCCGGGTCATGCGGTCGGCCCTCGGTTCCACCTGGTGTCACAGGTGGAACCGAGGGCCGATGCCGTGGTCACTCGCCGGGTGCGCGTCCCTCGGCCGCCGCCAGCTGGTCGTAGCCGGGCTCGGCGAACAGCCGCTGCAGCTGCGGCCGTCGCACGCCGACGTTGCCGCCGTCGAACAGCGGGTAGGCCAAGGCGTCCAGGAGCAGTCCGGCCAGCGGGCGGGCCGTCGTGTACGCCTCGGCTCCCACCGCGCGCATTCCGTCGTAGACGACCTGTACGGCGGTCTCCGAGGCGAACACCTTGGTGGCGAGGGAGAGTTCGGTACCGCGGCCGCCGGTCTTGTCGAAGTGGTCGCAGGCCTTCCATGTCAGGTAGCGGCACGCCTCGAGGCGGGCCTTCATGTCGGCGAGCAGGGTGCCCACGTTCTGGTGCTCGATGACCGGGACGGCCCCGCCGCGCCGCTCCGTGCGGGCGAAGTCGAGGACGGTCTGGAACGCCGCCCGCATTACGCCGACGGAGAAGGCGCCGACCAGGCCGGCGGTCGCGCTGAAGGCGGTCTCCAGGATGCGGATGCCGTCGCCGGGCGCGCCGAGGATGTTGCCGGCGGGGACGCGCACCTCGTCGAAGCGGACCCGTGACACCAGCGCGGCACGATGGCCGACGGTCTCCATCGAGCCCAGCACGGTCAGGCCCTGCTTGGGGCGGGGCACCAGGAAGACGGCGAGGGACTCCTGCGGCGGCCCATCCGGATCCGTGCGGGCCGCGACCGCGTACAGGTCGGCGCCCTCGCCGTCCCAGCCGGAGGCGTGCGGGAGGAACTGCTTCTCGCCGCTGATCACCCACTCGTCACCGTCCCTGCGGGCCACCGTGCCGATCCCGGTACCGGGACAGGCCGACTGGAAGTTGGCGGAGCCGCCCGGCTCGCTGAACGCCAGCGCGGCCAGCGGTTCGCCCTCGTCACCGACGAACGGCGGCAGCAGCCTCTCCTGCTGCTCCGGCGTGCCGAACATGAGCAGCGGCATCAGGCCGAGGCCAGTGGAGAACAGCGACAGCGGTACGTCGGGGTCGACCGCCCACAACTCCTCGGCCACCAGCGCGAGATCCAGCAGGCTGGTCATGGTGCCGCCGAAGGGGGGCGGGACCTGCTTGCGCAGTAGTCCGGCGCGCACCAGGTCACGGTAGCGGGGCCGGGTGGCGGCGAACCGCTCTTCGGGCGTGGCAAGGCCCGCCACGGCCTCCCGGACCCCGCCGAGCACCTCCCCGGCGATCTTCCGGGCATGCAGTTGCAGCTCCCGCTGCTCGGGGCTGAGGGTGAAGTCGATGGCCATCGTCGATGCCTTCCTCGGGGTATGCGGCGGGTGCGTGCGGACACTGTCCGGCCCAAGGGGCGTGCGGTGGTTGTCTGCCGTGGCACGGGCGTTTGTCGTACGGTGCACACATCGGCGGAAGGAGACGGCCGTGCCCACGACGATCACGCCCCCCGACGAGAGCCCCGCAGGCCGTTTCGACTTCTGGCGGGCCCTCATCGGCGACAGTTTCGTGCCGTTGGAGGCGCTGCCCCACGAGACACCCGACTTCCGGGCCCGGCTGCGCAGCGCCCGGCTCGGACCGGTGCAGGTGTCGGTCGTCGAGGCGGACCCGCACGGTGTGGCCCGAACCCGGCGCCATCTCGCCTCCGACCAGCCCGACTTCGTCAAGGTGAGCCTCCAGCTTCGCGGCACCTGCGTCCTGACGCAGAAGGATCGGCAGGTGCTGCTGCGGCCGGGCGGGCTGGCCCTGTACGACACCCGCTTTCCGTACACCCTCGACTTCGACGACACCTACCGCATGCTCGTGGTGATGCTGCCCAGGCCCTTGCTGCGGCTGCCCGAGCGGGGGCTGGAGCGGGTCACGGCCGTCCCGGTGCCGTGCCAGGCAGGACTGGGCCCGGTCGTGGTGCCCTTCCTCAAGGGGCTGGCGGACCAGGTGGACGAGCTGGAATCGGTGGCTCCGCCACGACTGGCCGACACCGTGGCCGACCTGCTAAGAGCGCTCCTGGCACCGGACGGCGCGTCGGCGCCGGACGCCGGCGACGACGGACGCGATGCGCTCACCCGGAGGGTCCTCACGTACATGGAGCAGCGGCTCGGCGACCCGCGGCTGGGTCCCGACCAGATCGCCGCCGCTCACCATGTCTCCCGCCGCTACCTCTACAAACTGCTCGCGGCACAGGGGCACACCGTCTCCGGCTGGATCCGCGAACACCGCCTCGCGCAGTGCCAGCGCGATCTGGCCGACCCCGCACTGGCCCGGCTGTCCGTCGCCGCGATCGGGGGCCGCTGGGGCTTTCCCGACGCGGCCCACTTCAGCCACGCCTTCAGGGCGGCGTACGGCATGAGCCCGCGCGAGGCACGGGAGGCGGCTCAGCGCCAGTAGTCGTTGGCCGCCGCGATGGTGGCGAACTCCACAGCCACCACGTGCGCGACGGCGATGAGCGAGTCAGGGTTCCCGGCGTATTCCGGGCGCAGCTTGCCGCGCACGTCGTCGTCCGGCTGAGTCGCCTTGATCACCAGCCGCGCCATCTTCAGGGCGAGTGCCCGGCCCTCCTCGGGGGTGGCGGTGATCAGGGTGTTGTCCGGGACGAGTGCCATGGCGTGACTCCTTGCGTCGATGTCCGAACGCGACGGGTGGGACGTGCACCGCAATCCTCGCCCGGCACGTCCGGTGATGCCCGTCGAGCGCGCCCTGCCAGGTCTTTCGTGCCCGTCACCGCAAGACGTCGTGCACGCCGCGACAAGCCGGGCCCGGGCAGGTAGGGCGAGGCTCGCGCCATGCGAGCCGCACATTCTGTCTACAACCACATCGTGGTGGGCGCCGGGTCCGCGGGTTGCGCCGTGACGCGCAGACTCGTCGACGCCGGCCGAAGCGTTCTGCTGGTCGAAACCGGCGGCCGGGACGACAATCCGGCCATCCACGATCCCGGCCGCCTGTGGGAACTGTGGAACTCCCCGCAGGACCACGCCTACATCACCGAACCCCAGCGCCACGCGGACGAGACCCAGGTGCTCTGGCCGCGTGGCAAGGTCCTCGGCGGCTCCAGCGCCCTCAACGGCATGATCTACGTCCGGGGCCACTGCTCCGACTACGACGGCTGGGCCGATCGGTACGGCGCCAAGGGCTGGTCGTACGACGAGGTCCTGCCGTACTTCAAACGCTCGGAGGACTTCGAGGACGGCCCCTCCGACTTCCATGGCGCCGACGGCCCGCTGCCCGTCACCCGCAACCACGATCCCAACCCCGTCACCAGCGCGTTCATGGCGGCCTGCGAGGAGTACGGGATCCCCTACAACGACGATTGCAACGCCGAGGAGATCCTCGGCGTGAACCTCCTGCACCGCACGATCCGCGACGGTCGGCGGGTCAGCTCCTGGACGGCCTTCGTCGAGCCGGTCCGCGCCAGCCCACGCCTCACGGTGCGTACCGGGGCGCTGGTGACCCGGGTCCTCGTCGAGGGGGGCCGTGCGGTCGGTGTCGAGCTGCTGCGCGGGGGCCGTACGGAGACCGTCCGCTGTTCGGGGGATGTGATCCTGTCCGCCGGCACCATCGGCTCCGCCCAGATCCTGCTGCTCAGTGGCATCGGCCCGGCCGACGAGCTGCGCGCCCTCGGTATCGGAGTCACAGCGGACCTTCCCGGCGTGGGCCGCAACCTGCACGACCACACCCTGACCCCGGTGGTGTGGGAGTCGGTTCGGGACATACCTGCGGGCACGGCGAACAAGCTGGAGGCCCACTACTTCGCCAAGACCGACCCGGCCCTCTCCGCACCCGATCTCCAGCCGCTGATGTCGCACGTGCCGCTGCCGGTCGCGGGACAGACAGTGCCGGACGAGGGCCATGGGTACACCGTGCTGGCGGGCACCATCCGCCCGCTCAGCCGGGGTCGGCTGTGGCTGCGCTCGGCCGATCCGGCGCAGGCGCCGGCTCTCGACCCGAACCACTTCGCCGAGCCCTCCGACCTCGCGGCGATGGTCGAGGCCGTCAAGCAGGTCCGGGAGATCGGATCACAGCGGGCACTGGAGGGCTGGCGGTCCAGGGAGATCGCCCCGGGCCCCGGCGTCCGTGCGGACGGTGAGATCGCCGCCTACCTCAAGCGCAACCTGCTCAGCTACCACCACCAGGTCGGCACCTGCCGTATGGGCTCCGGTCCCGAAGCGGTCGTCGACCCTCGTCTGTCTGTGTACGGCGTCGCGGGCCTGCGGGTCGCCGACGCCTCCGTCATACCTGCCGTCACCTCCGGTAACACCCATGCGCCCGCCGTGATGATCGGCGAACGGTGTGCCGACTTCGTCCTGGGAGGACACCCGTGAGCACCAGCACTCTCTTCATCGACGGCAGCTGGCAACCGGCCGCTTCCGGCGCCGAGTTCGAGACGACCGATCCGGCGACCGGACAGCCGCACGCCCGCTGCGCCGACGCCGGCCCGCTCGACGTGGACAACGCCGTCGCTGCCGCCCGCGCCGCGCTCACCGACCCCGCCTGGGCCGGACTCGTACCGGCCGAACGAGCCCGCATGCTGTGGCGGGTCGGTGACCTGATCGACGAACACGCCGAGGAACTCGCCCAGTTGGAGACCCTCGACCAGGGCCAGCCGATCGGCATCTCACGGATGGTGAGCGTGCGAGCCGCGGCGGAGCACTTCCGGTACTACGCGGGATGGGTCACCAAGCTGTACGGCGAGACCGCTCCGGTGTCCTTCCCGAACGTGCTGCAGTACACCAAACGGGAGCCGGTGGGCGTGTGCGCGCTCATCACGCCGTGGAACTTCCCGCTGATGATCGCGAGTTGGAAGATCGCGCCGGCGCTGACGTGCGGCAACACGGTCGTTGTGAAGCCGGCCGAGCAGACGCCCATGACCACGGTCCGGCTGGTGGAGCTGTGCCGTCGGGCGGGCGTCCCGGCCGGGGTGGTGAACCTGCTCACCGGCGGCCCGGAGGCAGGCCGCGCCCTGGTCGAGCATCCGGGGGTCGACAAGGTCTCCTTCACCGGGTCCACGGAGACCGGCCGGGCCATCGTCCAGGTGTCGGCGGGGAACCTGAAGCGGGTCTCGCTGGAGCTGGGCGGAAAGGCGCCGAGCATCGTGCTGCCCGACGCCGACCTCGACGCGGCCGTCGCCGGCTGCCTGCAGGGCTCGCTGCTCAACAGCGGGCAGGTGTGCGCCGCGTACACCCGCTTCCTCGTCCACCGCTCCCTGGCCGACGAGTTCGCCGAGCGCTGCGCCAAGGGCGCCGCGCAGATGCGCCTGGGCCCGGGCAACGCGCCCGAGACCGAACTCGGCCCGCTGGTGACCGCGGACCATCTCGCGCACGTCGACGCCCTGGTCCGCAGCGGCCTCCAGGAGGGCGCGAACCTTGTGACCGGCGGCTCCCCAGCGGCCGACCTGCCCGGCTACTTCTACCAGCCCACGGTCTTCTCCGGCGTCCTCGACGACATGCGTATCGCCCGTGAGGAGATCTTCGGCCCGGTGCTCGCGGTCATGCCCTACGACGAGGAGGACGAGGCCGTCGCCCGCGCCAACGACACCGAGTACGGTCTGGCGGCCGCCGTGTGGACCCGGGACGTGTCCGCGGCCCACCGGGTGGCGGGCGCGGTGCGCGCGGGAACGGTGTTCGTCAACATGCCCAACCCGGTGGACGCCTCGGCGCCCTGGGGCGGCTACGGGGCCAGTGGCTGGGGCAGGGAGATGGGCAGCGGGGCGATCGAGCTGTACACCGAGGTCAAGAGCGTGTGGACGTCGCTGGGCTGAGCACGCGGCCGGTGGCCCCATTGCCGCTGGACCGTCAGATCCGGCGGGCAGGAGCCGTACGAGCTCCTGCCCGCCAGGCGGTGTTCAACGGACGCTGAGCCAGCCGGCGAACCGCGTGTCGTCGGCGGAGGTTCCCACGTCCACGGGCATCCTTCCCTTCGAAGTGACCCAGGCGTCTCGTCCCTCGTCGACGTACGACACCGAGCGCCGGTCGATCCGCACGGTGACGTATCCGCCCTGGCCGGGCCTGAGTTGGATGCCGGCGATGCCCGCCAGCTGCCGGGTCGGGGGTCGACCGCGGTGAGCAGGCGGCCGATGTAGGCCTGGACGACGGCCCGGCCGGTGCGCCTGCCGTGGTTCGTCACCTTCACGCGCAGCCGACCTACCGTGTCCCCCGCCCCGCCGGAAACGACGTCGCCATGTGTGGTGAAGTGGCTGTAGGACAGGCCGTATCCGAACGGAAAGAGGAGTTTCTGGCCCGTCTTCTGGTACCAGCGGTAGCCGACGTAGATACCTTCGCCGTACGACTGGGACGGTCCCGTGGGCGGGACGACGCCCAGGTGGGTCAGCGGCGTGTTCGCCGCCGCCGGACCCTGGGCGTCCGAGGCTGGGAAGGTGACCGGGAGGCGGCCGCTGGGGTGGGTGTCTCCGAAGAGGGTCCGGGCGAGGGTCGTGCCGACGGGCCGAAGGCTTCCATGCGACTCGATGACAACCAGACCGGGTCACCGCACCGCGTGGCTTGCGGTGCCGGTGGCCGAAGTCTTGATCATGCGTCCGGCGGCTTTCATATAGGCAACCGGCAGGAGGCGCTTGGCTCGCCACACGATCTTGGCGTCTAGCTGGGGCAGGACGTAGAGGCGCCCACGGTCATGTGCATCCAGAGTCTTGATCGCTATGTCTTCGGCTGTGAGCTTGCTTTTCTCTGCCAGACGCTTGCCCTTGGCCGCAGACGCTGCGTCGATGAGCTCGCCGTCGAATATATTCGTCGGCACGAACGTGGGGCACAACACAGTGACCGTGATGCTGGTTCGCTGCAGTTCGGCGGCCAGGGTTTCCGACAAGGTGATGACTCCGGCCTTGCTGACGTTGTATGGAGCCATGCCGGGAGCTGCGGCGAAGCCTGCGGCCGAGGCGGTGTTGATGATGCCGCCGCGGCCGCCTTGGCGAAGCAACGGCGTGAACACGTCGGCGCCGTAGATCACGCCCCACAAGTTCACGTCGATCGCACGTCGCCAGGCTCGGAGTTTGCCGTCACCGATGAGGCCTCCGCCGGTGCCGATGCCGGCGTTGTTGATGACCAGGCTGGGCAGACCGAACCAGGATGTGGCGGCGTCGGCGAGCTCGCGGACCGATGTTTCGCGTGAGACGTCGGTGACCACTGCCAACGCGCGGCCACCGGTCGCTTCGATCTGGCTGACGGTCTCGGCGGCAGCGTCAGGGTCGATGTCCGCCGCCACCACCTGCCCACCGCGCTTGGCCAACTCCAGCGCGAAGGCGCGGCCGATTCCGCTGCCGGCGCCCGTGACTACGGCGCTAGCTTCGTGTGATCTCTTGTGGCTGGCCATGTTGTCGTCGCCTTCCTCAATCTCTCAGTGACTGCTGTGGACGTCGTTTGCTGCGCTCGCTGTGGGTCAACCGACCGTCGGGGCGAACATCCGGCGGCTGGGTCGTGCGAGGAGATCGAGGTAGCGGGAAGGAACGGCTCGTACAAAGGCGTCCAGGAGGACTGCTTGCATGCCGACTCTGACGCGCGGTTTCTTCTTCTCAACGCCCTTCAGGATGATGCTTGCTGCTTGGTTGACGTCCATCGTCAGAAACTTCTCGTTGAGGATCCTCGCGCGCTCTTGGTCCTTCTCGGTTGCTCCGACTGCGTCGCGCAGGCCCGACGTGGCGATGTTCGTGGCAATACCTGCCGGGTAGACCACGGTGACCTTCACGGGGTGTTGGTCGAAGAGGATGTCGCAGTACACGCCCTCGGTGAAGCCTCGTACACCGAATTTGGAGGCGCAGTAGCCGGCCTGGAGTGGCGTGGCGACCAGACCGTTGAGGCTGGATACATTGACCAGGTGGCCGTCGCCTGAGGCGATGAGGTGGGGCAGGAACTCGACGGTGCCGTTGATGACTCCCCAGAGGTTGACGTCGATGATCCGTTGAAGATTGGCGTAGTTGCCGGGGTCGAGCAGGTCGCGTTCCCCGGCGACACCGGCGTTGTTGTAGATCTGGTGCACGACGCCGTAGTGCTCGCGCACGGTCGTGGCGTACGCCTTTACTGCGGCGCGATCGACGACATTGAGGGTCGCCGAGTGGAATTCGGCGCCGGTGGCCTTGACTTGTTCGGTGGTTTCGGCGAGTCCGGTCTCATTCACGTCGCTGATCGCCAGTCGAGCGCCGCGCCGGGCGAGCCCGAGCGCGACGGCCCGGCCGATGCCGCTGCCGGCCCCTGTTACCACGGTGACCTTGCCCGCCAGTTTCGAAGGTCGGCTCATGACGCTGCTCCTTGTCGGGTGTGCCAGGTGATATGGCCCAGCACGATGTCGATGAGACTGGGCGGAAGATGGTGACCCATACCGGGTATGACGATGTGCCGGGCACCTGGGATGGCCCTGGCCGTGGCGGTCCCTCCACTGGGATGGACGATGAGGTCGCGATCGCCGTTGATGACGAGGGTGGGAACGCGGATAGTGCGCAGTCGTGGCGTACGGTCCCCGGAGGCGGCGATCGCCTGTATCTGGCGGGCAGCCCCGGCGCGGCCCGCATTGCCGGTGGCACGCCGCCAGGCAGCGCGGGCGTGGGTGATCTCGTCTGCTTCGTCGTAGGGGTGGTCACGCCCCGCAAGGTGCGCGACGAGGTCGAGGTGGCGTGCGATGTAGCCGTCCAGCGTCGTGGGTGGCTTCGCGATCAGCTTGACCTTGGTCGAGAGGGCGGCCTTTCCGACCCGTCGGTTGCCGGTAGTGGAGTAGAACGAGGTCAGCGTCAGTACTCGTCCCGGGTGTTCGGCGGCGATGGCCTGGGCGATCATTCCGCCCATCGAACGGCCGATGACATGGGCGCGTCTGATGCCGAGATGGTCAAGCAGACCGACGGCGTCGGCTGCCATGTCCTCCAGCGTGTAGGCGTCTGGTCGTGGCCGGGCAAAGAACTGCCGTGCGAGCGAGGGAGGGGATGCTGACATACTTGAGGAGCGGCCGACGTCCCGGTTGTCGAACCGGATGACCCGGAACCCGCGCTCTGCGAGCCCAGTCACGAACGCCGTCGGCCACCCGGTCAGGTCCTCCATCAGCCCTGCAACCAACAGCACCGGCATCGCGTCGGATTCGCCTGACTCGTGGTAACAGAGCTTGATGCCGCTGGGCAGGTGAGCGAACGCCTCAAGGGAGGAGTCGTCCAGAGCGGCATCCGGAGACCGAGGGCCCGTCACGATTCCCTCCCCTCCGTGCTCCTGCGGGATACCGCCTGTGGCGTGAGAGGTGCGGCCGAGGAGAAGCGCAGAAAGCGGTCGGCGACCTCACCGTCGCGCAGCAGTCTGCGGTCGTGGTGGTAGCTCATCGACATGAGCCATGGCGCCTGTGTGCCCTGCCTGGGCAGTTGGGCGAGGGAGCGCTGGACATAACCGGCCGCGAAGTCGAGCAGTGCGCGGGTTCGGGTCCCCTCGTCGGGAACGGCGACCGCGATGTCGTACCGGTGCTCGTCCATGTAGGACAGCAGACGACAGAAGTACTCGCTGAGCAGGCCAATCTTCAATGTCCACGAGGAGTTCGTGTAGCCGATCGCGAAGGCCAGGTTCGGTACTTCGCTGAGCATCATCCCGCGGTAGGCGATGGTGTCCGGTAGCGAGACCGGTTTGCCATCGACGACCAGGCCCATGCCACCCAGTATCTGGAGATTGAGGCCCGTCGCGGTGACGATGATGTCGGCTTCCAGTTCTTGCCCTGACTCCAGGCGGATGCCCGTCCTGGTGAAGGTGTCGATCCGGTCGGTGACCACCGACGCTTTCCCCTCACGGATGGCCCTGAAGAGGTCGCCATCTGGCACCAGGCACAACCGCTGGTCCCATGGCTCGTAAGGCGGGTTGAAGTGCCGGTGGACGTCATAGCCCTCCGGCAGCAATTTGGCGTTCGCCCTACGGATGAAGTTCCTCATGTGCTTCGGATGCTTCCGGCTGAACTTCCACACCCACTGGCTCAGCGTGATGTTCTTGCGGCGGATCAGCGGGTACGCACGCTCGTCCCCCAGCGTCCTACGCAGCAGGTTCGCGACCTTGTCCTCACGCGGCAGTGGCATCACATAGGTCGGCGTGCGCTGCAGCATCGTGACGTGCGCGGCCGCACCCGGACCGGCCGCCATCGCCGACAGCAGCGTCATGGCAGTGGCGCCGCTGCCGATCACGACTACCTTTTTGTCCGTGTAGTCCAGCTCTTCGGGCCAGTGCTGAGGATGGACGATCCGGCCCCCGAAGTCCTCGCTGCCTGGGAACTGCGGTGTGTAGCCCTCGTCATAGCGGTAGTAACCGCTCGCGCAGAACAGCCACTTCGCAGTGAACGTGACCGTGATGGGCTCGCCGTCGACGCTGGTCTCGACGTGGACCGTCCAGCGTGCGGCCGGGCTTGACCACTCCGCGCTCGCCACACGGTGGCGGTAGCGGATGTACGGCTCGATGCCGTTCTCTTCGGCCGCTTCACGGATATAGGACACGATCTTGGAACCGTCAGCGATCGCGTCCTTGTCCCGCCACGGCTTGAACTCGTAGCCAAACGTGTTCAAGTCGGAGTCGGAGCGGATGCCGGGGTAGCGAAACAGATCCCATGTGCCACCGGAAGCACTCCGCGACTCCAAGATCGCAAACGACTTCTTCGCGTGGTGAACCCGCAGATAGCGTGCCGCACCGATCCCGGAAAGGCCGGCCCCGACGATCAGGACGTCGACTTCTTTGGCGCCGGTTGATGCCTGGGACGTTGTGCTCATGGTCGCCTTCTGATTGGTGAACAGTGATGTCGTTGACAATCCTGACGGACCAACGAGACAGCCCTGAAGGGCTGTTCGCACACACCTGACCGGCTTCATGGTGCAGACCGCACCACCCGGAGACCACGAATCTCACCCCTGGAGTGGAATCCTGCTATTGGATGCCGCTCCACTCCCGAGGACGGCTTTGCGTGCGGGGGACCTGGCCATACGCACTTCCCGTGGCTTCCGCCAGCTGACTCTGGTGGCTCTCTCCACGTCCTGGTCATGCTCCTGCGTGCGGGGGACGAGCGGTGCGAGGCCTTCTCAGCGGCGCTCACCGCCATGGCCGCCGGGCACACCGGCACGCTCACGATCGGGCCGGACGGCTCGTTTCCCGGCGTGAGAGCTGCGCCAGGCCGCTGTCGGAAGTCCCACGGCATCGCTCATCCGATGTCGGTTTTCCCGTACTTCCACCCCCGTGGCTGGGCGAGCTCCGAGGCAGGCCGGAAAGTGGTCAACGCATCAACCGAGCGCGGTGCACAGCACCGCAAGGGAGAGTTACTCGTGAACGTCATAACTCCGAGCGCCCAGCGGGAAAACCGGGCTGCGACGCTCGTCATGGCCTGCGTGGGTGTATTCGTCGCCTACCTTCCGGTGACCACCGTCTCGGTGAGCCTGCCCGCCATCCAGCGGGCCCTGGGTGCGTCGACCGCCGAACTGTCCTGGGTCACCGACGCGTTCGTGCTGCCCATGGCCGCGCTCATCCTGACCGCCGGGGTGTTCGGTGACGTTCACGGCCGTAAGAAGGTCTACCAGGCCGGGCTCGCCTTCAGCGGCCTGGGCGCCCTCATCGCCCTGTGCGCGCGGTCGATCGAGGTCGTCTGGATCGGTCAGGCCGTCTCCGGCCTCGGAGCCGCGGCCCTGCTGCCCACCACTTTGGCGCTCATCAGCCACGCCGTACCGGACCCGCGCGAGCGCGGCAAGTACGTCGGCCTGTGGGCGACGGCGCTCATGGGCGCGCTGGCCGTCGGCCCCGTCATCGCCGGTCTCATCCTCGACCACTTCGCCTGGCGCTGGATCTATCTGCTGTCCGTGCCCGTTTCGCTCATCGCCATGGCCGTCGCGGTCCGGTTCGTGACCGACTCGCGGGCACCCGGCTCCCGCCGACTGGACTGGTCCGGCCAGATCACGGCCGCGCTCACCATCACCGCCCTGGTCTACGGCGTCATCGAGGGCGGCGCGGGTTCCTTCTCCGAGGTCCGTGTGATCGTCGCCCTGGCACTCGCGGCCGCGGGGGCGATCGGGTTCGTCATCGCGGAACGGCGCAGCAGCAGCCCGATGCTGGACCTCACGCTCTTCCGCAGTCCCGCGTTCACCGCCACGACCCTCATCGCCATGATCAGTTTCCTGGGGCTGATCGGGTTCTTCTTTTCCCTCAGCCTGTACTTCGGGATGGTTCAGCAGCTCGACACCCTTCAGGCCGCCTGGCGGCTGATCCTCATCAGCCTGGCGTCGATCCTCGTCTCGCAGCCCGCGGCCCGTCTGATGCACCGCTGGTCCCCCCGCATCCTGATCACCGGCGGCCTGCTGGTGACCGCGGGCGCCCTGCTGGTGCTGACCAGCATCGACGTACACACCTCGTTCCTGTCGTTGGCCTGGCGGCTGGTCCTGCTCGGCTTCGGTCTCGGCTTCGTCATCACGCCCATGACCGCCACCGCCGTCGCCGCGGTGCCGCACCACCTGGCCGGCATGGCCGCGGCCGGCAACAACGCCTTCCGCCAGGTCGGCGGCGCGCTCGGCCCCGCCGTCCTCGGCGCCATCCTCAGCACCAAGGCGGCGAACGCCCTGCCCGGACACCTCACGGACGCCGGCCTGTCCGCCCAGACGGTGCGCCGCATCGGCGCGGCGGTGGACGAAGGCGGCCTGGGCGCCGTGGCGCGCATGAACCTGGGCCCGGACCGGGGGCGGGCCCTCGGGGCACTGTCGGAGGCCTTCCTCGACGGCCTGCATCTGTGCCTGGTCATCGCCGCCGCGCTGACCCTCATCGCCGCCGCCGTGGGCGTCGTACTGCTGCGCGCTCCCCGTCGCCACACCGTTCCGGCCGCCGCTGCGGAGCCCGGTCAGCGCGATCGGGCGAGTGTATCGGCCGGTGACGGTTCGTCGGCGGGTGCCGGGTCAAGGGCTGCGGAGGCCTGACCGGTACCGAGCACCCTCCGTCGGGACGGGAGCGGGCGCTCCGATGGGGCCCGGAGCCGTGTCACGGCTTCGGGCCTCGCCCTGTCGCGCCATGAAGGTGTACGACGTCGCAGAGGATGGAGTCGTGATGGAACCGGGTGGCTTCGATCCACTTGACCTCAAGCTGTTGCAGGCGCTGCAGCTCGACGGGCGGGCACCCTTCAGCCGGATCGCGCAGGTGCTCGGAGTCTCCGACCAGACTGTCGCGCGCCGCTACCGGCGCCTGCGCGCCGGGGCGGGACTGCGGGTGCTCGGCGCGGCCGACGAGAACCGACTCGGCCGCAGCAACTGGCTGGTGAGACTGCGCTGCACCCCGGATGTGGCGGAGCAACTGGCGGGAGCGCTCGCCCGGCGTGCCGACACCTCGTACGTCAGCCTGAACTCAGGGGGCACCGAGGTGATGTGCTCGATGAAGCCCCGCGACCGCAAAGCCAGGGACGAGCTGCTGTTCGATCGGCTTCAGCGCACCCCCCATGTCACGTCCGTGACCGCGCACTGCCTACTCCACAACTTCTACGGCGGCGCGCTCGGCTGGCTCAGCAAGATCGACGCCCTTTCCTCCGAGGAGGAGACGGCTCTGCGCCCGCCGCCCTACGAACCGATCGCCGGCCCTTTCAACCTGGACGCCATCGACGAGTCACTGCTCACCGTTCTCCGGACGGACGGACGCGCCACGCTCACCGAACTCCAGACCGCCACTGGCCAGACGGAATCCACGGTCAAGCGGCGCCTGGAACGCATGCGCTCCACCGGTGTGCTGTATTTCGACATCCAGCACGATCCCGCTCCCCTCGGCCACGACGTGGAGGCGATGCTCTGGCTCACCGTGGCCCCCTCCGCTCTGGCCGGCATCGGACAGGCCCTCGCGGATCATCCCGAAGTCAGCTATG
Source organism: Streptomyces sp. NPDC046909 (assembly GCF_040644695.1). Lineage (NCBI taxonomy): Bacteria > Bacillati > Actinomycetota > Actinomycetes > Kitasatosporales > Streptomycetaceae > Streptomyces > Streptomyces sp. NPDC046909. Next base: position 671,057 of record NZ_JBEYXC010000005.1, on the reverse strand, counting down.
CCGCCGCCACCACCGGCCAGGCCAACATCTTCGCCGCGACCCTGCACCGCAGCAGCGGTGATCTCTACACCTATCTCAGCGACAAGATCGGCGCCCTTGACGGGGTCCACTCCGCCGAGACGGTGCTGACCCTCCGACAGGTCAAGCAGCTCAGTTACGAACCCACGCGCTGACCACCCGGATGACCGGTCGATCGCGACGCGGCCCGACGTCCCGCCTCGGCGCGTTCACAGTGACCCGGCCGACGGGACGGGCGCCGCAAACGCGCCGCCGGCCACCTGTCCGGTCGGCGCGACAGCAGGGTCCTACCGGGCAGCGCAGACCTCCGCACCACCCGACGGAACGCGGACGTGATTGGTGTCACACCTGCGGCACCAAGGGAGGTCCGGGACCCGACAGCCGGAAGCGAGCAGAGGCGGCCACACCTCGGGGAGCGCGGCCGTCGCGAACCGTGAACCCTGCCGACTTCGACAGCGGCCCCGGCTGCCGACACCGTCGCCGTCGCCGTCGTCCCACCCCACGGCCTCCACAGCCGCGCATAATTTCGACGCAAGTCAAAATTTGACAGCCATCAAACATTAGGCAAGGGTGATCAGACGCCGGATCAACTCGGTGCACCCCATTGACCCCAACTTCAAGGACGGATTCCCCATGGCAAGGCTCGTACAGTTCGACCGGCTCGGCGGCCCTGAGGTCCTGACCCTCCGCAACGTCGAGGTGGGCGCCCCGGGTACGGGAGAGGTGCGGATCCGGGTGGACGCGATTGGCCTGAACCGGGCCGAGATCATGTACCGCGAGGGCGGCTACTTCTACGAGCCGGTCTTCCCCTCCACGCTCGGCTACGAAGCCGCTGGCGCGATCGAGGCGGTCGGCGAGGGTGTGGACGGCTTCGCCGAGGGCGACCTGGTCGCTGTCGTCCCCGCGTTCCTGCAGAGCGAGTACGGCACCTACGGCGACCACGTCATCATCCCGGCCACGGCAGTCGTCCCCCGCCCCGCGAACGTCGACCCCGTCCAGGCCGCGGCCGTATGGATGGCCTACATCACTGCCTACGGCCCTTTCGTCGAGAGCGGACAGGTACGGCCGGGTGACTACGTACTGATCACCGCGGCCTCCAGCAGCGTCGGCCTGGCCGCCATCCAGGTCGCCCGTCACGTCGGCGCGATCCCGATCGCCACCACGCGCGGCGCCGCCAAGAAGCAGCGTCTCCTGGACGCCGGCGCGGCCCATGTCATCGTCACCGACGAAGAGGACCTGCCCGCCCGCATCAAGGAGATCACCGGTGGTGAAGGCGTCCGTCTGGCTTTCGACCCGATCGCCGGCCCGGGAGTCGAGACGATCGCCCAGGGCATCGCTCCCGGCGGCAGCCTGGTCGTCTACGGCGCCCTCGACTCTCGCCCCACCCCGCTGCCCAACGCACTGTCGTTCCCGGCGCTGACCAGCAGCACCTACACGCTCTTCGAGATCACCACGAATCCCGAGCGGCTGAGCCGGGCGGTCGCATTCGTCAACGCGGGTCTCGCCTCGGGGTCCTTCACCCCGGTCGTCGATCACACCTTCGACCTGGCGGACATCGCCGACGCGCACCGCTACATGGCAGCCAACGGCCAGGTCGGCAAGATCGTCGTCACCGTCGCCCACGACGACGCCTCCTGAACCCGCATGCACCGCAGCCCGGAGGGAGCGTTGTGCGCCTGACCAAGTTCGGCCACGCAGCCGTCCGCCTGGAAAAAGGGCGGCCGGCGTCTGGTCATCGATCCCGGCACGCTCAGTGAGCCGGAGGCCCTGGACGGTGCCGACGCCGTCCTGGTGACCCACGAGCACTTCGACCACTTCGACGCTGCGGTGCTGCGCGCCGCCGCAGAGGCCAACCCGGCCCTGCGGATCTGGACCAACCCGGACGTCGCCAGGCAGTTGGAAGGACTGGGAGCCGGGCGAGTCATGGCGGTGATACGAGGCGACACCTTCACCGCAGCCGGTTTCGAGGTCGAGGTCCAATGGCACGCGCCGATCCACCCTGAACTGCCATCCGAACGTAACATCGGCTTCGCCGTCGACGACGGCAAGCTCTTCTACCCCGGAGACGCCTTCACCGTCCCGGAACGGAAGGTCGACACGCTGCTCCTGCCGTCCCATGTCCCGTGGGCGAACTCCACGCAGATCTTCGGCTTCGCCCATGCCGTCGGTGCGGGCCGCGCGTTCAGTACGCACGACAGGCTGCTGAACGACGTCGGCCGCGGCATCGCCGGTGGCTTGTTCGCCACCCTCGTACCGGGGATGAGCTACGCCAGGCTGGCCGTCGGCGAATCGGTCGAGATCTGAGGCCGGCAACACCACCTCCCCGCCTGTGAACGGCCGGGTCAGTGCACTCGGCCGTTCACACCTCGTCACGCTCCCGGCCGTCCCCCAGGGCACACCCGTCGGGCAGTCCACGGGGAGCGGCCCGACAGGTGGTGCGACCCGAAGTGCGTCAGTCGCGGACCTCAGAGGATCGTCAGACCTCGTCGATGACGACCTCTGAGATCATCAGGACGGGGTGGATGTCGGTGAAGTTCGGGATGTCGTTGAAGATCTTGGTACGGGCGTCGTCGGTGTACGCCTCGGTCATGGACTCGAGCGAGTCGAAGTACAGGTGGCCGACGATGATGTACGGAGGGTTGCTGCCGGGCTCACCGCCGACCAGGCCTCTGTCCACCGCGAGGCGTCGCAGTCGGGGGCTGAGAGTGGCCTTCACCATGGGCAGGTGGCTGTTCTGGTAGTAGTCGTGGTCAAAACGGGCACCTTCGGTGAACGGGTATCCGATCGTGGCCTTGATCATGGTCATTCCTTCTGGTGGGCGGGTGCGAGCGGGCAGGATCGTCGCGGGCGAGGGTCGCGTCGCGGCCCCCGGCCGGAGGTGGTCCGCCTCCGCACCCGGGTTATTGCTGGTTGTGCCCTTCGGGTTCCCGGGGCCCCGGGAACCCGAAGAGGGCTTGAGGGAAGTCAGCCCAGGCGTTTGCCCAGGTGGAGTGCGATCTGGTCGACGGTGTCGGTCATCGCGGCGGTGTCGAGCGGACGCACCCAGAACAGGACGCGGTCGACTCCCGCGGCCGCGTAGGCGTCGACGTCTTCGAGTTCGCCGCCGAAGAGGGTGACCGGGAGAGGTTCCTCGCTGCCCGGCTTCCGGGCGGTCTTCTTGAAGTGGGTGATCTCTTCGAGGACGTTGGGCCGCAGCATCGGGATCCATTCGTCGCCGTAGGCGATGACCCGCTTGGCGACGTTGGGGCCGTTGCCGGCCACAAGGATCGGCGGGCGGGGCCGCTGGAGAGGCTTGGGCCAGGAGGTGACGTGCTCGAAGTCGACGAAGTCGCCGTGGTAGGAGGCGACGTCGTGGGCCCAGATCTGCTGCATGGCCTCGACCCGTTCCCGCATGACCTTCCAGCGGTCGCTCGGGTCGGTTCCGTGGTTGCGCATCTCCTGGTTGATCCAGCCTGGGCCGACGCCGAAGTTCATGCGCCCGCCGGACAGGACATCGACGGAGGCAACCTCCTTGGCGGTGACGATCGGGTCCCGCTCGGTGACCAGCAGCACGGCCGTGCCGATCTGCAGGGTGGTCGTGGCCTGGGCGATGGCGCCGAGGGCGACGAAGGCGTCCATGCCGTTCTTGAACTCCGGGGCGAGATTCAGGACGTCGTAGCGCTCGGGGGTGACGGCGGGGATGTGGGTGTGGTCGGGCATGAACAGCGACTCGAAGCCGCGGTCCTCCAGGAGCTGGCCGAAGTCACCCGGCGGGATGGCGTCCTTGGTGGGGAACATGATGAAGCCGAACTTCACGACGGGTCCTCCTGGGAGTTCACGGTGACGACGATCTTGCCGACCTGGGCTCCCGCCTCCAGGTAGCGGTGTGCGGCGACGATGTCGTTCAGGTGGAAGGTGCGGTCGATCACCGGTGCCAGCGACCCGGAGGCGAGTCCGGTGGTGATGTAGTGCTTGGCCCGGGCGAAGCGCTCGGGATCGCCGGTGACCTCGAAGAGCGTGTAAGGGCGGGTGCACACCGGCAGCATCCGGTCCAGTCCGGGGAGCGGAGTGGGCCGACCCGACAGCGAGCCGTGGACGAGGATGAGCGCGTCCGATGCCATGACGCGTGCGAGTTCCTCGATCGAGGGACCGGCGACGGCGTCGAACGCCAGGCGAGCCCCGGTGCCGCCGGTCACCTCCCGGACCACCTCCGCCAGGTCGTCGCGGCCGTTGACCACCACCCGCGCGGCGCCCGCCTGCAGCAGGCGCCCTTCCTTGCCCGGGTCGTTGGTGGTGGCGACAGGGACAGCACCGATGCGCAGGGCGGTGTGGATGGCGGCCAGGCCCACACTGGAGGAGGCGGCCGTGATCACGACCGCCTCGCCCGGCCGAAGGCGGGCAATGTCGACGAGCGCGCCGTAGGCGGTGAGGAACGCCATCCAGGAGGCGGCCGCGGTGGTCGCATCGACGGCGGAGGGACGCTGGACCAGCGCATCGGCCGGAACGATCGCCTGCTCACCGTAGACGGGGTATCGGGACTGCGGGAAGACCGGCAGGATGCTGACCAGGTCGCCAGGGGCGAGTCCGCTCACCTCCGGCCCGACCGCGCGGACGCGGCCTGCGGCCTCGTAGCCGAGCCCGGACGGCAGGGCGGCGACACGGTCGAGGTAGCGGTCGCGACGGAAATTGGCCTCGGACCGGTTCAGTCCGATCGCCTCCACATCGACCAGTACCTCACCCGTGCCCGGCATGCCCAGGTCGTGCTCCTCCAGTCGCAGGACTTCAGGCCCGCCCAGCTCATGGAAACGCACCACACGTGCCACAGATCTCTCCTCCAGGCGGATTGTTCGTTCGGGAACGTAGGACGTCAGAGGTCGGAGATCAGCCAGGCGCGTGCCACGCGTGGACACAGACGCAGCCCACTCGAGCCGTCCAACGTCGACAATAGTCGAAATTTGACGCCTGTCGAACTTATGGAGCAGGTGGGCTGCATCACGGGCCAACGAGGCGCACCTGGTGAGGCGATGCCCGCCTCACGGCAGGAGACCTCACCCCCGCCGTTTGCGTACCTTCGGCGATGGCCTGGTGCGGCCACGCCGCACCGCGGCCCGGTGTGGCCCTGATGTCCGGTTGCCTGGGCCCATCGGCTTCGGATACCAGGCTGCCTTGGGGGGTGTCGCAAGCCGAACCCGATCGGACGGTCGTGGCGGTGACCGGCGGTGCAGGGGCTCGGACAGTGCCTCGCCGAGATCACGACGGCGAGTAGGTACGGCCCCTGCCGGTGGACGATACCGACGACCGCGCCCTGGACGCACCGACGTTCTCCGCCGCCCGAGCCGGCTGCCGGGCCATGTCCGCCTGGATACGGCAGTCCAGCGCACCAGAAGCCTGTGAATTGCTGCACCGAGCGCTGCCCCCAACACCGGCGCGAGGAGTTAGACAGCCAGGTTGCCGAAATCGCCGACTAGGAGCGCAGGGCCGAATGCGCGGGCGGGGTTGGTCGAGCCCCCGCTGCGTGGGCCCAGAACGGCAACGATCACCACCGTAGCCGAGGCGAGCGTCACGGGCAGTCTCGCGGCCGCGGCCGGGTGAGCGAGGAAGAAGCCCACCAGCAGCGTCACCACGATGAGGCATGCCACCTCTGCGACGAACACATCGGGTGCCCGCCAGTTCGTAGCGGCATGGACTACGGCGAACTCCACCGGCGGTTGTGTGACGACTCCACCCCAGACGAGGTAAGCCAGAGCGGTTCCAGCCACGGAGCCGGCCAGTTGGGCAAGCATGTACGGGACAACGGCAGCTCCGGGAAATACCCCCATGAGCCATAGGGCGACGGAAACAGCCGGGTTCATGTGACCGCCCGAGCGGCGGCCCATGGACTCACCACAAGGCAGGAGGAGAACCATCCCGGTCAGAGTGGCCACGACAGCGATCGCCCGGTCCGTCCCTTCGGGGGCGAACGGTGAGGACGGTGCAACGAACCAGCGGATCCCCGTCACTACGAAGAACAGGAGCACGCCTGTCAGGGCGAACTCGAACAGAGGATAGGACGGCTCTACGGCGTGCAGCGGTTCACTCACGCTGGTCTGGTCCTCGACAATGGGCATGGGAGCACCCCTTGGAGATGTGTGGTGTTTCGCGGGCCACCCCAACAGGCGCCCGGGCAAACGCCGTCGGACTACGGTCAACGGCCGCGTTCGGCTGAGCGAGAACCTCTGCCGATCATCATTTGAGAATTCGAAAAGGTTCTCGGTGTCGGCTGGGATGGCACTGAGGTGCGGTGCGCGGGCATCCTGCACCGCTTCAAGCGATCCGAGGTGCACGCCCGAAGACCGTGTCCGGCGGCGGGTTGGGCTCTAGCCCTGTGAACCATCCTGGTTGACGGGGTAGAGGCCGAGAACGCCCTCCGGGTCAGAAGGGTCCACCCCCTGGACGTCACCCACATACAGGTTGATGAAGGCCTTGTAGCGGTCGAGGGCAGTGCGATCGCTCATGAACTTGCCGAGTCCGAGCGGATTCATGTTGCTGTAGTCGAAGATGCCCTTGCGACCGGCCGGGGCAGCCACGTCGGTGCGGGCGCTCCAGGTGCCGATGGAGTCCTGCTGAGCGTCCTTGGACAGCAGCCAGCTCAAGTAGAGCTTGGCGGCGGCCTTGTGCGGGGCGTTCTTCAGGATGGCGCCGGTCTGCGGCCATGCCACCCAGGGGGACTTCTCGGGGATGCTGGACTTCGACAGACCGGTGAAGCTGCCGGCACTGCCGAAGTTGGCCACGTACCCGTCGGTGCCGACGAGGTCGGCGGAGTCCTGGGTGCCGCGGACGAACTTGGGATTCTGAGCGAGCAGCTTCCTCAGGTAGCCAGAGCCGTACTTGTCGGTGAGCTGCTTGAAGTAGAAGAGGACAGCGTCGTCGTCGTTCGGGTAGGTGAAGACGAGCTTGTTCTTGAACTCGGGCTTCAGGAAGTCCTTCGCCTCGACGGGAGCGTTGTCGCCCAGCGTGACAGCGGTGTTGTTGGCGAAGGCGAAGAAGAACAGGCCGGTGTAGTAACCGTCCTTGTCCTTGATCTGCGGGTAGACCTTGTTCCAGCCGACCGGCTTGTACTTCTCCAGAACGCCTTCCTTCTTCCAGCGCGGGAAGTCGTCAAGGGTCTGGAGGTGGACGACATCGGCGACCACGTGGTGCTCGGCGACCTGGTTGTCGATGCGGGCGTCATGGTTCTTGCTGAAATCGACAACGATGTCGACCTTCATCTTGGGGAACTGCTTGACGAAGGCGTTCTTGAGGTAGTCCGCCTGGCCGGGCTTGTCACCGCCGGCGTAGACGACCAGTCGGCCGCCTTCGGCAACGGCCTCTTTATAGAGTTTCTGCAGCTGGGACTGTTCACTCGTGGTCCCGGGCGTCTCCTGCACGGAGGGGCTCGCGCCGGCGACCGTGGCGCCGGTCGCGGCCAGAACACCGAGGGCGGCGGCTCCGGCCCATGCCTTACGGGTGAATCTCATGGCAGTTCCTTCGAGGGGCCCCAGAGGGGGGTATTTGAGAGTTAAACGATGTTGACCGTAAGCGGGAGCACCGCAGGCCGGCAAGATTATTTCGATCTCGGTAGTATTACGACAGCAGTCGAAGATGCTTCGGGAAGGGTGTTTGAGGTCGGCGTTGCCTTGACCGCGGGTCCTGGCGACGTGTCCGGGTGCAAACGCTCCTTCAGGACTGTCCCGCCCTTGCCGGGCGTCTCACTGGCCGGCTCGGTGGTCTCGATCGGTGTGCCGAGGCGGCTCTCACTCGGAGCGCTACTCTTCTCCGCGCATGTGACTGCGGCCGCCAACCTCCACGATGAGCCTCGGCAGGCACGCACCGGGGGCCGCACCGACAGCGCTCGCGGTAGATGCTGCCGCTCCTGACCAGAACCAGGCCGAAGCCGTGCCACTCAAGCGAGTTGTCTCTCGATGTCTGGCGCGGTGACAGGTCTCAGGTGCCACCCGGCACCATTCTCAAAGACGCTCTCCGGCCGTGAGGACATGAAGGTTTCCGCGTCGGCCGACCTGGGCTGGGGTATGGCGGTGGGGATGCGATCGAGGGCGGTGACGACCTCAGCCGTGCCACATCGTCAGCCCCCTCCGGCCAGGGCGCACCGCCTCGACTGACGTTCCGCCCAGGGTGCACAGTGCACACCATGAGGACCCCTTGGCCCATGCCGTCGCAACGTGTTCGAGAGCTGTTCCGTGATGGCGCGAAGGCCGTACTCGCCATGCCCAGTGAGGCCGTCGACGAGCTTCATGCCGCGACCCTCGACGGCCTCGGTTCCCGGCTGATCGTCGAGGACTCGACACTCGTCGAGGCAACGAGACGCGCCAACGCGGCGAACCTGCGCCAGTGGGCGGCGTTCAATGTGCACAACCCTGGAGAACGAGTTCCGCCATATCTCGGCCCCGAGGTTCTGGAAGTGGCCCGCGAGTTGGTCCGGCGGGGTCTTGACGACCGGGCCCTGAATTCCTACCGAACCTCTCAGAACGTGGCGTGGCGGCTCTGGATGGATATCTGTTTCGCCCTGTCCACGGACTCGGCCGAACTGCAGGGCTTGCTGGAGGTGTCCTCTCTATCCATTTCCGCTTTCATCGACGATTCCGTCCAGGCCGTCTCGGCCCGGGTCGACGACGAACGCGAGGAGTTGACGAGAGGAACCCACGCCGAACGTATGGCCGCAGTCACGCTTCTCCTGGAAGGGGCACCCATCCCCCGGCAGCGAGCAGAGGTCCGGCTCGGCTATGCGCTGACGGGCGATCACACGGCCGCGGTCATCTGGGCCGACACGACCGCAGACGGCAAGCGTTCGGACCCGCATGGCCCCGCGACGTCCTTGGAGAGGGCTGCAGATGCACTCATGCAGGCCGTCGGTGCCCCGCGACGGCTGACCGTGGTCTCGGGCGCCACGTCGCTGTGGATCTGGCTGCCGACCGCCCGCACTGTCCGGGAGGACGACCTCAAGAGCCGGATAGCCGGAATGCCCGAGGTTCGCATCGCCATTGGCCGCAGCGGTCGGGATCTGGACGGGTTCCGCCGAAGCCACCTCGACGCGACGACCGCACAGCGGATGATCTCGCGGATCGCCTCATCGCAACAGGTCGCCCTCTATCGAGATATCCAGCTCGTCTCTCTCCTGACGGCTGATATGACGCGCGCCGACGAGTTCGTCACCGACACGCTCGGGGCCCTCGCGGCCGCCGACACCGAGATCCGCGACACCGTGTCGACCTATATCCGTGCCCAATGCAACACCTCGGAGGCGGCCCGCATGCTCTTCACACACCGCAACACAGTGATTCGCAGGCTGGACCGGGCCGACGCGCTCCTCCCCCGGCCACTGGCGGAGAACGTCGTCGACATTGCTGCCGCCCTCGAAGTGGTACGACTGCGGACCGTATCCAGCTGAGGGGATCGCTTTCTTAACCACTGCTGCGCAGGCTCGCATATCGGGGCGCGCGGCTCTCGGGGTTGGTCCATTGCCAGGCCCGGTGGCACGCGGGAGTGATCTCCATCAACGGCCCCGGACACCGTCTCGAGAATTGCCTCATGGCCACCGAGCTATCGCGTAGCGGCAGGTTCCGATGCCGGCGAAGCACGGCTGGCTCCGGTCGGCGGCGAGGCCGCCCGCCGGCGACCCGGCGCAGCGAAGTGCTGCGGCGGATGGGTGGCCCCGGGCTCCCCGCGCGGCACAGGCGGCGGCCGGCGCCGCGGCCAGCCGTGCCCCGCCGTGACGCCATGAATGCCTACCGCATGACAGCCATGGGTTCTCAGTGGCGGAGGCCGTGCCTGCGCATCAGGGGCAGGACTTCGTGGCCGAAGTCCTTGAGTTCCGTGGCGTAGTCGTGGAAGCCGAAGATGGCGCCGCTCATGCCGGCCTCGCTCAGTTCGGCGAACTGCTCGGTGACCTGCTCGGGGGTGCCCATGAGAGTGGGGCCGCCCCAGCCGGCGATGAAGCGTTCCTGGAACTTCTTGATCTGCGTGCCGAAGGACTGGCTCTGGACGCCCAGGACGTCCATGATGTTCTGCGCCCCGGGCCAGTCACCGGCGTCGATGATCGCCTGGTAGGCCGCCTTGGCCTCCTTCTCGGTCTCGCGGCAGATGACGAGGCAGTAGGTCCATACGTCGATGTCGCGTTCGTACTTGGTGTTCGCGAGGTTTTTGATCTTCTTGACGTAGGCCGGGACCTCCTCGGTGGGCAGCGCGATGAGGTTGATGTCGACGTTGCGGGCCGAGAACTCCTGGCCGGCCTCGGAGGCGCCTGCGTTGATCAGTGCGGGCCGGGGGTCCTGTACCGGCTTGGGATAGGAGCTGGCTCCCTTGGCCTGGAAGAACTCCCCGGAGAAGTCGAACGTGCCGGGGTCGTTCCACAGCTGGTTCGCGAAGTCCAGCCACTCCTGCCCGAACGCGTAGCGCCGGTCGTGCTCCAGCTGCTCGCTGCCGAACAGCTCCATCTCGGGGGTGAACCAGCCCATCACCAGATTCATGCCGAACCGGCCGCCGGAGATGTGGTCGATGGTCGCGGCCATCTTGGCCGCGACGACGGGGTGCACGGTGGGCAGGTGCGTGGTGGTGAAGACGCCGATGTTCTCCGTGGCCTGAGCCAGTCCGGCGGCCCAGGTGTAGGTCTCGAAGCAAACACCGTTGAAGTTGGTGTTGCCGCCGAAGCCGATCCACCGGCCGACCGGGACCATGGCCTCCAGGCCAAGCCGGTCCGCGGTGCGCGCGATCTCCAGCTGCTGATCCCATGTCACGCGGAACCCGGTCGGTGCATCGCTCATGATGAGACCGCCGCTGCAGTTCGCCGAGAAGACGCCCAGCTTGAACTTCTGGTCATTGAAAAGCGGATTCTCTCGGATGCTTTTCGTTTTGCCCAGGAGTCCTTCGGCCTCGTGCATGGAAAAGGTCACGGCAGCCCTCCGTCGTCATTGATGGGATAAAATTCCGCCGCTTATTCGGGATCGGCGGAATAAGTTGTTCGTAAAATAGGCGGCGTTGTCCGCACCGGCTATCCGCCAGGCGACCGCCAGTGTCCGTGAGGCGGCGCGTCTTCAGCTGACGAGGTGCAGCGCGGCCTCGACCACGCTGTCGGTGTCGATGCCGTGGTGGCGATAAACGTCTTCGAGGGCACCGGACTGCCCGAACCGCGTGACGCCGAGCGCGGTCAGTGGCACCTGATGGATGGTGGCCAGGAACGCCAGCGTGTGAGGGTGACCGTCGACCAGGGTGACCAGCGGGGCCGCACGGGTCGAAGGGAAGATCTGGTCGAGGATCCAGTGCGGGCCGTCGTGCAGCCCGCGCCGCGCCTGGATGGCGCGGAAGAGCAGGTCGGGGCTGGTGACACAGACCACGTCGGCGGCGAATCCGAGTGCGGCCAGCCGGTCGGCGGCCACGAGGGCCTCCGTCACCATGGCGCCCATCGCGGCGATGGTGACCAGGGGGCGCTCGGTGCGGCGCAGCGTGTACGCGCCGGCCACGACCTGGCGGCGGCGCCGCTCGCGGGCGGCCGGGTCGGTGGGGACTGCGGCCAGTGGCTGCTCCACCCTGCGGGTGGACAGGCGCAGATAGGCCGAGCTGCCGTCCGGTTTGCCGAGCCGGCCCAGGGCTGCGAGCAGACACCACTCGGTGTCGAGCGCAAAGGCGGGCTCGTAGAAGAGGCATCCGGGCTGTTCGACGCCCAGGGAAGGGGTGGTGATCGACTGGTGGGCCCCGCCTTCGGGAGCGAGGGTGACGCCGGAGGGCGTGCCGACGAGGATGGACTGGCCGCCGGCGTAGATGCCGAAGGACCAGGGTTCCAGGGCCCGGTTGACGAAGGGGTCGTAGACCACGCCGATCGGCAGCAGTGGCTGTCCCCAGCGGCTCCAGGTGGCACCGAGCTCGCCGAGCAGTCCGACCAGGTTGGTCTCGGCGATGCCCAGCTCCAGATGCTGTCCTGCGGGACGCTCCCGCCAGTGCAGGATGGTCTCGGCGTCATCGGCGAACCAGTCGGTGCGCTCGGTCGACGACCAGATGCCGACCTTGTTCAGCCAGCCCCCGAGGTTGGTCGAGGAGCTGACGTCCGGGCTGACAGTGACGATCCGCCCCGCGGCCCGGGGTGCCTGACGGGTGAGGTCGAGCAGCACCCGGCCGAGGGCTTGCTGGGTATTGCCGGTGCCGGTCGGCGCCGGGCGGCCGAGATCGGCCGGAATCGCGGGCGGCTGCTGAGCCTCGGCCTGGGGCCTGCGCAGTCGGTCGGCGGCCCTCGCGCACAGCAGTGCCTCGGCACTGCCCGCGGGAAACGGCTGCCAGGGCTGGTCCAGGTCGGTACCCAGGCGTGCGGCGAGCCGGCGCATCTGATCGGCGGTGAGCAGCGAGGAGTGGTTTTGCGGATGGCCTTCGGTCGGCAGCCCGTGGCCCTTCACCGTGTACGCGAAGATCACGGTCGGACGGGTGTCGTCGATGGTGTCGTACGCCTCGATCAGTGCGCCGAGGTCGTGGCCGCCGAGGTTGCGCACGGCCGTCAGGAGGTCGCTGTCGTCCACCTGCGCGATGAGCTTGGTGATGGGCCCGGCGGTGGACCCGCTGCCCGGTAGCCGTTCACGCAGTTGAGCGGGGGTGCAGCGCAGCAGCCGCTGGTATTCGGGGTTGCCCATGGCGTCGATACGGGTGCGCAGGGCGTCGCCGCCGGACCGGGTGAACAGCTCCTGCAGCACGCGCCCGTACTTGAGGGTGAGCACCTGCCAGTCGGCCGCGGCGAACATGCCCTGCAGTCGCTCCGCGGCAATTCCGGGCACCACACGGTCCAGGGACTGACGGTTCAGGTCGACGATCCATACGATCTCGCCGAGGCCCGGCACCATCGGGTCCTGGAGCGCCTCCCAGATCGCGCCCTCGTCCAGTTCCGCGTCGCCCAGCAGCGAGTACTGCCGTCCCGTGCCCGCGCCGCCGAAGCGGGTCTCGACATAGCGCCGGGCAATGGCTCCCCAGATCGGGGCGGTGGCTCCGATGCCGACCGATCCGGTGGAGTAGTCGACGGGATCGGGGTCCTTGGAGCGGCTGGGATAACTCTGCAGGCCGCCGAAGGAGCGGAGTGTCTCCAGGTACGAGGAGTCCAGCTCGCCCAGCAGATGATTGACGGCGTGCAGCACCGGGGATGCGTGCGGTTTCACCGAGACCCGGTCGTGCGCGGTCAGTGTGTGGAACCACAGGGCGGTCATGATCGAGGTCATCGAGGCACTGGACGCCTGGTGGCCACCGACCTTCAGCCCCGAGGGGTTGGGGCGTACCCGGTTGGCGTGGTCGACGGTTGCGGTGGACAGCCACAGCACGCGGCGCTCGACGGCCTCCAGTGTCGCCAGCAGGTCGCTGGTCATCACCGGCGGGCCGGGCGTCGGCGAGCTGGTGGAAACGACGGGCTCCGGCTCAGACGTCTCGGAGGCTGTCATGACGGCCGTCCGGGCTGCTGGGCAGGCGCCTTGGGCGGCGAGATCCCGTAGGCGCCCCGGTAGAACAGGAGGGGCCGCTTGTGGTCGTCGCAGCCCAGGGAGCGGACCTCGCCGGCGACGATGGTGTGGTCACCACCGTCGTACTCGGCCCACAACACACACTCCGCCCAGGCCGCGGTTCCGGCGAGCACCGGCGCGCCCGAGGGACTCGGAGACCAGCTCACCCCGGCGAACTTGTCCGCGCCGGAGCGGGCGAAGCCGTTGCTGAGATGCTGCTGATCCTCGGCCAGGACGTTGACGCAGAAGGACTGCGCTTCGCGAATGCGGGGCCAGGTGCTGGAGGTACGGGCCGGGCTGAAACTGACCAGCGGCGGGTCCAGCGAGAGCGACGCGAAGGACTGGCACGTGAAGCCCAGCGGACCGTCCGGACCGTGCGCGGTGATCACGACGAGGCCGGAGCAGAAATGCCCCATGACCTTGCGCATGCTGTCGCCGGCCACCATGGAGCATTCGCCCGAATCAACGCCGTCTGCCTGGGGTGTCGTTATCGAGGACATATTCCGAGGCTAGGAAAGAAACAGTCCCGACCACTATCCGTTCAGTGCCACGCAGTAGCCGCCAAACGCCGCTCCGTGGACTCGGTATGCGGGTGCGAAGCGCCCGTACGGAAGCACCAGGAAAAGACCGCCAGCGCATCCGAAAAGTCGGGGCCGCCCTCCGCAAACGACATGACTCATGGAGCCCAGGACCGGCGTCGGACTGCCCCGGCGCGCCATCCCGCCGATCAGCTCTCCTCCGTGGCGGGGACGTAGTCACGCCAGCTGTACGTGGGGGCGTAACCAAGGACACGGCGAGCCTTGTCACTGGACAGAAGGGACTGGTGGCCGGGCAGCGGGCGCCGCACCTCGACGCCGGGGAACACCCGCGCTGCCAGCTCCTTCGTAGGCGTCTGCATGACGGTGTCTGCGCTGGCGATGACGAAAACGTCCACGCCGGTGGCCTCGTGTCCCAGAGCCAGCCGAATGGCCTGAGCGCCGTCGCGGGCGTCGATGTACGACCAAAGGTTCCACTTCCGCAGCTCGGGCTCGGCCTGGAAGTCCGGGAACCGGGAGTAGTCGCTTTCCTCCATGACGTTGGAGAACCGCAGCCCGATCATCTTCATCTCAGGTTCCCAGCGGCAGAACTGGGCGGCGATGTGCTCTTCCACGCTCTTGGCCAGGGAGTAGACCGTCTCCGGACGGGCCGGGTACTCCTCGTCGACCGGAAGGTACGGCGGCGGCGTCTCGAACGGGATACCCAACAGGGTTTCGCTGGAGGCCCACACCAGGTTGCGCACACCGGCCGTGCGCGCGGCGGAGAAGACGTTGTACGCGCAGAGGGTGTTGTTGGCGAAGGTGGTCGCATTAGGGGCCACGCCGGGACCAGGGATCGCCGCCAGGTGCACTACCGCATCCACACCCGCATGGCGGTCGTCGACCGCGGTCAGTGCCTCCACGGTCTGCCCGAAGTCGGTCAGGTCCACGCGGATGAACGGACACAGCGACTCGGCCGGCTGGTTCGTGTCGAGCGCCATGACCTCCCAGCCGTGCGCGAGCATCTCCCTGACGGCGGCGCGGCCGAGCTTTCCGCTCGCCCCTGTCACCGCAACACGCTGAGCCATAGCCGATCACTGTTCCCTTGCTGCTTTTCCGTGAGATCGAACGGTGCCCGCCGTGGGGCGGGTCGCACCCGTTGACCGAGATGTCAGCCGGCCTGGGCTATGGACAGGATGGTGCCCTGCCGAGGTTCACCCGGGGCGGCGGAGCGGCAGGGGCTCCCCCGGCCGCCACATCCAGCACACCAGGCCCGCACGCCTGTCATGTGGGGCGTAGCTGACCCTGCTCAGGCTGGTACTGGCAGGGCCAGTTTGGAGGTTTGAAGCGCGCGTAAGTGCACTCAGAATGAGGCCATGCACCGTAGCAAGGAGATCGCGGACTTCCTGCGCGCCCAGTGCGCCGCGATCACTCCCCAACAGGCCTGGTCATCCCGGGAGATGACGCACCCGTCATCGCCCAGGCCTGCACCGAAGCGCCAGGCCTGACCGCACAGCTTGTAGTCCACCTGAGGGGCAGCGCCCGCCGGGCGGAAGCGGTACCGGCAGGACTCGCCTTATCCATGAGGTCTTCGTCTTCGCCCTGACGTGTCTGGGCGAAGAGCGGGAGTCCCCTCCTCGGCTGCCTCTGCTTCATGCGTTGAGGCGCACCGGTGCCACCGGTCCCCTCGTCATTTGCGCTTCCCATTCCCCCCACTGTCGCGATCCGATCCCCCCACCAGCCACGAAGGAGGCGAAACGTGACCCGCTTGCATCTGCGGCACACCACTGACGAGCAGGCCGACGCCCGCCGACTCCCCGCACCTGGTGCGCTGGACGGCGCGATCTTCCGCCTGAGGCCCAAGGGCGCGATCGCCGCACGTGCCGCGGATGAGCACCACCGCGCCTCCACGCCGCTGGAGCTCTTCTTCGACCTCTGCTTCGTGATCGCAGTCGGACAGGCCGGGCACGAACTGGCGAAGGCGATCCAGACCGGGCATGTCGCGCACGGGATAGCCGCGTATCTCTCGGCGTTCTTCACCGTTTGGTGGCCCTGGAACAACTACTCATGGTTCGCCTCAGCCTTCGATCCGGACGACGTCCCGTTCCGGCTCGCCACCTTGGCGCAGATCGCCGGGTCGCTCGTGATCGCCGCCGGGGTGCCGCGCTTGTTCGAGCACCGCGACTACACGGTCGCCGTCATCGGGTACGTCATCGTCCGGCTGGCCTTCGCGTCGCAGTGGATCCGCGTGTACCGGGACAACCCGGACTTGCGCGGGCTCGCGGTGCGCTGGGGCGGCGGCGTGCTCGCGGTCCAACTGCTATGGGTCCTGCTGCAGCTGGTGCACTCGAGCACCGAATACAAGGTCGGATATGCCGTGTTGGTCGCCGTCGAACTGGCGGTGCCCTACTGGGCCGCGAAGACCGGGCGGCTGTCGTACCATCCGCATCACATCGCCGAGCGGTACGGCCTGTTCACACTGATCGTGCTCGGCGAGACCGTCTTGGCAGCCACGGTCGCGTTCCAGGAGGCGGCGACCGGGCACGAGAACGTCGGGGAGCTGGTGCTGCTCGCGCTCGGCGGGCTCCTGATCGTCTTCGCGGCCTGGTGGATCTACTTCGCGCACAAGGTCGGGGACCTGCTGGCCACTCAGTCGTCGCCGTTCCCGTGGGGCTACGGGCACTACCTCGTGTTCGGCTCGGCCGCGGCGATCGGCGCGGGGGCCCAGGTCTCCGCCGCGTTCACCACCGGGCGCGTGGAGATCTCGGCACGGCTCGCCGCTGCCGGCGTGACCGTGCCGACGGCGATCTTCCTGTTCGTGGTCTGGATCCTGCAGGGGCGGCATTTCAAGAAGGGTCCGGCTCAGGCGATCATGCCGGGTGCGGCCGTGGCCGTGCTGCTGTGCACGTTCGCGGACAGCTATGCCGTGTTCCTGGCAGGGCTCTGCTGCGTTGTCGCGGTGAGCCTGGGCGAGTACGGGCAACGGCGCGGATTCTCTGGACTCGAGCCGTCACCGGAAAGCTGAGGACGTTTCGCGGATGCGACACTCTTCGATCGGCGCGTTCTCGTCGACGACGGCCCGCCGGGCGGTCAAGTCCCAGGCCGAGATGGCGATCAGCTCGGTGGGCAGCAGCCGTGGATGTCGCAGAGCGCGGGCGGCACCGGCGCGACAGATGTTCGGGGGTGCCGGAGACCAGGCGGTGGACCTACAGGAGGGGCATCCGCTCGGTGGCGGAGACGCAGGTGTAGATCATCTTCTGCGATGCACGGGGCTGTCGTTTTGCGGATGCTGCGGTGACAGGCGGATAGCGAGGGCGGCCCCCGCGGCATACGTTCCATGCAAGGTCGGACAGGTGGCTCGCGGAAGTGACGAGTCGCCCCGGCCGACCAAGGCCAAGGCAGTGACATCATGAGTTCAGCAACCACGGCAAAGCTGGTCGGCACGGATCAGGCTCTGTCCACGAGCAGTGAGTGCATCTGGCCCCTGCTGCCCGTCTCCGACGCCGTCAGCGCGATCCGCAGGCAGGTACAGGCCCGCCTTGCCGCCTGGGGGTTTCCCCCCGAGACCGTCGATGACGCCGCGCTGGTGGTCTCGGAGCTGGCCACCAACGTGCTCGTCCACGCCCGTCCTCCTGCCGATGTCGGGTTGTCCTGGACCTGGTCGGAGGGGCGGCGCCGGGTGGTGCACATCGAGGTCACCGACTCGGGCCCGGCCCTGAGGTCCCGCCGGCACTCCCACCGTCTCCCCATCGAGGAGTACGGCCGCGGCACGGGCATCGTCGCCGCCCTGTCCGCACGGCGTGGCACCCGAGCCAGTAGTGCGGCCAGGGTCACTCGGTGGGCTGACCTGCCCGCAGTATGAACTCGAGGCTCATCTTCTCCCACCACATCGTCGCCCGCCTGGTGTGAGACCAGGCGGGCGGCCGCCCTCACGGCGAAAACCCTCGTTCCGCAGGTGGCGCCTTGCGCCGTGTCAGCCGAGGGTGAAGGGGTCGCGGGTGCCCCCGGTCAGCTCCACCCAGACCGACTTGTTCTCGGTGTACTCCTCGATGGCGGCGAGACCGTTCTCGCGGCCGAGACCGGAATCGCCGTATCCGCCGAACGGCACGCTCGGCGCGACGACCCGGTAGGCATTGATCCACACGGTTCCGGCCCGGAGCCGGGCGGCGACCCGGTGGGCTCGGTGCACATCCTTGGTCCAAATGGCGCCGGCGAGACCGTAGGGCGTGTCGTTGGCGAGCGTGAGTGCCTGCGTCTCGTCGGTGAAGGTGTAGGCGGACAGGACGGGACCGAACACCTCCTCGCGGACAACGGTCGACTCCGGGCTCACCCCGGTCAGCACGGTGGGTTTGACGAAGTAGCCGCCCAGGGAGGAGTCGGCCGTCCCGCCGTAGGCCACGGTGGCGCCCTCGGCCTGGGCGGTGCGCAGGTAGTGCACGACCTTCTCGTACTGCGGCGCGTTGGCGACGGGTCCCATCTCGGTCGCCGGGTCCTGTGGGTCGCCCAGCCGGATCCGGGCGGCACGCCGGGCGACCAGGTCCACGAGTTCGTCATGGACCGACTCGTGCACGATCAGCCGGGATCCAGCCATGCAGGTCTGGCCCGTCGCCGCGAACACGCCGGCCACGATCCCGTTGGCCGCCGCACTCAGGTCCGCGTCGGGGAAGACGATCTGCGGTGACTTGCCGCCGAGTTCGAGAGTGACCCGGTTGAGGTTCTGCGCCGCGGCCGTGGCGACGGCTCGGCCAGTGGCCGTGGAACCGGTGAAGGCCACCTTGTCCACACCCGGGTGACCGGCCAGGGCCTCGCCCGTCTCCCGCGACAGGCCGGAGACCACGTTCATCACCCCGGGCGGGAAGCCCGCCTGTTCGAAGAGTTCCGCGAACGCCAGGGTGGAGGCGGGGGAATGCTCGGACGGCTTGACAACCACGGTGCAGCCCGCGGCCAGTGCCGGCGCCAGTTTCCAAGTCAGCAGCATCAGCGGCGAGTTCCACGGCGTGATCATCGCGACCACGCCGACCGGCTCACGCCGGGTGTAGACGAGGTAGTCGGGGTTGGGCGTCGGGATCTGCTTGCCTTCGATCTTGTCGGCCAGCCCGGCGTAGTAGTGGTACCAGCCTCCCAAGGCCGTCAACTGCCCGATCATCTCCCGGTAGAGCTTGCCCGAGTCGTTGACCTCGAACCGGGCCAGCCGCTCGGCGTTCTCACCGATCAGGTCGCCCAGTCGTCGCAGGAGGGCTGCCCGGGCGAACCCGGTCACGTCGCCCCACTCCCCCTCGAGAGCGGCCCGCGCGGCCCGGACCGCCGCATCGACGTCCTGCGGCCCTCCGTCCGGCACCACGGCCCACGGCCGACCGGTGTACGGATTCTGCGACTCGAAGGTCCGACCGGAGATCGCGTCGGCCGCCTTGCCACCGATGAGCATCCGGAATTGTTCCAGCCCTGCCGTCATGTGCCCGTCCTCCTCGACGCCGGTGTTCCACTGGGTGCGGTGATGGCGGGCCGCTCCCGGTGGAGGACGACGCTATGAGCATGGGGATCGGCGGGCTATCCGGTTTGTGCCGCCGACATCCCCAAGACGACCTGTGCCGGTCTGTCGTCCCTCGAAAGGCATCAGCCCTGTCGTTTTACGGACGTCTCCGTGCCCCTGTGCGGATATCAACACACGATGGGTGTCCCTAGGCTGCAGCGTGTCCTTGCTGACGCATACACGGCCACTGAGGCCGTGCGATCACCGACAAGGAGGAGACGCCGATGACGAGTGTGCTCGGCCTGGTCGGCGGCCCTGCCCCAGGCGGGCGGACCTGTGCCGCCGTGTCCGGTGTGCTGGCCGGTGCGACGAATGCGGGCGCCATGACGTCGCTGGTGGAACTGAGTGAGACAAGCTCCGAGCAGGTGACGGCCGCGATCGAGGCGGCGGATGCCGTGGTGTTCGGCAGCCCGGTCTACCGCGCCACCTACAGCGCGCTCCTGAAGCAGGTGCTGGAAACAACCGAGCGTGGCATGTGGGGGGAAACGAGCGCCCCGCTGCGAGGCAAGGCCGCAGCCGTCGTACTCACCGGCGCAAGCGGACATCATTTCCTCGCCCAGAACGACCTGCGCAACGTGCTGGCCGGCTTCTTCGCCGTCCAGGTCCTGTCCCCCGGGCTCTACCTGGACCAGGCCGGCTTCCTCGACCGCACCACTCTCGCACCGGACAGTGCCGCCCTTGCCGCCGCCCACGGAGCTGCGCTGACCGCCCTGGCGGCGGCCGTTCGCGGTTCCAAGGCGCTGAGCGCGCTCACCCCGCAGGTCTGATCCCTCCCCCACCCACAAGCAGCGCCGCCGGCCTTTGTCCGTAGCTGTCCTTGCCCTTCCTGCCCGCGGACGAGGGTCGGCGGCGCTTCTGCTCTCAGTGCGGCTGCCGGCCCGCCATGTGGTGGGCCGGCAGCCGCTGCGCGGTCAGTCGGTTCGGCGGGGGCGGGGCTGCAGTCGCCCGCCGGCTCGGTAGAGGTTGCTGGAGAGTGCGTGGCCCACCGCTCGCTCGGCCACGGCAGCGGCCTCAAGGACCCGGTCGAGGTCGATCCCCGTGGAGACACCGGACTCCTCCAGCAGGTAGACGACCTCCTCGGTAGCGATGTTGCCGCTGGCTCCGGGGGCGAAGGGGCATCCCCCCAGCCCTCCGACGGAGGCGTCGATCTGCGTGACGCCGATCTGGGCGGCGGCCAGCACACAGGCCAGGCCCGCCCCGCGTGTGTTGTGGAAGTGCACCCCGACGTCTCTGCCCGGGCAGGCAGCTCGGACGGCCTCGACGAGTTCGACGACGCGGCCGGGCGTGGTCGTGCCGATCGTGTCTCCCAGGCAGAGCCGGTCCGCGCCGAGGTCGACCGCCTTGCGGGCGATGTCCACCACGTGGTCGGCGGGTGTGCGCCCGTCGAAGGGGCAGTCCCAGGCCACGGCGATGATGGCCTCGCATGCTCCGCCCGCCTCGTGGGCCAGGGCGGCGATGTCAGCGACCGCGTCCACAGCCTGGGCGGAGGTCCGGCGGGCGTTGGCCAGGCTGTGTCCGTCGGACGCGGAGATGACGTACTCCAGTTCGGGCATCCCGGCCGCGACCGCGCGTCGCGCACCGCCGAGCCCGGCGACGAGAGCCGAGAAGTGGACGTCGGGCCACTGTTTGAGTTCGTCGACGACCTGTTCCGCGTCCGCCAGAGCCGGTACGGCCTTCGGAGAGACGAAGGAGGTGGCCTCCACCCTGCGGACGCCTGTTGCGACGACGGCACCGAGCAGTTCCAGCTTCTCCTCCAACGGGATCGGCTTCTCCAGCTGCAGGCCGTCACGCAGACCGACCTCGCGCAGGTCTACGGCGCGTGGCAAAGGCAGATACGGCATGGCGACTCCCTCAGGGGGTGGTTCAGATGACATGGGCGGCAGACAGGCGGTCCAGTTCGTCGGCCGGCAGTTTCAGCAGGTCGCTGTAGATTTCGGTGTTGTGCGTACCCGGCCGGGGTGGGCCGGCCCAGCGGACGCTTCCCGGTGTGCTGTCGAGCTTCGGGACGACGCCGGGTCCCAGTACGTCGGCGTCGACGCGTTCGTCGTGGTGCGCCACGAGCATGTCGCGGGCGCGGAACTGCTCGTCGGCAACCACGTCGGCGACGGTGCTGACCGGGCCGACCACCACGCCGGCCTCTTCGAGGATTTTGGTCAGGGCCGCGGCGTCGTGGCGGGCAGCCCATGCGGCGACGATGTCGTCGATCTCGTCCTGATGACGTCCCCGTGCAACGTGGGTGGCAAAACGGGGGTCGGCGGCGAGTTCGGGGCGTCCCATGGCCATGCAGAGCCGTTCGAAGACGGTGTCCTGATTCGCGGCGATGATCAGCCAGCGGTGGTCGGCGGAGCGGTACAGGTTGGACGGGGCGATGCCGTCCAGGCGGGTACCGGAGGGCGCGCGGACGAGGCCCGTGCGGTCGTAGTCGGGGATCGTGGATTCGAGGAGCGCGAGGCAGGACTCGGACAGGGCGATGTCGACCACCTGGCCGCGGCCGTGGTGGGGGCCGTGACGGTCGCGGGCCAGCAGCGCGGTCAGTACTCCTTGTGCGGCGAACATTCCGCCGAGTGAGTCGCCGACGGACAGAGCGATGCGCGGCGGCGGTCCTCCCGGAAAGCCGTTGAGGTGGCGCATGCCGCTGACGGCTTCGGCGACCGAGGCGTAGCCGGGACGGCGACTGTACGGACCGGTCTGGCCGTACCCGGATACACGGGCCAGCACCAGGCCGGGATTCCTTCTGCGTAGTTCGTCGTAGCCGAGCCCCCATTTTTCCAGAGTGCCGGGGCGGAAGCTCTCGACTACGGCGTCGGCCTTCTCCACCAGCTGCAGAAAGAGGTCCTGGCCGCGCGCCTGACGGAGGTCCAGGGTGATGCAGCGTTTGTTGCGCGCGTGCACCGTCCAGAAGAAGTGGTGTCCGTCCTGCTCGGCCTGGCCCCAGTCGCGCAAGGGGTCTGGGCGGTCCGGTGCCTCGATCTTGATGACGTCGGCACCGTGGTCGGCGAGCAGCCTGCCGCAGAACGGCCCGGCGATCAAAGTGCCGAGTTCCAGCACCCGGATACCGGTAAGGGCGGGAATAGGAGGATTGTCATGGAAAGACACGTCCTCGATGCTAGGAATGCCCACTGAGCCGGGCTATCCGCCCGGAGGCGATGACTATCCGCGAAACGGCGGCAGTGCCCAGGCCCGGGCCGTCCGTGTGCCGTTGCGGGCACGGCGCAGAACGCGGGAGGGGTGTTCGCCGTATTGCGCACGGTAGTCGGAGACGAAGCGGTCCAGGTGGGCGAAGCCCCAACGGCGGGCGATGGCGGTCATGGAGCCGTGGGAGGGGTCACCGGACCGGAGCTCGGCATGGGCTCTCCTGAGGCGCACACCACTGACGAAGCGCTCCGGGGTGATGCCGAGTTCCTCCTCGAACGCCATGCGCAGCGCTGACGCCTCAGTGGCCGTCACGGCGGCGAGTTCGGCCCCGTCGAGGGGACGCTCCGGATGGGCCTCGATGTACTCGACGGCTTCTTCCAGCTGGAACCGGCCTATGGGGCCCGCCGGTGCGGCCAGCTGCCCGCTGTAGGTGTTCTCGACGCTGAGCAGTACCTGCGTCAGCAGGTAGGACTCGAGCTGCTCGCACACCAGGTCACTGGGTGGATGGGGACTGTTCGCCTGTTCGGCCAGGAAGTTGGCCGCCAGGAGGAGCCCCATCCCGGCCGGGGCCGACAGGTCGACGGACAGGGCGAAACGCGGGGGTTCGGGCACGGCCTCGTGCAGCAGAGCCGAGAGGTGGTCCTTCAGCGTCCGCACCGGAATCTTGATCGCGAACTGTGCGGCATCCGCAGACCAACGCAGCGTGCTGTGCTCGGCAGGAGACAGGACCACGCCCTCGTGCAGGGCGACTGTCTGCGCCGAGGCCCGCCCCTGACGGACAGCGGTCCTGCCCCGCAGGGTGAGGTTGACGTGGAAGAAGTCGACCATGGGGGGCACAGCGAGTTCCGTTTCGGCTCCGTATGCCAGGTAGCCGAACGTGATACGCCGTCCGTCGGCCACATTGAGCCGGGCGTCGAGCTCGGCATCGGCGGAAAGACTGTGCGGAACATACGTATCGGACACGATGTGCTCGGCCTCGGCGACATCGTGTGTGCGCATGCGGCGGAACCGGTTCAAGGGCTCGGTCGGATCGGCTGCAACCACGGTAGGCGCTCCATCACAATCAGGTCTGGAGCTCGAATGTACTGAGCCGGAGCACGGGTCGCTATCCGGGTTGCGACACCTCTGCTGTCTGGATCCGGACTGTCGTTTGGCGGATAATTGGCGTTGTGTGCGGATGGCCGCAGCACCGCTCCTGACCTAGCGTGTCGGCTCACTGCGACGGAGCAGTCAAGCCGCTGAGGGCCTGATCCGCCGCACGGTACGAAGACCGGGAGGCTGCTATGGGGCTCGACGCAGACGAGAGGATGCCCACCCGTTCTCCCGTCCTCCTCACCCACGACCTCGGCGAGGCTCGCCAATACATCACGGACGTCTACATCCCGCATGACCTGAAGACCAGGGACGGGCACGAGCTGGACTTCAAGCTGCGCTATCTGGCCTCCGAGCGGCTCACCATCGGGCACCTGGTGTACGGCGCCGACGCCGAGCTCATCGTGCCGCCGATGACCGACTGCTATCACATGAACCTCACCCTGCACGGCCAGACAGTGGTCGCCCAGAAGCGTGCGCGGGCGTCGACCCAGGCGGGACAGAGCGGAGTTCTGTTCTCGCCGACAGACCCGTTCACCGTGCGGTGGAGCCCGGAAGCTGTGCAATATGCGATCAAGATTCCGCGGCGGTCCCTTGAAACCCACCTCAGCAAGCTGATCAATCGGCGGGTCGAGGATCCTGTGTCGTTCGACCTCGGATTCGACCTGACCTCGGGGGCCGGGCAGTCCCTGCTCTCGGCCGTGCATTTCCTGCGCAGCGAACTCCTCCGGCCCGGCGGCATCTCCACCATGCCCATGGCCCGCGACCAGTTGGAGTCGCTGGTCCTGACCCAGATTCTCGCCACGGTTCCGAACGACTACAGCAACCTGCTCCAGGCACCGGACCCACCGGCACGTCGCAACAAGATCCGGGCAGCCATCGAGTTGATCGAGGAACAGCCGGACGAGGGCCTGTGCCTGGCCGACCTGGCCGAGAGCGTGGGCTGCACCACGAGAGCACTGCAGCGAGGCTTCAAGGAAGTCGTGGGCATGTCGCCGACGGCCTATGTGCGGGCCGTGCGGCTGGAGCGCGTGCACCAGGATCTGATGACCGAAGCCGACCGGGCCTCTGTCACGGACATCGCGATGCGCTGGGGCTTCTTCCACCTCGGCCGGTTCGCCCAGCAGTACAAGGACCGGTTCGGGGTTCTGCCGTCGGAGACGGCACGCCGCGCACGGCTCTACGGCCCCTGACCTCTTCCGAGGCCGTGGTCGGCCGTCATTGGTCGTCGAGGTAGTCCCGCAGCATCTGGGAGCGGGACGGGTGACGGAGCTTGGTCATCGCCTTGGCCTCGATCTGGCGGATGCGTTCGCGGGTCACGCCGTAGACGTGCCCGATCTCCTCCAGGGTCCGTGGGCGGCCGTCGGTGAGTCCGTAGCGCAGGGAGATGATGCCGGCCTCGCGGGCGGTCATGCCGGTGAGCAGGTACCGGATGGTGTCCTGGAGGAAGAAGTGGGTGGCGGCCTCCCAGGGGGCGGGCGCGTCGGTGTCCTCGATGAGGTCACCGAACTCGCCGTCGCCCTCCTCGCCCAGGGCGGTGTGCAGGGAGACGGGCTCTTTGGTGTAGGCATCGAGTTCGATGAGCCGTTCCACCGGAATCTCCGCCTTCGCGGCGATCTCTTCCGGGGTCGGCACGGTGCTCATGCCCTGCATCAGCTCCCGGCGGGCCCGTGCCACACGGTTGATGACCTCCACGGTGTGGACGGGGATCCGGATGGTGCGGCTCTGATCGGCGAGAGCCCGGGTGACGGCCTGTTTGATCCACCAGGTGGCATAGGTGGAGAACTTGAAGCCCTTGGCGTAGTCGAACTTCTCCACTGCCCGGATGAGGCCGGCGTTGCCCTCCTGGACGAGGTCGAGGAAGTCCAGTCCCCTGCCGGTGAAGCGCTTGGCCACCGAGACGACCAGGCGGAGATTGGCCTCGGTGAGGTGGGCCTTGGCCCGGTGGCCGTCCTCAACGAGGACAGCCAGCTCTCCGCTGCGGTGCCGGGTCTGTGCCTCCGCCAGCAACTGCTCGGCGTAGAGACCGGCCTCGATGCGTTTGGCGAGGTCCACTTCCTGTTCCGCGGTGAGCAGCCGGACACGGGCGATGAGGCGAAGGTAGTCCTTGACGGGGTCGGTTGTGCCGCCGTGTCCCGACAGCTGTGGTCGGGGGCCGTCGGTGTCGTCGTCGTGCGGTGACGTCGTCTGCGCTGCTTCGGTGCCTCTCTGGATCACGCTCATGTGTCCTCCGTCCGCAGCGCCTTCAGGAACCGTCCGGTGTGTGATCCCGAGTGTGCCGCGATCTGTTCCGGGGTGCCCTCGGCAATCACCTGTCCGCCTCCCCGGCCGCCTTCCGGTCCCATGTCGATCAGCCAGTCGGCTGCCTTGATCACGTCGAGGTTGTGTTCGATGACGACGACGGAGTTCCCGCCGTCGACCAGCCGCTGCAGAGCCGTCAGTAGCTGCTCCACGTCGGCGACGTGGAGTCCGGTGGTGGGCTCGTCGAGCACGTAGAGGGTGTGGCCGCGGGCACGGCGTTGCAGCTCGGCGGCGAGCTTGACCCGCTGGGCCTCACCGCCGGAGAGGGTGGTGGCCGGCTGGCCGAGTTTGACGTAGCCGAGTCCCACGTCGTGCAGGGTGCGCAGATGGCGGGAGATGATCTGGTGGCCGTCGAAGAAGTCGAGGCTCTCGGCCACGGTCATGGCGAGGACGTCGGCGATGGAGCGGCCCTTGTAGTGCACCTCGAGGGTCTCGCGGTTGTACTGGGCTCCCTGGCAGACCTCGCACGGCACGTACACGTCCGGCA
Source organism: Streptomyces sp. NPDC046909 (assembly GCF_040644695.1). Lineage (NCBI taxonomy): Bacteria > Bacillati > Actinomycetota > Actinomycetes > Kitasatosporales > Streptomycetaceae > Streptomyces > Streptomyces sp. NPDC046909. The sequence goes on along the minus strand of NZ_JBEYXC010000005.1, from coordinate 644,504 downwards.
GGAAGTTCATCTCCACCTTGATGGTGCCGTCGCCGTAGCAGTGTTCGCAGCGGCCGCCCTTGATGTTGAAGGAGAACCGGCCTGGCTGGTAGCCGCGTGTCCTGGCCTCGGGGGTCTGCGCGAACAGTTTGCGCAGGTGGTCGAAGACTCCGGTGTAGGTGGCGGGGTTGGAGCGGGGGCTGCGTCCGATCGGCGCCTGGTCGACCTGGACGACCTTGTCGATGTGCTCGGTGCCGGTGAGGGCGCGGTGGCGGCCCGGGGCGCGGTGCGCGCGGTGCAGCTGCCGGGCCAGCGCGGTGTACAGGATGTCGTTGACCAGGGTGGACTTCCCGGAGCCGGAGACACCGGTAACCGCGGTGAACAGGCCCAGCGGAAAGGAGACGGTCACCTCGCGCAGGTTGTGTTCGGTGGCCTCGTGCACGGTGAGTACACGCCCCTCCTCTCGTGCCCGGCGCCGGGCGGGCACGGGTATGGCGCGCCGGCCTGACAGGTAGGCACCGGTCAGCGACTCGGGGTGCTCCATGAGCTCGCCAACCGTGCCGGAGCACACGATGCGCCCGCCACGCGTTCCCGCGCCCGGTCCGATGTCGACGACCCAGTCGGCTACGCGCAGGGTCTCCTCGTCGTGCTCGACGACGATCACCGTGTTGCCGCGGTCCCGCAGCCGCTTCAGTGTCTCGATCAGCCGCTGGTTGTCGCGCTGGTGCAGCCCGATGGACGGCTCGTCCAGGACATAGAGCACCCCGGTCAGCCCGGCCCCGATCTGGGTGGCCAGCCGGATCCGCTGAGCCTCGCCGCCGGACAGCGAGGCGGCCGGACGGTCGAGGGAGAGGTATTCGAGGCCGACATCGAGCAGGAACCTCAGCCTTTCCCCGATCTCCGCGAGAACCGCCTCGGCGATCCGCCGCTCGCTCTGCGTCAGCTGCAACGTAGCGGTGAAGGAATCGAGTTGGTCGAGTGAGAGGGCGGCCGCCTCGGCGATGTTCCGGCCGCCCACGGTGACGGCCAGGACGCCGGGGCCGAGGCGGGCGCCGGCGCAGGCGGCACAGGGCACCTCGCGCATGTACCCGGTGAACCGGCTCTGGGAGGTTCCGGACTCAGTGGCCTCGATGTGTCGGCGTTCGATGTGCGGGATCACGCCCTCGAAGCGGGTGAGGTGGGATCGTTCGCGGCCGAAGCGGTTGCGGTAGGCCAGGTGGAGCCGACGGTCGGCTCCGTGCAGTACCGTCTCCCGGATGCCGACGGGCAGTTCGCGCCAGGGAGTGGAGGTGCTGAAGCCGACCTCGGTGGCCAGGGCTTCGAGCAGGCGGGTGAAGTAGTCGGCGCCACTGGTGTTCGTCCACGGGGCGATGGCGCCGTCGGCCAGCGACCTGGTGTCGTCCGGGACGACCAGAGACGGGTCGACCTCGGTGCGGGAGCCGAGTCCGGAGCATGCCGGGCAGGCACCCCAGGGGGCGTTGAACGAGAAGAGCCGGGGTTCGAGCGAGGGCAGGCCGATGTCATGAGAACGGGGGCAGGCCATCTGCTCGGAGAACGTCAGCTCCCTGCCGGGATCGGCGGGGTCGCGGTCCACAAACTCCACCCGTACGACACCGCCGGCCAGTCCCAGCGCGGTCTCCACGGACTCGGTCAGCCGCTGCCGTGCCCCCGGCTTGATGACCAATCGGTCCACCACCACGTCGACGGTGTGCCGCTTGCACGGATCCAGCGCTGGCGGGGCGGTGAGCGGCAGGACCGCTCCGTCGACCCGGACGCGGCTGAAGCCATCGGCGCTCAACTGCCGGAATACTTCGGTGTGTTCGCCCCTGCGGTCGCGTATGACAGGGGCGAGCAGCTGGAAGCGGGTGCCCTCTGGGGCATCCAGCAGGTGGTCGACTATGCGCTGCGGGGTCTGCCGGCTGACCGGCTCGCCGCACTCGGGGCAGTGCGGCCGGCCGATGCGGGCGTACAGCAGGCGGAGATGGTCGTACACCTCCGTGATGGTGCCAACCGTGGAGCGCGGGTTGCGTCCGGTCGTCTTCTGGTCGATGGCGATCGCCGGCGACAGGCCTTCTATGGCGTCGACATCGGGTTTGTCGAGCTGTCCCAGAAATTGTCGCGCGTATGCGGACAAAGACTCCACATAACGTCGCTGACCTTCCGCGAAAATGGTATCGAATGCCAAGCTGGACTTTCCCGACCCGGAAACACCCGTAAACACGGTGAGCGAGTCCCTGGGCAACTCTACGGACACATCACGGAGATTGTGCTGACGGGCCCCTTTGACGACAATTCGATTGCTCATTTACTTGAGGCTACCATCGTGAAACCACCGGGTAAGGCCGCCGCGTCGCCTCTTTTTCGTGTGATGAACATCGCGCTTGACAGGTCTTTCCGGTGTGTGCGCAAAGGAATCGGAAGAGAAATACGCTGGTTTGCTGCTACATCTCAGCGCGTCATCGTGGCGCGGAGCAGTTCGAAGTCCTCGATCGCCAGCGACACAAGGCCGAAACGCAGCCCGTACCCCCAGTTCGGCTGTTGTGTCAGGACGAGCCCGCCGGTCACCGTCCGAAGATCAACGGCGTGGACATCCTCGAATTCGATGGCGCGGCGCCACGGTCGCAGTGTTCCCTTGGCGCCCATGTCCATCACCTCATCGGCAAGATGGGGCTCATCGTCGGCAATGACTCCGAGCGCTGTGAAGGAGCGCAGCTTGGCCCTGTCGCCCATGCGCTCGGTGGGCGAATAGTAGACGAAGCCGTCCCCCCGGCTCATTCGCGCGAGGTTGCGGCGGTCACCGTTGTTCAGCTGAATCCAGCCGTGTCGGGCCGCATAGCGGGCATGCTCGGCCGAGACCACGCCGAGCCAGGCACGCCCGGGCGAGCCGTGGGTATTTCGCGGGGACTCTTCGTTTTCTGCGGGGAAGAGGGTCGGTTGGCTACTCATGGGCTCCCCTGGAGGTGTGGGTCCGTCTTCGGACGGACTCCATTCTCCATCGGATACCTGACACAGAGCGTCATGTATTCAGCTCGGTTTTTCTGGTTCGGCGTATCGCCGTCGCAGCCGCGGCCCCCAGGAGCAGGACGAGGATCAGTGGCAAGTAGGCGGCACGGGTGCCCTTGCTGAACGCGACCGCGCTAGTCGTCGCGCTCCCCAGAACCGCGCCCAGTTGGCGGGCGGTGAAGTAGAGGCCGGACGCTGTGCCGCGCAGTTCCGGCTGGACGGTTCCCATCGCCGTGCTGTTGAGCGGGACGAGGACCAGGCCCATGCCGAGGCCGCAGGCAAGGAGACCCGGAACGCATTGCCACGCAGAAGCGCCGGGGGTGGTCCGCGCGGCGACGAGAGCCAGACCGCCGGCCATGCCCACCAGGCCGGACAGCACGAGGTGTTTGGTGTTCATACGGTCGGAGAGACGGCCGGTGAAGGGACCCATGACGGCGGAGAGCAGAGCCATGGGCGCGGTGAGCAACCCGGCTTTGGTGGGGCTGAGACCGAGGGAGGTCTGGAGGTGGAGGACCAGCGGCAGAAACATGCCTGTCATTGAGAAGCCCAGGGCAGCCGTGACCACCGTGGCCGCCGAGAAGTTGCGGTCGCGGAAGACCCGCAGGGGGAGCAGGGGCTCGCTTCGTGTGGATGCCTGCATCAGTACGAAGGCACCGAGCAGGATCAGCCCAGCGGCGATGACCCGAGGCACCGTGACCGGGCCGGCGATCTCACCCCAGTCGTAGGACTTGCCGTTCTGTACGCCGAACACGATCAGAGCCAGACCCGTGCTGGAAAGCAGGATGCCGAGTGGGTCGATGCGGCGCGCATGGCCTGGGCGCCAGTCGGGGATCACCCGCAGGCTCAAGCCCAGAGCGGCTGCGCCGAGGACCATGTTGACGTAGAAGATCCACTCCCATCCGAGATGGTCCACCAGGAGGCCGCCGAGCAGCGGGCCGGTGATGGTGGCCAGCCCCGACGTGGCGCCCAACACGCCCATCGCTCGCCCGCGTTCCCCGTCGGGGAACAGGTGAGTGACAAGGGTGAGGGTCTGCGGGGTGAGCAGGGCCGCACCCAGCCCCTCCAGCGCCCGCGCGGCGATGAGCACCTGGATGTTGGTAGCCGTCGCCGCGCCGAGGGAAGCCACCGTGAAGACCGCGAGCCCAGCGACGAAGAGGCGCTTGGGGCCGTAGCGGTCGCCGAGGCGGCTGGTGAAGAGCATGGGAACGGCGTAGGTGAGAAGGTAGACACTCGTGACCCAGACGACGGCGTTGAGGCTCGTGTGCAGGTCGTGGACCATGGCAGGGACCGCCACCGACACGATGGACGTGTCAACGACGATCATGAAGAGTCCCATGCAAAGGGCGCCGAGTGCCGCCCATGGATTGGTGGGGGAGGTCCCCCGCTGGCGGGTCGGCATCTGTGCTGTCCTGGTCATGGCTCACTTCGGCCGGGCTTTTACGGAAGCTGCTGGTGGAGGTGATGTGGGCATGCCACAGGCCCGGGGCCGGGGCTCACCCCGGGCCTGCGGCGACTTGGAACCGCTGTCAGCCGGTCACCAGCGGACCTTGCCGTAGTGAACTTCCATCTCGGGGTACGACCTGACGCGCTCGGCCAGCGCCCGCATCCGCTGCCGCATCTCGTCGGCCGGAAGGCGTTTGAAGTCGCCGTGGCCCGGCAGAACCCACTCGAAGGTCAGCTCCTCCGCGGCGCGGGCCAGGGAGACGGCAGTGGTCTTGATCGAGTCGTAGACGACGCTCTCGAACACATCCAGGGCTTTGGTGGTGTGCGACCAGTAGAAGGCGTCCCCGGTGAAGCAGTACTTGTCGTCGGCCACGAACAGAACGCTGCCCGGGGTGTGTCCGGGGAACGGGTAGGCGACCACGCCAGGTCCGATCTCCACCGGTTCCAGGCCCCGGATGACCTGGTCCGCGTCGGGGCGGGAGTGCAAGTCGCCCTCGTGGATCCAGAGCCGGGCGCCGAAAGCGTCGGCGTACTTGCGGCCGTGCGCGACATGGTCGAGGTGGGTGAGGAGCACGTCAGTGATCGTGCCGACCTCCTTCTCGAAGCGACGGGCGAGGGCCGGCCGCCAGCGCGGGGTATCGATCATCATCGCGGTGCCGTCAGGGCGGCGCAGCAGGAAGGAGGTCGCCCCGTAGGTCTGCGGGGAGGAGTGACCGCACAGGTAGACGTTCTCGTCCAGGGCCTTCGGGTACGGGTCCGAGTCCGGCGCCCACTGGTCGGCGGGCGGGTGGATGGAGCGGGTGGGGCAGGCGTGAGCCGCCATGTAGAGCTGCTCGGTCTCGGCATCGGTCTCGGGCTGGCGCAGGACGACGGAGCGGACGCCGCCGTAGTCCCCACCGGGCTCGGTGCCGATCAGGCCGGGCGCGGTGTGGCGGGCGATGTTGCAGTTCAGGCAGCGCTCATCGACGTACCAGCCGTCTTGGGGGCGAGTCTCGGACGAGGTGGAGGCCTCGGTCTGGGCGGGGGTCTCAGTCTCGGTGGTGCTCATGACTCCGCTTTCTCGGTGTGGGGGGCGTTCAGATGGGTTGCGAAGAAGGTCTCGATGCGCCGCCAGGCGTCGGCGGCGGCTTCCGGGTGCGGGCCCATGCCCATGACACGGAACAGGGGGCGAAGCGGCCGGGGGCCGACCTCGGCGTCGTTGAGGAAGGAGTGGCCGGCGTCCGGGTACTCGTGGACGTCGTGCACGACTCCGTGGCGGTGCAGGCTGCCGCGCAGACGGGTGGCCGCTCCCTTCAGGGCTCGGTCCTTGCCGCCGTAGCTCGCGACGACGGGGCAGGCGCCGGCCAGGGTGTCCAGGTCCTTCGGGAGCATTCCGTAGTTGGCGGCAGCCGCCTGGAAGGCGCCGCGTCCGGCCGTCATCAGGGCGAAGGAACCGCCCATGCAGAAGCCGATGATGCCGACCGCGCCGGTGCACGCGGGCAGGGCCAGCAGGTGGGAGCGGGCGGCCTCGATGTCGTGGTAGGCGCGGCCGGTGCCGGACAGTGCCGCCCGCATCGTCGGGATCAGGCAGCGGCGGGTGCCGCCCTGGGTGAAGAGGTCGGGCATCAGCGCCAGGTATCCGGCCCGGGCCAGGTGTTCCACCTGCCGGAGCATCACGTCGTCGACGCCGAGCGCTTCATGTACGACGACCACACCGGGCCAGGGACCTGGTCCCTCGGGCCGGGCGAGGTGGCCGGTCAGCCGCGACGAGCCGCCGGCCGGCGCGCTCAGGCTGCTGAGGTCAATGGATTCGACAGGGGGCATGGGCCTTCTCCCGAACGGCGGGTGACGGGGTCACAGGTCAAGAACGAGACGGGGGCCGCGGGCACGGGAGACGCAGATCATCATCGTCTCCCCCGCTTCCTGCTCCTCGGCGCTGAGCACGGAGTCTCGATGGTCGGGCTCTCCCTCCAGCACTTCCGTCTCGCAGGTGCCGCAGATGCCCTCGGCACAGGAGAACGGGGCGTCGATCCCCGCGGCCCGGACCGCCGACAGCACGCTGTGCTCCGGGGGCACCTGGACGGTGATGCCGCTCCCGGCGCACACCACCTCGAAGGCCGGTCTGGGCGCCTGCGACTCCTGCGCTCTGAACCGCTCCACCTGAAGCGCATCCGCCCGCCAGACACGGCAGCGTTGCTCGACGGCGGCGAGCAGGGGCTCGGGGCCGCAGCAGTACACCAGGGTGTCCTCGTCGGGCTCGCCCAGGAACGCGTCCAGGTCCAGGAGCCCGTGCTCGTCCTGCGGGCGGACCAGCACCCGTGACCCGTATGCGGCCAGTTGGTCGGCGAACGCCATCGATGGCCGGGACCGCCCGCCGTACAGCAGCCGCCACTGGGCGCCCGCTGCCTCTGCGGCAGCGGTCATCGGCAGCAGAGGCGTGATACCGATGCCGCCGGCCACGAACAGGTAGCGGCGGGCCGGGCGGAGGGGAAAGTTGTTCCGGGGGCCGCGCACGTCGAGGCGGACGCCGGGGTGAAGCTTGTCGTGGACGTACTGCGAACCACCGCGGCTGTCAGCGGTCCGCAGCACGGCGATGCGCCAGGCCGTACGGTCGGCCGGATCGCCGCACAGCGAATACGTGCGCACGAGTTCGTCGTCGAGGAGGAGCTCGATGTGTGCGCCCGGCTGCCAGTCCGGCAGCAGTTCATCGTGGGGGTGACGGAGCGTCAGGGATACAACGTGGCTGGCTACTTGGGCCCTTTCGGCGACGACAAGACGTTGCTCGTACGCAGTGGAGGATGCGCTCAAGGGGGAAGCCCGCTTTCACAGGAAACGGTGCGTCACGTAGATCACCGGCCACAAGTACCGACGCACGACGTAACGCAGAACGGTTAGGTCATGGAGCGTGCGACGGAAGGCGAGGCGACGGACGACGTTTCCGATTCGAACCCTAGCGTGTACCCCCGCTATGGGTTACCAAATTGTGATCTTGAGTGGGGGTACAGGAAGCGCATTCCAGCCAGTCAATCGAGGTCGTAAAGTCCGGCGATGTCCCGCGCGACGCGGGCAAGTTCTGTGCGCAGTTGCGGCGGGGAGAGCACCTCGACGTCGGTGCCGAAGGCAAGCAGCGGACGGGCCGCGCCGAGGACCCGGAAGCGCAGCTCCAGTTCCACCCACTCCTCGGCGTCGCTCTCACCCGAAGCGGCGCTCGGCGGCGGGCCTGCCAGGTCCGCTTGGTGAAGACGCAGAAACCAACCCAGGATCCGATGGCGGACACGGACCACCACTGCGACGTCTGCCGGAGCCTCGTCGATCCCCCGCTTCAATTCGTCCCAGACATCGGCCAGTTCCACGCTCTTACGGCGCTGGACCGGCTCGTCGGTGACACGGGCCCAGAGCACGCGATCGGCGCGGAACATCCTGGGTGCACCCCGGTGGTCGGCCACCAGGTACCAGACACCGGCCTTGTCGACCAGGCCGTACGGGTCGAGGGTGTAGCTGCGCACCCGGCCGTCCTCGCCCCGCCGGTAGCGCAGACGCAGACGGCGGTCGGTGAACACGGCCTCCTGCATGATGCCGAGATCAACCGGAGGCACCGGCCCGGTGCGCCATCGCACCGAGTCGACCAGAATGCGTCGGCTGACCAGGTCGGCGGCGCTCCGCTGGGACTCGGGCAGCGCGGCCATGACCTTGCGCAGAGCCGAGCCGATGGCCTGCCCCAGGCCCAGGTCCGCATGGGTGCGGTCGGCGAGGAGCACGAAGAGGGCGCGGGCTTCGTCAGCCGTCAGTCCGGTGACGTCGGTGCGATAGCCGGGCACGAGCGCGATGCCGCCGTTGCGGCCCCGCTCGGTGTACACCGGGACGCCCGCGGCGGACAGCGCCTCCACATCGCGGAACACCGTGCGGACGGACACCTCCAACCGTGCGGCGAGATCGGTGGCCGACAACCGGCCGTGCGACTGCAGCAGCAGGAGAAGGGCCAGGAGACGGTCGGACTTCATGGTTCAAGGATCGCCGACATACATGACACAAGCCGACATGTATGCGACTGCGTCACCATACGCCTCTCGTGACTCGACGCCGCCGACGAGACAAGCATCGCGCCGGCCTCCGGGCACGTCGAGCAGGGCGGATCACCGCCGCTCGCGTACCGACTGGCGGATCACCAGCTGCGTGCTCAGGACCACGTGATCGTCGCCGGAGATGCGCTCGTTGCGCTCCAGAGCAAGCCGTACGGCGGTGCGGCCCAGGTCCTCGTAAGGCACCCGGATCGAGGTCAGCGACGGGCTGAGATCCGCGGCGAAGGGGACGTCGTCGAAGCCGACCACCGAGATGTCTTTGGGGACGTCCAGTCCCGCGTCGCGGAGCGCGGCCAGTACGCCGAGCGCCACCATGTCGGTGCCCGCGACGACACCGGTGAAGTCCAGTCCTGCCTTCAGCGCATCCCGCGTGCGCTGGTAGCCCGAGACGCGCGTATAGGGACCGGGTACGTCGAGTTCCGCCGCGTAGGGCAGTCCGTGCGCGCGCAGGGCATGCAGATAGCCCTCCCTGCGCTGCTCCCCGGTGCTCAGCTCGGGCTCGCCGCCCAGGAAGAGGACCCGCTGATGGCCCTTGACGAAGAGATGGTCCGCGGCCTGGAAGGAACCTCCGCGGTTGTCGTAGTCCACGACGGTCACCGGGAGATCCTCGGGAAGCGACGGACGACCGACCAGCACCAGACGGGAACCGGCAGCGTCCAGGGCGCGCGCGTACTCGGCCATCCGCCGGAAGTACGTGTCGTCCTGCACAGCCCCGCCGACCAGGACGACCGCGGCCGCGTGCTGTTCCCGCATCAGCTGTACCAGGTCGTCCTCGCGCTCGGTGTCCCCGTGCGTGGCGCAGACCAGGCTCAGCCGGCCCCGCAGCGCCGCCTCTTGCTCCACTCCGGCGGCGACATTGGCCAGCGAGGGCCCGGTGATGTCTCTCAGCACCAGGGCGATGGGGCCGGCGACCCTGCCGGACAGGGCCTTGGCGTGGACGTTCACCACATAGTGCAACGCCTCCACGGCGGCCATGACCCGTTCGCGGGTGGCGGCGGAGACGGGGTAGTTGCCCGCCAGCGTCCTGGAAACGGTTGCTACCGAAACACCCGCCTTCTCGGCGACGTCACGAATCGTGCTCGGGCCGTCGCCACCGGCGGAGGTGTTGCGTCGACGCTTGGCAGCCTTGGGCCCGCTACCCGCAGGGGAGCCCTTCCCGTTCACCGTCACACCCCGACGTTACTGCATACGGAGCGCTTGTAGGGCTCTAAGGCGGCGGGTTAGCGCCCCGCCACTAGTAATCGTTTACCTCACTTCAGGAGCCTGCGCGGCTGCTGGCCGCGGGGGCAGCCGCCGCTGTGCCCATGCGCAAAGCGGTATGGCCGGCGGTCGCCGTGCCTGGCCGGGTTGGCAAGCCCGGCCAGGCGACCGAACCCACTCCAGCGGCCGACGACAGGGCGCCAGAGAGGGTTCCGGTGGATCAGCCCGCCGAGGAACCGATGCCGGATCCGACGTACGGCTCAGAGCTGCTGAGCGAGCCGCGTGCGAAGGCAGCCCAGTTCGTGATCCTTCCCTCCCAGCAGGCGCTGAACGCGGTCACGCTGCGGTGAGCGGCCACGGCACCTGCCATGCTGCCCGAGACGGTCCATGGGCCGATGCTCACCATCAACAACGCATCACGGCGACCCAGGCCACTGCGCTCCGCACCGCCGCAGTACACATGGGACGGCCGAGAGCGCGCCCTGAGGGCGACCCTCCGGCCGAACCGGTCGGCGGTGCTCCTTGCCTTCGGATCCATGCCCCTTCTATGACCGCCGTGTCGGCGGCTATCTGCGGTCGGCCAGCGGCAGCCAGACCCGCATCGCCCCCGGCTCACGGTTGGCCCAGGCGTAGTACGGCACCGCTGTCAGTTCGACGGCCTCCCCCGGCTCGCGGGCGGCCTTTGCCCCGTGCGGCAGGTAGGGCCAGTCGGCGGGCTCGTCGACGGGCAGGAGTTGTCCCACAGAGGTCACGGCGCTCACCCCGCCGAGCAGCTCGGGCCGACTGCCCGCGATCAGCGGTGCATCCGCCACCAGGGCGAGTGAGTCCGGGTCAAGGCCGCCGGGCTGGTCGGTCTGCTCCAGGCAGTACACCAGCGGGCCGCGCTCGATGGCGGCGCAGCCTCGGGCAGCGTCGACACGCACAGAAGGGACAGTGAGCCGGGGCGGCATCGCGAGGTCGAGGCGGATGATGTCGCCGGGGGCGAACTCACGGGTGACCTGCAGCCAGCCGCCTTGTGCCTCACCGTCGGCCGTCGCTCCGTTCACGGTCAGGGTGTGCTGCGTGCACCAGGCCGGCAGGCGCAGGCGGACGGTGCGGGGCAAGGCTGCCGGGGCATCCTCGACGGTCACCGTCACCATGCCGTCCCACGGGTACTCGGTCGCCACGCGCAGGGTGAGGCCGTCGCCACCGTAGACCCCTGAGGCGTACTGATGCAGTTGCAGCCCGCTGTCGTCGGTCGTGGCGACGTAGTGCGGCAGGCTGGCGAGCAGGCGCATCACGTTCGGCGGACAGCACGCGCAGCGGAACCACGGAGTGCGGTGCGCGGTCTGGTCTCCGGGGCGTTCGTGCGAGCGCGCACGCAGGTGCAGTGGGTTGACGTACAGCCAGGTCTTTCCATCCAGAGCGACGCCGGCGAGGAAGCCGTTGAACAGGGTGCGCTCGATCAGGTCGGCGTAGCGGGCCTGGCCGGTGAGCAGGGCCATGCGCCAGGAGAAGTGGACCGAGGCGATGGCTGCGCAGGTCTCGGCGTAGGCGCGGTCGGCGGGCAGTTCGTGGGCGTCGCCGAAGGACTCCCAGTCGTGCCGGGAGCCGACGGCTCCGGTGAGATAGGTCTTGGTGGTCACCATGTCCTGCCACAGCCGCTCCAGCGCCGCGCGCAGCTCGGTGTCGGCGCTCTCCGCTGCCAGGTCGGCGGCTCCGGCGAGCAGATAGAGCTGGCGCACGGAGTGACCGGTGACCTCGTCCGCTTCGCGGACGGGCATGTGGTCCTGCCAGTACTCCGGCCCAGGGTCGCGGTCGTGGCCCCGGTCGGCGCCCGAGGACAGGCTGCCGTGACCGCGCCGCTCGAGGAAGTAGCGGGCGAGGTCCAGGTAACGCTTCTCCTGGGTCGTCCGGTAGAGCTCGATGAGTGCGGTCTCCACCTCCGGGTGACCGCACACCGTGTCCACCTGCTTGCCGGGGCCGAAGACGGACTCGATGTGGTCGGCCAGTCGGCGTGCGACGTCCAGCAGCCGGTCGGAGCCGGTGGCCCGGTGGTGGGCGACGGCCGCCTGCATCAGGTGGCCCGCACAGTACAGCTCGTGTCCCCAGCCGAGTTCGGTCCAGGGTTCACCGCCGCCGAGCTGGTAGTACGTCTGCAGGTAGCCATCTTCGCGCTGAGCGGCGGCGATCAGATCGACGACGGCTTCCACCTCCACGGCGAGATTCTCGTCGGAGGTCTGTGCCAGCTGCCAGCAGGCGGCCTCCAGCCATTTGTAGACGTCGGAGTCCTGGAACTGGAAGTCACCGGAGAAGCCCGAGGGGAGATCTCCGCCCTGGGTGCTCGGAAGCGCGGCGGCGCGGAGGTTGGCGAGGTTTCCGGCCGCTTCGAGCCGCGCCGGGCCCTCGGCGAGGGAAACCTCGGCGTTGACCCGGCGACGCTCGGCCCAGAAGCCGCCGTCGATACGGGCCACGGCGGCGGGACGCAGCGGGGAGACGGCCCCCGGGGAGGGGCGGACCGGACCGAAATACGCGGTGTTCAGTGGAGCCTCCGGATGCAGGAGATATGGACGGTGGGGTGATCGGGGAGGGGAGGCGCCCGGGCGCCGTGGCGACGAGGAGTGGGGCGATCACGCGCTGATGGCGAGTGCGTCCCGGTGCACCGGGTGGGCGGGCGGCAGGCCACTGGTGAGGCGTTCCAGTTCGGCCACGACAGTGCCGCCCAGGCGGGCCAGTTCATTGCCCAGTGAACCGGCGATGTGCGGGGTGAGGAACACGTTCGGGAGGCGGTAGAGCGGAGAGTCGGCGGGCAGCGGTTCGGGGTCGGTGACGTCGAGCACCGCGCCGATGCGGCCGCTGACCAGCTCCTCGGTGAGCACCGTGTGGTCGATAAGGGCGCCTCGTGAGGTGTTGATCAGTACACCCCCGTCGGGGATGAGCGCCAGCCGTTCACGGTCGAGCATCCGGTGGGTCTGCGGGGTGTCGGGAGCGTGCACGCTGACGATGTCGCTGGTGCGCAGCAGTTCCTCCAACTCCAGCGGCACGGCACCGAGTTCCGCGGCCTCGGCCGCACTGACGTAGGGGTCGTACAGACTCACCGACAGATCGAACGGCCGCAGCAGCTCCAGCACCCGGCGGCCCACTCGGGAGGCACCGATCAGACCGACTCTGCGGCCGAGGTTGCCCACCGCCGCGTACTCGGCGGGCGCGGGGTACGCGTGCTCCGCCCGGAAGCGTTCACGCAGCCCGAAAGCGTCCTTGCCGGCCAGCAGGATCGAGGCGAGCGTGTACTCCGCCACGGGCAGGGCGTTGGCCTGCACCGCGCTGGAGATGGTGAGGCCGCGCTCCCAGAACGGCTCGCCGACGAGGTGGCGGACGCTGCCGCCGGTGTGCAGGACGGCACGCAGTCGCGGCGCCGCTGTCAGCACCGACTCACCGATGTGCGGGCAGCCCCAGCCGGTGACCAGGACCTCGGCCCGGCCCAGGACCTCGACCGCGGCGGGGTCGGAGAAGTCCTGGACAACGAGTGCTGGATCGACCTGCACGAGCTGCTGGAGACGTCTCATCAACCGAGATGGGAACAGCTCCGGCAGGTGCACAGGATTCATGGCGAAGAGGGCAACCGGCGGCGGCGACGTGGGCATGACGCTCCTGGGGCAAGGGCAGAGCAGGGACGCTGAGGACAGTAAACGTATTCCAAGCTAGAAGCGCTATCCGATCAGGTCAATGGACGTATCGGCGACACATCGCCGTGACACAGAGTCCCAGGATGCCTACAGCAAGCCGAAGAGTGCAGGTCAGAGGGCTCTTCTGGTAACGCTTTTGAAAGTTTGGCGAAACAATCCGACACTTCCCCCTTGTGGACTCGACTGCTCGGACCGTACCGTCCACGACAAACGATTACTGCCGATTCTTGAGCAGTGCCGGTTTCTCTTCCTCTTTGCGCCGCCCCGACCGCGCCGTCTCCCCCGCGGCAGGCGCCGTCTCGTTTCCCTCGTGGAGGACCGATGTCCAAGTCCCGCATCCGCACCAGAGCCTTTGTCCCCGTGGCTGCCGCTGCGTCCCTGTCCCTGTTGCTGGCCGCCTGTTCGAACGGCGACGACACGGCGGCCGCTTCGAAGACGAAGGGAAAGATCTCCCTGGAGTTCTGGAGCTGGACGGACGGTATCGAGGCCCAGACCAAGGCGTGGAACAGGGAGCACCCCGACACTCAGGTCAAGTTCGTCAACGTCGCCGGGGACACCGCGTACCAGAAGCTGCGGGCCGCGGTGAACGCGGGCACCGCGCCATGTCTGTCGAAGATGGACGGGATGAACCTGGCGAACTTCGCCGCGGACGGGCTGCTGACCGACATCAGCAAGGACGCGGCCAAGTACAAGGACGCCTACACGACCGCCGCCTGGAACGCGGTCAGCCCCGGCGGTGCCACCTTCGGCATCCCGATGGGATCGTCGCCGCTGTTCACCGCTTACCGCGCGGACCTGTTTCAGAAGTATGGGATCGAGGCCCCGAAGACCTGGGACGACCTGATCACCGCCGGCAAGAAGATCCAGCAGGAGGACAGGAACGTCAAGATTTACAACATGGCGGGTGAGGACCCGAGCACCCTGGTCGACCTGTCCTGGGAGGCCGGCGCACAGTGGTACAAGGTGGAAGGCGACCACTGGGTCATCGACTTCACCTCCCCCGAGGCCCTCAAGGCTGGCGATGTCGTTCAGCAGCTCGTCGACAACAACCTTGCCTCCAACGCCTCGTACGCCGACCCAGGCGTCTTCAAGACCTGGGACCTCGGCAAGACCATCGCGATGACCACCTCCACCTGGCAGCTGCCGATCTACAACACCAACTTCCCCAAGTCCAAGGGCAAGTGGCAGCTCGCCGATTCACCGGCATTCGACCCCGCCAAGCCGCAGACCTCCAGCAACTTCGACGTCACCGGCGTTCTCAAGGGCTGCAAGTACCCCGACCGGGCGGCCGAGTTCGCCGCCTGGCTGTCCAGCAGCAAGGAGTCGCTCACAGCGCTGACCGACCCGGCGTCCAAGTCGGGTCTGTTCCCGGCGGTCAAAGATGTCTCGCCGTATGTCGACAAGATCATCCCGACGGAAATGTTCAACGGGAAATCCGACAGCGCACAGGTGATCACGACCGCGGCCTCCCGGGTCGGCGAGCAGTGGCAGTACGGCCCGAACTACGCGGCCATGTACTCCGAGATGCAGAAGCAGTGGGGTCAGGTCATGAAGAAGGAGCTGACGGTCAAGGACATGCTGGCCTCGCTGCAGAAGTGGACCCTGGACGACCTCAACCACAAGGGCATCAAGGCCGTCGCCGGCCGCTGACCCCGGCCGATCTTTCGGCAACGACGTCCGGCCCGGACGGAGACTGCCGGCACACCTCACCTGGAGTCATCCCGTGTCCACCCTGACGCGACCGCGCAAGGTCGCCTCCGACTCCCCGGCCCGGCGGTCCTCCCCCCGCCGGGCCGGGAGCCGGGGAGCCCACAAGGGAGTGCTGTTCGCACTCCCCTTCCTGCTGGGCTTCCTGGCCACCTATGTCGTACCGATCGGCTACGCGTTCAGCCAGAGCCTGCGGGAGAAGAAGAGCAGCGGTCTGGGCTTCGGCCCCACTCGGGTCGTCTTCACCGGCTTCTCCAACTTCTCCTCCATCCTCGGTGACAGCGACTTCTGGTCGAGCATGCTGCGCACCCTGTTGTTCGGTACGGCGCAGATCATGGTGATGCTGGGCTTGGCCCTGTTTCTCGCTCTGCTCCTTGACGGAGTGGCCGCCCGCGCGGTCCGGTTCTTCCGAGCGGCGCTTCTCATCCCTTACGTGGTGCCCGCAGTGGTGTCCACCGTGATGTGGCTGTTCCTGTACAGCCCGACCGGCAGCCCGCTGCTCGACCTCGCGCAGCGGGCAGGCACAGACGTCGAGTTCTTCGGCGGTCTGAACACTTATCTCTCGCTGGGCAACCTGCTGACCTGGCAGGGAATCGGCTTCAACATGATCTTGATCTCCGCCTCGCTGCAGGCGCTACCTCGCGAGCTGTACGAGGCGGCCCGGTTGGACGGGGCGAGAGAGTGGCGGATCGCCTGGTCGATCAAGGTTCCCAACATCACCGGGATCCTGGTGCTGACCGGCATGTTCTCCCTGATCGGCAGGCTCCAGCTGTTCGCCGAACCGCTCATGCTCCGGCAGATCGCGCCGGAGTCGATCAACACCGACTTCACTCCGATGATGGAAATCTACGACAAGGCGTTCAAGACCGGCGACTACCAGTACGCCGCCGCCGAATCGCTGGTCCTGGCCGTGGTCACCGGGATCCTCGCCTTCGTCTTCTACCGTGTCACGAACAGGAAGATGTCATGAGCGCTGTCGCTTCCGGGGGCGGCGTGCGCCCCACTCGCCGCGCCGTGGTGCTCACCACCGGCATGCTGGTTCTCTTCCTGATCTACGCGCTCGCCCCGACCTGGTTCCTGATCGTCTCCGCGACCAAGAATCAAACGGACTTGTACTCCACCTTCGGTCTGTGGTTCTCCGCCAACCATCTGATGGACAACCTCCAGGGCATCTGGACCTACCACGACGGAGTGTTCGCCCGCTGGATCGGCAACTCGATCCTCTACTCCACTCTCGGCGCGGCCGGATCCACCCTGGTCTCGCTCGCCGCCGGCTACGGACTGTCGAAGTTCGACTTCCGAGGCCGGGGCGCTCTCTTCGCGGTCATCGTCGGTGCCTCGCTGCTGCCGAGCACCTTGCTGGCCTTCCCGCTCTATCTCGTCTTCGCCCAGATCGGCCTGACCAACACCATCTGGTCGGTGCTCGTCCCCTACTTCATCAATCCGTTCGGGGTCTACCTGGGCAAGGTGTACGCAGACAGCTCCATCCCCAGCGAACTGATGGAGGCGGCTCGTCTCGACGGCGCCGGTGAACTGCGGATCTTCTGGTCGGTCGCGCTGCGTCTGATGCGGACCGGCGGCATCACCATCTTCATGCTCGTCTTCATCGACATCTGGAACAACTTCTTCCTCCCGCTGTTCATGCTCACCGGCGAGCGGACCTTCCCCGTGAGTCTGGGTCTGTACTCCTGGCTCCAGCAGGCCCAGACCGCCCGCGACATGAACACCCTCGTCCTCACCGGGTCCCTGCTGTCGATCGTTCCGCTCGCGGTCTTCATGTTCGCGCTCCAGAAGTACTGGCGCAGCGGAATCCTCATGGGCAGCCTCAAGTAAAGGAACAGCCGTGCCCAACGCACCCAGAAGACGTGACGTTCTCAAGTACGCCGGGACCACCGGTGTCGCCGCAGCCGGCCTCGGCCTGCTGAACTTCCCTTCCGCCGCCGCGGCGGAAACGCCCGACGGCGCCTCGTGGCAGGAGAGCGTCTGCAAGCCTTTGGACATCGTTGTCTTCGGTAACGACGAGTCGGAGACGGCGCACCATCTCACCGCTGCCCTCTCCGACACCGTCACCGGCGGGCTGGGCCAGAAGGCGAGGATCCTCAACCCGACGGAGCCGGCGACCTACTGGGGCGGCACCCTGAAGTTCGACGTCGCCGTCAGCCCGACCGGCACCACCTACGTCACCGTGCGGCTGTGGGGCGACGACCACGACCCGACCTCGCCGAGCGCGGGCTCCGGCACGAACATGTGGCGGCTCCAGCTGTTCTGCGACGGACTGCAGATCGGCTACCAGGACGAGGGCGCCGTCGACTCCCTCGACATCCTCGACACCGCCCCGCGCACGCCCGGCCGGTTCTTCTTCCACACCCTGCCGCTGCCGGAGAAGATGACGGCCGGCAAGAAGACGGTGACGCTGGAGATCCGGTCGATGGGCCGCATCTGGTCCTACGGCCAGAACCAGGCCCAGCTCTTCTACAAGATGACGACGCCCTCGCGCGGCATCTACCGGCTCTACACACACACCGAGCCGTACTTCATCCCGCCCAAGGGCGAGGCGCAGGGCCCGGCCCCGACACCGGTGCCCCGCACGGTGGAAGGACCCGACGTGCTCGACGCCGTGCGCAAGCGCGTCGCCAAGGACCAGAACTACTACCTGACCACCGCCAACCCCGCCAGCATGGACTTCTGGGCCATCCAGTCCCTCGCCGAGGGCTACCTCTGGTCCGGCAGCCCCGCCTACCAGAACCCCGCGGCCCTGGAACGGGTGCTGCGCGCCCTCGACGGCCGCTACACGGCCTGGAAGGCGAACTCCACCGTCCTGACCGGCTCCGACCAGCAGTGGCAGGGCCTGGGCCGGGCCGGCCTGGTGCTGGCGCTGCTCTGGGAGCGCCTGGGCAACCGACTGGACCAGAAGGTGACCGGGTCGCCGTACGACATCAGCAACCCCAGTTTCGAGGAGGGCGCGAGCACCCCCATAGGCTGGGAGGTGCCGGGCTGGGGAAGGACAGCTGACGCCAACTGGTCCCGGGACACCACCGTCGCCCGCTCCGGATCGGCCTCCCTGAAGGTCTCCGCGACCGCTTCCAACGGCTTCATCACCGTCTTCTCCTCCCCCAAGACCCGTGTCGGCAAGGGCACGTACACCTTCGGCGCCTGGATCAAAACCGACAGCGTCACCGGGACCGGCGCCCATATCGACCCGCTGTTCTTCGACTCGAGCGGCAAGCTCGTCGGCAGCGACCACCGCCAGTTCGCCGCCACCGGCACCCACGACTGGAGTTACGTCTCCATCGACCTGACCGTCCCCGACGGCGCCACCCAGATGGAGATGCACCTGCGCCTGTCCGGCCCCGGCACGGCCTGGTTCGACGACGTCACCGTCGTCGTGCCGGCGGGCAACGGCACGCCCGTGCAGCCCCTCCGCCGCGACGCCTACATCGACATGCTGACGTCCAGCCGGGACTACTGGCGCCAGCACTTCCCGCACTACAGCAACCAGACGCAGATCTGCGCCATCGGCATCTACCAGGCCAACCGCGGCCTGAGCCTGCTCGCCCCGGACCAGGCCCTGCCGGAGGACAAGGCCCGCAGCTACATGTACCAGTCGCTCGGCATGACGCCCTACCTCGGCCCCGAGGACAAGGACGGCAACCCGACCAAGCCGCTGGGCGAGAGCTACCGCCAAGTCACCAAGGCCGGTCTCACCCGTGAGCTCGGATACGTGGGCAACTACGGCGAGGTCATCGACTGGCTGGTCATGATGTACGAGTCCGTCACCCGCGGCTACAAGGGCCAGGACGCGCCCGAACTGCGCGAGCAGATGGTCAAGATGATCAAGGCGCGCGGCAGCTTCCGGGTGGTCGACGTCGACGAGACCGGCGCCCGCATCTCCCGCATCGAGACCGTCATCGGCTGGCGCAACGAGGTCTACCCCGGAGAGGTCGCCTACGCCTCCCGCACCGCCTGGGACTCCCACCCCGTGATGTCGGCCGCAGTCTTCAAGGACCCCGACATCATCGGCTGGACCCAGGAGATGGTCGCCGACGGCCAGTTCTACCGGCAGCTGGACCTGCTCATCAACCACACGTGGACCCGGGTCGGGCTCGCAGCCCTGCGCCTGGCCTCTCGCGACTGGGACACCTACCAGTCCCTCCCGAGCCGCCCCGGCCGCATACCCACGGCATGGGACCAGCCCGACTTCGTCCTCACCGACGAGGAGAACGGCTGCCTCGCCGTCAAGAACGGCCAGGAAGTCCTCTTCGCCTCCCTCTACTGGCGGGCCCGCCAGGGCGTCAACAACTACGCCCGCATCCACCACCTCACCCCCACCGACCAGCGCTCCGCGACGGTCCGCCAGCGTTCCGCCGGCACCACCGACGACACCTTCACCGCGAAGGACTGGATCCTGTGGGACTACGCCATCAACGACCCCGGGGCCGGGCACATCCCGCCGGGCGGCTTCCCGCCGCCGGGTGACACCGTCCACCAGTCGCAGGAGGGCGACGTCTACCACCTCGCCCCCGTCCCCGCCGACGTGCCGGACCCGGCGCTGGGCGTGCACTTCGAGGGCGTGGAGACCATGCTCGTCGGCCGTGCGCCCTTCTACCTGTGCGAGTACGGCGACTACCTGATCGCCATGAATACCAGCACGGACAGGACCTTCACCATGCCCGCCCGCCAGGACTTCGGACCGGCTCGCGACCTGGCCACGGGAAAGACGATCGGCGCCGGACAGCGCCCCACGGTCGGCCCGCTCAGCACGCTCGTGCTCTACCGGGGCCGTCGAAAGGGCGACTGATCTGAAGGGGGAGCCGGACGACCGCACGGCTCCCCCACCCGCCACTACGCGCGCTCTCCCCCCACCGCCACTCAACGACGAGTGAAAGAGGAAAACGCATGACCGAGCCGCACTCCCCCACGCCCGGCTCCCCCAGCCGCCGTCGCTTCCTGCAGATCACCGCCATAGGCACCGCAGCCGCTGCGACGGGCGTCGCCCTCACCCCCGAGGCCGACGCCATCACCTCCGTCATCCACCCCGGTGTGCTGCACAAGCTCTCCGACATCCAGCGCATGAAGACCCGGATCGCGGCCGGCACCGAGCCCTGGCTGAGCGGCTGGAATGTGTTCAAGGCCGACCAGTACTCTCAGTCGACGTACACGATGCTGGGCCCGTTCGCCTCGGTCGACCGGGGCACCACCGAGGTGCACAACTGGGAGTTCTGGAACGACTGCAACGCGGCCTACCAGAACGCCCTCATGTGGAACCTGACCGGGACGACCGCACACGCCACCAAGGCCCTGCAGATCATCAAGGCCTGGTCCTCCACCCTCACCTCCATCACCGGCAAGGACGCCCAACTCGCCGCCTCCATCTACGGGTTCAAGCTCGCGGCAGCTGCCGAGCTGATGCGCTACACCGCGCCGGCCGGCAGCTGGTCGGCGGCCGAGATCACCCAGACCGAGAACCTGTTCAAGAACGTCTTCATCCCGCTGATCAACACATTCGGCGACGCCGGATGGGGCACCAACTGCATCAAGGCCATGATGGCCATGGGGGTGTTCACCAACGACACGTCCGTCTACAACGCCGCCGTCGACGCCTTCTACAACCACACCTGCTGCAGGATCAGCAGGGTGCTCATGGACACCGGCCAGTGCGTGGACAGCGGCCGTGACCAGGCCCACACCCAGCTCATCCTGGGCAGCATGGCCGAGGCCTGCGAGATCGCCTGGGTCCAGGGCCAGGACCTCTACAGCGCCTCCGGCAACCGGCTGCTGGCCGGCTTCGAGTACACCGCGAAGTACAACACCGGAAACGACGTCCCGTACACCGTGTGGGGCTCCTGCAAACTCACCTTCAACTCGATCTCCACCATCGAGCGCGGCAACCTGCGCCCGATCTACGAGATGGCCTTCAACCACTACGTCAAGCGCCGCAGCCTGCCCACTCCCTGGACCTATACCGCTGTCCAGCGCCTGCAGCCGGAAGGCGCCGGATTCCAGTGCGACCACGTGGGCTTCGGCACCCTGCTGTTCACCCTCTGAGCGGAGTATCCGTGATCCACAACCCCGTCCTGCGCGGCTTCGAACCCGATCCCGTGATCCTGCGGGTCGGCGCCGACTTCTACATCGCCGCCTCCACCTTCGAGTGGTATCCGGGCGTCCGGATCCACCACTCCAGGGATCTGGTCAACTGGCGGCCGCTGGGCGGGGTTCTGGACAGTCTCAGGCTGCTCGACCTCACGGGTGTCCCGGACTCCGGCGGGATCTGGGCCCCTGGACTGTCCTACACGGACGGCCTGTTCCACCTCGTGTTCACCGTCGTCGACACCTACGCGGAGGGCTGGAAGGACCTCCCCAACTACGTCACCACCGCCCCCTCGATCGAGGGCCCGTGGTCCGACCCGGTCCCCCTGCACAGCCGGGGCTTCGACGTGTCCCTGTTCCACGACGAGGACGGTGACGGACGAAGCTGGCTGCTGAACATGCGCTTCGACTGGCGCCCGGACCATGAGGGCTTCGCAGGGATCGAGATCCAGGAATACGACCGCAAGACCTGCACCCTGCTCGGCGAGCCCCGCACCATCTCCACCGGGACAGCCGCCGGAGTCGCGGAAGGCCCGCACCTCTACCGGCGGGACCACTGGTACTACCTGGTGCACGCGGAAGGCGGCACCGGCTACGAACACGGCGCGGCGGTGGCCCGCTCCCGGAACCTGCACGGCCCGTACGAAGCCGACCCGGCCGGCCCACTGCTGACCTCCCGGCACGACCCGTCCCTGGAACTGCAGAAGGCCGGGCACTGTTCCCTGGTCCAGACGCCGTCGGGTCAGTGGTACGCCGCCCACATCGTTGCCCGCCCGCACACCGAGCGGGGCCGGTGCGTGCTCGGCCGGGAAACCGCGCTGCAGCCCGTGGCCTGGACCGAAGACGGCTGGCCCCGCATCGCCGGAGCCGTCCCCGCCGCCACCGTACCGGCACCCGCCCTCCCGCCCGCACCCGTTCTTCACCCGCAGGCGACCGACCTCTTCGAGGGTCCCACCCTCGGTCCCGACTGGTCCACGCTGCGCCGCCCGGCCTCAGAGGACTGGATCGCACCGGCGCCCGGACGGCTGCGCATCCGCGGCGGCCAGTCACCGGTCGGCCGCCGTGCCCCCAGCCTGCTCGCCCGGCGGATGACCGCCACACGCTGCTCCTTCGAAACCAGTCTTACCTTCGCCCCCCGCACCCCCGACCACCTGGCCGGACTCGCCGCCTACTACAACACCCGCAACTGGCACTACCTGTACGTCACCGCCGAGGACGACGGCTCCCCCCTCCTGCGAGCCATGAGCTGCGAAGCCGGCCGCCTCATCGCGCACCAGCCCACGATCCCACTCGAGCCCGGACACCCGGTCCTCCTGCACGCCGAACTCGACGTGCCCGTCCTGCGCTTCTCGTACGACACCGGCCGGGGGATGCGAGAGCTGCCGGTCGAACTCGACGCCACCGTCCTCTCGGACGAACACGCCGACGAATTCCACGACGGGCAGTTGCGGGTTCTCGGTTTCACCGGAGCCATGCTGGGACTGTGGGCGCAGGACCTCGACGGCTCCGGTGTCCACGCGGACTTCGCCTACGCCACGTACCAGACCAACCCGGGCGGCCTGGCATGATGCTCATCGACCTGGAACGTATCCGCCTCTTCTGCACCGTCCTCGGACCCGACCAGGCGGCCCCGCTGCTCCTCGTGCACGGCTGGGGCGGAGACGGACGGGAATGGTCCGTACACGCCGAAACCCTGGCCGACCGGTTCCGAGTGATCGTCCCCGACCTGCGCGGACACGGCCGCTCGGAAGTACCCGATGAAGGCAACACCCCGGTGGAGATGGCCGACGACCTTGCCTCGCTGCTGGGGTGCCTGGGCACCGGGCCGGTGATCGCCGTGGGCCACTCCATGGGCGGCCAGGTGGTCAATCTCCTCGCGGTGCGGCACCCGGAACTCGTCCATTCGGTCGTCGCCCTCGATCCGGCCCACGGCGCGCACGGAGCGGAAGTGGAAGGGATCCCGGCCCGGCTTGCGCACTACCGGGAACGCGGGGCCCGCGCGGCGGCCGACTTCATCACCGGTGCCTTCTCCGCAGGGGCTCCGGCCGGACTGCGTACCGCGCATGTCCGCACCATGCTCGGCACCCCGGACCACGTCGTCGCCCAGTCCTATGCCGGCATGTACACCGACCCCGGCGCGGTCGGGGTCCGCCCGCGCAGCGAGGCGTACCTGCGCCGGCGCACCCAGCCCGCGCTCACCGTGTGGACGTCAGCGGAGGCCGCCGCCTGGGAGCGCGGCACCCTGCACGTCACCGGCTCCCGGGTCGACCACTGGCCGGGCAGCGGGCACTACCTGCACGAAGAAGGTGTCGAGCGCACCATCCGCCTCATCCATGCCTGGGCCGTACTGTTTGAGCGGTGAGACTGCGGTGGCAGCATGTGCTTCTCGGCAGGGCGCGGCCGACATGGCGTGACACCGCACCGGCCGGACCCGACTCTTTTCGGGCCCGGGCCGGGCCTCTTGGCCGATCATCCGCCAGCCTGCTTGAGCGGGCCGAAGTCCCGGACACCACGCCGTCGATTCACTCACAGGTTCCGGCTGTCGGCGGTGAATGGCGACGGCCGCAACACCCTCATAGTCACCTGCGGCCGGCCGGTCGGGGACGGGGCGCTGCCGCGCTCTTCAGGTCACTTCTCCCTCAGCTCGTAGTCGCGGATCATCCGGATCCTGCGCGCGTGGCGCAGGTTTCCGCTGAACGGCGTCTTGAGGAAGACCTCCACCAGATGGGTGGCTTCCAGCACGGAATGCATCCGGGCGCCGATACTGACCACGTTCGCGCCGTTGTGTTCGCGGCAGAGCCTGGCCGTCTCCTCACTCCAGGCCAGGGCCGCCCTGACTCCGCTGACCTTGTTCGCGGCGATCGCCCCGCCGTTGCCCGACCCACCGATGACGACGCCGAGACTTGCGGCGTCTGCCGCGACGCGCTGGGCGGTCTCGAGGATGTACAGCGGATAGTCGTCGGCCTCCACGTACGTGTGCGGACCGACATCCTCCGGCTCGTAGCCGAGCTCCTTCAGACGGTTGACCAGCACTGACTTCAGGATGTAGCCCGCGTGATCGGAGCCGATATAGACGCGCATCAGCGGCCTGCCAGCCGACGGGAGGCGGCCACGAGAGCGGTGGTGGAGAGGTCGAGGCCGGGGACCTTGGCGCCCTCGGTCAGGTCGGGTTCGACGCGCTTGGCCAGCAACTTGCCGAGTTCGACGCCCCGCTGGTCGAAGGAGCCGCTGTTCCAGACGGCGCCCTGGACGAACACCTTGTGCTCGTAGAGGGCGATCAGCTGGCCGAGGGCCGACGGGGTCAGCGCGCAGGCCAGGATGGTGGTGGTGGTGGGGTGGTTGCCCAGGAAAGTGAAGGTGCGGTGCGGCACCTGCTCCTCGGGCACACCCCCCGCGCGCACCTCGTCGGCCGTCTTGCCGAAGGCCAGCGCCTGGCCCTGGTGGATCAACTGGTAGTAGGCGTGCTGCCCTTTGGTGCTGGGCGTGCCCCACACCACAGGGTCGGTCTCCCAGCCCAACACGTGTCCGTCTCGGTCCACCGACTTGCCAGTGGACTCCATGTCCAGCTGCTGGAGGTAGGCGGTGAACTTGGACAGGTAGTGGCTGTGAATGCGGAAACCGTCGAGCATCTCCCGGAAGCGGTCCGAGCCGATGGCGATCATCAACGACAGACCGATCGCCGAGTCGAAGGAGTAGAGACCGCCGACCCAGTCCCAGAACTCGAGCATGTTGGCCGTGTCGATCCCGAACTCGGCGACCTTCCCGGCGTTCGTCGACAGCGCGACGAAGTGCCGGGCGACGGCCGTCTCGTCCCCGCCGAGGCCGGCCAGCAGCCAGGAGCAGGCCGCGGTGGCGTTGGTGATCGTCTCGATCGTGGTGAAGGTCTTGGACGCGACGATGAACAGCGTCTCCGCCGGGTCCAGGTCGCGCACGGCCTCGTGCAGGTCGGCGCCGTCGACGTTCGAGACGAAGCGGAACGTCAACTCCCGTGCCGAGAAGGTGCGCAGCGCCTCGTACGCCATCGCGGGACCGTACTCCCCGTGACCCGGGGTCTTCGAACCCCACGTCCGGAACGCCTTCAGGTCGTCCAGCTCAAGGCCGAAGCCGGCCAGATAGAGCTGGGTGTAGAGGGTCAGGGACGAGTGGCCCGCGGACAGCACGAACCGGTCGCGTCCGACCCACTCCGGGTCGGCCGGGTCGTGCCGCATCACCTTCTGGAAGAGGGTGTACGCGGCAGGCGCCAGGCTCATCGCCGTACCCTGATGACCGTTACCGACCTTCTGTACGGCATCGGCGGCCAGGACGCGGGCGGTGTCGACGGCCCGCTGGTCCAACTCGGTCCACTCGAGGTCTGTGGTGTCGGTCGGCATCTGCTCATCGCTTTCGAGAACCGCGGATCCGCAGCCAGCTCCGCCGGTCCGGCCTGCCCCATGGAAAGAGGGCAGACCGGACCGGCGGTCGAGGGTCAGGAAGCCTGGGCGGTCGGCATGATCGTGACCTGCTGGAGGTTCACCCGCGGCGGCAGTGCGGCCAGGAAGCCGATCGTCTCCGCGACGTCCTCCGACGTGAGCCAGTCCATCGTCTCCTTGGAGCCCTCCAGCCAGTCCAGCGCACCCTGGTCGGTGACGTGGCTCTGCAGCTCAGTACCGACGATGCCGGGCTCGATCGCCGAGACACGCACGTTCTTGGAGCCCAGCTCCGTGCGCAGGTGGCGGGAGAGGTGAGTGACGTACGCCTTCGTGCCGGAGTAGACCGCGAAGGTGGGGAAGATGTTCTGCGCCGCGATCGACGAGGTGTTGATCAGGTCGGCTACACCGCGCTCTTCACCGGCCTTCACCAGCTGCGGGGTGAACGCGCCGATGGCGTTCATCAGGCCGGTGATGTTCAGGTCGATCTGCTGCTGCCACTGGTCGGTGGCCAGCTCCTCGATCGGGGCGGGCAGCATGACACCGGCGTTGTTCAAAAGCAGGTCGGCGCCGCCCAGCTCGGCCTCGACCCGGTCGGCCGCCCCCTGGAGGGCCGCCTTGTCCGTGACGTCCACGGCAATCGCCGTAGCGTTGCCGCCGTTCTTCTCGATCCGGGCGACCAGATCGGTCAGTCGGTCGGCCCGTCGAGCCAGAACGACGACGTGTGCACCGAGAGCGGCCAGCTTCTCGGCGGATGCCTCGCCGATACCGCTGGAGGCACCGGTGACGACCGCGACGCGACCCTGGAGCGGCTGAGCGGTGGTCTGCGTGGACATGGTGTGCACCTTCCAAACGAAATGTGGTGGGGGGGTGCCGAGTGGTTCCGGCACGTATCCAGCACACCAGCCCCTGGCCCCCTACAGGGGGCCATAAATGGCCCTGCTGAGACAGGTACCGGTAGGGCCACTTTTGTCAGGCGCAAAAGAGCTCGACGCCCTCACACTGGATGTATGGACCCCAGTAAGGAGATCGCCGGCTTCCTCCGCTCACGTCGTGCTGCCATTTCCCCCGAACAGGCAGGGATCGTTTCCGACGGGCGGGTGCGACGCGTGCCCGGCCTGCGCAGGGACGAAGTGGCACGCCTGGCCGGGGTGAGTACCGAGTACTACACGCGCCTGGAGCAGGGGCGCGCCAGCAATCCGTCGACCGAGGTTGTCGAAGCTTTGGCCCGCACCCTCCAGCTGGACGAATCCGAGCGCGAGCACCTGAGCGACCTGCTGCTGCCCAACCCTCATACCGCCCGGCGTCCGTCGGCACGTGCCCAGAGGGTACGCCCCGGCCTGTACCTGATGCTGGACACTCTGACCCATGTACCGGCTTTTGTCCTCGGCCGACGCACCGATGTTCTGGCGGCCAACCACTTGGCCAAAGCCGTCCTCACCGACTTCGATGCCCTTCCCGCGAACCGGCGCAATCTGGCCCGCTACTACCTCCTGGATCCTGAGGCTCGGGAGCGCGTGGGCGACTGGGAGAGGATCGCCGCGGAGACGGTAGCCATTCTGCGTCTCGAAGCCGGCCGCTACCCGAGTGACCGTCAACTGGCCGACCTCGTCGGGGAGCTGACATTGTTGTCGCCCGAGTTCTCGGGGTGGTGGAACGACCACCGGGTGCTGCGCCGCACGCACGGCGCCAAGCACTACTTCCACCCGGTGGTGGGCGACTTGCACTTCTCCTACGAGTCCTTCCAGGCCCCCGGCGACACGGAGCAGACGTTGTGCGTCTATAACGTCGAACCCAACTCCGAAACCGCCCGGGCCCTCCAACTGCTGAGCAGCTGGACCGCGCCGGAAGCGGCCACGCATGACGCTCCGCCCTCTCGCTGAGACTCGCCACCGCTCGTATTGCCGGCGGACTCCTCGACACCGTTAATTCGGACAGAGGTCTCGTGGAGTCGAGGAGTCCACTCACAGTGCACGTCAGGCGGGGGTCTCAGCAGTGGCGATCAGGACCGCGCGGCCGAGGATGTGACTTGCGATGTTGAAGCCGAGGAAAGCGGGGGTGGCCTCGGCGGGAACGCCGATCGACTCGACATCAAGGGCATGCACCACGACGAAGTAGCGGTGCGGACCGTGCCCGGCCGGCGGGGCCGCGCCGATGAAACGGGCCGCACGGGCGTCGTTCGGGAGCTGGAAGGCGCCCCCGGGCAGGCCTGCGCCGCTGTCGTCGCCGGCGCCCTCGGGCAGCTCGGTGACGGAGGCCGGGATGTCGGCGACCGCCCAGTGCCAGAAGCCGGAGCCGGTCGGCGCGTCAGGGTCGTACACCGTCACGGCGTAGCTCTTGGTGCCCTCGGGTGCGCCGCTCCACGACAGTTGCGGAGAGACGTCCTTGCCGCCGGGCACCCCGAAAACCCCGGAGAATTGCTCAGGGGGCCACGCCGCACCATCGGCGACAGTAGTGCTGGTGACAGTGAAGGCCGCTGCCTCGGGAAGGCGAGCGAAGGGGTCGTTGGCGGTCACAGCATTGCTCCTTTCAGTTCGTGCGGTCGGGCGGATGCGGCCGACGAGCCCGCTTGAACATTCCTCCCTAGTGATTCAGGCCGAAGACCATAGGAGAAACGGACAAAAGGAATCGCTTTCCGCTCTCTTCAAGCGCCCTTACCGCACTACCAAGTCAACCAGTCCACGCGCCATCCGATGGCCCGTTATCCCGGCCCCCCCATGCCTAGGACTCCGAGACCTACCCTGGAATCCCGCGCCATCGGTGAGATCGAAGTGACAGCGCAGCAGCACTTACATTTTTGTCAGTACCGGCAATAAATGTGCGTACTGGCATGGCCTGCTCATACCTCCTAGGCTCGTACCGATCCACACTCGAAATTGGAGACCCCCTTGTCCGCAATGCTGTATGAGCCGATCACAATCCGTGGCACCGAATTCCGTAACCGAATTGCGATGTCTCCCATGTGTATGCACTCGGCCGACGAGCAGGGCCGTGTGTCGGACTTCCACCTCGTGCATTACGGGGCGCGCGCACTCGGCGGTGCCGGCCTGGTGATGCTCGAGACGGCCGCCGTGCTGCCCAACGGCCCCATCGGACCGGGCGACCTGGGTATCTGGGATGACGAGCACATCGAGGGGCTCGCCCGCCTGGCCGGGACGATCAAGAGCTTCGGAGCGAAGGCTGGTGCGCAGATCGGCCACGCCGGCCGGCAGATCGCCGTCGACGCCTTCACCCCGGTGGCTCCTTCGGCGATTCCGTTTAGCGCCGAATCACGCACGCCGGAAGCGCTGACCGTCGAGGGCATCAAGGATGTCGTCGATGCCTTCCGTAAGGCAGCCCTGCGGGCGAAAGAGGCCGACTTCGACGTGATCGAGGTGCATGCGGCTCACGGCTACCTGCTCAACGAGTTCCTGTCTCCGCTGGCCAACCAGCGCACTGACCGATACGGCGGCAGCCACGAGAACCGCTACCGGATCGTGCGCGAGGTCATCGACGCCGTACGCGGCGAATGGGACGGCCCGCTCTTCGTCCGCATCTCCTCCACGGACTACACCGAGGGCGGCAACACCCCCGAGGACTTCGTCATCTACGGCCGCTGGCTGAAGGAGCAGGGCGTCGACCTGATCGATGCCTCCTCAGGAGGGATCGCGCCGGTGAAGGTCGCTTCCTACCCGAACTACCAGGTTCCCGCCGCCGAGCTGATCCGTCGCGAGGTCGGCATCATGACCGGTGCGGTCGGTCTGATCGAGAGCGGGCGGCAGGCCGAGGAGATCCTTCGAAACGGCCGCGCGGACATCGTCCTGATCGGCCGCGAAATGCTCAAGGACCCCTTCTGGGCGCGCACGGCCGCCGACGAACTGCGCACCCCGATCGAGCCGCCGCTGCAGTACACCCGCTACGGCTCGGCCTGGCAGCATTCGCAGCCCCCGCTGCCTGCCGCGCCGATGGCCGCGACCGTCTCCTGACACTCGGCGGGGCCGGTATTCCGGCCCCGCCTGGCCAGCCGCGCCGCATGCTCGCGACGTACGGCTCAAGGGGAACCACGATTCGGAGTACACGCCTCCTACCGAGCACGGCCGTTTGACGACTTGCCCAGTTGCGCCATGGAGCAGCCGTCAAGATCATCGGTGGCAAGTGCAGAGGCATCATCCCGTTCTACCTGCTCGACGGCTCCGCCTACACACGTGCGATGCGCTCCGCCCGCCTCCCGCGCAAGCGGTCACCGCCACCATGCTCGCCAGGACCTCAAACCGAATTGGGTCCGACCCGTCGCGATCTTCAATGGCTGGCCGCGATAATGGGGCAGCGAGATGACATGTAAAGCAAGCCGCATGCTGCTCGTCCTTCTTGAGGTCGGCGTCATGACCGGGGCGGTCGGCCTGACGGAGAGCGGACAGCAGGCCGGGGAGAACGGCTGCGCGGGCATCGTCCTGATCGGCGCTAGATGCTCAAGGACCCATTCCGCGCGTCGCCGTTCGCAGCGCGAACGGGTCGGAGCACACCCTGCCGGAAAGCCCCCCTCCCCCAGCAGACAATGTGCTCTGGAGGGCAATACCGCCCAGGCTCGGGTGGAACCAGAAGACGGAGTACACGCCTCATGCCAAGAACACGACCGTTTGACGACTTGCCCGGTTGCGCCATGGAAGCAGCCGTCAAGATCATCGGTGGCAAGTGGAAAGGCGTCATCCTGTTCCACCTGCTCGACGGCACCATGCGTTTCAACGAACTGCAGCGCCAGATGCGTGGCATTACTCCCCGCGCCCTGACCAGACAGCTCCGCGAACTCGAGGAAGACGGCCTCGTTGAGCGCACCGCCTACCCGGTGATACCTCCCCGGGTTGAGTATTCGCTGACCGACGAGGCACTCGCTCTGAAGCCGCTCCTGCTCGCCCTTAATGAGTGGGGTGAGCAATGGCTGTCCCGGCGCGGCATCAACCTACCGACGGCCGGCACAACCGATCGTCTCTGAGGATCTCCCCACCCCCCAGCGACGATCCTGATGGCCGTCCGGCGCAGCAAGAGAGGGTCCGCCGCGTGCGCGGCGGACCCTCAGGACGCAAGATGCAGGACCCCTTGCGTGCGGCAGGCTCTACAGGGCGAAGACCTGCCCCGTCTGAGACCCTTCGACGGAACGGACGTAGGCCCTGATCACGTCCGCCAGGTCGACCGCGTCGACCCCGGGAAAATAGGGCCCATACGAAGGAAGGCTCTCCGTGAGCACGGCCGGGCTGACCGCGTTGATGCGCTGGGGAGCGATCTCAACGGCCGCTGCCCGAGCAAAACCTTCCAGCGCGGCATTCGCCATGGACGCCGCAGAACCCATCGGGACGGGATCGTGCGACAGAGCGCCGGCGATCAGGGTGAAAGAACCCCGGTCGGAAATACGGCTGACGCCCTGCCGTACCAGGTCGATCTGGCTGAGTACCTTGCCGCGGAACGCAGCCTGGTAGTCCTCGGGCGTGATCTCGGAGAAAGGCCGGAACGGAAGATCACCGGCAGCGATAACCACCGCGTCTATATGACCGGAGTGCTCATACAGGGCGGTGACCTGAGCGGGGTCGGTGACATCGTAGCGGAGGTCCCCGCTGCGCCGTCCGACCGTGCGGATCTCGTGGCCGCGTGCGGAGAATTCCTTGTACAAGCCTGCACCGAGCGTGCCCGTGCCGATAAGCAGAATGTTCATGCCGGCAAGCATAGGAGCGCATCACAGGGCCCGGAAATACCATTTCTCGAGGGACATATAACCTATGGGTATGAACGTGGAGCTGCGGCATCTACGAGCCATCGCCGCCATCGGAGACGAAGGCACCATCACCGGCGCCGCGGCCAGCCTGCATGTCAGCCAGCCCGCGCTGTCCCGCACCCTGGAGCAGTTGGAGGACCGCCTCGGCACGCGCCTGGTGAATCGCACCACCCGCCAGCTTTCCCTCACCGCAGCCGGCCACACGCTCTATGAGCGCGCCCATCGGATTCTCAACGAGCTGGACGATGCGCTGTCGGAAGTGGTGGCCGGTAGACAACCGTTGCGTATCGGCTTCACCTGGGCAGCACTCGGAGACCACACCGTGCCGTTGCTACAGGCCTGGCGTGCACAGCACCCCGAGCTTCCCGTACAGCTGCAGCGCCGCAGCGATCCGGACACAGCACTGCGCAGGGGCGAGATCGACGCCGCTATCGTGCGCACTTCGGATGCTGTCGAATCCGAGGTGTTGTCTGCTGTGCTCTTCACGGAGCGCCGGCTGGCAGCCGTGTCGGAGAACAGCCCGCTCGCCGAACGTTCCGTCGTACGTCTGGCCGACCTGGCCGACCAGCTCGTCGCGCTGTGCGCCAGCGCTGGCGCCTCAGTCGACCTCTGGTCCTCGGGGCGACAGCCCCGCACGTTCGAGGCGGCCAACGTCGACGAGTGGCTCACGACGATTGCCCTGGAAGAGGCAGTCGGTGTCACCGCGGAGGCCACCGAGCACAGCCACCCGCATCCCGGTATCCGCTACATACCGCTCGCAGACGCTTCCCCTGTGACTGTGCGCCTGATCTGGCCACGCAAGCGGTCTCATCCCTCCATCCCGGCCTTTCTCCTTCATGTGCGTCACATGGCCAACGCCGCCGAACCCTGGCTGCGAAAGTCCCCACCTGTGCTTTCACGCGGGGACCTGTCCGACGCCTGGCCGCATGAGCGAAACGCGCCGCTGCCCTAAAGAGGATGCGGCAGGCCGTAACCGTCGGCGGCGGGATGCTGTACCCGCTCCTGGGAGCGGGTACAGCATCCCGCCGTTGTCCCTCATAGAAATGGTGCGTCAGCCCATGTGGACGGGTGCCGAGCCTTCTGTGTGCTGTTTGGCCGCGTTGACCGCTAGAGCGGTGATGGCCAAGCCGCCCAGGAACATCCCCGCAGCCGCCGCAAAGGCCATGGTGTAGCCGTGGGTCAGTGCCTCGCTCGCCCTGGTCACCAGGGCGAAGTCCTTGGTTGCCAGGCCCTGGTACAGAGAACCGGCTGCCTCGGGCAGCTTGTCGTCGGCCGCGGAGGTGGAGAGAGTGCTCAGGACGGCCAGCCCCAGCGCGCCGCCGATCTGCTGGGCGGTGTTCAGCAGGGCGGACGCGACACCGGTGTCCTGGTACGACACCCCGCTGACGGCACCAAGAGTCATCGGCACGAAACTCATGCCCAGACCGAGAGCCGTGACGAACATGGCCGGCATCAGGTGCCCCGCGTAGGAGGAGTCGGGCTCCAGCGTCGCGAACCAGAACATACCCAGGGCTGCCACCAGCAGGCCCGGTCCCGCAATAACTCGCGGAGCGAAGTGCGTGACCAGCTTGGAGCTGACGCCGGCTGCGGTCGCCATTCCGAAACTGAACGGCAGATACGCGAATCCGGTCTTCACAGGGCTGTATCCGAGAATCAACTGCATGTAGAGCGTGAGGAAATAGAAGGTGGCGAACATCCCCGAGCCGATGAACAGCATGGTGGCGTAAGAACCCCAGCGGTTCCGGTCGCCGAACAGCCGCAGCGGCAGCATGGGGTCGTCGGTCCGTGCCTGCAGGAACAGGAACGTCGCCAGCAGAACGACGGCGCCCACGAACGACACCAGCGTCAGACCGTTGCTCCAGCCGTGCTCGCCGCCCCGCGTGATGCCGTAGACGAGGGCGATCAGACCGCCCGTGCCGGTAACCGCTCCGGGCACGTCCAGGCGGCCCGGGTGCCGTCGCGCCTCGACGAGGGTTCGCGTCCCAGCCAGTACTGCCAGTCCGATCGGGATGTTCACGAAGAACACCCAGCGCCAGTCGAGCAGGTCCGTGAGCGTGCCGCCGAGGAGCAGTCCCACTGTGGCGCCCACACCCCCCATGGCCGCGTAAACGCCCATCGCCGTGTTGCGCGACTTGCCCGCGGGGAACGTCGTCGTAATCAGTGCCAGCGCGCTGGGTGCGGCCAGCGCCGCGCCGACTCCTTGTAGGACACGTGCGGCGATGAGCAGTGCCTCGTTCGGGGCCAGTCCGCCGAGGAGCGAGGCCAGGGTGAAGACGGCGATGCCGACCTGGAAGACCTTCCGCCGCCCGAAGAGGTCTCCGGCCTTGCCGCCGAGGAGCAACAGGCCGCCGAAGGCCAGAGCGTAGGAATTGACGATCCAGGCCAGACCCGCGTCCGAGACGCCCAGGTCGGTCTGGATGGCGGGCAGGGCGATGTTGGTGATGGTGGCGTCGAGCACCACCATCAACTGAGCGGCCGCGATGACCACCAGCGCCAACCCGAGGTGCCGCCCTGCGGAGGCTTGGCCGGAGCCGGCAGCCTCCACTCCCTTGGGGGTGACAGCCGTGCTGTCAGCAGACATGGAAGTACTCCAGAAAATAGGGGAAACGTGTTCCCAAGACAGACGCCCGGGGTCGAGATATCAGCGTCCGCCCGATACAGGAGGGTCAGGACGAACGGAATCCGAGAGACGGAACGCCCAAAAGGCCCGGACGGGTTCCTGAAGACAGGACTACACCGCGAGACCGATTAAAACGGTAACACCGCCGAAGGGTCGGCAGTGGACCCTTTCATTGCCCATCTCCTGTGGTTCTTCTCGCCCTTGACACCTGGGGTCAGAATGTGAGCAACGCAGAAGACGGAATCACCCGGGCTACCGGAACTGGCAGTTCCACAGAGATTCACACCTTGTGGGTGAGAGGCAGGACTTGCTTGACGTGACGAAGCACCGGGGTCACCTCCACATGGTGGAGACCCTCCGCCCCGGCGAGGTCTTCACCGAGATAATTGCGTAGGCCCGCCGCGTCCGTGCAGGTGACCATGGCGGTCAGGTTCGTGGCACCGGTGGTCACGGTGACGAAGGAAACCCGGGGCTGCTGGGCGAGCCACCGGCCCGTCTGCTCGAGCTTCTGGGGGGCTGCGTTGATCCAGAGCAGGGCGTGAAGGCTGTCGCCCAGCACGCGGGAGTCGTACTGGATGTTGAAGTAGAGGTCGCCCCGGGCCAGCAGCTGGTCCAGGCGGCGGCGCACCGCATTCTCCGACCGTCCGGTGGCCTTCGCCAGCTCCGCCAGCGGGATGCGTGCGTCCTGTTCCAATGCCGCGATGAGGACCTCGTCTTCGGGCCCGGCGGCTTTGCCCCGGTGCTCCTCCCGCGGGCTGCGCTCATACACCGGCGCGCGGTCTTGGCCGAGGCGTTTGTCGAGCCAGACCGTGGGGCCGCCGAAGAACATCCCCAGTATCTGCAGAGCGCGCACCGAAGCGACGCCCGGTGTGCGGGGCAGCTTGTTGAGGAGGAGGTCCTCCTG
Source organism: Streptomyces sp. NPDC046909 (assembly GCF_040644695.1). Taxonomy (NCBI): domain Bacteria; kingdom Bacillati; phylum Actinomycetota; class Actinomycetes; order Kitasatosporales; family Streptomycetaceae; genus Streptomyces; species Streptomyces sp. NPDC046909. The sequence goes on along the minus strand of NZ_JBEYXC010000005.1, from coordinate 609,689 downwards.
GTCGTCGCGGTTACGGAACCGCACGGCGCAGTTGAGCTCGGTGCCGCCGGACACCAGTGCCACCCAGGCTGTGTCCGGGCGTTGGGCGAGTGCCGTGGCCACGGCTTGGGTCTGCCCCAGAGTGCACTGCAAGCGCAGCAGCCACGTTTCCTGTCCCGGGTACTGCAGTCCCCGCTCGGCCGCGATACGCAGACCGCCGAATTCAGCGAGGCGTCGGTAGCGTCGCGCGGCAGTCTGGTCGGACACCCCAAGTACGGTGCCGAGGCGGGCAAATGAGGCTCTGCCATCGTGTTCCAGCTCGCGCAGCAGCAGCCGGTCAAGGTCGTCCCAGTCCGGGAGGATGCCTTCATCGTGCATCAGTGCCGCAGGCTCCTTGGTCGGCTTGGGGCGGCGGCCACGATTGTAGTGAGTCCAGAGAACGGTCGGTGAGGGCCGCGCCGACACGGGCAGTGCGTACGGCGAGGCAGGACTTTCGTTGTGCAGCGGTGTGTCATGCGTGCGAGGCGGGTGGGGTGCCGCGGGCGGGTCAGCGTGGTGCGGGCCGTCGATCCAGGTGTCGGTGAAGCCACGGACCGATCACGCTCTCGGGCTCGGTGCGGATCTGGTCGGGCGTTCCCGTGGCTATGATGCGGCCGCCCTGGCCGCCCGCGCCGGGACCGACGTCAATGATGTGGTCGGCATTGGCGATGAGGTCGAGGTCATGTTCGACAACGATGACGGTCGCCCCGTCGCGGACCAGAGTGTCCAGTACGTTCACCAAGGTGGCCACGTCGCGTGGGTGAAGGCCGACGGTGGGTTCGTCGAACACGAAGAGATGGCCCTGCTGGCCGCGGTGCAGTTCTGTGGCCAGGCGCAGTCTTTGTGCCTCACCGCCCGACAGGGCCGGGGTGGGTTCGCCGAGTGTGAGGTAGCCGAGGCCGACGTCGTCGAGGGAGGCCAGGATCTGTCGCAGTTTGCGTGTGGCCACGGTGTCGAGGGCAGCCCGGGCATCGCTGATGGTCAGCCGCAGCACGTCGGCGACGGTACGGCCCTGGAGGGTCACCTCCAGCGTGTCGGGGGCATAGCGGTTTCCGCGGCAGTCGGGGCAGGGGACGGGCAGGTCGGGAAGATACTGGAGGTCGAGTTGAAGCTCCCCCAGGCCTTCGCAGGTCGAGCAGCGGCCGGAGGCGTTGTTGTAGGAGAACCGGCCGGCGTTCCAGCCGCGGGCCCGGGCCTGTTCGGTGGCCGCGAACAGCTTGCGGATCTCGTCGAATGCGCCGGAGTAAGTGGCGGGAGTGGAACGGGAGTTGGCGCCGATGGGGGTAGCGTCGACCATGGACACACGGGTGATGCCGGCCGTGTCGAGCGAAGTGACGGCCGGCGGCAGGGGACGGGCGTCGAGCCGGGCGGTCAGAGCGGGCACCAGCGCGTCCAGGACAAGGGCCGTCTTGCCCGCCCCGGAGACACCGGTGACCGCGGTGAGCCGGCCCAGCGGGAAAGCGGCCTCGACCTGGTGGAGGGTGAACAGGTCGGAGACGGTCAGCTGGATGGCTCCTCGCGTCGGATCGGCGCCATGGCGTTCGCGGACGACCACGGGGGCCGTGCCGGCCAAGTGGGGGCCGATGACCGAGGCGGGGTCGCTCGCGAGTTCCCCGGGAGTGCCGTGGCGGACGATGGTGCCGCCAGCGCTGCCGGCGCCGGGGCCGAGTTCGATGAGTTCGTCGGCGGCAGCGAGGACGGCGAGATCGTGGTCGACCACGACCAGCGAGTTGCCCTCCTCGACGAGGGTGTTCATGACCTGGATGAGGCCGGGGATCGCGGAGGGGTGCAGGCCGATGGTCGGCTCGTCCAATACGTAGAGCATGCCGGTGGTATGGCGCATGGCGGTGGTGACGAGCTGGATACGTTGGCGTTCACCGGTGGACAGGGTGTCGCCGGAGCGGTCGGCGGACAGGTAGCCAAGACCGAGGGTGAGAAGTGGCTCTATGGCCTTGCGCAGCTCATCGGCGAGGCGTTCGGCGGCCGGTCGCAGTGCCGCATCGGTTTCCGCCGCGGATCGGAAGAGCTTCGGGGCCCGGTCAGCCAGATCCTGCAGCGGCCAAGCGGCCAGTTCGGCGATGGTGCGCTCCCCCAGGAGTGAGGAGCGGGCCTCGTCGCTGAGCCGGGTGCCACCACAGGTGCGGCAGGAGCCAGTGGTCATGAAGCGGGCTGTGGTCCCGCCTCCGGACTCGGCGGCACCCGAAGCTGCCATGGCCCGTACCGCGGCGACCGCGTTCTCGTACTTGAGGTTGCCTTCCAGCACTCTGCCCTTGCTGGTGGGAAAGGCTACGTGCACGGTGGTTTCGGGGCCGTGAAGGACGAGTTCTCTCTCCTTCCGGGTGAGCCCGGCCCAGGGGATGTCGGTGCGGACCCCGAGTTCGCGGACCACGAGGGGCATCTTGGTGCGGCCCAGCAACCGCCAAGGAGCGACAGCGCCTTCGTCGATGGTCAGGGTGGGATCGGGGATCAGCGTCGAGTCGTCCACCTCACGGCTGACGCCCAGGCCCCGGCAGCCGGGGCACGCCCCGAGCGTGGCGAAGGCAAACGACTCCGCGCCGGGTGCGGCCGCGTGGATGCCGCAGTCGGGACACGTCAGGGTGCCGGTGAGAGCGACCTCCGCGGTGGGTGGGACGCGGTGCCCGTTGGGGCACAGGTGACTGCCGAACCGGGACATGGCCAGGCGCAGAACCGCGTAGACCTCGGTCATAGTGCCCACCGTGGAACGCGATCCGGGCGTCGGCGGACGCTGTCTGAGAGCGACGGCGGCCGGCAGGTGGCTGATCGAGTCGACGTCGGGCCTGGTCTCCTGGGTGATGCGGCGGCGTGCGTAGGTGGACAGCCCGTCCAGGTAGCGGCGGGAGCCCTCGGCGAACAACACCCCCATGGCGAGCGAGGACTTGCCGGACCCGGAGACCCCGCTGACCGCGACGAACCGGCCGAGAGGCACGTCGACGGACACGTCGCGCAGGTTGTGGACCCTGGCACCGCGGACCTCGATCGCGTCGGGAACAGGACGGGTGGCGCTCATGGCAGGCCCCTCGCTCGTGCACGGCCGTGCGGCCGTGGGGTGCTTCGTTGTTCTACGGTTCAGTGGGGGTTCCGCAGCCTTCGCCGAGCGCACGGGCGCTCATCAGAGGCCGTTGCCGTCCGCCGGTGCTCCGCCGCTGTGGGAGAACCGGTGCAGTCCCCCCCAGCTGCGGATCGTGGGGCTGCTTGGTCGTCCGGGCCCGAAGGCAGGTCACCAGGGCAGGGCCATTCCCAGCCCGTCGGCGGTGGCAACCGTGAAGGTGCCGGTGGGGCCGCTGTCCGGGAGTGTCGCCATGCGCACCGGCAGGTGCGCACCCTGGTCGAGGGTGAGGATGCCGGTGTTGCCGTTGGCGTCCGTCGGTACCCAGTTGGGAGAGACGGCGTTCACCAGGATGCCCTCGCCGCGCAGTTCGTTGGCGTACATGACGGTAAGCGAGTTGACCGCGGCCTTGGACATGCTGTGGCTCAGGATGACGGGGAACTGCCCGTCGGGGAAGCAGCCGGTCGGGTCATGGTTCTCGGCGGCGACGGTCAGCGAGCCGATGACGCTGGAAATGTTGACGATGCGAGCGGCGTCCGAGCGGCGCAGCAGCGGCAGCATCGTGTTGGTGACCGTGACGTAGCCGAAGACGTTGGTCGCGAAGGTGGCTTCCAGGTCTTCCAACGGTGTTTGGCTCGGAGCGGCCCATCCGCGGCTGACGCCGGCGTTGTTGACCAGGGCGTCGAGTCGGCCGCTCTCCTGGGTGATGTACTTGGCGGCCAGAGCGACACTCCCCTCGTCGGTGACGTCGAGGTGCGCGAAGCGCACGTCTAGACCGAGATCGCGCAGCTCTCCGGTGGCCTGGGTGCCGCGCTGCTGGTCCCGGGCGCCGAGCCAGACGGTCATACCGAGTTCGGCGAGCTGGCGTGCGATGGCGTGCCCAACCCCCTTGTTGGCGCCGGTCACCAGTGCGACGCGGCCGCTGTGGGTGCTGGAAGTCATGAGTTTTCCTTTCGTGTGCGGTGATTCGTCGCGGCTCGATGACCGGGTCAGCACTGCGCGAGACTGCGGAGGAAGGGTGCCGGATCCCAGACGTATCGCTGGTGGACGATCTCTCCGCCTCGCACCGTGTCGTGCTGAGCTGCGGGGCAGCTCAGACCGAAGGTGAAGGAGAGGTCGTAGAACAGCAAGGCGGTGGTGTCGTCACCATAGGCTGCCCTGATTGTGCTCCGTTTCAGGAGAACCGCGAAATTCCGAGTGAACTCCTCGAAACCGAGGCGGCCTTCGAATCGGCCGTTGGGAGAATCGATCACAATGTCGTGTGAGATGTATGCGATGGCCGCTCCGATATCTCCGCCGGTCCAGGCTCGATGGCAGGCTTCAGCGGCCCTCACGGCCATACTGTGGGATGGCGTGCGCATTCATTCCCTCTCGTAGGGGTTTCGCGCCCGGAATGCAGGTTCCCCCTTCGCGAGAAGAGTCATCAGGTCGCGTCGACCGGAAGCGATTCTGCCTTCGACATCGTCGTCAGGAGGCGAAACTCCGTTCCTGCCGTGGAAACCCGACACGGAAGGCATGGGCGCCGGAGGATCCCGACACGTGTGGCCACCTGCTGCGATTCGGGGCGGCTGATGTCAACCCCACGCGCGCGCTCGGGCTCAAGGGGCACAGGGGGCCTCAGTGCCCGGGATACCCATGAACACAGATCCCCTTCCGGCACAATGCTCGTCATCACATCTGGCCCGCTGCCCATGACACTTGTTCGATGCGCACGGTTTCCGCGACCGAAAAGGGAGCCAAAGACCATTAAGCAAATTTCCGGCCGCGGAACTGACCCATCAGCGTCCTTGTTCGCGGGCTCCTCGCCCCATCGACTGTCTTTTCCGGGCCCGTCGACTCAGCGCTAACCTCGATCATTCATGAGGGTCTATCAGCTTACTGACGGCCCCTTTGTGGTGAGTGTCGGTGGGGATTTTCGGAGTCTGGGCAGGTTGAGTGCCCGGTTGTCGCGTCGGGTGTGCGCCGGGTTCCACGGCTCCGGTGGGCTCGTGCTGCTCGCAGGGATGGGAAGGTGCTGGTCAGCCTGGGTTCGGGAGGGCGTGGAGCCGGTCCAGGGCGTCGGTGATCGCGTCGGTCCAGGGCCAGTGCTTGGCGAGGCCGAGGTAGCGGCGGCGGCCGGTGGTGACGAGCTGGGCGGCGGTGGAGAACAGCCGAAGCCGCAGGCGGCGGGGCTCCCAAAGCCGAGCGGTGCCGGTCAGGGCGAGCAGGGGCATCCAGGCCAGCAGGTCCAGGGCGATCTGCACGATCTCCAGCCAGATCTGGTTCTGCGCGGCGTCGTGGAGGGGGAAGTTGCGCAGGCCGGTGGCGCGGGCGGCGCGGATGCGGTCCTCGGCCCGGGCCCGCTGGCGGTGGCGCAGTTCGAGGGTGGCGATCGCCTCGCCGGGGGTGTTGGTGGCGAAGCAGGTCAGCCGCATGCCGTCGGCGTCGGTGAAGCGCAACTGGGCGCCGGGGTGCGGCCGTTCCTTGCGCACGATCAGTCGCAACCCCTTCGGCCAGCCCGCCAGGCAATCGCTGCCGGCGTCGATCTCGGCGACCCAGGCACCGTCGCGGATGTCGCCGTCGGGCTCGACGGCCGGCGTCCAGGCCGAGGCCGGGACCTTCAGAACGGCCTGGTGGATGGCGTCGGTGATGGTCATCCCGACCGAGTACGACAGCCACCTGCCGCGCTGGGCGAGCCAGGCGACGAACTCGTGGGTGCCGCCGCCGGAGTCGGTGCGGATCAGCGTCTGACGTCCACGCCGCAGCCGTTTGGGCAGCTGGGCCAGGGCCAGCCCGGTGGCCTCGATGTGGTCCGCGGCGGTGTTGGAGCCCGCGTTGCCGGGCCGCAGCAACCCGACGACCGGCTCGCCGGACCCACCCCGGCCGTGGTCGACGAACCCCATCAGCGGATGGTGCCCGAACGTCTTCTTCCAGGTCGCGGCGGCGTCCTGCTTCTCGGAATGCGCGACGACGAGGACGCCGTCGATGTCCACGATCACCTGCCCGCCCGCGTCCGGCGCCGTCCGGTCGGCCAACTTCCAGACGTGTTCGCGTACTTCGGCGCGGGCCGTGCGCAGTACGGTCAGGGCCCGCTTCCCGCCCCGGGCGAGCAGGTCGATGAGCCGGGAGACCGTCGGGTCGGAGGCCACCGGCCCGAACACAGCGGGCTCCGCCCGCAGCATGCCCACATGGGTGCGGATCCTTTGAAGTGACGGTCGGGATCAGGCGGTGAGCCTGTAGTTCTGCTGGTCAGGGCTGGGGTAGAGGCATTGATGTTCGCGGGTCGTGTGGAAGGTCCAGTAGTCCTCGAAGTCGCCGTTCGTGATCAGCGCACGGAGTCGGAGGACAGCTTCGGCGCCGTCGAGTCCCCAGCGGGCGCCGGTTATGTCGAGGCGGTCGGCGATGAGATGTCGGCAGGCGCCTTCGACGGCGCCGGTGGCTATCGGCCAGCCGGCCGCGAGGGCGGTGTCGTAGTGAAGTTGGTCGAGGTGACCGGTGAGGTGGCGGGCGCAGGTGGTGACCGCGTCGCGGCGGGCGGCGTGAAGCTGTTCGGCCGTGGCCCGGGCAGTCATCTCCGTGGCGGCGCGATCGGCGTGTCGGGCGAGGATCGCGGTGAGTTTGTCCGCGGCCCAGGTCTCGGCCTCGCGGCTGCCGACCGGATGGAAGGCGTGCGCGGCCGTCCATGTGTACTCAGCGACGTGCACGAAGTCGAGCAGGACGTTCAGGCGGATGCCGCGGCGGGCGGCTTCGTCCTGGATCCGGTCGAGTTGGTGGCGGGCGCCGTCAACGAGCACGATCCAGTCCCGCAGGTGCTGCGGGTCGCGGGATGCGGCCTGGGCGAAGGCGTCGGCGACGACCTGTTCCGGGGGACGGATCAGCGAGGCGGTGCAGCATTTCCGCTCGGCTTTCGGGCCTTGTCGCGGAGGCCGGGTTTTGCTGCGGCCGCCGGGCGGGTGGACGATGTCGTGCGGCCGACGCGGTGTCGGAATGACATCGAAGACGCAGGTCACCGTTGCCATGCGCTTGCGGTTGGGTTTCTCGCCCGGGGCCAGACGTCCGCGCCGCCCGGCCGCCGCGCTCTTGGCCGCGGCCCGGCGGGTGGCTTCGCGCAGGGCTTCGGGGCGCATCACTATGCCCTTGCCGTCGACCTGGATGATCAGCGGCATCTCACGGGTGCACGGGGTGGGGATCTTCGCCGTGTAGTAGGCGGCGATGTCGACGGCCGAGGCGACCACCAGTTCTTTGAGGCGGCGCTTGCCCAACACTCTTCCGCATTGTCGCTCGATCGCGGCGTCGGCCTGGTCGAACGAGCCTCGCACGGCTTCCAGGACCGCGAGCCGGGCCAGTCCTCGTGAGTGCCGGCCGGCAGCGACAACTGCTCGTCCGCCGGGTGCACGTTGGCAACACCGCGGCCGCGACAGGCGATCCTGGTCACCCGAACCGGCCCGAACACGCAGGTCAGCCAGCGGGGATGGTTACTCTCCCGCCAGGTCCGCATCTGTCCTTCCGGCCCGCGCACTGCCGGCTGCCCTGCGCTGATGCGGGCCGCAGCTTCTTCCGCCCTCGCCCGCAGGTCGAGGTGATCCTGCATCAACTGCCGCAGCAACTCGCGTCCTTGCTGTTCGAGCAGTTCCTCCAGCTCGTCATGGGCCATGCTGTGCGTCGGGTCACCGGCCAGCGTCGAGACAAGGCGTTCAAAGGCATCACGGGAGGCGGCCTCCCTCCGCAGGGCGACTTCGAAGGGCCACAACCTTCATCGTCCGAGCAGCACCGCTCCAGATCGCTCTCCTACATCGAACTCTCCTTCGCGTTCAGGACACACAGCTACACCCCTTCGATTTCGACGACCGAGGTGAGATGACTCGCCGCCTGCCACGCTTGGCCGCTCTCTATCTGGAGTAAGCCGCCGGGACGGTCACCAAGCAGTGTTCGAAGATCTCATCCCGACAACTTGACGAGTGAGCAACGTGAGGTGTCTCATCCCGTACTCGATCGTGACGACCGTTCTCAAGCAGCTCACCGGCGGGTACGTGTACATCGACCGCAAGCTGCGCTTCATGGTCACGCTTGAGAACGTCGAGGCCGACAACGCGTCGACCACCAGACAAGGGAATGCGGATCGCCTCGGATACATCACCACATGGGGCGCCATAGGAACGCTGGGGTCGACGTGCGACTCGACCAGTCTGTCCTTTTGTGTGACAAGTCCTTTGCAAGGGTTTTGCAATTGGGCTCAGGACCCTGGCGGCATGACCTCCAGCAACACACACGGATCCGCCGTGCACCCATACACCCGCGAGATGGCCATGGTCCATCAGGTGTTTCGCCGTGCTTCGCGGCTGTTGGCCGAGCTCGTTCAAGGCGTGCGCCGGAACAACAGTGCTAGCGCTCTGGTTCTGGCGGAGCACTGGCGGCTCTACTCCGAGGGCCTGCACGCCCACCACACCGGTGCGGACGAGCTGCTGTGGTCGGTGCTGTTGCCTCATCTACGCCTGGCTGCCGAGCAGGCTCTGGCGATGGACGCGCAGCATCACGAGCTCAACGCGGGGATGGCGGTGGTCCAGGGGCTCATGGACCGGTGACAGCCGGAGGTCCGGCCTGAGGTCCGTGACGAGCTGGTGGAGGCGCCATGAAAGCATCACCAGCAGTTGCGCTCCCCTCTCGATGAGCAGGAGAGGGAGGTCATGCCTCTGGTCGCCCTTCAGGTGACCGAGCAGTGAGTTGCCCTTTCCCGCCCGGCTGTTGTGGAGGTTTCTGGGCAACGGCAGCATCGCTGCGATCCCGCGAGTCCGCGGAGCGTACGCGGCTGGTTGAGCGTCGTCCTGGCCCGAAGGTCCTTCCGGGCCTCAATCCCCGACCGTTCCTGCGGACTCTGGCCCGACGGACCCGAAGTTCGCCTTGTCCTCTACCGATTGAGGAATTCTCACTATGCGCATCGGATTTGCCCTGCCTCAGTTCGGCCCGTTCGCCGATCCCCACCACACCGCCACGATGTGCGCGGCCTTGGAGACGCTGGGCTGTCACAGTCTCTGGGCGGCCGACCGGCTTCTGGCCCCGATCATCCCTCCCGACGGGTACGTCGGTGGCAAACCGATGCCGCTGCGGTACGGCACCCATCTCGACCCGCTGCTCGCTCTGACCGTGGCGGCCACGGTCACCGAACAGGTCAGGCTGGGGAGCAGCACGCTCAACGCCCTGTGGCAGCCTCCACTGCTGCTCGCCCGCTCGCTGACGACGCTCGATCTGATCAGTCACGGCCGTTTGGACGTGGGGCTCGGGCTGGGCTGGATGCGTGAGGAGTACACGGCCGCCGGGGTGCCCTGGCAGGGCCGTGGCGCACGGTTGGAGGAGACCCTCGACGTTCTCGATGCCGTGTGGCAGTCCGATCCCGTCGTTCACACGGGCCCGCTGTGGAGAATTCCCGAGTCGACGATCCTGCCCAAGCCTCGGCAGCGTCCACGGCCGCCGCTGTTGCTGGGCGGCTTCACCCCACCCGCGCTGGAGCGCGTCGGCCGGCGCGCGGACGGCTGGTTGGGGGCCTCGATGCCGCTGTCGTACTTCCGCGGTCTTTGGGCCGTCGCGGCCGAGGCAGCCGAACGGGCGGGGCGTGATCCGGCCGGCTTGCGCCGGGTGTTCCGGGTCAACGCGGAGATCACTGCGTCCGCGGCCGATGCCGCGGAGGCGTTCCAGCGGGGGACCGTTCGCCAGATCTGCGACCATCTCAGGCTGATGTGCACAGCGGACGATGACGAGGTGCTCGTGGACCTCCAGCTGACGACCCATTCACCTCAGCAGTTCCTCGAACTCGCGGCGGCGTTCCTGGCCGAGCTCGTCGAACGAGTGCCTGCGGTATGAAGTGAGGGTCTGCTAAGCGGACACCTTCGACAGTTCTGCCAGGGCGGTGCGAGCCGCGTCCGCCCAGTGCACGGAGTTCCAGGCGGTGGCCACCTGCTGCGCCTCAAGGTAATGGTGGCGTGCCTGTTCGGGGTGGTCCAGGTACTGGGCGAGTTCTCCGAGGGTCTGTGCGACGGGCCTAAAGGCCATGGAGAGGTTGCTCACGCCCCCTGCCAGGGTGTGCAGGGGCAGCAGGTCCTGGTAGACCCGTGCGGCAAGCGCGCGATCGTCGAAGGCGACCGCGGCCATACCGCGCAGCTGGGTGAGGACCACATAGGCGAAGTCGCGCTGGATGGGGACACGCTGGTCCAGGACGGCACGGGCCTCTTCGAGGCGCCCTGCGGCGGACAGGGAGAGCGCGGTGAGAGCTTCGTTGACCGGCTGGTACTGCTCCCACACCGCGAGCAGCATGGGCAGCATCTCGGCGAGGCGTCCTTGCTGGACCCGGATGCAGCCCAGGCTCAGGGCAGCCAGACCGCTGAGATCGACCGCTCCTCGTGCCCGGAGTTCGTCCACCGCCACCGCCAGAGTCCGCTCCGCCTCGTCGAACCGGCCCTGCGCCATGGCGAGCATGCAATGCCGCAGCCGGGCCACCGCGAACAGGCCCTGGAGCTCGTAGGTGCGGGCGATTTCATCCGCACGGGCCAGACAACGCTCCATCTCCGCCGGATCGTTGCGGCCGGCGGCGATCCGGGCGGCGATGTAGTGACTCATCCAGGAGTACTCGGGAGTGTCCTCGGCATCGGCCACCTCGGCGAGTTCGCGGTGGAGCCGCTCGTAGGTCTCGCGGTCGAGGTCGCAGTCGATCCGGCGCAGCAGTGAGGTGAGGGTCAGTCCTCGCAACCGGGGCTCGCCCCCGGCGCGCGCCAACCGCACCGCCTCGCGTGCCACTTCCACGGCGCGCGGGTCGGAGTCGTCGAGGGCGTCGGCCAACTGGTCGAGCAGCAGGCATCGTTGCCGATCGGTGAGGTCGCGGCTCGCCAGCAGAGTGTCCAGTTCCTCGACGGCCTCAGGGTCGGACACCGTGTAAGCGCGCACCCGCCAGGGGGTCGGCTCGGTCCAGGTCGTGTAGGCGGCGATCAGCAGATCGGTACGCAAGGTGGCGGGCCCGGCCTCGACAGCCTCGGAGGCCTCGGAGGGGCCGTCGGCCGGCCTTTCCGCCCGGGCCACGCGTACGGCCTCCTGTTGGGCCTCCCGCGCCGGGACGATCGCCCCCATGCGGATCCGGCAGTCCACGAGTTGGCCCAGAGCCGTCACTCGCAGCCGGGCGGCATCCTGTTCGGCGAAGGCCTCGGGGTGGCCGGTGAGGAGGTCGAGCGCGGCGCTCAGCATGGCCTCGGCGTTCTGCGGGGCGTAGCGGCGCACTGCCTGCTCGCCCGCGAGCAGGGCATGGCGGACCGCAGCGTCGGCGTCGGCGGTGAGGACCGGAGCTGCCTGAAGGAGGTGATGGGCTGTGCCGGCGACGTCGTCGGAGCCGATGGACATCAGGGCCCTGCCCAGGCGGGAGTGCAGCCTGGCCAGCCCCAGACGGGTGAGGTCAGCGGCAAGAGCGTCGCGTACCAGGGCATGCGTGAAGCGGACCGTGCCGGGGCGGGGCTCGGTGAGCAGTCCTGCCGTGACGCCCGCTTCCAGGGCGTCAAGCAGCTGCTCGGAGTCCTTGTCCGTGGCGCGGAGAAGGAGGGTGAGCGAGCTCTCGCGCCCGGCGACGGCTGCGAGACGCAGTCCGGCCGTAACGGCGGGTGACAGGAGGGCCAGCCGGCGCTTGAGTACGTCCTGGACCCCTTGGGGGACGGCTGCCAGCGCCTGCTGCTCGCCCTGGCCGGCCAGCAGGAGCGAGCTCTCCCGGAGGTAGAAGGGGTTGCCTCCGGTGCGTTCGGCCAAGGCCGCCGCGACGTGATCGCTCATGTCGGATGCGCCGCGCCGCAGCAGTTCCTTCGCGTGGGCCTGCGACAGCCCACCGAGGGCCAGCCGTGACGGCGCGAGGACGGCCAGTCGGGCCAGTGCGCCGGTCAGGTCGCCTTCTCCGGCACGGTAGGAACCCACCAGCAGCACCGGTACGTCGCGCAACTGCTCCGCGCACAGCAGGAACAGCTCGACGCTCTCCTGGTCACCGCGGTGCAGGTCGTCCAGCACGATCGCCAGCGGGCGGCGCAGGGCCGTTTCCCGGAGCCAGCCGACGAGCGCTCTGTGCAGGCGGAAACGCTGGGCCGCGCTGCCGTCGGACTGGCCGAAATCGTCTGCGCCATCGGGAGTCAGCAGCGGCGCCAGCACTGCGGCGTACTGGCCGGGCGGTGCGTCCCGTGCAAGGCCGGGCACCATGTCGAGCCAGGCCCAGCCAGCCGGGGCGCCGTCCGTCTCCGGGCACTGCCCGAACCCCACCAGCCAGCCCTGCTGGGGCAGTTGGCTGATGCTCGTCTCCAGCAGGCTCGACTTGCCGATACCCGCCTCACCCGAGACCAGGACCACCTGGGCGTGGCCTTGCCGTGCCCGGTCCGCCGCGGCCGCCAGGGCTCCCAGCTCAGCCTCGCGGCCCAGGAGCCGGTCGGCCGCGAGCGTGGTCGGCGCTTCGGGCGCGGCCCTCGTTCCCGTCGCGCGATGCAGAACTTCCAGGCGCTGGTGCAGCAGAGCCTGCTCCAACTCCACCAGGGAGGCGCCGGGTTCGACTCCTAGTTCTTCGTCGAGCGCGCGCCGAGCCCGTCGCAGCGCGCCCAGGGCATCGCCTTGGCGTTCCTTCGCCCAGAGGGCCAGCGCCATCAGCCGCCAGGCTTCCTCGTGCAACGGCTGCTCCTGGGTGAGCGCGTCCGCGTCGGCCAGCGCCTGCTCCACGAGTCCGGCGCCAAGGCGCGCCCCGGCGAGCCGTTCTCGGGCGGTTCGGTGCATCTCCTCCAGGCGGGCGCGCTCGCCCACGGTCCACGGCTCGTCCGAGAACTCCGCGTACGGCTGCCCGCCCCACAGGTCGAGCGTTTCGGCCAGCTCCCCGACGGTTTGGGGCGGTTGGTCCCCTGCCGTGCGGTTCATCACTCGCCGCTCGAACACCCAGGCGTCCACCGCGTCCTGTTCCAGGACCAGGGCGTAGCCGTAGGGCGCGCTGATCAGCAGTCGCGCCGGGGCCCGCGGGGGCCGTTCCGGTTCCAGGGCACGGCGCAGACGCGCGACGTACGCATGCAATGTCGCCTGGGCGCTGGGCGGGATCCTTGCCGGCCACAGCCGCTCGATGATCTGGTCCGTGGGCACCACGGTTCCACGGGCGACCAGCAATTGTGCCAGGAGCATCCGGGGAAGGCGCCCACTCACGTCCACCGGGCGGCCGTCGACCTCGATCCGGAAGGATCCGAGCACTTTTATTTTGACCATGACAAGCCCAGCCTAGCCTGTGGGCGCAGCATGACCGGCTGACGGCAGAAAGTCATCACCCGAGTGGTCCGCGGCCCGCGGAGAGCCTGGCTGACGCACGATCACAGGGCGCCGGGCGTCCTTCGCTCGAGTCCCCTGGGCAGGCGGGGCGTCGACCAGGATGCGGGGACCGGCACAGGTCTGCCACAGGCGATGAACGGCAACGTCATGAAGGCGTCGATCCGCACGGCAAGCAAACAGTAAGCCGATGGCAAGCGGGCCGCCGGAGGCTGGGCGGACGTGACCCGTGTCCACCGCATCGCGCCCGAACCATTGGAGCAAGCAAGCGTGTTCGCCAGCCGCACGACCGAACAACTCCCGACCGCCGACCGGCCCTACACCCACGAGATGGTCGTGGTGCACCGGGTCTTCCGCCGCGAGTCGGCACTCCTTCCCCGCTTGGTGCGCGCCGTGACGGACGGCGACAGCGCCCGTGTCCCCGTCGTCGCCGGTCACATCCGGGCGTACGTGACAGGACTGCACCACCACCACGAGCTGGAAGACGAACTCCTCTGGCCGCTGCTGCGAGCCCGCTGCGTGCAGGACGACGCCCTCGTCACCAGGATGGAACTCCAGCACCTGCGCATCGACGGAAGCCTGACGGGCGTGACGCAGTGGCTGCCCGAGTGGGAGCGGACCACCGACAGCATCGCCGGTGAGGAACTGGCGCTGGCCCTCGACGCGCACCGCATCGCGCTCGTCGAACACCTCGACGAGGAGGAGCAGTCGGTGCTTCCGCTCGTCGCCGAGCACCTCACGGTCGCCGAATGGGACCTCCTGGGCGCCCGCGGGATGGAGTCCATCCCCAACAACCGGCGTCTCATCGCGCTCGGGGCCATCCTCGAGGACGCCACACCCGAGGAGCGGGCCTTCTTTCTGGGCCGGGCCCCGCTTCTCGGACGTCTGCTGTGGCGAAGCGTCGGCCGGCGCCAGTACGCGGCCCTGTGCCGCGCCGTGCGCGGACCGCTGGGCGGGGAGTGATGACATGACGATCCTCGAAGCGGCCCCGCTTGATGTGCTGGACGCCTACCGCACCTGTGAGTTCGTCACCCTGGGCCGGGACGGCGCTCCTCTCGTCTGGCCGACCGCGTCGCTCCGGCAGAAGGACGGCACGCTTCTGGTGACCACGTCCCTGGCCTTCGCGCAGAAGGCGCTGAACGTGCGCCGTGACGGCCGGGTCGCCCTGCTCTTCTCCGACCCCACTGGCAGCGGTCTACCCCATGCCCAGCAGATCTTCGTCGGTGGACACGCCGAGTGCGGCGACGACATCATGACGGGCACTCAGGGCGCCGAGGACTACTGGCGGATGCTCTTCGACAGGCAGCCGCACAGCCGGTCTTACGTCTCCTTTCCCATGCGCCGACTGATGAGCTGGTACTACCTGCGGCTGCTGATCACCGTGACACCTGAGCAGGTGATCGTACGGCCGCCGCTGGAGCCACCCGCGTCCCCGCCGCCGGCCGTCTCCGGTACGCCGTTGGGGCACGCCCGGCTTGCCGAGTTCCCCTCCGCCGTACTGGCCGCGCTCGACTGCGCCGGGGCTCCGCTGCTGGCGCGGACCGTCCCCAAGGCCACGGAAGACGGATACCTCGTCGACGTTCCCGCGGACTGCGCGGTGACACCCGGGCAGGCATCCCTGCTGGTCCACCGGCACGACGAACTGCTGAACAACATGACCAACACCCTGGTCCGCGGGCAACTGCGCAAGGCCGGGGAGAGCTGGGAACTGATCCCGGCAAAGGTGGTGGAGCCGATGGGCTCGGGACGCCTCAAGGACGCCGTACAGGTGTTGCGGCAGACCAGGCGCGACAGCGACCGTTACCTGGAACGCCGCGGACTGGCCCGGCCGGACGTGCGGTGGGACGAGTTCAAGGCGCTTGCCACAGCGGCGCGCAAGGGCGCGTCCGCCTGACCGGTCGCCGTAGACCCGGTGCGGGAGACCAATGGGGTTGGTCTCCCGCACCGCTGCGGCCTTCCGCCGGGCTTCGGAACCGCGCACATCGACGGCATCTGCCGCCCCTGCATTCCAAGCCGATGGCAAGTAGACCTCAAGCGCCCCCTACAGACTCGGTCGCAGCCCGAGAGAGTGGAGCATCTTCTTGACCAGTCAGTTCCGCTTTGCGGTTCTGGGGCCTGTCCGCGCCTGGAAGGACAGCACCGAGATCAACCTCGGTTCTCCTCAGCAACAGACCGTTTTGGCCGCCCTGATCCTCGCGGAAGGCACCTACGTGCCCGCCTCTTCACTGGTCAACGCCGTATGGGGCGACCCTTGTCCGCCTTCGGCCATCGGCACAATACGCACCTACGTCTACCGCCTGCGCAAGTCACTCGAACCCGCCGTGCCCTCAGCCCGTTCCGTGATCCGCTCCAGGGGGGACGCTTACTGCCTCGCCACGAGCCCGGACACATGCGACCTGCAGGCGTTCAAGGCCATGGCGGCACGAGCGGAGGTCGCCAGGAGAGCGGACCGCACCAAGGATGTTGCCTTGGAGCTGACTGATGCTCTCGCTCTGTGGCACGGTGACGCGCTCGCCGGCTTGAAGAGCGAATGGGCAGCGAACAGTCAGCACTTCCTGCATGAACTCCGCCTGACGGCCGAGACGGACAGGATGGCCGCAGAGCTCAGCCTCGGTGCCGGGGCAGAGGTCGCGAACGAGCTGGCGCGGCTGGTGTCCCGGTATCCGCTCGACGAACGGGTACGTGCTCTGCAGATGCGGGCCCTCTACCAGTCGGGGAGGCAGGCTGCCGCGCTCGCGACCTACAAGAACGTGCAAGATCAGCTCGCGCGAGAACTGGGCATCAGGCCAGGGCCGAGACTGCAGTCCCTGCATCAGCAGATCCTCAGGGCGGATCCCGAGCTGCTGCCCGGCGTCAGCACCTCACCCAGGCCTGCGCCCGGTGTACGAACGGCGCCGTCGCCGGCGCGCTCTTCGCCGGCCGTTGCCGTTCATGTTCTGCCCGAAGGGCTTGCGGCCGCGTCTGACCACTTCACCGGACGGAAGGTTCACCTGCGCAGAGTCGAGGCGTTCCTCACCTGCTCCGGCGCGCAGCGGAAGGGCCCCGGCATCCTGGCCGTCTCCGGCATTGCGGGTATCGGCAAGACGGCTTTCGCCCTGTACATCGCCCGCCGTGTCGCCGACCGCTACCCTGACGGACGAATCGTTGTCGACCTGCGCGGATCCGATCAAGAGCGACTGCCGCTCAGCGCTGACCAGGCGCAGCGAAGCGTTCTCAGAGCTCTCGGTACGGCACCGGAGTTGCTCCAGGACCCGGATGCCGTCGCCCCGCTTTTCCAGCAGGCTCTGGCCGACAGGCGCATGCTGCTGGTGCTGGACAATGCCCGCACCGCAAGCCAGGTCAGCCCTCTCTTACCCCACGCAGGCGGGACTCTGGTGGTCATAACGAGCCGTGACCACCTGGGCGGGCTGACGGGCGATCACACACTGTCCGTCCCACTGGAGCCGTTCACCGCCGCGGAAAGCCACGCCTATCTCATACGGCGCCTCGGGAACCAGCGCCTCACCGCCGAACCCGAAGCAGCCCAGAAGATCATTGACCGGTGCCGTGGGCTTCCCCTGGCGTTGGCAGCCGCCGTCACCCGCGTGGAAACGCTGTCCGCCTATCCACTGGCAGCGGCAGCCCAGAGATTGCGTACTGATGGGCCAGGCCCCGACATCTGTGATATCTCACCCGATCGTCACATGTGACGCTGGGCTCCCCAGCTCAGCTTCCGGAAGGACGCGACAGCCCAGGCCATCGCGCCCACCGCCAGACCCACCGCGCACACCGCCCCCGCCCAAGAGGAGGCCGCCGAGAAATCGCCCCGGAAATAAGCACGCGTCGCATCCATGACATAGGCAACCGGGTTCAGGCGCGACGCCTCATAAAGCCACCGCGGCGCCAGCCCCACCGTGATCGGCAGGAACGAGCCTGACAGCAACAGCAATGGCATCAGGAGCGCGTTGATCACGGTCGGGAGTGTGTTCTCGTCAGGGACACGCAACGCGACAGCATACGACGTCGATGCCAGCGCCACCGCCAGGAGTGCCACCAGCAGCAAGCTGGCGGCGAGACCAGTCGGCGGCACTCTCAGATCGAACGCAGCGACGCAGATCAATACGATCAAGCAGGACTGGATCAACGTCGTCATCGTCACTGTCAGCACCTTGCCCAGAAGGAGCGAGACCGGGTGCATGGGCGTGACGAGAAAGCGCTCCAGTACGCCGCCGCGTTGCTCGGTCAGCAGACCGATACCGACAGTGGAGGCGCCGACCAACACCATCTGGATCATCAGCGCGGGAGCAAAGATCGTCCAGCTGTCACCCGGCGGGAACCCCGGCGTGTGGCGCACGAACTGCGTCAGCAGGGGGCCGAAGAAGAAGAGAAACAGTACTGGTTGAGCGATCTCCATCAGGGCCCAGGAGGGATAGCGGAGCCGATGGGAGATCTCTCGACCAGCCACCAGCAGAACATGCGTCAGCATTGTCGGTCGTTCCTTCATACCGTGTGCGGCATTGTCATCGCGGACGCGGAATGCGGCACAAGCCCGTGATCTTCCGCGCAGGGAGGTCAGTTCACGGCGGCGTCGCCCAACGTGCGGCCGGTGAGAGCGGCAAAGACATCGTCCAGCGTCGCATGGCCGACACGAAGGGAATCAAGGGGTACAGCAGCCTCGTGAAGGGCGTACATCAAGTGCGGAAGAATTCGCTCGGCGTGGTCCGTCCGCACTTCCAACAGCTCACCTTCAATGGCTACTTCGGACACACCGGGCATCCGTGCGAGCAACTCTCGCGCAGCGTCGCGGTCCACGGCAGGAACACCCATCACTATCCGGTGCTCGGAGAGGCGGGATTTGAGAACGGCCGGACTGTCGTCCGCGACCACGACGCCGTCATCGACGATAAGCAGCCGGCCGGCCAGGGCATCGGCCTCCTCAAGGTAATGAGTGGTCAGCAGAACCGTCGTACCCGACTGCTGGTGCATGATCCTGATGTGATCCCACAGCGCGGCCCGACTACGTGGGTCGAGGCCGGTCGTCGGTTCGTCCAGAATGAGAATGTCGGGCCGGTGCACCAATCCCAGCGCGATGTCGACCCGGCGGCGCTGCCCTCCGGAGAGGGTGCCGCACTGCTTCTCCGCAGCATCGCCGAGTGCGAAGTCGTCCAGAAGTTGAGCGACTCGGACCCTGCTGTCGAACCGGGTCAGACCGTGCAGCCTGGCCTGGAGTGTCAGTTCCTCTCGCACTGTGCTGCGTGGATCGGTACCACCCTGCTGACTCACATAGCCAAGGTGACGGCGCACCGCCCTGGGCTCGTTCACCAGATCAAAGCCAAGAACTGTGGCCGCCCCTGCCGTAGGGCGCAGGAGAGTGGCCAGCATACGCAAGAGGGTGGTTTTTCCAGCGCCGTTCGGACCGAGGAAACCGACCATCTCACCGAGACCTATGTCCAGGTTGACGCCCCGTACTGCAGCGATCACATCGCTCCGCCGCCCGCGTGCCCGGAAACTCATGGTGATTTCCCGTGTGTGTATGGCTTTTGTCATCGCTTCGATTGCCCAGAGCCCCCTCGGCGGAGGGGGCTCTGGAATGCCCTTCTCTTAGCAGCCGGAACCCACGTTGCCGGGCTTGCCCTGTGCGCGCACCACGACAGCATCGAACTCGTCCTGCTCGGAGCCGGCGACGTCGACCCAGTCCCCGGTCAGAAGGATCTCGGTGTTCTCGAGTACCTCACCGTGCTGCATAAAAGTCCTCTTTCCTCTAGTTCCTCACGGCTGCAGTCATGCAGGCCTGTGAACACACTCAACGCCGGTGATGGACATCCGATGACTTGGCAATAGCTCGGGCGTCAGTGAGGCGGACAGTTGCGTGTCCATCACCCGCCCATTCGTTGTCCACCCCACCCCACGACGATCACATTTCCCCTACCAACCGAAGGAGCGCAGCATGAGCACGACAGCAACCTTGGATGCCGTGGAGAATCTCGTCGACGGTACCTGGGAGGAAACACTGCAGTCGGATGGCGCGCGCCCCTACGAGGTCGTCCTCGAGGGCAACAATGGGAATGCCTCCCACTCCTGCTGACAGCACGCCACATGGGCGGGCCAATGCGGCGACCGTATTTCACCCGCCCGTTAGCCACCCCGAGGAGTCAGGACGCCGACGTGCCCGTTCCCGTGCCCGTTCCCGTCAGGGACATAACCTCCACCTACCAACACCTGCTGGAGACGCAGGAGACCGCGCTGACCACGCTGGGCCGGTACGCAGCGGCTCTGTGCGCCGACAGCCCGTCCCTCGCAGACGCCGTCAGTCGACTTGTCACGCTCCATGCTCCGGTCACCAATCCGGCCAGAGCACTGCCGCTTGCTGTCTCTGCTGCGCTGACCGGAGATCCAGTTCCCGCCATCCCGGTGTCCTCCATGTCCATCGCTTGGTGGGCAGGAGCTGAGACCTTGGACGATCTGGTCGATGGGCAGTTCGACCCGGAGCAGACCCAGCTGAGTGCCGCCCAGGCAAGCATCGCGGCAACCACCTGCCTCACCGTTCTGCCTCGCATGCTCATCGACCAGGCCGAACTCCACTCGAGGGTGAGAACACTTTGGATCAACGAACTGACCCAAGGTGATCTGCGCTGCGCCGAGGGGCAACTGACAGACGTCGCCCAAGCCTCCACCCCACGGTGGCGAGACGTCGTTCAAAGCTACGCCGGCAAGACAGGGGCGCCCTATGGCAGAGACGCGGTGCTGGCTGCTTCCCTGGCAGGCGTCCAAGGCGAGGGGCTTCGTGGCTGGCGATCCTTCGGCCTGCTCTTCGGGGTACTGCGTCAATGCGCCAACGACCGCGGGGCGCGGGATCCTGAGCACGACACAGATCTGGCCAACGCCACCATGACACTCCTGCTCGCCTACGCGCTGGAGTACCTCCCGACGGAGGACGCCGACCGTCTGAAGGCGATGCACGCACGTTGCCGTGCCGAGCCCACAGCGCGTAGGGCCGTATGGAAGACCATGCGGGACGCTGACATCGTCGAGGGCTACAACGCGCGCCTCTCGGTCATCGGACGGCGGCTGAACGAACTCCTGGAGACGTTGGCCCCGCCTTCCCCTCATCGCGACGTCATTCATTGGCTGATCGAGACCTCGGTCGAATCCGGCCGCGTACCGTTGTTGGAGAACCCCAAGTGACCATCCCAGCCGCAGAACTGCGCAACCTGGACTTGTTTGCTGCCGGACTGGCCGAAGCAGCACCCATCGCCGCCCACTTCACAGCCTGTCTCAGCAACGACTTCAAGCACGACGGGCCCGTGGCTCGCAGCGTCGCGAGTCAGTTCACTGTCACCGAGGATCTGTTCGGCATCCGACTACTCGCCGGCGTGCACTGGCTCGTCCTCAAGGGGCAGACACCCGAGCTCTCCGCTCACCTGCGGGACCACCTGACCGGGGCAACCGACAGCAGCTACCTGCATCGCGCGTGGGAACTCGTCGTCCAGGCGGTACAGGAGCATCCCACCGAGATACGGACGGCACTGTCACGCCCGGTCCAGCAACACCAGCCGCGGCGTGCCGAAGCATTGTTGACCGGCCTGACAATGCTGGGCGCCCCACGAGTACGACTGCTGGAGATCGGGGCCGCAGCAGGTATCAATCTGATGGTGGACCGATTCGGGTGGTATGGCCACGGCTGGGAGTGGGGCGACCCCGACTCACCGATGCGGCTCACCAGCCGCGGACGCCCGCCCGGTGACCTGCAGATCGTCGCGCGGGCCGGTTGCGATCTCGTTCCTCGCGACCCCGGAAACCCCCATGACGCTCTGATCCTTCAGTCCTTCCTCCCCCACGAACGGGAGATCGACCGGCTGGAACTCAAAGAGGCTCTGGAGGTGGCCGCCGACTCGCCGCTCAGAGTGGACGAGGCCGACGCCGTCGACTGGCTGGAGGAACAGCTGGCCGGCCCATCCGATCCGTACGTTCACACCGTTGTCTGGCACAGCCTCTTCTGGCTCTACCTGCCGCCCTGGAAGCAGCGACGCATCGAAGAACTCCTGGCCGACGCCGCGCGGAGAATGCCGATCTCGCGCATCTGCCTCGAACCCCGAGGTTGGACGTCGATGCCCACACTGCAGCTGACCGTCTATTCCTGACCCAGCCGTCAGGGAGCCAGGACCGATACCAGTCGACGGGACATTTTCTCGGTCGTTGAACCGACCGTAGCGCCCTGCCGTTGTATGGCGCACAGGACAGCCTGAGCCGCTGCCATCCATCACGACGGAGGGGGGCACAGCATGGAACCCGCGCGGGAAATCGATACGGAGACGGCTCAAGTACCCGGCGAGAACGAACCTGTTGAGGCACCGAGGTTCATTCTCTACCTGGAGGGTCCGGCGTACGTCGGCGCACTGCGTCTGCTGACGCTGTGGACCCACCATGTCCTGTTGCCCGTCTATGGCCGAGAAGCCACGTCCGCAGCTCCCTGGTGCCCGACCTGGTGGGAGCACCCCGAGGCAGTCGCCCGACTGCACGCACTGTGGATGGCCTGGGGAGCGCTGACAGGCCCCGGCTCGGACATGGCGGGACCCGCTGTCTGGCATCGCGACCATTTGTCACCGGTGATGGAAGCACTACGAGACCCACAGGGGCCTTTCGCCGGCTGCAAGGAAGGAAAGCACCGGCCCAAGAGTCAGCCGTCGGTCGAAACGCTGGACCCTTTCGCACCCGACATCACGATCGCGGCCGAAACGCAAACACCCGAGATCTAGCAACCTCATCAGGAGGGAATTCACACCATGCCTGGACAAAGTCGCCAACGGCGCGAGAACGACGAGTACTCCAGCGACGAATCTCATGAAAGCGGCAACAGCAGCGCCTCCTACGAGAGCGTGGACCTGGTCGAGCAAGCCCGCAGTCAGCCCAGCCTGCAGCGATCGTCGCGCCCGGTACCGGATAACGCGCCGGACCTGCCCGCTGGAGCCCACGGCGTGTACCTCCAGCAAAACCGCGGTTTCTATGCGATCCACGCACATCCCAACGCCGGACACGAGGTCCATAAGTACAACCACGGCACGGGCCGATGGGTCAAGGAAAACTGGGACCTTCTCATCAAGGCCCTAGGTGAGTTCATGCCGATCGTGATGCAGGGGGCGAGTACCCTCGCCAACGAAAGCCCAGCCGCGAGGGCCACTCAGATCGCCGGAGCCGCCTTCCAAGTGGGCTACACAGTCCTAGACGGATTCGCGGCTGTCCAAGAGTATCGAGCTGGAGCCCCCATCAACAGCGCCAACACCGCTTTGACAGCCGGTCGAGTGGCGTCGGCGGCTGCGAGCGTCGCTGCTGCCGCCGTAGAGCAAGGAACGCCGACAGCAAGGGGCCTCAGCCTCACAGGAACCGCCTTCAGCGCCTTTGTCGTCGGAACCAACTTGGGCATGCAGGCTTACGACCGCACGGCGAGGGCGAACCCCACCCATCAGCAGGGCATGTACGCCGCGGGCTTCAACGCGGAGCTCGGCACCGCCTATGAGCCCGTATCGGGGAGCCTGCCTTCCGTGTACGACACCGAGTCCAACTCCGCCTCCGCCCCGTCGTCTCATTCCTATTCCTACCCGCCGCACACTCTTGCGGCGGGCCTCTATCCGCAGCAGCAGATGGGCTACGCCATGCCGAATGCCACGCATATCGGCATGCCGGCGGCCGCCTACAGTCCTCGGCAGACCCAGCCCACAAGCGCGCAGCCGGTCGCTTCCACGTCCACGCACGCGCACGGCCGCAACACGGCAACAAGCCGAAAGGGCAAGGGTCCCACCCGCTGACGGCCGGCCGATCCATCTGACGTGTAGCTCTTGACGACTGCGCCAACCGGAAGCAGTCGTCAAGAGCTACACCCATGCCAGGCCGGTTTGTGCGGCACTGCGGATCAGGTGGTATCGCTTGGCCCATTCCACTGTGTGGTGCCACCGGGCAGGCATCTCTGCTGGTCTACCGGCATGAGGAACTACTGAACAACATGACCAGTACGCGGTGGCTGCCCCGGAGTTACCGGGCTCTTCCTCCGCTTGGCCTGTCGTTGCGCGCCACCATCCTCTGCCTGGCCTGTTGCTGCTCGGAACCGGCGAGGCTGTCGGCCCTCGGCGGCCCGGCCCGCAGAGCGGTCCGCTCTTGATGCCGTGTGCTCGGCGCAGGGCCCACGCCGACACCGGGCGGCAAGAGAAACGAGGTCTGAGAGATCGGGTTCACGCCGAGGAGGCTGGAGTTGGCGGCATGGCCCTGGGAGCGAATGGTGTTGCCCCTGTCGAAGGCCCCGGCCGTGGGCGCCCCCTGGTCGGCGGGTGCCGGCTGCAGCGGGGCCTGCCCGGCTGCCGCGAGGGACTGTGGCATGGGCGGACCCGCGAAGGGCCCCTGCCTGGGATGGGTGTGTCCTACGGGCAGGGCGGCGGCGGCCGCCACGGTCGGCGGTTGTGTCGGCACCGGCGGAGACCACACACGCTGGGCTTTAAGGTATTCCGCATAGGCGCGAGCATCCGTTGCGATGATCCGGCCCACCACGTCATCACGCGAACCAGCCTGGTTCCGCGGTGCCACCGACGTTCGGTCGGATCGCGTGGTCGTCCCCTGGGAACGTGGACCTCGCGGCTGGACCCGCGCCACAGGCTCCCCGCCACGGGCCCGCCGATCGCCGGGCCATCCCTCGGGGGACCCGGCACGCGGTGCGGGCCTCTGAGCTTGGGCTGCCACCCGCACAGGGAGATTGGCTGCGTAATGGCTCAGCCCCTCGAAGTGGGGCCAAAAGACCTGCCTTCTCACCAGGTTGGCCCGGTCCTCCGGGGTGAGCGCGTACAACGTCAGGTTCAGCCGAAGCGTGCCTTGTTCCGCATCCGTGCCCCTGGGCACAAGGGCGCCCTGATTGATCAGGTCGACGATTCCGTCGTAGGAACTGCGCTCGTCGAGCAGCCGGGCTCTGGCCAGGAGCGCATCACCGGTTACGCCTATGGCGCTGGTATCAGGCTTCCCGTCAGGCTGCCGTGGAGCGTCCATCAGCAGGATCTGCAGGGCCGCGACCAGAGCTTCTCCTGGCAGCCAGTCGCTCGTATTGTCCGGCGGGTTGACCATCGGCATCCTCTCGTGGTCCGCACACTCGCCTCTCGATTGCGGAGCCGGTGCGGTGTTCGGAGCACCAGGGCGACGAACAGCGCATGCTGACCGCGCCTCTCCAGGCTCATTTCTCGACACAACGCGGGACGGCGTCGACCGGTTCACCCCCGCGGTGCAACAGGGTCAGGTGTCCCTGAGGCCGGGCCCGTCGGGCATGGTGCGTGGCGGTGGGCCGATGCCCTCCATGGAGGCGAACCAGGTCCGCACGCCTATGACATAGCTCTGCGCCTCCTCGGTGGCGGGGACGCCGTGTTCCTTGCGTATGTTGTCCATGCTCACGTCGTAGGCCGCGAGGGTCAGGTCGAGGACGCTTCCGGTGACCTCGCCCGCGTCGATCAGGCTCTGCGCCTGTGCGGCGAGTTCGCACAGGTAGGCCCCCTGAGCCTTGATGGACTGCTTGGCGTCGAGAGGATCTCCGTCTTTGTGAAGACGCTCGAAGACGTCGGTTGGTACCTGGGAGACGCCCTTGGCACCGTTGGGTCCCACGAAGTCGGCGTCGAAGCCCGTCTCGTACTGGATCTGCGCAGCGATGGTGACGGGACCGATCACGTCGCAGACCGATCCGGCGTCCTGGATGGCTTCGTAGAGGTCCGCGGGAACGGTGCAGGGCTGCGAGGGGCTGCTGGAGCTGGGCGGTGTGATCTCCAGTGTGCCGAGGCCGTCGCCGAGCGCGATCTGCTGTGTTCGTGTCGCGAGTTGGTCCGCCGGCGTGTGCTGAGCGGCTTCGAGGTCCTCGCAGATGCGTTCCACCGGGGTCAGATCGGTGTTGATCCCACCGCCGAAGTCATGCGGCAGCAGCCCCTTGAACAACATGATCAGAATCACCAGTGGCATAAGGAGAACTCCGAAGCCCCCCATGACAAAGATCGACGCGACGGCGAAGACACCTCCGACCGGAATCGCCAGACAGCCGCAGCCTCCGGCGGCGACCGCGGCCTGGACGGCCACGTTCGAGCTCTCGCTCTCCTGGCCGCCACCTGCCTCCGTCACGGTGTGCTCCCCTCCCCCGCCTCCAGGGCGGTACGCCGTCCGGCGCCACGGCGCTGGTGCTGCCGGTGGTGCTGGTGTTCGTGTGCTGCCGTCGTCGAAGCGGCGCGGTGAATCGTCACGATGTGCGGGTCACTTCTCCGCCGCCGGCGCCTGCGGATCGGGGCGTACGACGGCCAGGATCTGCATCGACGCGGCGGGCGCCACAGTGATCGTCCGTCCTGGCCGTGGCGCGTGGATGATGCGTCCCGCGCCGACGTACAGGGCGACATGGCTGGCGTCGTCGAAGTAGATGATCAGGTCCCCGGGCCGCATGTCCTCGATGGCGACGCGCTTGAGCTGTTTCCACTGTTCCTGCGAGGTGCGGGGGATGGTCACGCCGGCTGCAAGCCAGGCCTGGGAGGTCAGGCCGGAGCAGTCGAAGGAGTCCGGTCCCTCGGCACCCCACACATACGGTTTGCCGAGCTGATCCGTGGCATAGGCGACGGCCTTCTTGCCGCCCGCGCTCGCCTTCGTGCCCACTCCGTCGAGGACACCTGTCTTCAACCATGCGGCCTGTGCCTTCGCGGCATCCTGTTTCTCCAGGTCGGCCAGGCGTTTGAGTTCGTCGGCCGCGAGCCGGGCTTCGAGTTTGCGGGCCGCGGCGATCTGCTGGGTGACCTTGTCCCGAGCAGTGTCGCGGGTCTGCTGGATCTCCCGGAGGCCGTCGAGTTCCTCGGCCGCCTGCTCAGCCTTCGTCTTCAGCCGGCTCTCGGTCTCGATCAGTGCCACCAGCTGCCGGTCGGTGCCGAGTTGGGCCTGCTGGGCCAGACCTGCGGCGTCGAGGGCGTACTCGGGATCAGAGCTCAGGGCGAACTGCACTTCGGCGGGCATGCCGCCGCCGCGGTACTGGGCGCGTGCGGCCGCCCCGACCAGGGCACGCAGCCGTACGAGCCTGGCATCGGCCCGTGCCACCTGGGCGCCGAGCACGTCCAGCTTCTTCTCCTGGGCCGCGACGTCCTCACCTGCCTTGTTGTACTCCTCGGTGGCGACTTCGGCATCGTGGTAGAGCGACTCCAGCTCGGCACGGACCTCCGCGAGGGTCTGCGGCTGGTCGGGGCCGGGCGCTGCCAGGGCGCACGGCTGCGTCGTACCTGCCAGAAGGCAGAGCAGACCGCCCAGCACCATGATTCGCGGCCTGTGCCTCGTCATCGGTTTGCGTGTCATACGGGGAAGGGCTCCTGGTCCGGTGCAAAGAGCGCGCTCTGCCGCGGGCTGCACAACACCGCACACAACGGCCAGGCCGACGGCCCGGTTCACCCAGGGTCGAATCCACCGGGCATCGCCCTCAGCGTGAACCGCCGAGGGCCATCCCCCGTTGTGTCCGCGATGGCGGACACCGGGGCCCACCTGTGCCCCCGGCATCGCGGAAGGGGCGTCGCCTTTCATGCCGGATGACTGGACGGTGAGCGTGTGGTGCTCGGCGGCGGGGGCCGTGTGCCTGGCCCTGGGCGTACGGGAGGCAGGGCGGCGGGTGCCGGCCCGCGCCATGGCCTGGTTCGCGGCGGCGACGATCGCTTTCGGGACGGCCGCGTTGCGGGGCGGGCGATGACCTGCGGTCAGGTGGTGCCCGGCCAGCACCCGCGGTCTACTGCACGTGTCGCGGAAGCCGATGTGCTGCGCGGCTTCGCCCTGTCGGGAGTGCTGTGCGTCAACGCGCTGCTGATGGCCGGGCCTTACACCGTGTACGGCGACGGCCCGGCCGCGGGGACGCTCGACCACGTCGCGGCCTGGCTGGTGGGTGCCTTTGTGGCGGGGAAGTTCTATCCGCTGTTCGCGTTCCTGTTCGGCTACGCCTTCGTGCAGCAGATGCGTGCCTGCCGAGCGGAGGGCATGGTGTTCGGACCGCGCCATCTACGGCGTACGGCAACGCTGTTCAACCTGGGTCTGTTCCACGCCGTGCTGCTGTACCCGGGCGACATCCTCACCACGTACGCGGCACTCGCGCTGCCGCTGTACGCCCTGCGCGAGGCCTCCGCACGGCTGGCGATACGCGCGGCGACGGTGCTCGTCGCGGTGCTGTCGCTGGTGCTCGTGTCGTACGGACTGCTGGCCGTGCTGGCCACCGGCCCCTCCCCCGCCCTGCTGTACGGGCCCGCGGTGGCCGACACGGTCGCGGCCTACCGGGGCGGCACGCTGTCAGTGTTCGGGGCGCACCTGCACGCGCTGCCCACCGCCCTCGGCACGGATCTTCTGTACGCCCCGCAGGTGTTCGCCGCGTTCCTCACCGGCCTGGCGGCGGCCAGACTCCGGCTGCTGGAACGGTACGGGCGCGACCGGTTCCGGCTGCGCGCGACGGTACGGCGCTGTCTGCCCCTCGGTGTCGCGGGCGGGATCACGACCGCGGTCTGTACGAACGGGCCGCTGGACCAGCGGTGGTTCTACGTCGGTCATGCGGTGGGTGTGGTGACCGGGCCGGTGCTGACGGCCGCGTATGCCTGTGGGCTGTTGCTGTGGCTGTCGCGCCCGGGCGCGGGCCGAGGTGCCGCTGTGCTCGCCGCGACGGGGCGGCTGTCGCTGACCCACTATCTGACCCAGTCGCTCATCCTGTGCGGGGTGTTCACCGGCGTCGGCCTGGGGTGGTACGACCGGGTGGGCGCGGCGGGGGTGGTGGGGGGTGGTGTGGTGCTGTACGGGGTGCAGGTGGCCGTGAGTGCGCCGCTTGTCGCCCGTTTCCGCCGGGGCCCGGTAGAGGCCATCGTGCGGCGCGCCACGTGGGGAGGCGGTGCAGCGTAGTGCCGCCCACCGTCAGACGGTCACCCGTCTTCCGAGCTGGAAGTGCCCATGCCTCGCCGAGTGACCCTTCTACTGCTCATAAACATGACGGTCGACGCTCATGGCCTCGACCGCCGTGGCCGCGCCGCCCAGTTTTGCCACCGCTCGGCGTGTGATGGCCGCCTCCTCCGCCTTCGCCGCCGTCGAGATGAGCCCGGCGTCGGCCTCCTTGAACCACGGGCGGAGTCTGATCAGGGCCGGGCGGACGCCGGTGGCCAGGAGGAGAGCTGTGCCCTTGGGGAGGGCGCGGATCTTGTCGGGGGGCAGGACGGCTTCCTGGCGGTAGGAGTAGGAGCGTGATGTGCCGTCGCGGCTGCGGGAGATGCTCGGGGTGCGGACGTCGTGCTGGCCGACGAGGGTGGAGATCTTCTGGACGAAGTCGGCGTCGTCGAGACCGGCGCCGAGGAGTTTGACGGTGGCCGCGCTCCACAGGGCGTCCATGCCCGCCTCGCCCCACACGCGGGCGCCTTGGCGGTAACTCTGCAGCAGGGTCACGACGTTGATGCCGCGGGAGCCGAAGTGCGAGTACAGGTCGGGGAGATCGGAGATGCGGCACACGTTGGCGGCCTCGTCGAGGACCGCGGTCAGCGGCGGGTCCAGGCGGCCGCCCATGCGTTCGGCGGCGACGACTCCGGCGCGCAGGGTGGCGTCGGCGAGGCCCGCGATGACGCCCGCCGCGGAGCCGCCGCCGTCCTTGGACAGCAGGTAGAGGGTGTCGCGTCCGGCGACATGCCGGTCGGGGCGGAACTCGGGCAGGTCGGGGTCGGGTGCGACCCAGGCGAGGATCTCGGGGTCCAGGAGGCAGGAGACGGTCTGGCGGGCGGTCTCGTAAATGCCGTCGCGGGTCTCCACCGCGCCGCGGACCGTGCCCTGCAACTGCTCGGCCATGGCGTCCAGTCCGGTGTCGCGCAGCAGGTCGATGGGGGTGCGGTCGGCCGGGTCGGCGAGCCAGGCCAGAAGGTCCTGGACGGAGGTGCCGCCGCGCGCGGCGGCCAGGAACAGGGCGGTGAGGGTGTTCTGGGCGGCGGAGATCCAGAAGTCCTTCTTGGAGGCGTCGTCGTTGACGGATGCCACGAAGTGGCCGGCGAGTCGGCGGGCGCCCTCGATGGTGTGGCACTCTCCCAGCATGTTCCACCACATGCCGCGCGGGGTGTGGGCGATGCCCTGGGGGTCGAAGGTCCACACGGTGCCGGCCTTCTCGCGCTGAGCGCGGGTGACGGCGTAGACGTCGGATTTGTTGGAGGTCAGGACGACGGCGCCCTGGGCGCGCAGGACGCGCGGGATGGCGATGCCGGTGGACTTTCCGGCGCGGGGTGCCATGAGGTCGAGTTCGACGTCCTCGAAGCTGCTGCGCAGTTCGGGTCCGTTCGGCATCAGGTCGCCGAGCAGGTTGCCGGTCTCGTCGGCGTCGAGGCGGTCGCGGCCCTTGAGGGTCGGGCGCAGGGAGCGGGCCCGTTCGGTGATGCCGTCGGGGCACATGCCGGCGAGTTCGCGGCGGCCCGCCAGCCCCGTCGTGGTGTCGCGGCGGCGGCGCAGGGCCGTGGCGACGACGACCACGAGTGCGGTCACGAGCAGCAGGGGCGCGGTCATGCCGGTGTAGACGGCCCAGGCGGGGGTGGCCGGCCAGTATGCGGCCGGGTCCGAGGTGGTCAGCCCCATCAGGGTGGACAGGGCGTAGGGAGGGTGGGTGAAGCCGTGGCCGGTGAGCAGGGAGGCGAGTGATCCGCCGAGCATGGCCAGGCTGAACAGGGTGAGGGCTCCGACGACGACGGCGGCCATGGCCCAGGTCAGTTCGTCGTGCGGGCCGCGTGCGCTGCCGCGGCCGGTGCTCACGCCGTCTCCCCGGTCAGACGGGGGTCGAGGGGCAGCGGGCCTTCCTGGGCGGCGCGGGCGACCTGCCGTGCGAGGTTTCTGGTGACGGGGTCGGCCGTCTCGTTGGGGGTCCAGCGGGTGTTGGTGTTGTGCAGTTCGCGTTCGGCCTGGGTGATGGCGACCTTGATGGGGATGCCGGGGCGGCCGCCGACCTTGATGAGGAAGCGGCCGCGCCCGGGAGGTTCCTCGTGCTCGGAGGTCACGCCCCAGCCGGGCGGGGAGGACCAGGAGGAGACCAGTTCGATCTCGCGCTGGGACAGGCCCACGACCCGGCCGAGGTCCTCCATCTCGGTTCTGGGCAGTCCGGCGCACACCACCATGCCGGCGCGTTCGACGAAGCCGCGGGCCTTGGCCCGGTCCGCGTCCGTGCCGAGCGCCTCGGCGTCCTTGAGTGTGTGGGTGATCTTGGCGTCGCCCAGGCCGAGGGAGCGGTTGAGCCGGGTCAGGGCGTCGATGCGGTCCACGATGCCGGAGGCGGCGCGCAGCGGACGCCACAGTTCGTCGAGGACGGTGAAGAACCAGCGCCGTGGGGCGAGTCCGGCGTCGGCCAGGGCGTGGGAGGCGGCGACGGTGCCCAGGCCGTCGGACCAGGCGGCGAGCATGGCCGCGGCGGTCAGCTGGGTGTCGGCCTCACCGATGCCGGAGATGTCGATGCACACCGCCGGGGAGTTCGGGTCGATGCGGGTGGAGGTCTCGGAGGCGAAGGTGTCGCCGAGGGGGCCGTCGAGGATGCCGAGCAGGGAGCGGTGCAGGGGGTCGACGGCGTCGCGGTAGCGGGCGTCGTTGCCCCGGTCGAGGGTGACCGCGCGGACCCGGTCCGGTCCCTCGGTCAACACCTGGAGGAGGTCGGGAAGGAGGGCGGTGCGGCCCGGTGCGGTGCGTTCGCGCAGGTGGTGCAGGACGGCGGAGAGCACGGACTGTTCGTGGTCGTCCATGGGCCGGCCGCGCACGATGGTGATCAGGGCGGCGACCATGTTGAGGACGCGGCCGTGGGTCTCGGCCCGCAGGATCTCCCCGGCTTCGCCGCCGATGCGGTCGGCGGCCTGGCCCATGGCGCCGGGGTCCAGGACGTTGATGCCGCCCCGGCCGCGGCCGATGGAGATGACCTGGCCGCCCAGCGCGCGGACGGTGTCGGCGTAGTCGGGCTTGAGGTCACCGAGGACCAGCGGGACCACACCGGTGGCGGCCAGTCCGATGAGCATGCGGTTGACCAAGGTCGACTTGCCCAGGCCCGGCATGCCGAGCATGAACAGGGAGGGGTTGGAGATGTAGCGGGCGCGAGTGAACCAGGACAGCGGGTCGCCGCAGACCGTGGCTCCGGTGAACAGGTGCTGCCCCAGCGGAACCCCGATCATCGGGGCACCTGACCCGGCGGCGAACGGCCACATGCCGCAGGCCTGCACCGTGGTGGCCCGCCACATGGTGGGCGGGTCGAGGTGACCGACGCGGCCACCGCCCGGACCGTACCAGCCGCGCGGCGGGACGAAGAGTTCCTTGGGCTGCGGGGGCCCGGCCTTCGCCTTCTTCCGGTCCTTCTGCTTCCTCTCCTTGCGGTTCTCCCGGCTCACAGCGCCTCCTGCAGCTCGTGCGGGACGAAGGTCTGCTCCCACGGGAGGATCCCGACAGGCAGGGTGCATGTGAACGCGGCGGCCTGCATCCGGTCGGCGGGACGCATCTGGACCCGGGAGGCGGCAGTGAGGTTACGGACGGCGACACCGGCGTCGGCCAGCTGCTCGGAGCTGTCGACGGTGACGGTGAGCATCAGCGAGAACTCCACGAGGCCGGCGCCCGAGGCCTCCTCGGCGGCGGTCTGCTCGGCGGCGCGCACCTCGGAAGCGGCGCGGGCCTGCACCATGCCGCGCCCGGAGGTGGCCATGAACTGGGCAGCGCGCCGGTCGGCCTCGACGATGCGTGCGGCGGTGGCCGGGTCCACGGGCCGGTAGACGAGCGCGACCCGCTTGCGGCGGGTGCCGGACACGGCTTCGAGCATGCCGCGCAGCACCGAGGAGCGGACCGTGCCGCGGGGGGCGAGCGTCATCAGCCAGGTCCGTGAGACACCGGAGTCGTGCTGGTAGCTGCTGACCGTCTCGACCGCGCCGGCGGGTCCGGCGTCGTCCCATTCCAGGCGCGTGCCCCCGTGTTGTGCGCGGGCTTCGAGGACGTCGGCGGCGACCGCGGGGTCGTAGGCGACGCGTACGACTTCGGCGATGCGCTCGGCCGACAGCGGGTAGGCGGCGCCGCCGCCGGCTCCGACCAGGCCGCTGAGCAGTCCGGGGATGCGGATGGCGAGGTCGGTGACGATGTCCTCCTTCTTGCGCTTGTTCCCGCCGGGTACCGCGTAGGTGAGGGTGACGTAGGTGTGCATCTCGGAGGAGGCCGTCGGGTAGCGCTCGACGACCTCGTGCATCACGGCGCGGGCCGCCGGCGGGGCGTCGGGACGGATGCGTGGCAGTACCTCGTTGGCGAGCCGGGTACCGGGGTCGGGGGCGGTTTCCACGATGACGCCCGCCCCGCGCAGTCCGGGCTCGTGGGAGAGCCGGGCGAGCCATTCGCCCCACTGGGCCACCCACACGTCAACCTGCTCGGGGTCGACGAGCGAGCCGCCGTCCGGGTCGCAGCCGAGGACGATGGTGTGGAGGTTACGAGCCGAGTGGTGGAGCACGCCGAAGGGACGGTCGTAGGCATCGTGCCCCTCGCTGACGGTCACCTTGTTCAGCAGGCCCGGCGGGCGAAAGCGACCGCCGGGGCGCGGGGACAGCGGGCCTGAGACGTACAGGTGCGCGCCTTTGGACTTGCGCCGCAGCCATCCGATGCGCAGGGCCATCAACTGGTAGACGTTGCGGCCGTCCTGGGTGCGGATCGCGAGGGGGACGAGGAACAGCACGACGGGGACGAAGACGACCAGGGCGGCGAGAAGGGAGATCAGGGAGGCGAGGAGGGTCAGGACCAGCCCGCCGAAGACGACGACGGTGCCGACCAGTCCAAGAGGGCCCAGGCCCGGGCGCCTGGGGCGGCGCCAGTTGCCGTACGTGGGGTGTGTCGTGATGTCCGCTGTCATGGTGCGCCGGTGTCCTTGTCCTGAGGGTGCGGGTGAATGGTCTTTGCACGGGGCTGAGGGGCGCCGCCGGACTCCACGGGGGGACATGGAGCCCGGCGGCTGTCGAGGGGAACTGGCGGACGCGGCCGCTCAGTTGTTGCCGTTGCCGCCGCCCGCAGCACCGGCGGCGGCACGTCCCACGGCCTGCGCCGCTCCAACGGCTGCGCCGACCGCGGCACCGACCGGTCCGGCCGCCGCGCCCGCGGCACCCGCCGCTCCGGCTCCGCCCGCGGCCCCGGCTCCGCCTGCAGCCCCGGCACTGCCAGAAGCGCCCGCCGCGCCGGTACCACCGCCGGCACCGGCCGCTCCAGCACCTCCGGGAGCGCCGGCCGGGCCCGGCGCACCGCCACTGCCGCCCGAGGGCTGGGCCCCACTCGGGCTGCTGAGTTGGCTGCCGGCCGATCGGGCACCGGAGGCCAGGGCGTTCTGGCCCTGGGAGACGGCGTAGGAGGTGACCGGGTCTCCGCCGAGGGCCGCTGTGGCCGGCACGACCAGTTTCAGCAGCGCGGGCAGGGCGATCGCGGACAGCAGCATCACGCCGATGCCGGCGATGCGTTCGTGGATCGCCTCCGGGTTCCCGGTCCCCCGGCCCGCGGTGGTCATCGCGGAGCCGGCGTAGATGATCAGCGCGACGGCCATTTTGTACGCAAACCATGCGGCCAGCCAGCCCATGTGCTTGCGCCACCAGCTGGCGCCCCACTCAGTCATGGATGCCGCGGCAGCGAGCGGAAGCGTGCCCAGCAGCAGGATCATGACGCCCAGACGGATGTAGAGCATGATCGTCTGCAGGATGCCGGCGATGAGCAGGAGGAAGGCAAGAATCAGCAGCAGGAACGGCTCGATGTTTCCACCGTCCCGGCAGCCGATGCTGTTCAGCTGGGCCTCGGCGCCCAATTGGAAGAGATGGTCGGCGTACCGGTCGGACAGCGACGCGCACGCGGTGGCGAGGGTGGTGGCGGCACCGGAGACGAAGATGACCCTCAGGATGCCCTTCAGCGCCGTGACTCCCGCGTCGCCGCGTTGCTGAAGTGCCATGCGGGCGGCGGCTATCAGCAGCGACCCGACGGCGAGATAGACGACCAGCCACTGCGTCTGGTCGCTGACCTGCGCGGCCGTGGTGGTCGAGGAGAACGTGGGAACGTTGGTGACGAGCGAGTCGAAGATCTCGATGGCGCCCGCGAGTACCGTGTTGGCGACCTCTCTGACAAGGGTCTTGACAGGGTTTCCCAGGAACTCGAAGAAACCCACGACGGCCTCGGCAACCGGATTGCCGTTCGGGCACGCCATGTCACGCCTCCCACACGGTGTATCCGGCGGGAACCACGCTGGTGGTCAACCGGGAGTACAGAGCGCCCTCGTCGTCGGCCAGGACCTTCCAGTCGCCGTCCCTCCAGCGCATCCGCACCGATGTCGCCGCGTACCCCTGGGCCGTCTTGATCAGCAGCCCAACGGTGGCGGAACGCCCCTGGTACGCCAGGGTGCGGTAGCCCGCCCAGGCGGCGGTGGTCGGGGCGGCCGACTCCGCGGTGTCCTGCACGAACTCACGCTTCGCGGCGAACTTCTCCCGGCCCCGCCCGGGCACCACCTGTTCCTGGGTGGCCAAGCGCCAGGCGGGTCCGCTCATCTGCGAGCAAATGATCTGCGCGGCGAGTGCGGCGCCGACCCGGGTGCGGGCGAAACACCGCCACAGCCGGCTCTCCCGACGAGCGGGGCCTTGGGAGGCCGACACGGGCACCCGGGTGCCGTGCACCGTGTCCCAGCGCAGATCCGCCGGCGCTTCGTCGCCGCCCTGAGCCCGGGGCTGTGCCTGGGCCTGGCAGGGGTTCACTCGTACCTCGGACGTTGCCGGGGTGCTCGGCACCGCCTCGGCGTAGCCGCCGCGTTCGGCGCCTGAGGTGAAGAACACCACCGCGGACGCCAGAGCCACCACGGCGAGGAAGGCTGCGGACGCCTGCCAGCTGCGGTGTGTCCAGTAAGGGGTGTCCGGCTTCGACGGACGTCGTGTACGTGGCATCGGTGGGTCCGGCTCACGCGAAGACGAAGGTGACCAGAGGACCGGCCGTGGCGACGAGCACGCATCCGCCCAGCACCATGGCCAGTCGGCTCATGTGTTCCGAGCTCTCTCCCCGCTTCACGGAGATCGCCATCATCGCCCCGGTGACGAGCACACCGGCCACCCCGGCGGCGGTGCCCGCCCAGGCCGCGATGCCCAGCACGGTGTTCACCTTGTCGGCAAGCGCGGGCGGGGCGTTGCGTACGGGGTCGGGAACGCCGGCCGCCAGAACGGACAGGTCGAGCAGAGTCATGAGGATCTCCGGGTAAAGATGCCGCCGGTCTCCGTCGAGCAGGGCGTACTCGTGCCCGGAGCGGCGCGGCATGGCATGGCATGGCAGAGGGTGGCAGGGGTGCACAGGCCGTCCGACGGTCCGCGGGCGGGCGGATGGGCTCGGACGGAGGGTGGGGCGTTCGGCCGCCGGGCTCATCTGCCCGGTGGTGGACTGCGGTGCACGAGCGGTGTGGTGGGTCAGAGGGACAGGTCACCCAGGGCGGCGACGAGGGGCCCTGCGGTGGCGGCCAGCAGACAGCCGAGGGCGATGTAGAAGACGCCTCGGAAGTGTTCGCCGCCTTCGCCTGGGTCGCCGCGGCGCAGTTGCAGCGACATCCTGATGCCTACGACGATGAGCCCGCCGACTCCGGCGGCGGTCGCGCACCAGGCCAGGACGCCCAGCACCTGCCCGGCCTCGGGGTCGGGGTTGAAGCCGGCGAGCATCCAGGGAACGCCGCTCATCTACGCCTCCGCGAGGGGGTGTCCGTGCCGCTCACCACGGCAGCCAGGGACGTGAGTTGTCTCGGCGGTTCGGAAGCCGGTTCGCCGACGCGCCAGGAGGGGATCCAGGGGACGCGGTGGACGGTGGCGGCCGATTTGATGACGCGCACCCGCCGGAGGAGCGTCAGTGGCAGCCTGCCGGGAACATCCGCGACCAGCACCACGCCAAGCAGGTCCAGCCCCTGGGGGGCCTTGCCCTGCCGTAGCTCGTCCAGCTGCCGGGACACCGCCTGCAGACCGGCGAGGCTGGTGCGTCCGACGAGCAGGACACGCGAGGGTTCGCCGCGCAGGGGCTGGGGCCAGCGTGCTCCCACGTCCACCCCGCCCAGGCAGCGGGCGAGGGAGGTGACGCCGGCGCCGCCGTGCGCCTGCACCCAGCCGATGGCCGTGGCAGGGGAGCCGTTCGGGCTGACCGATGTCCCGCCCGTGCGCTCCACCGGCCCCTGGCTGTGGCGCGGGGGCGGGGCGACGGGCCGGGTGCCGTGTTGCCGGCGATCGGCCGGGGGCCGGGGCAGAGGAGGGGCGTTGTTCGCCGTGGCCGACGGCGGCTGGGCAGACGTTGGCCCGCGCACCCACGCATGGGCTCCCGGTGGCATCGCTGAAGGATTTTCCACCGGGTTCCTTCTCCGAGGTCGTAGCAGTGTCGACGTTCATGCTTCTTCTGTGTGTTTAGGCCGGTTTTGAACCGGATCGGATGTCGGCCCGTTGGACCGGTGAAGCCTGATGACACTCCACAACGGCCCTTTGCCCGGGGCGGTTCACCTCGCCCGCGACTTTTTCCTGTGCCGGCCCCCCGGCCACGATCTTTCGAGGAAACACTCATGACACTCCCGGCCCCGGCCTCCGAGGTCTTCTCCTGCGACGTGTACATCTCCGAGGAGGGACGCGCCGTGGTCAACGGTGACCTCGTGCCGGATGCGGAGGGCGTCCCGGTGCACGAGGCAGTCCTGAACCTCCTGCACGACTACGCCCGCGAGCGCGCCACCGTCGTGCGGGCAGCCGTGAACGACCGGTCGAGCGGCGAGAGCTTCGTGCTCGACGTCTTGCCCGACGGCTCCAGCCGACTGTCCGTGCCGTCCGACGACCGGCTCGCACCGACAGCCTTCCCGGCTCCGCACGACGCCGCGCAGGCCGACGCCGCACTCCCCGCAGCGCTGGCCGACCGTGTCACCGCCATTCAACGCCGAGCGCGCGCCGATCAGTTGGATCAGGCCCTACTGCTGGCCACCGCGCTGCGCGAATACCTCACCGGCACATACGAGGCGGCACACCCCTACGCCCTGGAAGCCAGAGCCCTGGAGGCCTACCTCGCCCACCTGTGCGGCATTCCCCGCCAGGCAACGCTGCTGGCATTGGCCGTAGCCCGCGTACGCTGCCGGCACGCCGACCCGCGGGCAGCCGACGACGTGGCGCGGGCGACAGCCGCCTGGAGCTTGCTGGAAGACGAGCAGCCGGTCCTCGCACACGGTACGGAACTGCTGAACATGTGGCAGCGGCTGGGCGATCAGAGCCTGGTCTCAGATGCCCACGCCGCTCTGGTGCGGTATGTCGGACAGCGGATGCACACGCCGACCCGTGCCTGCGCCGCGCAGACCCCGTAGACGTCACGGCATCGATCCACCGTCACCGCGTCCGTCGTGACCACGTCCATCGGACGGCCATCGGCCTGCCATCGCCAGGCAACACCTTGAGGTGCTCCACCACTTGACGCGTTCGCCGAGACATCCCGCCTTTCGGCGAACGCCACCGTTCGCGGCAGCCCAGGAGCACGTCATGCAGCAGCACGTCATCGGATCGACCGGGTCCGCGTCAGCGGAGGAAAGGGCCCTGCTCGACCTCTACCAGGCCCATACCCGGGACCTTTACGCCTACGTCCTGCGTTTGGTCGGCGGCGACGCCTACCGAGCGGAGGACGTCGTCCAAGAGGCTCTCCTGCGCTGCTGGGTCAAGCGCAACCTCTACGACACCGCGACCATGAGCGTGAGGCGATGGTTGTTCCGTGTGGCATGCAATCTGGTCATCGACGAGTACCGCGCTCGCGCGCTGCGCCCCCGCGAGATCAGCAGTACGACGACCTGGCTGAAGGACGTCGACAGTAACTGCAGTGAGATCGAACGCATGTTGACCGCTCTGGATCTCCACGAGGCCTTGGAGGATCTCGCCCCGCTCCACCGCGAGGCGCTGCGCGCCACTTACCTGGAGGAACTCAGTGTGCAGCAGGCTGCTACCGCTCTGGGCATACCCCCGGGTACGGTCAAGTCACGGGTCCACTACGCCTTGCGTCATCTGCAGACCACGATGCGCGCACGCGACGAGGCGACTGCTGCATGAGGGGCGCGTATGCACGGTGTTGGCGGGCAATCTCACTCGGTCAAGTGTCAGATGCCGGCCCGCAGCAGAGCGAGAACGGCGGCCGCACAGGCGCGGGATCGGTCCCGGACGGCAAAGAAGTCGCGGTGCAGTTGGTCGAACTCCTCGTCCCGGCCGGACTGGACCCACATGCCGCCGCCACGGCGACATGCGAGGCCGGCGCGACGGCTCGCCTCCCGACTCAGGCCACAGATCAGCGGAGCTGATCGTCCTCCACGGGGGTTGCCGCCGGGGATACAGGCCTCGTACAGGCTATTACGCTTGCGGTAGCCCACTCGACTGGCCTGCAACAGTCGCGTCTGCTTGGCGACTCGTGCACCAGCGGGTCGTCCGGGCCGCTGATCCGGAGCTCAGGTCCGGTCGGCGGGATCGCTCGCCAGATGCCGGCGTACGTGGTGCTGATCGCCTCGATCCACGACTCGGGTGCGTAGGCCGCCAGGCAGGATTCGGGGCTGCGGCAGGCGGCGCAGGAGCGACTTGCCGCTCGCGCGCCGGGCCAACAGCTTGTGGGCCGCCCGCAGCAGTGCGGCATCACCGTCGCTGATCAGGTGCGTATGCGCCGCGACCTGCACGTCCTCATCCCGGAGGGCGAACTGACCGCGGAACTGCGGATGATGGCCGCCCGACGGACCGATCTGGTCAAGGAACCGGGGCGGAAAACCAACCGCCTGCACGCACAGGTACTGAGCCTCCTCCCGCCTGGCATTACCGCTCTGATTCGGGCTCTGTCGCAGATCTTGATTGCGCCGTGAGGCGCTGTTGGTTCGAGTGAAGGTGGAAGACCTGCACCAACACCCTGTCGCAGCAGGGATGTTGAAGCTGAGGGCAGCCTGATCCGGGTGGTGCCGGAGAGGGCGGGAAGCGGCCCTGACAAAGCCGGGACGTGCCAGTACTGCCAGATGGTGCGGGTCCGGCGAGCGTGATGGAGAGGAGTACGCGAGGAACCGGCGTCTTACGTCTCTCAAAGCGACACCGGCTCGAACCTGGTAGATCTGGGCCGGGAGTGGCGCGTATCCGGGGCACTCTTTCGGGTGGTCTGGAGAACTCCTGGGGCGGTATTCAGGAGCCGCCCGGGCGGCCGTGGGGAAGGTCTGCGGCGTACTCGCGGCGATGCCACAGGGACACAGTCGGGCTCCTACTTCATCGAGCGGACCACAGTGAACACGGGAACCGTCCCGGTCCTCGCCCTGCACGCCGTGTCCGGCGGTGGTGGCAGGGCTGAGTCCACCGACGACTGATCGGTCCGGGACGGGGCGCAGCCGTCGTAGTACTTCGAGGCCGGGAGAGCCGGTCACACGGGGAAGGGCGGCAGCGGTATCGAGAAGGGGAGGATGCTGCAATGCCGGAAGACGCATCGCCGAACGGCGGTGCTCCGCCGGCGGACCTCGAAATGGGGTCCCGCCAGCGGGTATCGGAGATGCAGAACAAGCTTCACCGTTGGGCGGAGGCCGACCTGGGCCGCAGGTTCGACGACCTGTTCAACTTCGTGCACGACCCGGCCACGCTGCGGATCGCGTGGGACCGGGTCGCGGGTAATCAGGGGGCGCGGACTCCCGGAGCGGACGGCCGCACAGTCGTCTGGATCGAGTCCGAGATCGGCGTCCCTGTGTTCCTGGCCGAGGTGCGAGAGCGTCTCAAGGCACGGGCATGGAGTCCGATGCCGGTGCGCGAGCGCATGATCCCCAAGCCCGGTGGCTCGGGATTCCCCGGGTGGAGGACCGCTTGGTCCAGGCCGCACTGAAACTGGTGCTGGAGCCCATTTTCGAGGCCGACTTCGCGCCGGTCTCCTACGGGTTCCGGCCCGCCCGGCGGGCCCAGGACGCGATCGCCGAGATCCACTACTTCGGCACCCGAGGCTATCGGTGGGTGCTGGACGCGGATATCGAGGCAGCCTTCGACAACGTCTCGCACCGCGCCGCCATGGACGCGGTGCGAGCCAGGGTCAAGGACAAGCGCGTGTTGGAGCTGGTCAAGGCGTTCTTGAAGGCTGGTGTCCTCACCGAGGACGGCCAGTACAAGGACACCCACACCGGCACCCCTCAAGGCGGGATCCTGTCACCGTTGATCTTCAACATCGTCCTGTCGGCGCTCGACGAGCACCTGCACGGGCCGTGGAAGGACGGCGGGGAGATGAGCACCAACTCCCGGCGGGACAGACGTCGTTACCTGGGGCTGCCCAGGTGGCGGCTCGTCCGTTACTGCGACGACTTTGTTGTCCTGGTGAACGGCACCCGCGACGACGTCGAAACGCTGCACGAAGACGTCGCTCATGTGCTGGAACCTCTGGGACTTCGGCTGTCACCGGCCAAGACCCGGATCTTGCACATGGCCGACGGGTTCGACTTCTTGGGGTTCCGCATCCAGTGGCGCCGCAAGCGAGGCACGACCAAGGGGTACGTCTACACCTTCATCGCCGACCGGCCCCTCCGGTCGGTGAAGGCGAAGATCCGTGCCCTGACGCACAGGACGTCGCAACTGCCTCCCAGGGACGTGCTGATCCGTCTCAACCAGATCATGCGCGGCTGGGCCAACTACTTCAAGCACGCAGTGGCCAAACACACCTTCAGCAAGCTGGATTACTTCGTCTGGTGGCGGGTGGTCCGGTGGCTGAGAGCCCTGCATCGCTGGAGGTGGAAGGACGTCCGCCGGTGGCTCGGCGACCCCCGCGGGGGCTGGCGCCGCCCACACGCGGACGGGATCGAACTATTCGACATCGAAGCGGTGACGGTCACCCGCTACCGCTATCGGGCGTCGAGGATCCCCAACCCCTGGACCGGCATCAACCACGCCTGACGGCAGAGACCGTGAAGAGCCCGTTGCGTTGAGAGGCGCACGGCGGGTTCGGCGAGAGGTCCGGAGAAACGGACCGGGAGCAATCCCGGCACCGCGCTCCGGCCCTACTCAGCGGACCGGTCGCGGTGGGTCACTGAAGCAGGAACAGGGGCCGTGTCACACCGAGCTCGGCGAGCTTGACAGCTCCCGGACGGGTGCGGGTTCAGGCTACGGGTCCGGGCTCGGGGGCGGGGGCCGCGCGGCGCAGCAGGGTGAGCGCCACGAGCAGGCCGGCGATGCAGACGAATCCTGCGGTGAGCACCGCGGCGTGGAGTCCGCCGAGGGTCGCAAGCTTTGCGGTGGTGGTGGAGGCGAGCGAGGCGGAGCGGGCGGTGACGATGGCGGCCAGCCCGGCCACGCCGATGGCCCCGACGAACTGCGGCATCTGCGAGAGCGCGCCAGCCACACCCTGCTCGTCGGTGCGCAGGCCGGAGGTGAGGGTGGTGATGAAGGCGACGACAGCCAGGACGTGACCGAAGCCCATCGCCCCCGAGGTGACCACCAGCAGCAGCGGGATGTTGCTGTCCGCGGGCAGGAAGACCATGAAGCCGGTGCCGACGGCTTGCACCAGAAGGCCCAGAGTCATGGTCTGGCGGGTGCCCAGCGAGCCGATCAGCTTCGATGCGAGGGTGCCGGCGACGAGGGCGGTAGCGCCCTCGCCGAGGAAGCCGAAGCCGGTGGCCAGTGCCGAGTAGCCCAGGACGTCCTGCATGTAGAGGCTGAGCAGGACGGTGGTGCCGCCGCACATGCCGAAGGTGACGAAGCCGACGACGAAGCTCCACTTGACCGTGGGCCTGTTGAGCAGTTCCAGCGAGACGAGGGGGGCCGGGTGGCGGGCTTCGACGAGCAGGAAGGCGCCGATGAGTACCACGGCGGCGGCGAGGGAGCTGAGCGTGGAGCTACTGGTCCAGCCGGCGTCGGCCCCGGTGGAGATGCCGTAGACGAGGGCGAACAGGCCGCCGCTGGCCAGGATCGCGCCCGGCAGGTCGAGCCGGGTGGCGATGCGGGCGCCGTCCTTGGGCAGCAGCGACACCGCGCCGAGCGTGATGAGCGCGCCGAGGAACACCATGATCAGCATGGTCCAGCGCCAGCTCAGACCGCTGGTGATGAGGCCGCCGCCGATGGTGCCGATGACGAAGCCGAGGGAAAGCAGGGCGCCGTTGACGGCGAGAGCCTTGGTGCGCTGCCGTCCCTCACAGAAGGAGGCGGTCATCAGGGCGATGGCGGTGGGACCGATCATCGCGGCGGCGATGCCCTGGCCGGCGCGGGCCGTGATGAGGACGGCGGGGCTGGGCGCGAGTCCGCCCACCAGGGACAACCCGGTGAACAGGATGATGCCCAGGATGAACAGGCGGCGCCGGCCGAAGAGGTCCGATACGCGGCCGAAAAGCAGCAGGAGGCTTGCCGTGGGCAGCAGGCAGGCGGTGGCCACCCACTGCAGGTCGCCGGGGGTGGCGAAGTTCAGGTCGCGGCCGATCTCGGGCAGCGCCACCGTGACGATCGAGAAGTCCAGCGCGATCAGGAAGGTTGCACCGCACAGCGTGATCAGGGTGAGCCAGCCCCGCACGCCTAGTTTGTCGGGCGCTTCGGAAGCGCGATGGGGGGTGTTGGTTACCACCATGGTGGAATGCCTCTCACAAATGAGCGTTGGGTGGGTGAGAACAACCCTGTGACCCGGAGGGCGCGCCACCCAGCCCTCTGCGGTGGATACCCCTGGCAGGTGCAGGCTCCAGCCGAGCATTGGACCATCCATCCTCAGTGAACGTCTCGGGGTGCTTCCGCACCAACGGCAGACGCCAAAGGCCCGCGCACAATGCGGAGTTGCCGTGGGCGGAAATCCGGGCAGAGGTTGCAGTGAGCAGCTGACGCCCGGTGCAACGCGGTTCGTCGTGGCCCGTGATGTCGGCCTACCGCAGCGGCGTCTTGGACGCGAAAAGGCCCCGCCTGGCAGCGACGGGGGATGACGCGGCCAGGCCGGGCGGAGTCCGCGCGCGCCCCGAGGCTACGGCGGACGTTGAGGAGCCGGTGATCAGTCGGCTATCGCGGTCTCCGGCTCGGCAACCGAGGACGCCGAGCTCAGGCCGGACAGCAGATGGAGAGCCGCGTGGGAGGACGAGCCGGGTTCGGCGTTGAAGAGCGCGACGCGCTGTCCTTCGTCGTGCGGCAGGTCGAGCAGTTCGTTGCTCAAGGTCAGCGCGCCGACCAGAGGATGCTGGAAGGCGCGGGTGAACTGCGCGCAGGGGCGCACCGTGTGCGCGGCCCACAGGGAGGCGAATTCGGCGCTGTGCAGAGTGAGTTCGCCGATGAGTTCGGCGAACCGGGGATCGTCGGGGTAGCGGGCGGCCGTCATGCGCAGGTCGGCCACGGTGTCCCGGGCCTTCTCACGCCAGTCGGCATACAGCTCACGCGTGTGCGGGTCGAGGAAGACGAGGCGGGCCACGTTGGGGCGGCTGCCTGCCTGGGCCGGTGCGCCGAAGTCGATGTGCGCGGCGAGCAGGGCATGCGCCATGCGATTCCAGCAGAGCACGTCGCCAGTGCGGCCCACGACCAGGGCGGGCACGTCGGCCATGGAGTCGACCATCAGCCGGATACCGTGGCGGACCTGTTCGGGCCGGGAGCGGCGCCGAGCACGTAGCTTGTTGCGGGCCAGGCTGCGCAGGTGGGCGCGCTCGGTCTCGCTCAGGCGCAGGACCCGGGCGATCGCATCCAGCACGGCGTCCGAGGCGTTGGGGCTCTGCCCCTGCTCGAGCCTCGTGTAGTAGCCCACGCTGACCCCGGCGAGCTGCGCGAGTTCCTCGCGGCGCAGTCCGGGCACCCGGCGACGGCCGCCATAGTCGATGAGACCGACGTCTTCCGGCTGAAGCCGGGCCCGCCGGGAGCGGAGGAAAGTACTGAGTTCGGATCGCTGATCCATGCATGCCAGCATGGCAGTGACGGACGTTTGGTGCCTGCCCCCGCCAGGTGCAGGCATCGGGAGCGCTTCATTCTAGACCCGGCGGAACAGATTCAGCAGCGCCTGACCCGCCTTGCTCACATCACTCCGGTACTGCCGCCACCAGTCGTCTGCGTATCGGGAGGCGTCATCGAGCAAAGTCCTGTACCACGCGGGCTTTTCGGGGTTCACATAGTTGGGGTCGATGGCGTTGTAGGCCGCCTTGCAGGGGCTGAGGTTCGTCATCTCAAGAAGAACGTCGGACAGCGACTCGTCGCCCTGCGACTTCCTGATCTCCCGCCACGTGCTGTCCGCGGCGGCGGCGCACGCGTTGATGACCTCCCGCATATTGGTGCGGATCAAAAGCGCGTTCCACGGCTTGTTCTGGCTGAGAGCGGCGGACACAGCCGCATTGGCAAGCCCTTCGGAGACCTTCGCGGCCTGGGTCAC
Organism: Streptomyces sp. NPDC046909; assembly: GCF_040644695.1. Taxonomy (NCBI): domain Bacteria; kingdom Bacillati; phylum Actinomycetota; class Actinomycetes; order Kitasatosporales; family Streptomycetaceae; genus Streptomyces; species Streptomyces sp. NPDC046909. Next base: position 565,018 of record NZ_JBEYXC010000005.1, on the reverse strand, counting down.
AGGAGGGTCAGCGACCCAGATGTAGTAGCTGGCCGGAGGGACAGTGTCGTAGAGGCTCACGGATTCCCCGGGCAGGATCACCACGGCTGGGGAGCCCCAGCGCTTGATCGCTGCCTGGGCGGTTGTCTCACGGATCCACCCACTCGATGTGTTGTCGAGCCTGCTCGGCCCGTCGATGGTGCCGGTGCCGCTCATCATCAGCACCCGATCGCCCGAGGTGTTCTTCAGCAGGGCACAGCCCTGTGCGTCGTTGTAGTACTGCTCGTACAAGCCTTCGAAGCCCGGTAGGGGCGCTACCGGTCGCTGCGCAAACAGGCAGATGCGCGACCCCGGCAACACGCCCTCGCCGCCCACGGCTAGGGCGGCCGTGGCGGGGGCCCAGGCCAGGCTGAGCAACAGGACGGTGACGGCCAGGCTGGCCGTGCGTCGCGGGAGGCCGATAGGCATTGCTGCCTCCTTCGCCCCCAGGCCGAACATTTTCATCATCGCACCGCCTCAGCCGGTGCGCACGGGCAACTTCTTGTCGTTGGGCCTGCCGTAGATGATGGGCGCCGGGCTCCGGGCCGATCGCTTGTCACCGGCGAGCCCGGCTGGCCGTTGTACGACGCCCCCGCGGCCTCCCCGGCCACCGCGGGCACCACCGACAGGTCACCGAACCACCGGCCGACGACGTCACCGCCCTGTGGCCCGGCCGCGCCCGGTGACCAGGCGACTCAACCGTCCACTGCGAGTCGGCGAGAGAGCTGGGCCGTCACGCTCGGATGAGGCCGCCGTCGACATCGGCGACGGTGCCGTTTGACCATGGAGGCGCCAGGGCCTGCCAGCCAGACGAGGCGTCGGCCACCGCCTCGGGGCTCCCCAAGCGGCCGAGCGGGATGTCTTCCGCGTTCGCCGTCGGTCTTCCGTGGACTCAATCGATGGCTGACACGAGCGCCCACACCACGCAGCCGGCACCGCTGTCGTGATCCCGGACCCCCCACTCCTGCGAGAGTGCCGCCACCAGGTACAGACCTCGCCCGTTCACGTCCTCGGCGGCAGCGTGGGCCAGGGATCCAGGGATGAAGACCTCGCCCTGATCCCTCACCTCGATCCGCACCTTGCCCGCCTCCAGCCCGACGGAGCACCTCACCCGGGTACTGGGTGTGTGCTGTACCGCGTTGGTCACCAGTTCGCTGACCAGTAAGACCGCGGTGTCGCAGAGGTCGTCACCGCAATTCTGACGTGTGAGGTGGGCTCGCAGGCGGCGGCGAGCCTCACCGACGGAGGCCACGTGCGCCGGAAGTTCGAAGGTCAAGTCCGGAGGTGAGGGAGCGCGCCGGGAGGTCAAGTCAGGGATGGCCACGGATTCCTCGCCATGGGGATGAGAGCCGCACGTGCCTCGTCCGAAGTTGTGAACCCCAAGCGCGCACGCGTCCGGGGCCAAGGCCGGGCGGCAGCGCCACACGCCTGATCCGCATACGCGATGCCCGCTGCGGTGCCTCACGGGAAGATCTGGCGCCCAGGCCTGCGCGTCCGCCGACTGCCACGCTTGAGTGAACATGGTCACGACGCCACTATGCTCGCCGACATGGTCATGAAGCAAGATTCTCCGTGATAATTTCACGGAGACAGGGTCGGGGGGCCGATCCGCCAAGGAGTGGCACACTCTTCCGATGAATGCTGTGCGGGGAGGCAGGAGATGACTCCGGCCCAGTTGGCGGCTGGTGCCTCAACCGTCCGACTGATGGTCCTGGGGCGACGGATGCGTGATCTGCGGGTACGCGCCGGGATGTCATTCGACGACGCTGCGGTGGTACTCGACGTCAATCACCTGACGATCCGGCGGATGGAACTCGCCAAGGGCAAGTGGAAGCTCCCCTACGTCCAGACCCTGCTGCGGGCGTACGGAGTCCCCGCAGACGAGGCCGATGCCTTCCTTGCCCTGGCAAGGGAGGCCAACCAGCCGGGATGGTGGCACCGCCACCGGGACGCCCTGCCCGCCTGGTTCAGCGCTTACGTGAGCCTGGAGGAAGAGGCGAGCCTCATCCGGGTCTACGAACCGCACTACATCCCCGGACTGCTCCAGACCGAGGACTATGCGCGGACCATCCTGAGTGCCGGCCTCCACGGCAAAGATGAGGAGGCCGAGCAGAGGGTCGTCGTCCGCATGGAGCGCCAGAAACTGCTCAGCAGGCCTCAACCGCCTGAACTGTGGGCGGTGATGGACGAAACCGTACTGCGCCGCCCCATGGTTCCGCCCGAGGTGATGCGAAGGCAGATCGACCACCTCATCGAGGCGACGAAGCTGCCCCACGTCAAACTCCAGATCATGCCGTTCGGACTGTGCGCGCACGAGGGTATGTACGGGCCGTTCCATATCTTCCGGTTCCCGCATGAGGAAATCTCGGACATCACCTACATCGAGAATCTCGTCGGCGCGGTGTATCTCGACGAGTACGACGACGTGACGAATTACCAGGAAGCCCTGGACCGGATATGCGCGCAGGCCCTACCAGTAAAACGTACCAAGGAATTCCTCGGTGATATTCGCAAGGAGCTGTAGCCCCGTGAATCGCATACACAATGCTGTTCAGGAACTGGGGACGGAAGGCTGGCACATGCCGTGGAGCGGAAGCAACGGCGGCGCCTGCGTCGAAGTCAGAAAACTGCCCGACGGCCGTTTCGCGGTCCGCCAGTCCCGCGACCCGGAAGGGCCGGCGCTGATCTTCACGCAGATCGAGCTCGACGTCTTCGCAGAGGGCTGGGAAGCCGGACAGGCCAGCCTGTCGGCCTCCTGACGGGCACTTGGATTTCCGCACAATGTTCGTCGGCGAAGCGCCCTCGAGTGACTTCGCCCGCGCAATACGCAGCGTTCTGGCGCAGGTAATCAAGAGGAGTACGCGAGTGCCCGACGAAACAAACTGGACCAATCGACCTCTGGACTATGAGCCCCCTGAGATCGATACGAGCGTTCCCCACTCGGCACGGGTCTACGACTACATACTCGGCGGAAAAGACAACTATCCCCCGGACCGTGCGGCGGCGGAACAGATGCTCGCCGCGTGGCCCGGCCTTCAGACATCCATGCGCGAGAACCGCAAGTTCATGCAGCGGGCCACGCGTTACCTGGCGGAGCAGGGAATCGACCAGTTCCTGGACATCGGCACCGGAATCCCCACCTCCCCGAATCTTCATGAGGTTGCCCAGGAGATCATCCCGAACGCCCACGTCGTCTATGTCGACAACGATCCCATCGTCCTCGCGCACGCCGGAGCCCGGCTTACCGGCACCCCACAAGGCCGCATCGCCTACATCCACGCCGACATGCACGATCCGGACGCGATCTTTCGCTCTGCGGAACTCAACGACACCCTCGACCTCGACCGACCAGTCGGACTGTCGATCATCGCGGTACTGCAGTTCGTTCTCGACGACCAGAAGGCATACGACCTCGTCAAGCGATACCTGCAGCCACTGGCGCCCGGCAGCTTCCTCGCGTTGTCCACCGTCACGACCGACTCCAGCCCGAAACCGATCGGCAGTGTGGTCGCCGAATACACCAAACGCGGCATGCCCGCCCGAAACCGCACCAGGGACGAAGTCCAGCCGTTCTTCGACGGCCTGCAACCCGTCGAGCCGGGGGTGACACTCGTGCACCGATGGCGGCCTCTCCCCGGCACCGAGGGGGAGGTCAAGGACTCGGACGTCGCCATGTACGGAGGCCTGGCGCGGAAGGCGTGACCTCGGCGTCGGCAGATTTCAACAGCCTCTGGTGCTGTGACCGCACAGGCTCGCCGGGTTGGTGGTCGTGGCGGTTGGATGTGCGGTGTCGTCCGATCCGACCGCTGGAGGTGCGGTGGCCGAGCCTGTCCGTGTGCGCAGACTGACCGACCAGGAAGGGCAGAAGCCGCAGCAGATCGTGCGCCGGGGCAGCACCAGCGCGGTGCGCTATCGGCGAGCGATGACGCTGCTGGCTTCGGCTGGCGGGAACCGGGTGCGGTGATCGCTCAGCTGGTGCAGGCCGACGAGGGCACCGTCCGGGATGTAATCCACCGGTTCAACGAGATCGGTCTGTCCTGTCTGGACCCTCGGCGGGCGGGAGGTCGGCCCCGCCCGCTCAGTCGTGATGACGAGGACTTCGTCGTTCAGACGGCCACCCGCCAGCGCAACGGCTCTGCCGATCCCCCGGAGAGGCACCTGCCGCCCCTGGCGGCGCAGCTCCGCGCGCGGCATCGGCACTGCCACCGCCGAGCGCGACCAGTACGGATGCCAGAGCAGCCGGACCGACAGCGCGTACAGACGGCGGCGCAGGGCGATCGACCTACGAAGCGCTGTCCGCACACCCGGAGCTCGAGATCGATCTGCTCGTGACACTGGGCTCCCCGCGCGGTATGCCCGGTGTCTTTGATGCCCTGGAGCCGGAGCCCCGAGGCGGCCGTGCCGCAGACCCTCCGGCCCTCGGGCGATGGGTGAACACCGCCGACATCGGCGACCTCATCGCGGTCCCCCGCGAACTCGGTGGCCACTTCCCCGTCGATCGCCACGTCGAGTCGAAGATCGCAGCGCTGGACTTCCACCTCATCACCAACGACCTGCGCAGTGGGATCACGGCCTCCGGCCGTCGCCGCGTACTCCTGGACGGCTCTGCAACTGTCGGTAGCCGGACGCGTCATTGTGCCAGGTGTCGCATCCATAGTGCTGGCCTGTGAACCGTGATGAGCGTGGCCACCGCTCGTTCACGCAAGGCCCCCTCCCCTGGGTGCTGTTGGCCCCGGGCGCCCGGGGCCGGCAGACGGCTGCCGGGGAGGAAGGGAAATGCTCCGTGAGCGAGGACACCAGGCCAAGGGGCCCGGCCGGACCGCGCCACGCGTGCGGTTGTGGCTGGCGCCTGTCTCGGCCCCCGCGTACTGGCTGGTCCGGCTCATCCGGGACCACCTGGTCCCGCGGTGCTGACCGTGTTCCCGGCTCTCGGCAAGGGAGCCGGGAACACAGCCGGCGAAACGCGGTGAGGGACCCGGCGTGGCTGCGGCCGCGCCCGCTTGCGTACGGCCACGATCACACCGAGCGTGCCACCGCACTGCCCGCTGGAGATCAGGCGAGGGCTTGCGGCGGCAAGTCGATGAACCGCGCCCGGCGCAGTCCCACTGCGACCTGCTCAACTCCCGTCCGGCCATGGCGGCTGTACAGAACGTGCAGCTCAGCGGTCTGGACCGCCGGCTCGGACAGTCCGTGGCGACTGCGGGGCTCGCGCCTAGATCTTCCAGGAACGCAACTGGTCGGCAATCTCCGGGACATGCAGCCGGGAGTCGCGGATCTTCCGTACGAGATCGGACAGGGCGCCGTACGGCGGGTCGATGCCCTCGCCGGACTGGTCCATGTACTGGGCCCCGATGAACGCGGCGTACAGGCTGTTGCGGTACGGGAGAGGCTCAAGACGCACGATGGTGTGCATGAGCGCGGCGGCGCGCCATGCGGCGTCCGGGTCGGCGGCCTGCAGAGTGGGCAGCTTGGTCTTGTGCCGGGCGACCGCGGCGACCAGGGCGGAGTAGTCCGCGACGGACATGTCCTCGCCGTGGCCGAGGGCGGCCTCCTGGACGTCGAGGAGCCAGGAGACATCGATGTACAGGTACATCAGGCGGCCGCAGCTCCACCCGGACGCTCAGCAGGGGGCACTTCGTCGGGGAAGGCCTCGTCGAACTCCTCGCGCAGCCGGTCGGCCCAGGCGGCCGCCCCCGTGATGAACTCCTTGCGTCGCATCTCGCGGACCCCGAGATCATGCAGGTACTGCTTGAGGCTCTTGCCTTCGGCGGCCGCGGCCGCACGCACGCCTTCGAGTTCCTCGTCGGTGAACGACACATTCAGAGAGGGCATGCACCCCATGGTACCTACTAGGTGCCTGCCGTGCGAGGTGCGCCTCCAAGGCCGCAGCCACCCAGCAGCAGGACCAGGCCGCGGGGGCGGCGTCAGGGCCGCCGTCGTCAAGTCCCACGCATGCTGCCGCCGTACTGGCACGTCCCGGCTTTGTCAGGGCCGCTTCCCGCTCTCCCCGGCACCACCCGGATCAGGCTGCCCTCAGCATCAACAACCCTGCTGCGACGAGGTGTTGGTGCAGCCGGAAAAGTGGGGCCAGTTCCGACCGTTGATGCCAGATTCCCGACTGCACCGTCCAGACGCCGGCGGCGTCGGTGGAGGCGAGCAGCGCTTCCAGAAGCGCGAGGCCGATCCCGCGGCCTCGGGCGTCGGGGTAGGCGTAGACGGAGTGCTCGACGACTCCGGCGTACGCGCACCGGTCGGAGACCGGCACCACGGCGACCCGCCCCAGCACCTGGCTAGCCCTCGATCGCGACCAGGCGATGGGCGGGCACCTTGGCCGTGTCGAACGCCTGCCAGGTCGGGGCGGTGGTCTCGAAGGTGGCGTTGCCCCCGTCGATGCCGAGCTGGTAGATCGCCAGGACCTGCTCGGCGTGCTCGGGCCGCATGGCCGCGATGTGCACGCCGGCCTCGGCGGTCGTCAGACGAGGGTGCGTGAGTGCGCCGGTTCGGTTGCGGTCTTCGAGTGTCGGGCCCGCTGGTTGATCAGTCCGGCGACAGCGGCGACGGCGGTGACCAGGAGGGTCAGCAGGAGCGATCGCCGGCTTCCGGAGTCGGCCGCCATACCGGCGATGATCGCCACGAGTGCCGCCAGGACGAGGAGGCTCAGCCAGGGGTAGCCCCACATGCGGACGGTGAGGGCTTCGGGCCGCTCCCGCATCAGCCGGGCACGCCCGCGCAGGTGGGTGACCGTGATGCACAGGTAGACGACGACGGCGACGGCGCCTGAGGAGTCGAGCAGGAACTGGTAGACGGCCGTGGTGGGCAGGAAGTAGTTGGCCACGACGGTGAGCAGTCCGATGCTGGAGGCGGCGAGCACGGCCGCTGCTGGCACGCCGAGCCGGGTGGTGCGGGCGAACAGCGCCGGCGCTTCGCCCCGCTCGGCCAGGGAGTGGAGCATCCGGGAGGAGGAGTAGATCCCGGAGTTCAGGCAGGACAGGACGGCGGTGAGCACGATGAAGTTCATCGCGGTATCGGCGAAGGGCACCCCGAGGTGGCCCAGGACGGCGACGTAGGGGCTGTCGGTGACGGCGGTGGAGTTCCAGGGCAGCAGCATCACCACGACGGTGATCGAGCCGATGTAGAAGAGCAGGATGCGCCAGACGACGCTGTTGATGCCGCGCCGCACCGCCTGGGCGGGGTCCTTGGCCTCACCGGCGGCGATGGTGACGACCTCGGTGCCGAAGTAGGAGAAGAAGACGACCAGTGACGCCTGCAGAACGGCCAGCCAGCCGTTGGGGGCGAAGCCGCCGTGGCCGAGGAGGTTGGTGGTCCCGGGGGCGTCGGTGCCGGGCAGCGCGCCGAGCACGGCGGCGAGTCCGATGAGCAGGAAGGCGATGATCGCCGCCACCTTGATCATGGCGAACCAGAACTCGAAGGTGCCGAAGGACTCGACGCGGGCGAAGTTGACCGCGATCAACGCGATCATCAGGACCAGCGCGGCCAGCCAGGTGGGGAGGGCGGGCAGCATGTGGTGGGCGACGGCCGCACCGGCGATGGCTTCGAATCCGACCGTGATGCACCACTGGTAGGCGTAGAGCCAGCCCACCGAGAGCCCGGCCCAGGGGCCCAGCTCGCGGCCCGCGTAGCTGGAGAAGGAGCCGGTCTCCGGCTGGGCGACCGCCATCTCGGCCAGCATGCGCATCACCAGGACGGCCAGGGCGCCGACGGCGGCGTAGGCCACCAGTACGGCGGGCCCGGCCTGGCGGATGGCGCTGCCGCTGCCGACGAAGAGCCCGGCGCCGATGACGCCGCCGATCGCGATCATGGTCATCTGCCGGTTGCCGAGCGCGCCGCGCAGTGGGGCGGACTCGGTGGTGTGAGCGGAAGGTTTCACGGGGTTCCTGACCTTGGGGAGGGGGACGGGGACCACACGATATGCAAGCAGAATTGCAGGATGTAGTATCGCTGCAATTAAATTTACGTCACGGGTTGCGGCAAGCGGGTCCGCGGCAGCGGTCGGCAGAGCTCAACCGGCAGGAGGTCGGAAGATGGCGGCAGGCATCCGTGAGCAGGAACTCGCCGGGCTGCGGTGGCTGGTCGTCTCCGGGGAGCGGACGGAGGTGTTCCGTGCCCTCGGCCGGGCCGCCCGCGCCGAGGTCCACGCGGTCCAGGACGCCCTGCCCGAACGCTCCGCGCTGCGCCGTTGGGCGGCGACCGAACGAGGGCGGATCCGGGTCGGCCGGCTGCTCGACGCCACGGGCGCCGCGTGCGGCCGGGAGCTGGCCGAGCTGCGTGCCCTCGCCGCCGGCGCCGACGCGGACTTCCACGACCTGCTGCTGGCCAACCTCCGCGGCGACCTCGGAGTCGAGGACGGCACCGGCTGCACCGACCTCGGCTGGCGAAGGACGCGGTCGTGCGTCGCGCACAACGAGGACGGGGCGCCCGCACTCGACGGCCGGCTGATGCTGCTCACCCTGCTCGTCGACGGGGATGTGCCGGTGACGGTCCAGTGGTACCCCGGCTTCCTCCCCGCCAATACCTTCACGGCCACCGGCAACGGCCTGGTCTGGGGCATCAACCACATCCAGGCCGCCCGTCCCGCCGACGCCCCGGGACGGCACTTCGTCGCCCGCGCCCTCCAGCAGGCTCCGAACCTGGACGCCGCCGTCGGCCATCTGCGCACCCGTCCCAGCGCCGGAGGCTTCGCCTACACCCTGGGCGACCGCGCCGAGGGCCGGGTCGTCGTCGTGGAGAGCGTCGCCGGACGGACCGCCGTGGTGGAGGCCGACCCGGTCCACCACCCCCTGCACTGGCACACCAACCACCTGCGCCACCTGCCCGAACCGGCGGACTCGCCCGTCACCTCCGCAGTCGCGAACGACGGCGCGCGGGCGGCCCGCAGCCTGGGCCAGTTCGAGGAGAGCGTCGCCCGCGGCAAGGTTCTGGGCGCGCTGCCGGTCCCGGCCCACGACCCCGGCCCGCAGTGGTTCCTGGACATCCTCACCTCGGCGCCGCTGCCTCGCGGGGTGCACCGCACGGCCGCGGGCACCGACCCGCTGATGACCCTGTGCTCAGTGGTGGCCGACCTGACCGCCGACCGGATCACGGTGCGCGGACCGGCCGGGAAGACCGCCGAGATGGCGCTGTCGGACTTCGCGCAGGGGCGTGCCCACGCCGCCACCGGGTGACCCGCGACCGCGGCACGGCCGTTTCGGGAGAGAATTCCTCGCATGGCCACAGCATCGCGGCGACCTCCGCAGACCTACGACGAACTCGTCGCCACACTCCGCAACCCGGCGACGCCGCTGACCCGTTCCCAGCGGCTTCTGGCCGACCGCGTCATGGCCGACCCGGAAGGCGTGGCGTTCATGACCATCTCGGAGCTGGCGTCCGCTGTCGGAGTCAACGAGGCCACGGTGGTGCGCTTCGCCACGGGCATCGGCCTTGAGGGCTACCCCGGGCTGACCAGACTGTGCCGGGAGTACCTGCGTGAACAGGTGCACCTGCTGCGCCGCTACGACAACCTGGAGCAGCTGGGTGCCGACGGCGGAAACCTGCTTCAGCAGGCGGCCGCGCAGGAAGGGGCCAACATCGCCCGCACCTTCGCCCGGATCGACCCCGAAACCTGGGAAGCCGCCGTCACGGCGCTGGCCGAGGCCCCCCGCGTCCACGTCATGGGCCTGCGCAAGTGCCATGCTCCGGCCTATCTGCTGGGCTACCTGCTGCGGATGCTGCGCGAGGACGTCGAAACCGTCACGCTGGGCACGGGAACGCTCACCGACGACCTGCGCCGGGTCCGTGAGGGCGACTGCTTCGTGACCATCGCGATCCGCCGCTACAGCGCGGAGACGGTGCGGGCCGCGGCCTGGGCCCGGGCGCGCGGCGCCCGCTGCGTGGCACTGACCGACAACCCCTCCTCACCCCTGGCCGGGTCGGCCGAGCAGGTCTTCTTCGTGGACGCCTCCAGCCCGTCGGTGCTGCGGTCGCTGACCGCGTTCACCGCGCTGGTCCAGGCGCTCGCCACCGGGGTCGCCCAACGGCGCGGGCACCAGGTGCGGTCGACGTTGCTGCAGGAAGAAGAGCTGCTGGAGGAGTTCGGCGCCTATGTCCCGGAGACGCCCCTGGCATGAGCCGCCGGGCCGGTGGCCGCACGCTTCAGCCCTGTGCCGTCAGCGCGGTGAGCGCACCGCGCAGGTGCTCCAGGGAGGCCGCGATCCACGGCATGCGCAGCGGGTCGTCGCTGCGCAACGCCTCCCAGCGCTCCGCCTCGGACTCCCCGTACAGCAGGCTTGTCGCCACCCGGGCACGCAGTCCGCCGACCGTGTCCCCGAACGCCTCACCGGCGAGCACACCGACCCCATGCTCCTCCAGCAGGGCTGCGGCCAGCCCCGCACCGGTGTCGATGCCCCGGCCGGCAAGCACCGGCCGCACCGGTTCGAAGTCCGGGTAGAGGTAGAAGCCCGCCTCGGGACGGCGGCAGACCGCACCGGCCGCCGTGAACTGCTCGTACACCGCTGCCGCGACCGTCGCATGCAGCCCGCGAGCGGCATCGATATGGTTCAGCACCTCGGGCGGCTCCTGCAGGATGTACGTGGCGGCGGCCTGCATCGGTGCCGCCAGGCTGGACCACACCTCACTGGCCACCCCGACAAGATCGCGCATCAGCCGCTCGCCCCAGGGGCCCGACGGCACCCGGGCGAACCCGATGCGCCAACCGCCCAGAGCCATCGACTTGCTCAACCCACTGGTGACAACGGTGCGTTCGGGCAGGTAGCCGAGCGCGCTGGGCGCCTTCCCGAAGTGGCAGAGCTCGGCGTAGATCTCATCGCAGACCACTGCCAGACCATGCCGCTCGGCGATCTCGCAGACCGCACGCAGGTGTTCCTCGCGGGCGATCGTCCCCGTGGGATTGTCCGGCACCGTCACCACCAGGACACCGGGGTTCGCCCCGGCCGCCCGCGCGTCGGCCAGCACCTGCTCCAGCAGCTCCGGGTCCGGAACGCCGCCCGCCTCCGCCGGAATCGGAACACTTATGGTCTTCTTGCCCACCAGCGCCGTCTGGGCCGCGTAGCTGACCCACGCCGGGCACGGCAGCACCACGTCCCCCGGCAGCGCGGCGAGCAGCGCGAACAGCAGCGCCTTGCTGCCGGGGGCGAACAGCACCTGCTCGGGTCCCGTCTCCACTCCACGCCGGCCGAACCACCCGGCAGCGGCCTCGCGAGCCTCCCGCGACCCGACAACAGCCCCGTAACCATTGCGCCCGGCTGCCGCCGACAACACCTGCGCGACCGAATCCGGCACCGGCAGCCCCGCCTCGCCGAACCCTAGGTGCAACACCCTCTCCCCCGCCGCCCGGCGGGCCCGCAGTGTCTCGTTGATGGCCAAGGTCGCCGAATGCATGGTCACGGCGCCCCACTCTCCTCACAGGGATCGACACGGCAGTGCAATCACCACTGCACGAGCAAGAGTATATGCAAATGTGTTTGCATTCGGGTCGGGGACAGGCCCGGGTTCACGAAGATCCGACCATGGCGCTGATGGAACACCGGTCCCGTGCAGCGATCCAGGCCACGTTCGGGCCGGCTCCACCTGACTGAGCGGCCGCAGTTCTCCCACATCGACCCGCACGGGCTCACCTCGGTCCTTGCCGAAAACTGCCGAGCCGCAGGTCAGCGGCTTCTCTCAATCTCCCCCGGGAACGCCCCTTCCCCAATTCGGGAACGCGCGGGGCACCGTCGCAGATCAGTGCACCTACTCTGAGGGCCTGACGCCGAGGCGTCGCTGAGACACTCGAGCTTCGCCGCCCAGGGCTTCTTCGACCAGACCACCGGGGCGCAGACAGCCACCCGCTCCGGCATGCACGAGCGACCATCGGAACGCCGCCCTCGCCCGGCAGACTTCGGCTCGCCCGCGCGGCCGTGGTACACGTGCAGCCGGTACACCAGGCGTGCACGGGGGCCGGAACGGAAGCAGACCTCGCCCGCGACGCTGACCCGGCCCTGGCCTGGGCCCTGCGCCCGCCCGTGGCCGCGTCATTCCTGCGTAACCTGGCGACCGCCTGGCCGAAACCAATTTCCACATAATCACCGTGTACGGAATACCAGACATATTGCGGCTACTTTCCCATGCACCACTTCATCTGGCTTGGGGGGTCAATGGCTGACAGTGCGCCCATAAGTCCGCAAAATCCGACAGTAATCATCGGCCCGGTCACCGCGAAGCCCTACGCATGGCCGTACGACACATCCGTGCCCGCCGACCGTGTCGCCGTGCTCTGCATCGACTGGCAGACGGACTTCTGCGGACCCGGCGGTTACGTGGACACGATGGGATACGACATCTCGCTGACCCGGGCCGGGCTCCCGGCGACGCAGAAGCTGCTCGCGCACGCCCGCAGCACGGGCATGCTCGTGGTCCACACCCGTGAGGGGCACGCCCCCGATCTGGCGGACCTGCCGGCGAACAAGCGCTGGCGGTCCGCGCAGATCGGCGCGGAGATCGGCGCCGCCGGACCGTGCGGCCGCATTCTGGTCCGGGGAGAACCCGGCTGGGAGATCGTGCCCGAAGTGCCCCCGATTCCTGGTGAGGTGATCGTGGACAAGCCGGGCAAGGGAGCGTTCTACGCCACCAACCTCGACCTCGTACTGCGCACCCGGGGCATCACACATCTCGTCCTCACCGGCATCACCACGGACGTGTGCGTCCACACCACCATGCGCGAGGCCAACGACCGCGGCTACGAATGTCTGATCCTCTCCGACTGCACCGGCGCGACGGCCCCCTCGAACCATGAAGCCGCGCTGCACATGGTGACCATGCAGGGCGGCGTCTTCGGATGCGTCTCCACCGCCGACGACCTGATCACCGCCACGACCGAGGCCACCGCCTGAGCTGACCCACCGGACGGGCCCCCGCACCGCTCGAACAGTCCTGCGCATCCGGGCGCATGGTCCCCATGCGCCCGAGCCGACCGCGTCGACTCCCCTTCCCATCGACGAAAGCAGGAACCGCCATGGCAGTTCCGGAATCGCTCCGTGTCGAGGCCGCCCCGTACGTGTTCACCTTCGACCTCGCCGACACGGCACTCGTTCTCATCGACATGCAGCGGGACTTCCTCGAATCCGGCGGATTCGGCGAGAGCCTGGGCAATGACGTGGAACAACTGCGGAAAACCATCGCTCCGCTGCGGGCCGTACTCGACGCCTGCCGCGCCGCGGGCATGGCGGTCATCCACACCCGCGAGGGACACCTGCCGGACCTGTCCGACTGTCCCCCCAGCAAGCTGCTGCGAGGAAACCCCAGCATGCGCATCGGCGACCCGGGCCCCAAGGGCCGGATACTGGTCCGCGGTGAGGAGGGCCACGACATCATCGAGGAGCTCTACCCGGTGGCGGGTGAGCCGGTGATCGACAAGCCGGGCAAAGGCGCCTTCTACGCAACCGAGTTCGGTGAGCTGCTCACCGCCCGCGGCATCCGCCGTCTCGTAGTCACCGGCGTCACCACCGAAGTGTGTGTGCACACGACGGTCCGCGAAGCCAACGACCGTGGATACGAGTGCCTGGTGCTGTCGGACTGCGTCGGCAGTTACTTCCCCCAGTTCCAGCAGGCGGGCCTGGAGATGGTGGCCGCTCAGGGCGGCATCTTCGGCTGGACCGCGGAGTCGGCCGCGTTCCTGGCGGCACTCGCCACCGCGTCACCCGCCGGCCCCGACGCTCCGAAAACCTCCCGCGAAACGGCGCCACAGCCGCGCTGACAGGTCACCAGCGCCCGGTCACCGCGCCCCGGCCGCCCGACCACGCCGCCACCTCGACGGTGCCCACCGTCCACCAGTGTCCCGTCACCGGGCGTACCCCGCGCCGGAATCCACCGCTCCACCCGACGAAGGGTGATCCCACCATGCTGTCACTCCGCCGCACCGCCCCCGCCGAGACCCGACCCCTGCCCCTCCCGCTGTGGGTGCGCGGCGACACCAACGCGTTCTTCGGACTGGCCGTCAACGTCCTGGTCAATGTGCTGACGTTGACCGGGTTGTGCCTGGGCGTCGTCAAGATTCCGGACGACGACGTCTTCCACACCATCCTGCCGGCGCTGGGCATCGCCCTGATCGCGGGCAACATCTACTACGCCTACCTCGGCCGCCGACTCGCACGGCGGGAGGGCCGGCAGGACGTCACCGCGATGCCCTACGGGCCGAGCGTGCCGCACATGTTCATCGTGGTGTTCGTCATCATGCTGCCGATCTACCTCAAGACCAAGGATCCGCTGCTGGCGTGGAAGGCCGGTATCGCCTGGGCCTTCATCATCGGTGTCATCGTCCTCATCGGGGCCTTCGTGGGCCCGTACATACGCCGGTACGCACCCAGGGCCGCCCTGCTCGGCACCCTCGCCGGTATCTCCGTCTCCTTCATCTCCATGCGGCCCGCCGGCCAGATGTGGGACCACCTGTGGATCGCCCTGCCGGTCTTCCTGCTGCTCCTGATCGGCCTCATGACCGATCTGAAGCTGCCCGGCAACATCCCCATCGGACTCGCCGCGCTCCTGGTGGGCACCGCGATCGGCTGGGCCGGCGGAGCGATGGACGGCGACGCGGTCTCGGCGGCGGCCGACGACATCACCTTCGCCCTCCCCGGTCTCCACCTCGACACACTGTTCTCCGGCCTCTCGGACGTCGCACCGCTGCTCGCCACCGCGATCCCGCTGGGCGTCTACAACTTCACCGAGGGCATGAGCAACGTCGAGAGCGCCGCTGCCGCCGGTGACAACTACAACCTGCGTTCGGTACTGCTGGCCGACGGCGCGGGCGCCGTCATCGGCTCGGCGCTCGGCTCACCCTTCCCGCCCGCCGTGTACGTCGGTCATCCCGGGTGGAAGGCGGCCGGCGGGCGCACCGGCTACTCGCTGGCCACCGGCGCGGTCATCGCCCTGATGTGTTTCCTGGGCATGTTCAGCCTGTTGGGTGCGATCTTCCCGGTCGCCGCGATCGTGCCCATCCTGCTGTACATCGGCCTGCTCATCGGCGCCCAGGCCTTCCAGCTGTCACCCAAGGCACACGCAGCGGCCGTCGTCGCCGCACTCGTGCCGAACCTGGCCTCCTGGGCCGTCGGCCAGATCGACAACGCCCTCGCGGCCGCCGGCACCAACGCCTCCAAGGTCGGGGAAGCGGGTCTGGAGTCGTCAGGTGTCGTCTACCACGGGCTGATGGTCCTCGGCCAGGGCGCGATCCTGGCGGGCCTGATCCTGGGCGCGCTCGTCGCGTTCGTCATCGACAAACGGTTCGTCCCGGCGGCAGCGGTGGCCCTGGCCGGAGCGGCGCTCTCCTTCATCGGGCTCATCCACGCCCCGAAGATCGACTGGAACGCCAGCGGAAGCGTCAGCCTCGGCTACCTCTTCGCCGCCGTCCTGTGCGCAGCCTTCGCCCTGACCCGGCCCACGCCCCGCGAGCCGGACGCCGAGGAACTGGAACTCGAACGGCTGCACGGCGGCGGCTCCTCCGCGGCTGCGGCACCAGAGCCCAAGGACGAGCAGGGACCTGCCCCGGTCCCGGAACCCGCGCCGGCCGGCGTCGGCGCCCTGCCGGACGAGACCGCCGAGCCGCACAAATCGGCGGCCACCGACTGACGTAGCTCAGACAACCGACGACGACGAAGGCGCCTCCCGTGCAGCCGGGTGTCCACCTGGCTGCACGGCCACGCGAGGACGGATCGGCCCCATGACAAACGGAGAGCGGATGGATGTGGACCTGCCACAGACGGTCGCCGAAGTGACGGCGGCCTTCGCCGGCTACGAGGAAGCCCTGGTCACCGACGACCACGAAGGCGTCACCGGGTACTTCTGGACCTCACCCGACACGGTCCGCTTCGGTATCGCCGACCGGCAGGCCGGGATCGAGGAAATCCGGAACTGGCGACGGCACCAACCGCCGCTTCCCCCGGGCAGAAAACTCTTCGACACCAGAATCAGCACCTTCGGGACCGACTACGCGGTGGTCACCACCCTGTTCGCCTACCCCGGGGGCAACGCCGTCGGCCGCCAGACGCAGTCGTGGACACGCTTCCCCGTCGGCTGGCGCATTGTCAGCGCCCATGTGTCGCAGGTGCCGGACGAGACCTCCCGGCCGGGCACGTGAAGGGCCTTGGCGGCCATATGGCCGCCGCGAGGCTGTAGGGGGCGCGGCCGGCGGCGCACCCGTGCAGGGTGCGCAGGACGGCTGGGAGAGCCGAGCTCAACTCGGCCTCGGGAGACTGGGGTTGAGGATGTGGCCGGCGGGTGCGGGTGCCGTTTGCGGTCGCGTTCGGCCAGCCACACCCTGCGTACGACGTCGCAGTCGGCGCCCGGGACGTAGGCGAGTTTCGCGGTGAGGTCCCAGGTGGGGGACTTCTCGCCGCTCAGCATGCGGGAGAGGGAGTTGGCAGAGACCTGAGTGCGCAGTCCGAGCCGGCGCAGCGGGATGCCGCCGGCGACCTGGAACTTGCACAGGACGGGAACGAGCTGGTGGGCGGCCCGCAGGACCGGGCGGGCCGGCGGCTGCGCGGGGGCGCGCTCGCCGTCACCGTCCGGAGCCACCGGCTCGGCGCCTGGCGGCGGGGGGCGCGTCCGGGGGCGTACTGGTCCAGGCAGCGCTGGACGTGCCGCTCGTGGTACTTGTGCCGGACGGTCTCCGAGCTGATGCTCAGGATCGTCCAAGGGCCTCCCACGGGATACGCCGGCGCCCGGCCAAGAGCACGAGGCCCGCGGTGACGGCCTCCATGCGGCGCTGGGCCCGGACCGAGTACTCCAGGATTTCGGCAGCCGATGCGTGCTGACCGTTCGACAGCAGCCGCACCAGGTGGCGCATTTCTTCCTGTGCGCCGTGAGCGAGCCACGACGCGACAGCAGGACGCGGTCCTCCAGGGGCACGCTCCACGGCCGGCCGCGCCGGACCGCGTCCGCTCCCGCCCGGCGCATGGGGTTCACCAGTTCGCCGAAGCAGCGCGGGCTCAGCCCGGTGAACGGACCCATACAGGACGGCCGTGACGCCGTGATCACGCCTGCCACGAGAAGATCGTCCCACCGCTTTGCGAACGGGCCGATACGGAGGCGCACATGGAGACGGACCTGGTGAGTCGTCTGGAAGAGGCGGCGGATCGTTTCGTGATCCCCCTGCGCAGGAACGAAGGGTTCGATGAGCAGGCGCTCCTTCACCTACACGAGCAGATCGACCGCTGCGGGACGGCGTGGAGCGAAGAAGCCCACGTACCGAAGCGTGCGGCGCTGATCCTCTCCGAACTCCACCCAGCGATCGAGGCTTGCGCCTGGCTCTACGAAGGGAACATGCGCCAGCGGATCCAGGAGGCAGGAGTCATGGTGTCCGAGGCCGTGATCGCTGCTCTGGACTGAGCGCCCCCTACGCCGTCGAGATACGTACGTGCAGCAGGCGCTGGGGACGAGCCCAGCGTTGCGGGACAACTCTTGGCCTCAGCGTCCCGGCTTCTGTGAGGCGTCGGAGGTCGTCGCGTACGGTGCTGTGTCGAAGGCCTCAAGGCCTGTCCGGGCCGCCGAGCTGGGGGAACGGGCTCCGCAGCCGTCCGATCCGGAAGGAAAGCGCATGGCACTGCAGGTTCTGCGGGCGCAGGACAGAACACCCGCGCCGTGGAAGAACGGCGGAGGCGTCACCTCCGAGGTGGCCGCCCGCCCCGAGGGGGCGGGGACCGGCGATTTCGTCTGGCGCGTCAGCATCGCCGACGTCGCGCAGAGCGGACCGTTCTCCGTCTTCGAGGGCGTGGACAGGATCATCACCGTCGTCGACGGTCCCGGCATGGCCCTGACGGTCGACGGCACTTCGCACGAGATCGCCGCCCCGTACGAACCGTTCGCCTTCCGCGGTGACTCCGAAACGGAGTGCGAGTTGCTCGGCGGCCCGATCGTCGACTTCAACGTCATGGTGCGGCGCGCTGATGCGACGGCAGGGGTCCGGATCATCCGCGACCGCTTCACGGTGCGGCCGGAAGCCGCAACCTGCGTGCTCGCAGTGGTCCTTCACGGGTCGGCCACCCTCGCCCGGGAAGCCGTCCGCCTCGACCGCCTGGACGCCGTACTGTTCGCCGAAGGGGACGCCGACGACATCGACGTCGACGGCGTTCTCGCACTGGTCACCATCGCCGACCGCGGCGCGGACTGACCCGGCAGGCCCGGTTGCCCCACCGGCGCGGGTCGCGAACAGCGGCACGGCCTCGCTGCCGCGGCAACCGCTTGCGGTGATCTCGCGAGCGAGGGCTGCGATGTTGTGTTCGACCCCGGCCCAGCGCCGGTGCAGGTGCCCCTGGTTAGGGGCGAGGATGCTGTCGCCACGGGGCCAGGTCGGAGCGACCTCCTGTCAGGTGGCAGTGCGGGCGTGCCGCAGACAACGTTGCGGTCCACGTCGAGGTGGCGCCCGATCGCGCGAAGCGCTGTGCTGGAGGCGGTGCCGGCCGACGAACTGGACGCACAGGTGGAGGCGTTGGCGGACCGGATGGCGGGGGTACCGGTGAACCAGCTCGCCATGCAGACACTGATGATCAACCAGGCGTACGACAACATGGGGCTGCACCGCACCCAGATCCTGGCGACGCTGTTCGACGGCATCACCCGGCACTCGCCGGAAGGGCGCTGGTTCCAGGAGTTCGCCGCCACCCACGGCTTCTACGAGGCCGTCAAATGGCGGGACACCGGCCGCTGGATCCCCGACGGCGGCGGCCCGATCCCCACCGCGGACGACCTCGCGCAGGGCTGAGTTCTGTCGTGCAGGGGCTGCTGTTGCGGCCCGCTGGTCCTCGCCGTGATGTATTTGTCCGTGCGATGCGTCCGTTTGGTCGTTTGTACGGCCTGCTGGCTCGTGGGGACAGGGATCCGGGAGGATTCGCGGCGGGGATGTCAGCCGTTCGCGCGGGTGGATCAGCTCCGGTGGGGCGGGTTGTATCTGCGGGAGCTGCCGCTGGACGGGCGGCGCAAGTCGGTGGAACCGGAGACTGTCCGGCTGGGCGAGGACGGCAACTGGCAGGCCCTGGCCCATTTCGTCATGAGTCGGCCGTGACGGCAGGGCCTCAGGCGAGGAACGACGGACGGAGGTCAGCGCACGCGCGCCGGGAAGACCGCCCGTACCTCCCAGCCGCCCCCGGGGCGTGGCCCCGCGTGCAGGTCGCCGCCGAGTGCGGTCACCCGCTCCTTCAGGCCGACCAGGCCGAAGCCGCCGCCATGAGCGGCAGCCGGTAGTTGGGTACCGCCGCGGCCGTCATCCGTCACCGACACCGAGAGGCGGCCGGAGTCGTAACGCACCTGGACGGTGACCTCGTCGGCGTCGGCCGCGTGGCGCCGCACGTTCGTCAGGGCCTCCTGGACGACCCGGAAGGCGGCCGCCTGCACCTCGTGCGGGAGATCGTCGGGCACGGCGGGGTCGTGGTGCAGGGTTGCCTTCTGGACAGGGCCCGCGAAGCCTTCCGTCAGGCCGGCGATGCCCGCCAGGTCGCCCACCGGGCGGCGGTCGGCCTCCTCCCCGGTGTCGCGCAGCACGCCGACCGTGCGGCGCATCGAGGCGAGCGCCTCGGTCGCGGCGCGCTCGATACCGGCCAGGACGGGGTCCAGTTCCTGTGGCTGGCTGTCCGCCATCATGCGGGCCACCTGGGTCTGCACCAGGATCCCGGTGACGTGGTGGGCGACGAAGTCGTGCAGGTCGGCGGCGATCGCCACCCGCTCCTCGCGGCGGGTGTCGGCGACGGCGACGGTGCGGCGGTAGTCGAGGGAACGGAGATAGGCCGCGAGCCCGGCGACAAGCCCGGCCAGAATGAGGCCGCCCACCATGAAGCCGAGGGTCCCGCCGTCCTTGAGCGAGTGGGAGTCCCGGACCGGCATGGCCAGCAGCGCGAGCCCGTCCAGCAGACCGCACACCACCGCCCAACGGGGCGGGCAGTGCCGTACGGCGATGAACAGCACGCACAGCAGGACGGTCACCTCGCCGGGGCCGAACGGCACCTTCCGGCCGATCAGCAGCACGCACACGGTCAGCAGTCCGGACAGCAACGCCGGTGCGAGGGCGCGCAGTTGGGGGGTGAACCAAGCGGGGCGCCGCCGGGCCGGCCACAGCACGGCGGCGAGCCCGACCACGAGCACCACGGCCGTGGTTCCGATGCTGTCGCCAGCGGCTCCCATGATCGGGATGTCGGCGACCGCCGCCGCGACCAGGAAGCCGACGCCGAATCCGTGGGCGCAGCCGCGGCCGGAGATGGAGGTCATGCCGTCCACCGTAGGTCAGGCCGGGCAGCGCCCGGATCGGCCGAATGGTCGAGGCGCCACGGCGCCGGCCATGGCCGTATGACCGAGGCGCACGCACATGCCCGCGGGCGAGGGTGGAGCCACTCCCTCACTCGGCCTCTCGGGCCCTCACTCATCAGGAGCGCATGATGCAGCTCGGCAAATTCCTCGTCGGTGTCGTCGGCGGGGCGACCGCCGTGGTCGCTCTGGGCGGTCTCGGCACCTATCTGCTCTCCGGGACCGAGTCGACGTCCCAGCTCGACGACTACAGCACCGCGCAGGTCGACGGGCACAAGGCGCTGTCCGCCACCATCGTCGCGGGCCGCACCGAGAGCAAGTACCACCCGCTGCCGTGGGTCGGCAAGGACGTCTCCGGCGTCACGTGCCCGACCGGTCTCAAGGCCGTCGCGGGGGCCTCCATCACGTGCACGGGCAAGACCGGCGGCGGCAAGAGCGTCGACATCCGCGTCTCCGTGGTCAAGGCCACGAGCAAGTCCGTGACCTGGAAGTTCGATCGCTGAGAAGAACCGGCGAACCGAGGAGACCATCGTGAACACCGTTCTGGCCGGACTCGGCCTGACCAAGAAGTACGGCTCGACCACCGCCCTGGACGGCGTCGACGTGGAGGTCCGCGAGCGCGACTCGCTGGCCATCATGGGCCCCTCCGGCTCCGGCAAGTCGACCCTGCTGCACACCCTCGCCGGGATCATCCGGCCGGACGGCGGCACCGTGCTGCTGCGCGGGCAGGCCATCGACGGCCTGAGTGAGAACAAGCTCAGTGCCCTGCGCCGCAAGCGCTTCGGTTTCGTCTTCCAGTTCGGGCAGCTCCTGCCGGAGCTGCCCGCAGAGGAAAACGTCGCGCTGCCGCTGATGCTGGAGGGCATGCCTCGCAGGCAGGCGGTCCAGCAGGCCCGCCGCTGGTTCGCACCGCTCGGCCTCGACGGCCTGGAGCAGCGCCGGCCCGGCCAGCTCTCCGGCGGGCAGGCCCAGCGGGTCGCCATCGCCCGCGCCCTGGTCGTCGAACCCGACGTGGTCTTCGCCGACGAGCCGACCGGCGCCCTCGACCAGGCCACCAGCACCGAGGTCATACGCCTGCTCACCTCCGTCGCCCGCGAGCAGGGCGCCGCCCTGGTCATGGTCACGCACGACGCCGACGTCGCCGCCCACTGCGACCGCATCCTGCACGTCCGCGACGGCCGGATCAGCCACCACAGCCAGTACACGGTCGCCTGAGCCGGCCGCGCATCCAAGACCGGAGAACCGACATGCGCTCCCCCGTCCTGCCCCTGACCTGGCATACGGCCCGGTCCTCCGGCCGCCGCGGCCTGCAGAGCCAGCTGCTTGCCGCCGGAGCCGCCGCCGTCGGCGCGTTCGTCCTGCTGGTGATGCTCGCCGCCACCCTCGGTTCCGACGCCCGCGCCGACCGCACGGCCTGGCGCACACCCGAGCCCGCCCAACACCCCACCGCCGTCCAGGCACTCGCCACGACCTACGTCCGCCACCAGCCCGTCACCGTCGTCAACCTGGCCCAACTCCCCGACCGCAAGGCCACCCCCGCACCGCCCGGCCTGACCGCCTTCCCCGAGAAGGGCAAGGTGTACGTCTCCCCCGCCCTCGCCGAGCTGCTCCACAGGCTCCCGGCCGACCAACTCGCCGACCGCTTCCCGAAGGTGACGTCCTACGGCACGATCGGCGCCGCCGGTCTCGCCTCACCGGACGAACTGGTCGCCGTCGTGGGTCGGGCGCCCAGCGACCCGGCGGTCTCCAAGGCGGCAGGTGACAGCGGGATCTACGACACGAACCAGGCCGCCCGCGCCGGGATCACCAGCTACCACGGCAGCACCCAGAGCCTGTTCACCTACACCGACCAGGCGACCGCGCTGCTGGGCGTCGCGCTGCTGGTGATGCCGGTGTCCGTGCTCGCCGCGGCCGCCGGACGACTGGGCGCGGCCCGGCGCGAGGCACGCCTCGCCGCGCTGCGACTGGCCGGGGCCACCCCGCGGCAGATCATCGGCATGACGGCCGCCGAGGCCGCAGCCGTCGGCGCGGCCGGAGCACTGGCGGGCGCCGCGCTGTACGCGGCGCTGCTGCCCGCCCTCGCCGAGATCCCGTACGGCATCGGCCGCTGGTACACGGGACAGCTGTGGGTGGGCCTGCCCTGGTTCGCCGCCGTCGTCCTGGCGGTCACCGCGCTCATCACCCTCAGCGCGGTGTCGATGCTGCGCCAGGTGGCGACCTCCCCGCTGGGCGTCGCCCAGCAGGCCAACCCGCGCCGCACCCGGGTCATCCGGCTCGTGCTGTTCGTGGCAGTCCTGCTGTACGTCTACTTCCAGTCCCGGGGCGGCGGCCTGAAGACCCGGCAGGTGGTCGCGCTCCTGCTGCTGTTCTACGGCGCGTTCTGGCTGTTCGGGCCATGGGTCGTGGACCGGCTGGGACGAATCGCGAGCCGCTTCGCCCGCCGCCCGGCCACCCTGCTGGCCGCGCGCCGGCTCAGCGACGACCCGCGCGGTGCCTGGCGCACCGTCAGCGGCCTGGTGCTGGCCGGCTTCGCGGCCGGGTTCTTCGCCGTCAGCATGGTCGGCACCGACGGCTCCCAGTTCCGGGACCAGGCCGCGGTGGTCACGTCGAACGGCGCCGAGGCCCGGCACGCCACCGCCGAAGCACGGACACTGCTGCGCGACGCGGGCGTCAAAGCGACGGTCACCACCGTCGGGGAGGACGACTTCGACGGCCTGACCGGCGGCTCCCCGGGTCTGGTCGCCCGGGTCTCTGGCGGTCCCGAGCGCATCGACACCGCCGTCACCGCCCTCGCTCCCCTGGGCACGTCCCGGATGCCGTACACCCAGGACTACGCCACCGCGGGCGACCGCTCGGCCATCGACCGGTTCGCCGAGGTCAGCACCGCCACCCTGGCGCTGAGCTTCCTGGTGGCCACCGCCTCCGCCGGGCTGACCGCCGCCGCGAACGTCCTGGACCGGCGTCGCGTGTACGGCCTGCTGCGGCTGGCCGGCACCCCGCTGAAGGTGCTGGACCGGGCCCGGGTCCGCGAGACGGTCCTCCCGCTGCTCGTCCTGGCCGGCGGTACCACCGCCGTCGGCGTGTACGCCTCCTACCGGCTGAACAAGGTGTTCGGCGCCTCCCTCGACCTCACCGGCGCCCTGCAACTGCTCGCCTGCGTGGCCCTCGGAGCGGTGGCCATGTTCGCGGCGATCAGCGGCAGCAGACCGCTGCTGCGCAAGGTGACGGCCGATCCCGCACAGACCGCCGACTGACCCACGCCCCGGAGCGGCCACCCGCGGTGGCCGCTCCGCCCCCACTTCCCTGAGGCATGATTCGACCCATGACGAGCCCCGCCCCCGCGTCCGGCGCGCCCATCCGCGTCCTGATCGCCGACGACCAGGACATGGTCCGCACCGGCTTCCGCTTCTTCCTGGACGCCCAGCCGGACATCACCGTGGTCGCGGAGGCGGCCGACGGCGAAGAGGCCGTGGCGCTGGCCCGCCGGGTGCGGCCGGACGTGTGCCTGCTGGACATCCGGATGCCGAAGCTGGACGGCCTGGAGGCCACCCGGCTGCTGGCGGGACCGGACGTCGCCGACCCGATGCGGGTGGTCGTGGTCACCACCTTCGACCTCGACGAGTACGTGTACGGGGCACTGCGCGGCGGCGCCTGCGGGTTCCTGCTGAAGGACTCGGGGCCGACCCTGCTGGCGGAGGCGGTCCGTGCCGCGGCGGCCGGCGACTCGCTGGTCTCCCCCTCGGTCACGGTCCGCCTCCTCAAGCACCTCACCGCCGACCCGAAGAGCGACATTCCCACCCGGGCCGCACGGCCCGCCGAGTCCCTCACCGACCGCGAGCTCGACGTGGTCCGCCTGGTCGCCCTCGGCCGCACGAATGCCGAGATCGCCGCCGAGCTGTATGTCTCCCTCTCCACGGTCAAGACCCACCTCTCCAGCGTCCAGCTCAAACTGGACGCCCGGAACCGGGTCGAGATCGCGGCCTGGGCATGGCAGAACGGGTATGCCCAGCTGAGCGACTAGGGCTTGGTCAGGATGGTGTTGGTTCCGGCTTGTTGCGGTGGACAGGTGGGGCAGGCGCCGCCGATGCGCGCGGCGCCGGGGGACAATCAGGAGGCGGCCTCCAGCGCCATCCGCCGCTGACGGCGCGCTCGTTGCGCCTGCGGGTCCGGGACGGGCGCCGCCACCAGTCGCCGGGTGTACTCGTGCCGCGGCCGGTCGCACACGTCGGTGCTGGGGCCCTCCTCGACGATCCGACCGTGCTGGAGCACCAGCGTGCGGGCCGCGAACTCCTTGACCACGGCGAGGTCATGGGTGATGAACAGGTATGCGAGGATCCGCTCCGCGTGCTGGTCCGGGGATCGGCCTGAGCGAGGCCCCCGACTCGCCGCGGGGATGCGGCAGTTGCCGGACCGGAGCGAGGACAGGGATCCGCTCGGCGAAGGGCGGTGCGCGGGCTCGGGTACCGCGCAGCGCAGTCCGAGGTGGATGTCCGGAATCCGCAAGCGCTCAGGTCCGTCGGAGGAAAGACGGGGTCGTATCCCACGGGCTTCACTCTGCGGTGTCCGCGACGAGAGAGGCCGTCCCATGCCCGACACACCCACCGGAGAGTTCTGGAAGGACCTCAGGCCGATCGAGAACTCCTTCCGCCCCGATGCCCTGCCCGAGGTCTATCTGTCCAAGGTGGCGACGGACGACGACCGTTACTACGTTCCGTTCACGGAGACCGTCGGCTCCCGCCCACTGTGGATCAACATCAAGGACAACAGCTGGGCCGACATCCTGCGGGCGAAGGAGGCCGGGCTGGTCAACCGGCACTACCACCCGCACCAGGTGTTCGCGTACACGATCTCCGGCAAGTGGGGCTACCTGGAGCGACCGTGGACGGCGACCGCGGGAGACTTCGTCTACGAGGCCTCCGGTGAGGGACACACCCTGGTCGCCTACGACAGCCCCGAGCCGATGAAGGCGTTCTTCATCGTCAAGGGCCCGCTCATCTGGCTGGACGAGAACGGCGATCCGGACGGATTCTTCGACGTCCACGACTACGTCAAGATGTGCCGGGAGCACTACGAGAAGGTCGGGATCGGCACCGACTACGTCAACTCCCTGTTCCGCTGAGCGCCATGACGAGAACCCGTATGACGGCGGCGGTCTGGTACGCGGCGAAGGACGTGCGCGTCGAACGGGTGCCGGTGCGGCCACCGGAGCCCGGCGAGGTGACCATCGAGGTGGCCTACTGCGGGATCTGCGGCAGCGACCTGCACGAGTACGCCGACGGTCCGCACGCCGTTCCCGTGGGCACCCCGCACCCGGAGTCGGGCGTGGCCGCTCCGCTCGTTCTGGGACACGAGTTCTGCGGCACCGTCACGGAGGTGGGCGACGGGGTCACCGACGTCGTCCCCGGTGACCGGGTGGCGGTGGAACCGCACTACCGGTGCGGCCGCTGTCCCCGGTGCCTGGCCGGGGAGTACAACATCTGCCGGCACTTCGGGTTCGCCGGGCTGATGGGCCACGGCGGGCTGGCCGAGCGCGCCACCGTACCGGCGTACATGCTGCACCGGCTGCCCGAGTCGGTGTCCCTGGAACAGGCGGCGGTGTTCGAGCCGGCCGCCGTCGCCCTGCACGCCGTGCGGCGGGCCGGCATCCGGCCCGGTGAGATCGTCGCCGTCCTCGGACTGGGCCCCATCGGCCTGCTCGTCACACAGCTCGCGGCCCGCTCCGGTGCGGGGCGTGTCGTCGCCGCCGACCGGTCCGCGACCCGCCGCGCGCTGGCCGAGCGCCTGGGCGCCGCCGAGACGGCAACGGACCTCGCCGGCCTGGCCGTTGGCGAGGGGGCGGACGTCACCTTCGAGGCGGTCGGCTCGGAAGGGACCCTGCGTGCCTGCCTGGCCGCCACCCGGCGCGGCGGGCGGGTCATGTTCCTCGGCCTGACCGGCACGGTCCGGCTGGACGCCTTCGCCCTGGTGAACAACGAGCAGACCGTCATGACCAGCGTGGGATACCGGCACGCCTATCCCGAGCTGATCCGCATGGTGGCCGAAGAAGGCGTGGACCTGGCCGGGATCGTCACCTCCGTCATCCCTCTGGAGCGGGTCGTGCGGGACGGATTCGAGGCGCTGCTGCGCGGAGAGGAGCAGGTCAAGGTGCTGGTACGGCCAGGAGGGCGGCGCCCGTGAGCGCCGGGTTCGCGGGACGGCGGGCGTTTGTCACCGGCGCCACCTCGGGGATCGGCGCGGCCACGGCCGTACTCCTGGCGGAACTCGGTGCCGAGGTGACCGCGCTCTGTCTGCCGCCCGCCGACCCCACGGATCTGCCAGGCCATCCACGGGTCGATGTCGCGGAGCACGACGTGCTGGACCACGCCGGGCTGACCCGACTGATCTCCGCCGAGCCGACGCTGGACGTGCTGGTGAACTGCGCGGGCGTGAGCCACGACCGCGAGGAGTACGACCTCGCCCGCTGGCAGCGGGTGATCGAGATCAACCTCACCGCCACCATGGTGGCCTGCCAGGCCGCCCACCCCGCGCTCGCCATGGGCGGCGGCGCCGTCGTGAACGTCTCGTCCATGTTCGCCTTCTTCGGCAGCGCGGACCGGCCCGCCTACAGCGCGAGCAAGGGGGGCGTGTCGCAGCTGACGAAGTCGCTGGCCGCCGAGTACGCGCCCGACGGCATCAGGGTCAACGCCGTGGCACCGGGCTTCGTCGTCACCCCACTGGCCCGCGGGATCCTCGACGACCCCGAGGCCACGGCCCGGGTGCTGGCACGCATCCCGGCCGGGCGGCTCGGGCAACCGCGCGAGATCGCCGAAGTGGTGGCGTTCCTGTGCTCGCCGGCGGCCTCGTACGTCATGGGTGCGGTCGTCCCCGTGGACGGAGGGTTTCTGACCGCGTGACCCTCGCCTAGGCTGAGGCCCCTGCCCGCGCATGCCTCGTGAGGAGATCGCATGTCCGCTCTCTCCGTGATCTCCCGGGCGACCACCGAGCACGTCGAACCCGCCGAGCGCATCCGGTACTGGGAGGAGTACAACCGGCGGGCCCTGGTGGGTCTGTCCTGCACCTCGTACTCCGAGCAGGGCCTGCTGGCCAGGCAGACCAACATCGAGCTCGGCGCACTGCGCCTCGCCGACATCTCCGGGAACGCCCACGCCGTGGAGCGCACCCCGCAGACGGTCAAGGCGGCGCCCAAGGACTCGGTGTTCGCGACCCTCCTCCTCACCGGCGAGGCGGTGTTCCTGCACGAGAACGGCTGCCTCGCCGTCACCTCCGGCGACCTGTGCGTCTACGACACACGACGGCCGTACCTGTTCGGGTTCTCCTCCTCGATGCGGCAGATCCTGGTGGACGTACCGCGGGAGCTGTTCGCCCAGGTGTGCGGGACGGACCGGCTCCCCGGACCGATGCTGTTCGGCCGGGGAACGGCACGGGAAGGCGCACTCGTGGCCGCACTGGTCTCGCTGCTCGGCGGGCTGACCGCGGTGGAGCGTGGGCCGCACGTTCCCGCGGACGCCGAGGGTGCGGTGCTCGGTCTGCTGGGCCGGCTCACCGAGGAGCGGACCGGCCAGCCGACGGGCAGCGGCACCTACCGGTCGCAGCTCATCGTGGCGCAGGACTACATCGAAAGGCATCTGCACGACCCCCGGCTCGGAGCGGCGCAGGTGGCGGACGTCATGGGGATCTCGGTACGGCACCTGGGGCGGATCTTCGCCTCGACCGGCACGACGCCGGCCCGGCACATCGTGGAACGGCGCCTGGTCGGAGCGCACCGGGAACTCGTCGCCGCCGGCGCGCGCGAGACCCGGATCGCCGACGTGGCGCACCGCTGGGGGTTCTCCAGCCAGGCCCACTTCACCCGCCTCTTCCGCACGCGGTTCGGTCTCACCCCGAGCGAGGCACGCGCCGGATGACGCCTCAAGCTCCCCGGTGCCCTCGCCTCACCCCTTGATCGCCCCGGTGAGCATGCCCGCAGGAGCACCCCGAGGTCCTTCCAACGCGGGTAGTCGAAGGTCGTCTGGAGGTGGGTGACGTCCGGCACCAGGGTGCCGGTGGCCGGCTGACGATCGATCCGCACGTCGTGGTACTTGCTGTAGTCCGTCCGGGCGGCGGACTTCGACCTCAAGTCCGCAGGGGGCGGTGAACGTCGGTGAGCCTGTTGCTCACGGCACCGGTCCGGAGCTCCGCCACTTCGCCCAGGACCGCGAATTCCGGTCCTGGGTAAACCAGTTGGGCGCTGACGGCTGTATCAGGGTGTCGTTGCTGTGATCCTGTGGAGGGACTCTCGAATGGTTGTCGACCCTGTGGTGGTGGTCGTGGTACCGGTCTGTGCACGGCTGGTGTATGCGTTGGCGGCGCTGTGGCTGCGGCCGGCGCGGGAGCGCGCGTGGGGGCACGCCATGGCCACCGTCGTGCGGGCGGCCGGGCCCGGCGGCACGGTGGAGGTGACGCGCGCCGACGGCGACGTGGTGAGCGCGCGTTCGGCCGGGGCCGTCGAGCCGACCGGGGCGGAGTGCCGGTGAGCGCGGAACAGGCCGCGCGGCCGCGGGACTTCGAGACCTTCTTCGCCACCGCGTACACACGAGTTCTGGCGCAGGCCATCATGCTCTGCGGCAGCCGCGAGGACGCCGAGGACGCCACCCAGGAGGCGTTCCTGGAGGCCTACCGGGCCTGGGACCGCATCACCGGGTACGACCTGCCCGAGGCGTGGGTGTACCGGGTCGCGGGCCAGCGGCTGTGGAAGACACATCGCAGGCGCAGAACGGGCCAGGAGCGGCTGCCGGATGTGCCGGTGCCGGTCCAGGCGGGCCCCGAGCAGAGCGCCGAGGCGCGTGAGGTGCTGCGGCTGCTCGCGGCCCTGCCGTCGCGGCAGCGGATCACCATGGTGCTGTTCTGTCTGCACGGCTGGTCCCAGGGCGAGATCGCCAAGGCGCTGCGGATGACGCGCGGCGGCGTCGCCGCGAACGTGTCCAAGGCGCGTCAGACGCTGAAGGAGGCACTGGACATGGCCGCGGACGGCACGAGCCGCCGGGACCCGTTCATGGCCGGTCCGGAGCCGACCGGGCTGGGCCGGATCGAGGCGGGCCGGATCGGTCTGGGCGCTGACCCCGTCCTCACGGCTCTGCGCAACACCCAGGCGTGGCTGGGTGCTGCCGTCGAGGCGGACCCGGCAAGGCTCGATCGTGCGCGGGCCGCCCTGGCCCGCCGGCTGGAGGAGAGACGGTGACCGCCGTCCTGGGGTGGGTGCGCGGGCTGTTCGCCGTGGGACTGCTCGCCGGGTTCTACGTCGTGGCGTTCGTGCTCCTCGCCGCCGACACGGCACTCGTCGGGTTGATGCTGTGGGGGATGGTCGAGGTCCCCTCGCAGGCCGGAAACTGGTCACTCGCGATCGGCGGCAGCATCCCGGCGATCTTCGCGCTCCTCTACGGCATCGGCACGGTGAGTCGGGCGGAGGAGCCTCCGCCCGACGCGGTCCTTCTGCGACGCGCCCAGGCGCCCGGCCTGTGGCAGCTGGTCGAGGACCTGGCCCAGCAGCTGGGCACCCGGCCGCCCAGCCGGATCTATCTGACGCCGGAGGCCAACGCGTCGGTGTCGGAGGAGGCGCGGCTGCTCGGCTTCGCCGTCGGGGAGCGCAGCATGCATCTCGGCGTGCCCTTGCTGATGAGGCTGAAGCCCGTGGAGCTGCGGGCCGTGCTCTGCCATGAACTCGGCCACTACGCGGGCCGGCACACCCGGTTCGGGGCGATCACCTACCGGGGCGCGGTGTCGCTGCGCTCGACCTTGTTCCGGCTGCGGATGACCGCGCGGTCGGAGCAGGCCACCTTCGGGTACGCCTGGCTGTTCCAGGCGGTGATCGGCGCTTACGCGTGGGTGTTTCTGCGTCTGTCGCTCGCGGTGCGCCGGCGCCAGGAGCTGGAGGCTGACGCGGAGGCCGTCGCCGTGGTCGGTCCGGAGGTGACGGCCGAGGCCCTGCGCGCCGTCCACGCGCTCGGCATCACATGGGCCGGGTTCGTGAGCCGGTATCTGCTGCCGGTGCAGCGTCTCGGGTTCGTGCCCGAGGACGTGTTCGAGGCGTTCGCCGCCATGGTCGACGACCCGTTCGTACGGGAGCGGATGGCCGAGCTGCGCGCGCACCCGGTCGAGGCGGGCCGTACCCCGCTGGACTCCCACCCCCCGCTGGCCCGGCGACTGTCCCTGATCGAGGCGCGGCCCGCCGCACAGCCCACGGTCCGCTTCGAGGTGGGGCCGCTGGTCGCCGATCCTTCGCCGGTGACGCGGGTGCAGCGCAAGCTGCTCGGCGACGCCTGGCGCTCGGCGACCGCGCTGTCCTGGACAACGTGGGCCGATCTGGCCGCCGAGGCGTTCGCGATCGAACTCGCGAGCCTCCTGCTGGACGCGGCACGCGACACCGGCGTCACCGCACGGCCCACGCTCGCCACCGTCCTCGACATACTCGAACGCGGAAAGCAGAAAGACCTGGTACGCCACCTCACCGACGCGCCCCGGCCCGAGGAACAGCTCGCCGAAGCCCTGTACGCGCTGGCCGGGCAGGCACTGGCCGGCACGGGCCGGGCGCGCTGGGTGCTCAGCTGGACCCAGGGCTACCTGCTGGACTGCCCACAGGACCCGGGCGGGCGCCTGGAGAATCTCGTCACGGCCGCAGCCCGCGACCGCACGGCGGTGTCGGCCCTGCGCGGCGAACTGGCACGCCTCGGCCTGAACATCGAGGCACCGGTCGTACTGGCCCTGCGGACCGTTGCGGCACCGGCCGGACGAACGAGGGTTCCTCAAAGCTCCAGGAGCGCCCCGGACCTGGTCGTCGAGGAACTCGCTCGGCAACGCAAGGTCGCCAAGGTGACCATGGGCGCGCTGATCGCCGCCGGGATGGTGTGGGGCATCGCCCTCGTGAACACGGACTCCTCGCAGCCCTACCCGCAGTCCTACCGGCCGAAGCTTCCCCTCCTCGCCACCCCGCAGTACACACCACAGCCCCTCTTCACCGATCTCCTGCCGGATCCGGCCCTCAGCATGCCGTTGCCCGTGCCGAGCCTCACCCGGCCGATCCCGCTCCCGTCGCTGGACTTCTCCTTCCGCAGCCATGCCGTCCGACCCGGTGACACGCTGACCGGCATCGCCTGCCAGTACGGCACCACCGTCGAAGACCTCCAGGAACTCAACGACATGGGAAGGCGAACCGACCTCACGGCGGGACAGACGCTGCTGGTACCGACGCGCAGGCAGAACTCCGGGAACGGGGCAGCGGACTGCCGGTGACCGACGCGGAGTCAGCGACGGCGTCGCTTCGGCCGCGGCTCGTCGACCGGTCTCCACCAGGCGAACCGGTCGGCCCGCCGCCACGAACAGGTCGGGTCGTGCGCCGGGAAGGCCGCAGCGTACACACCCTGGTCAGCGCTGTGACCCGAGCGGGCGCCAGTGCGCGGGCCGGCACCAGGCACCCATGTGAACGGGTCGGCTGCCGTCGGCGGCGGCTCGCTGGAGGCCCTGGGCGCACGGGGCGGCGACGGCGGCTTGCGGCGGCCGTCGTACGCGGCGCGCAGCACCGGGTCGGACAGCGTCTCGTAGGCCCGGTGCAAGCCGTCGAAGACTTCCGGATCGCCGCCTCGGTCAGGATGGTGGGCCAGCGCCTTCCGGCGAAACCCCCGCACGATCTCCCTCCTGGTGGCATCGGCCGCAACGCCCAGCGCCGCGTAGAAGTCCGGTTCGTCCGCCGCGGTCATCGCACCGCCACCTCGGCCTGCCGGCACACCAGCCGCCACGACGCGCGGTGCGCAGGGCCCGACAGTCCGGTGCCGTGCCCGGACACGAACGTCACATACCGGCGCCCGGCCAGATAACACCAGACGTCCAGCTCGTCCTCGCCACCGGAGTAGAAGAAGTCCCCGCGATCGAAGTCATCGCCATTGACGAACGGCCACTGCAGCCGCGACTGCGCCTCCCCCGGCAGATTGCCGAGGAACCCGCGCAGACGAGCCGGCAGCGGCAGCTGCTCGCCAGCGGGCTCCGGCGCGGCGCCGCCCGGTAACGCGGTACGGCCCAGTGACGGCCGTCTCGGCTTCTGTACGACCACCGCATGCCGCAACGACGACGGTACGAACGCTACGACCGTGAGCAACTGGGCAGGCCCGCCCCGGTCGTTGACGGTCGGCGTGGCCACGGCGAGCCCCCGTTCACCGAACACCACCGCATACGGGCGCTCGTTGTCCGTACGGTGGCAGTACGCCCACCACTCGACGATCGGACCGACCCTGGCGACCATCCGATCGCGGACCCCCACGCCCAGCTGACGCCACCAGTACTCGCGTCCGGGCCGCTCGACGAACCCGAGCGTCGCGGCGTCGTGCACGGGAGCCTCCACCCCCGCGGCGCGCCCCGGAACGGGAAGCGGCCCGGACCGGCGATCCACCGGGCCGGCCTCACCGTCCTCCGGCCGAGGCACAGGCAGCGACGCCATACGGGACCTCCCCGGGCTCGGTTCACCGACACGGCCGTCCATTGTGGCCGTGCCGCTTCCGCCAGGGAAGAGTGCCCGCCCCAGCGCCCTGGCCCCCGACAGCCGTCTCCCCTCCACGAAGGCACGGGACTCACTGTGCGCCGAGGTGAAGGCGGCCGTCTCACGGTCCGGCGGCGCCGTCCTCACGCATGTGGTGTGCGCCGTGTCTGCGAGTGGAAGAAGCCGACTCCGACGCGAGGATCCCAACCGGGGATCTCGGTGCGCTCATTGACGATGGAGACGGCGAGCCCGTCGTCCCTCGGCTCGTCCTCGACGAGCCAGAAGTGGATGTCCCACCGCCGCCCATGGAGGAAGCCGGCCGGGTGGAGCTCGGGTCACAGGCGAACGGCTCGATCGGCTCACCTCCCGGATCCCCCGGCTGGCCGCTCGCCCCGTCAGCGCAGCCTAGTCACAGGTGCCGTGCTCGCTGCACGTACGGTCCCGGGCTCTTGCCTGGCCGGGGGGCCTGCGAGGCAGAACGCGGCGGCGGGTGGGAATGCGCTGTGCTGTGGCAGGGCTACTGCGAGCGCACCCCGGACCAGGCGCTAAGGCGCAGGCAGCGTGCAGGCGGCCGCTGACAAGGCGAGCAGCAGCAGCTTGGTCAGCATGGTCATCTCGAGCGGTGTTCGCGGGCACCCCCGCTGCAGCCAGTCGACGGCCACGCCCAGGAGCGCACCGGCGACGAAGGCCGCAGGGACGTCGTGCGGAACGTCGGAGGGATCGCTCGCGTCCGACGGGGCGTCGGCCCGTCGCGCCGAGGTACGCGGAGAAGTGCGCGGCCACCGTGGTGCGCCCGCGTACGTGCTCGATGACGCGGGCGTTTCCCGTCGGTCCCAGGAGGCCGCGGTACAGGCCCGCGTGCTCGGCCAGGTGCGTGAAGAAAGCAGTACGGACGGAACCCGGGCCTGGACCACCGCCGGCTCCACCGCACGGCACTGGACCACCAACGCACCCCTCACCGCATCCCTCATCTGCGGCACGGGCGGCGCCCCGCTGACCGAACGCCGGTGGCACCGTACGCTGCCGGAGTTCGGCTGTGTGCCGCTGTGCAGCTGACACCGAGCAGCACCGGCCAGGCGGCCGGTGGCGGGCGATCGGCCGGGGACCGTGAAGGGGTCGTTGTCACGGGCCAGTTGGGGTCCGGGCAGCCTCGAAGGTCGTCCTCAGCGGTCGAGCGCCTTGCGCAGGCCGCTTCGCGACGCGTCTGCCCATACGGCCGGCAGCTCCCGTTCGCGGCGGTCGGCCACGGCTTGTTCCTGTCCGTACAACAGACCCCAGACGAAGCCGGTTTCCCCGGCCGCGTGGGCTGTCAGGGCTATCTCTCTCAGGGCGTCCCGTGCCACGACGCTGTCCTGGTGGTCCCCGAGCACCTTCTGGACGGCCTTGACACGCTTGCCGAGTCGCTTGGCGGGCTTTCCGAGGTCGTCGCGCGCGGGCTCCGTGGCGTACCGCGTCCGTTTGGCCGCCTTGCGGGCCTCGTGGAGGGCCGTGTCGCGTTCCGTGCCGGGCGGGAGGTCCAGCGCGAATGTCACGCGGTCGGACAGCCGGCCGTACTCCTTCACTATGGCCTTGGTCATGACTTTCGCCGGTTTCCGGGCGGCCTTGGCGCGTAGCGGTGGCTGTTCCGTCAGCGCTGCCAGAGAGTCCAGAAGGGCCAGGTAGCGGTCCGAGTTCAGGGCGTCCAGAGTGCGTCGGCGGGCCTCGGAACTCCTGCCGGCGTCCCAGATCTGCAGCCGGGCCGAAACGGGCCCGAAGGCCAGCTCCTGAGGCAGCGCCTCGAGCCTTGAGCTCAGCCGTTCCAGAAGGACCTCCTGGTCGCGTTCCGCGCCCAGCTCACCGCCCAGCCACTTGAGCTCCTTGCGGACCGGGTCGGTGGACTTCCGGTCCAGGACCGTCCGGTAGGAGCGCAGGACGCTGCGCAGCCGCCGACAGGCGACGCGCATCTTGTGCACGGAGTCGGGCACGTCACGCCGTACCGCGGGGTCCAGCTTCACCAGGGTGCTGATCTGATCCGCCACATGGCCGAGGACCGCTTCGCCGGCGGATCCGCCGGCCACGGTCTCTGCGGCGCGTTCGCCCGCAAGACGGGGCGCTCCCACCGCTGTCTCCTCCAGAGCCCGGGCCAGCTTCGACGGGGAGTCGGCACGCTCCACGCCGCTCTTGCGCAGCGTCTTGTCCACGACGTCCAAAAGCGCCGGATCGCCGTCCGGTGCGAGCTCGACCTCCATCTCGGTCCAGGAGGCGACCGGCGTGCCGGTGGCGCGCAGTGACTCGGCGCGGACCGCGTCGATGCTCAGCTCGGCGAGGACGGTGCCCTGCGAACCGACGAGCTGACGCACACCACGGGTGGAACGAATACGGACGACCGGCCGCAGGTCCGCGCCCCGGGTACGGGAGAGAGCCAGGTCCCTCAGCGTGTCCGGAAGAGTGTCGGAGAGTGGGGCCCTGACCTCTTCCCTGCTGTCTCCCGGCAGCGGCAGCTTGAGATGCCAGCCCTCGTCCGCCCCGCCCGTCCTTCTGCGGAGCGTCACCGAGGCACCGGCCAACCGCAGGTCGTCGGTGTCGTAGTACACGGCGTCCAATTCCTCGGTGCCCTGGTCCACGACGGACTCGATCCCGCCCACACCTGCGAGGTCGGGCAGCCAAGTGGTGCCGTCGGCCGACGGGGCTTCGTGCTTTCGCTCTGTTTCCCGCTGGGACTCGGTCATGTCCTACGCGTACACGCCTGGGCGCCGAACAAACACCGCAGGTCTCCCCCCTTCCCGATACCTGAAACGACACTCGAACCGAGACCGGGCACCCGGGATCCGCAACCAAGCGGTGCGGCACCGTCCGACCGACCTGCCATGTGCCACGCGCCGCCATTCAGAGCAGCACCGCGCGCCGGACAGGAGCCGCGTTCCTAGGGGCACGGTGACGACCACCACCCCGAAGGAGACGTTCATGGGCATACGCGTCACCGGCCTCCTCGCCGCGACGGTCATTTTCGCCACTGGCCCGCTCGGCGGCCTCGCACACGCTCAAACCGACCTGGACTGCAGCGACTTCACCTACCAGGAGGACGCGCAAGCGGAGTTCGACCGCAACCTCAACGACCCGTACCGGCTGGACGAGGACCAGGGGCCGGACGACGGCATCGCCTGCGAGATCCTCCCTCGCAGGAACACCACGGCCCCAGCGACGGTCACCGCTGTGCCCACCCTCGGCGTCCAGGGCGGCCTCGGAGGCGCCACAGGGCCCGGCGACTTCGAGCGGGTGCTCGGCGTCGGCCTTGTCCTCGGGGCCGTTGCACTGGCAGGCGCGTACACGGTTCGGCGGCGCCGGCACTCCAGGAGCCCTGGAAACGCCTGAGCACCTGGGGCGAGCCAGGTCTGTCGGCCGTGGTCCGGCCGGTGGCGCGGGCGGCACCCTCATCAGGCCCTGGGGAGATGTGTGCCGCCCCCTGCCGACCGGCGACCCCATCCCCACGGCGGTCACCCAACTGCTCATCCTCAACGTCGGCGGGGTCGCCGGCCTCGTGCTGGGCGGCTTCGTGGCCGACCGGCGCGGCATCAAGCCCACTGTGCTCGGCTGGTTCGCGATATCGGTGGCCGTGCCTGGCCTGCCTCAGCATCACGATGCACAGCGACCTGCTCCTCGAACACCGGCGTGTTCGTCTTCTCCGCCCAGGTGCTGATCTACGCGTATATAACCAACTTCTATCCGGCCTCGGTCCGCAGCACCGCCCTCGGCTCGGCCTCGGGCATCGGCCGTATCGGCTCCATCGTCGGCCCGTCGATCACCGGTGCCCTCGTGGCGGCAGGCATCGGCCACCCCTGGGGCTTCTACTTCTTCGCCGCCGTGGCGGTCGCCGGATTCCTGGCCGTGCTCACTCTGCCCGGCCGGTCCGCCGTGGCACAGGCGGCGGCCACCGCGGCCGCGCCGACCACCGAACCCGCCGTCTGACCCACCGCAGTACTCAGCTTGAGTTGGTGATGTCCGTTGGCTTGATCTCAGGTTCGGTGATCAGTCCGGTCCCGGGAGAACCCAGCCTCAGGCCGGTCTGGCGCGTCTTCAGGATGTTCGAGCAGACGCTGGGGGTGGACCACTCCCAAACTCCGCGAGCCGGTTGCCGCCGACCGCTGGACCTGGCTCGTCGTTGCCGCACACACCCAACCCCGTCTTGCGCGGCCTCTCGCAGAAGACCTCCGCAAACCCTGGAAGCAGCCCGCACGTCAAGGGCGCCTCCCACCCGCACGTGTCCGTCGGGGATTTCGCCGCCTCCACAGGAAAGCCCCCCCCCGGCCGGCCAGCGCACCGAAACTCGCCACCGTGCACACGACTCACTCACCCTCGTCCAACTGCCCTCCTGCGCACCCGACGTGAACCCGGTGGGAGGCATCACGCCAAGATCATGTCACCCCCGTCCGCAAGCCGTAGAGGCCTCCGTCCGTGTCCGACGGAACCGAACCGTCGGCGCCGGGCGTCTGACGCCTCGGCAAACCGATCGACCATGGATCACCGACCAAGGACGTGGCATAGGTGTCCCTCGAGTTCGGACCAGCAACGGGCGGCCGACGCACATCTGCCGCGTCGGCCGTCGCGCTGCTCCTGCTCGCCATCGCCCTGACCGGCTGCGGCGGTTCCGACGCCACGAAGGCGTCCGCCACCTCCGACGTCCTCCAGACCGCCGGCTCCGGCTGCCCGAAGACTCGCGGCGATTTCTTCAACCCCTGGCCGGGCCAGGTCACTTCGCCAGCCCGCCTCGGGCGGCTCTCCCGCCTCGACGAGGCCGTCGCACCCGGCCGGCGACCGGCCCGCTTCGACGTCACCGTCACCAATCCCACTCCACGGACCACCCGTCGCGTCGCGCTCGCCTTCACCATCAGCGGCCCCGAGAAAATCCCCACATTCAGCGGCGGTCTCCAGATCCACTACCGCGACCGATGGTGCGAGATACCCACCTGGATGCGGCAGGAAGCCGAGGACTCCCCGTCCGGCTCGGCCCCGATCCCTCTCACGCTGAACCCGAGCAGCAGCACCGTCCTCCACTTCCGGCTCTCCGATTCACGGCCGACGCCCGAGGGCCACTACGAGGATGTCGTCGGCTACACCGTCGAGGTCAACCTGCTGGGCACCAAGGACGCCCAAGGCCACCAGCTCCACTTCGACCTCGCCCCGGACTCGACACCCGGCCCGACGCTGAGCTCCGTATCCCCCTCATGAGACGGGACAACGGCACAAGGCTTTCCCGTCTGAGCCCATCGCTTCGAGCTGCTCCGGGAGCCAATGCCGCGGCTCTTGTTGTGGTCTGTTGGTGATGGGTGGCGTCACAATTGATCTCCGATGGAACCGTGGCGGCGTTGTACTGGTATCCGGTGAAGTCCATGCCACCGCACCGATCTTCCCCGCCCACTGCCAGGGGAAGGCGTACCCGGCAATGCTGTGAGGTGGGACCAACCCTCCCGCCGCCACCACGGCAGGGTGCGGCTGCCGACGGACGAGGAAGGCGGCGAGGCGCGGCCGGTGTGCCGCACCGGTCGCTCCTCGCCGCATGTTGTGTTCCGCCTGCGTTGTCTACGATCCGGTGGCGGCGTCCGTCTCCTCCTGCGCCGCCGGAGCGTCGGGGGTTTCGGCGGTGAGGGGGCTTCTGACCCTGCTGAGGGCGAGGTAGATCGCTCCGGCGACGGCGACGCCGATGAACCAGGAGTACGGGCCCAGGTTGGCCCCGTATCCGGACGGGCCGTAGACGGGCAGGATGCTGGAGAAGACCGAGCCCACCGCGGCGGCCACGAGCGCCCGGACGTTCCAGCCGCCCTGGAAGCGGAACTCCCCGTTCTCCTGGTAGAGCGCGGGTACGTTCAGCTGGGTCTTCCTGATGAGGTAGTAGTCGACGACGAGGACGCCGAAGAGCGGGCCCATCGTCGAGCCGATGGCGTTGACGAAGCTGGGGGCGTTGTCCCAGGGGTGCAGCGGGTAGAGCAGCAGCGCGATGACGGCGGCGATGAGGCCGCCGCGTCGGAAGGTCACGTACTTCGGTGCCACGTTGGCGAAGTCGAAGGCGGGGCTGACGAAGTTGGCGACGACATTGATGCCGAGCGTGGCGACGGCGAAGGTGAGGGCGGCGAGCAGGACGAGGGCCGCGCTGTCGAACTTGGCGGATATGTTGGCCGGTTCGAGGATGACCTCGCCGTACACCTTGCTGGCGGCGGCCGTGGTGATGGCCGCGACGAGGGAGAAGAGGATCAGGTTGACGGGCAGGCCCCAGATGTTGCCCTTCTTCAGGGTCTTCACGTCGGGGGTGAAGCGGGCGAAGTCACCGAAGTTGAGGAACAGGGCGGCGAAGTAGGTGACCCAGGTGGCGGCTATCGCGGCGATGGCGGCGAACGAGCCGGGGCTGACGTCGAGTCCGGTGGCGTTCTTGGCGAGTGCGGCCAGGTCCTTGGCCGGCATGTCGACCGAGAAGGACAGCGCGCCGGCCTTCACGGACAGCGCGATCGCCAGCACCAGCATCATCAGCCAGACCGCGGGTCCGGCGAAGTCCTGGAAGCGGCGCACCGTCTCCATGCCCTTGCTGATGATGAGCAGCTGGGCGGCCCAGACGCCGAGGTAGCACAGCACTTCGAGGCCGCTGTGGTCGAAGAGGTGAGTGGTCTCGTGCAGATGCCTGGGGCCGTCGTAGCGGACGAGGAAGGCGACGATGGCGCCGGCCGCCGCGCTGGTCTGGGCGCCGTACCAGAAGGTGGCGACCACGGCCCGGGCGAGCGCCGGGACGTTGGCGCCGAAGGTGCCGAACGAGGCGCGGGCGAGGACGGGATAGGGGACGCCGGTCTTGACGCCGGCCCTGCCCATGAGGGTCATCAGCCAGTAGATGACCAGGGAGCCCACGCCGATGCCGATGAGGAACTTGAGCGTGTTGCCCGCGACGAGGAACAGACTGGCGGCCAGGAAGTAGCCGTAGAGACTGTGTACGTCCGAGGTCCAGACGTTGAAGATGCTGAAGGCGCCCCACTTGCGCTCGGTGGCCGGGGCGAGATCCTCGTTGTAGAGACGGGGGGAATACCCCGGCGGGGTGGCAGTTCTGTCCGCGTCCGCGCTGTCCGTCGCCGTCATGTGGTGCTCCTTGGTGCTGGCTCCGACATCTGCCTCCGGCATCGCACCGGGCGGCTGATGGGTCAGACAACGGCCTGCGCGTTGCACCTGGATGCCCGGCACGTAACGGACTCGTCAACGGAAAATACTTTCCAGTTCCGGCCTCGCACGCCCCACCACGCAGGGTCTGGACGCCGACCTCACCCTCCTCTCCCCCGCGGGCGGCGATGACGACGGTCACCCGGCCCGGTGCGGGTGCAAGGACGTATTCAACGAATCGTCAGGCGGGGCGTAATCGAGGTGCGCCAGGCTGGAGTTCGCCGTACGGTAGGGGTCGTTCAGGTGCGCAGGCTGCGGTTACTTCTCTTGCAAAGAATCCGTACCGCCGCCGACCTTGACCTCTGAACACCGCAGGAAGCCCACGCCCACCGACACGGTCGCGGTCGCCGCGGACAGTGTGCCGGTCGGGGCGAGGAAGGCAGGGGCTGCCGGCCGCCGGGCCAGGTCCAGCACCGTCTGTCGGGCCTTCGGCTTGATGATCTGCATCAAAGACCTCACCGGGACCACCCGATCATCAGGAGTGGAGTCAGCGGTCGACCAGCCATGGACGCGGGGTCTCGCCCGTGGAT
This sequence comes from Streptomyces sp. NPDC046909, assembly GCF_040644695.1. NCBI lineage: Bacteria > Bacillati > Actinomycetota > Actinomycetes > Kitasatosporales > Streptomycetaceae > Streptomyces > Streptomyces sp. NPDC046909. Next base: position 524,524 of record NZ_JBEYXC010000005.1, on the reverse strand, counting down.
GCCGCGCCGTCGCCGTCGTCGGTGCCGACCGGGCCGTGGGGAAGGATCCGGTTCAGCCACTTCGGCAGCCACCAGTTGGTCCGGCCGAGGAGTGTCATGGTCGCCGGTACCAGCACCATGCGGACGACCGTGGCGTCGATGAAGATCGCGGTGGCCAGGCCGAGCCCGAACATCTTGGTGGAGGGGTCCTCGGCGACGGCGAAGGACAGGAAGACCGCCACCATGATGAGGGCGGCCGAGGTGATGATCCGGGCGGTGCCCGAGACGCCCTCGACGATCGCCGTGCGGTTGTCGCCGGTGCGCAGGTACTCCTCGCGTACGCGGGAGAGGAGGAACACCTCGTAGTCCATCGACAGGCCGAACAGGATGGCGAAGAGGAACATCGGGATGAACGACACGATCGGAACCGTCGCTTCCAGCCCGATGAGTGCGCCTGCCCAGCCCCACTGGAAGACCGCGACCATGATGCCGTAGGCCGCGCCGATGCTCAGCAGGTTCAGCAGTACCGCCTTGAGCGGTACGAGTATCGAGCGGAAGACCAGCATGAGCAGCAGGAACGACATCGCCAGCACGGTGGCGACGAGCACCGGCAGGCGCTCGCTGGTGCGTCGGCCCACATCGGACAGGCTCGCGGCGGCGCCGCCGACGTGGGCCCTGGCCGGGCCGTGCCCGATCGCCGTGGGCAGCACGTCGGTGCGCAGCCGGGCGATGGTGTCGGCCGTGGCCTTGTCCTGCGGGCTGGTGGTCGGGAACACGACCAGGGTCGCGATGCCGGTGGCCCGGTCGATGTGCGTCGGGGCGACGGATGCGATGCCCGGATCGGCCGCGACCGCCCCGACGAGTCGGTCCAGCACTCCCGGATCACCTGCGGGGTCCGCGGCGATGACGAGGGGACCATTGGTGCCCGGGCCGAACCCCTCGGCGACAAGGTCGTAGGCACGGCGCTCGGTACGGCTGTGCGGCAGTGAGCCGTCGTCGGGCAGGCCGACGCGCAGGCCGAGCACGGGCAGCGTCGCCGTCAGCAGCAGCCCCGCCGCGCCGACCGCGTACGGCACCGGGTGCCGGCTGACGTGCCCGATCCAGCGCCGCCACCCGACGGCGTGAGCGGCGCCAGCCACCGGGTCCCGCCGCCGTGCGAGGCGGCCCAGCTTGCTGGTCCGCAGAGCCCGGCCGATCCGGCCGGCCCGGGCCAGGCGTGGGCCGGCCGCGCCGAGGAAGGCCGGCAGCAGCGTCACCGACGCGACCACCATGATCAGAACGACGATCGAGACGGCGAACCCGCCCACCGTCATGAACGGCACGTTCGCGACCGCCAGGCCGAGGATCGATACGACGACGGTGCCGCCGGCGAACACCACCGGCCGCCCCGCCGTGGCCACCGCTCGCCCCGCCGCCTCGCGGGGATCGAGCCCGCGCGCGAGGTACTCCCGATGCCGGGCGAGCACGAACAGCGCGTAGTCGATGCCCACTCCGAGCCCGACCATGCTGCCCAGGACCGGGGCGAAGGTCGGGACGTCCGTCACCCCCGCCAGTACCGTCATCGTGGCGACCCCGACGGTCAGTCCGAAGACCGCCATGCCGATCGGCAGCGCGGCGGCGACGAGCGAACCGAACGCCAGGAACAGGATCGCGGCCGCGGCGAGGAGCCCGATCAACTCGCTTACGCCGCCGTCGGCGTCGGAGAAGGCGTAGAAGAGGCTCCCGCCCATCTCGATGCGCAGCGGCAGCTCGGCGCGCAGCCGGTCACCGAGTTCGACGAGGGCGTCGAGGTCTTCGGCCGACAGCCGGCTCTGGTCGGGGTACTGCACCCGGACGACCGCGATCCGCCCGTCGGCCGAGACGAGGCCGTCGCGCACGGCGGTGTCCCCGCGTGCGTCGAGCGCGCCCGCCGGGTCGCTCGTGCCGAGCACGTGCGGCAGCCGCCGCACCTCGGTCTGCAGCCGCTTGAGGGCGGTGCGCGCGCTGGGGTGGTCGAAGAACGTCGCACCGTCGTCGAGGGGGGTGACGACCACTTGGGCGGTCATCCCCTCCTGGCCGGTCCCGGCCCGCTCGATCAGTTCCGCGGCCCGTTGGGAGTCCAGTCCCGGAGCGGTCATCGAGTCCGCGGTCCGCCCACCGACGGCGACCGCGGCGAGGACGGCTAGCGTGACGGCGATCAGCCATGCCGAGATCACCCGCCAGGGATGACGGGCGGCGCCTGCGCCCAGGCGCAACAGGGCTTTCGAGAGCATCGGGTCCTCCAACCACCTCGCCGGCCGTCCTTGTACGGCCGCCGATGCCGAGGTTCGCCGCCACGGCGCTGTGCGGCATCGGCCCGCGGGCCGCGGATCCATCGGCCCCGGGGCGGAGTGACGAACCGTCCTTTCGGCCGATGCGCACCGCGCCGCGGTCCCTACGCTGAGAACCGTGCTCCGAGACGACCTGCGAAACCTGTGGACCGAACCCCGGCCGCCCGACGCGCCCGCCCGGGTGTGGCGGGACTGGGCCCTGCTCACTGCCGGCCTGGGCGGTGTGGCGCTGGAGGCCACCCTGCGCGAGAACGTCGTGTGGCGGCCGGTGGCGGTGGTGTTCGCCGTATGGCTGTGCCTGCTGCCCCTGTGGCGCCGGACCCGCCCCCTGGCGATGGCCACGCTGGCGTTCGGCTCGCTGAGCCTGCTTCAAGTGGCCTCGCTCGTCGCCACACCGCGCGAGCCCGTCGGCCTCTACACCGGCATGGTCGTGCTCGTGCTGGTGTACGCACTGCCCCGGTGGGGATCGGGACGCGAGGTCGTACTGGGCGGCGCGGTGATCCTCGCGACCGGCGTGTTCTGTTCCGTCACGGACGACACGCCGGTCGTCGAGAACGTCGTGGGCTTGGTCTTCCTGCTGATGCCCGGCGTGTTCGGGGCCGCCGTGCGGTTCTGGGTGACCGCTCGCGAGCGGCAGGTGGAGCAGGTGCGCTCCCGCGAGCGCGAGCAGCTCGCCCGGGAACTGCACGACACGGTGGCCCACCACGTGTCGGCCATGGTGATCATCGCGCAGGCGGGCGGGGTGCTCGCGGGCGCCGACCCGTCCGCCGCCGTCAAGGCACTGGAGGAGGTCGAGGAGGAAGGGGCGCGCACGCTGGAGGAAATGCGTGCCATGGTCGCCGCGTTGCGCGACCGCGGGGTCGGCGCCGAGCTGGCGCCCCCTGCCGGAGTCGCGGATCTGGAGCGCCTGGTGCGCACCCCGGGTGGCCGCCTCAAGGTCGACCTGGGGCTCGACGGCGAACTGGACGCGCTGCCACCGGCCGTGGACGCGGCCGTCTACCGGATCGTGCAGGAGTCGGTGACCAACGCGCTGCGCCATGCGGTCGACGCGACCGAACTCGTCGTCCGGATCGCCGCGGAACGGCACACGGTACGGGTGAGCGTGCGCGACAACGGCCGGCGCACCGGACGGGGTCGCGACGGATACGGACTGACCGGACTGCGCGAGCGCGCGACCCTGCTCGGCGGCACACTACGAGCCGGCCCGGGCCCCGACCGGGGCTGGCATGTCGAAGCCGAACTGCCGAGAGCGAGGAGCGAGAGCGGTGTCCATTCGCGTCCTCGTCGCTGACGACCAGACGATCATCCGCACCGGGTTGCGGATCATGCTGAACGCCCAGCCCGGCATCGAGGTGGTCGGCGAGGCCGCCGACGGACACGAAGCGGTACGTCTGGCCCGCGAACTACGCCCCGACGTCTGCCTGTTCGACATCCGCATGCCCGTACTCGACGGACTCGAGGCCACCCGGCTGATCGCCGGCCCGGGCGTCACCGACCCGCTGACGGTGGTCGTCATCACCACGTTCGACCTCGACGAGTACGTCTACGGCGCGCTGCGTGCCGGCGCCCGCGGATTCCTCCTCAAGGACACGGGACCAGACCTGCTGGGCCAGGCCGTACGGTCGGCGTCCGACGGTGAGGCGCTCATCGCGCCCAGCGTCACCGTCCGTCTGCTCCAGGCATTCGCGGACCTGCCCGCCGGCCGGCCCGCGGCCCAGCCGGTCTCCCCCGTCACCGCCCGCGAGGAACAGGTGCTCCTCGCCGTCGCCCGCGGGCTGACCAACACCGAGATCGCCGATGCCCTGCACATCAGCCTCAGCACGGTGAAGACGCATCTGGCCAGCCTGATGGCCAAACTCGGCGCCCGCAACCGGGTCGAGATCGCGATGTGGGCCTACGAAACGCGCCGTATCCTCCCCGCGACCTGAGCCGGGTGCCGGGCCATGTCCCGTGAGTCCCCCCGGACATGGAGAGATACCCGATACGACCAGGACCACCGGATGATCACGACTTGATACGCCCTGGTCCGAGTCCAGCACCATCGCCCCAGTGGCGGTAGGCGGCTGTCGCGCTCTCGACGAAGGATCGGATCAACGGGTTGGTGTCACCCTCGTTCCACACCGCCACCACCCGGCTCGGCGCCATGTCGGCCAGCGGCACCACGGCCAACTCGGCGGGCAGGTCGTGCCCGAGCGGGGCCAGGCCGACCGTGCCGTTCCACAGCACGGCCTGCACGCATTCCTGGACGGCGCGCACCACCGGGCCCTCGCGCAGCCTGCCGGCATTCCAGTACGACTGCCAGATGGGGTCGGTGCCCCGCGGGAACTGGAACCAGCGACGGTCACTCAGCTCGGCCAGCCGCAGCCGCTCCCGCCCGGCCAGCGGATCATCGGCGCGCAGGACCACACCGACCGGATCGGTCCGCAGCACACGCACCGTCAGGGCAGTCTCGTCGAACGGCGCCCGAGTCAAGGCGACGTCGACCAGACCGGCGCGCAGCCCGCACGTCGGGTCGGTCAGATCGGTGTCGCGGATGCGGATGTCGATGCCGGGGTGGCTTCGGCGGTAGGCGGCGGCCAGCCTGGACATTCCCGGGTCGGTACCGTCGCCCAGGATGCCGACGGTGAGGTTCGCGGCGCCGGCCGCCGCGCTCACGCGCACACGGACACGGTCGGCATGGTCGAGCAGGGCCCGCGCCTCGTCGAGCAGCACCGTGCCCACCGGCGTGAGCGCGACGCCGGCAGGCGAACGGGCGAACAGCAGCGCCCCAACATCGGCCTCCAACCGCTTGATCGCCCGGCTCAGCGGCGGCTGACTCATGTGCAGTCGGGTGGCGGCCCGGCCGAAGTGGCGTTCCTCGGCGACCGCCACGAAGTAGTGCAAGGTCCGTAGCTCCACGCTGCAACGATACCCACGAAGTATCAGCGCTGCGGAATGGGTCTTGGACACCCGCAGGGCGTCGGCGGTGCACTCGTGAGCATGAACGAAGAAGCATGGAACAGCGAGCCGCAGACCGACCCCGCCGTATCGGTGGTCGGTCCCGGCGACGGCAGGACGACGAGGGCTTCCACAGCCTCTCCCACGCTTTCGCCGACCTGACCGACCAACCCGCCGTCACGCTCAGCGCATTCACTGAGCCCCTACGCCACCGAGCCCGCCACCGACCTCGCTCGAAGTCGACGGGACGCACGGCGGTCGCCCTCCTTGCCACCTGCGGAGCTGTGACGCTCCCGCCCTTCGGTGCACGAGTCCCTCGGGCGGCAGCCCGGGCCTTGCCAGGGCTCCCTGGCAATCGACGTAATCGACGGGCCGCCGCGAACCGGTGGCCCATGAACGGGAACCATGAACATCGCCTATTGGATCCTCGCGGGACTGCTCGCCCTCTTCTACTTCTACGCCGGCACGCTGAAGGTGATCCGCAGCCGGGAGCAACTCCGACCGATGATGGCCTGGGTCGACCGCGTACCCTTGCCCGCCCTCAGGGCGCTGGGGACGGTCGAAATACTCGGCGCGACCGGCCTGATCCTGCCACCGCTGACCGGCATCGCTCCCTCGCTCGCACCAGCTGCGGCCATCGGCTTCGTACTCCTGCAGACCGGCGCGATCGCCGTCCACCTGACCGGAGAAGACCGCCGGATCGCACTCAACGTCGGGCTCACCGCCACCGCGGCGGTGACCATCTGGCTGGCCACCAGGCTGTGATCGAGCACGGTCCTCGACTCGTGGAAACGGCCGTGGCGCCCACCGATGATCTCCCCGGCCCACAGGAACAACGCCATCGCCACAGCGTCCAGCAGATGCCGCACCAATGGATACGGCCCCACCCCCGCATCGCGTTCGAGCCGTCGAGGACGCCGTGGACTGATGTGGTCCCCGCCGAGGCGGGGGTGGTTCGGCCGTCTTCGCGAACTCCTTACACTCCGTACCCTCCCCTCTCGTCCCGCCAGGCGGCAGCTGGCCAAGACACGATGGTCCGCCCCGCGGTCGGCGACCTCGTGCGCGGCCGGGCGCGGGCAGCGGAACGTGTCGCCGGAGGTGAGGTGACGGTGCGCCTACGGGTGTTGGTCGGATCGCGACGCCTCGCGCGCTTCACATGAGCGGCTGGAACCCGAGGTCGTCCGTGAAGTCGGCCGCCACCGCCCGCACCTTGCGCCGCTGTTTGCGGGAGAGGCTGACGAGTATCTCGAAGGCGGTGGCCTCGTCGCAGCCGCGGCGGGCCATGAGTATGCCCTTGGCGCGCTCGATCAGGGCGCGCCCCTCCAGTGCCTCTCTGAGCTGGCGGTTTTCGACTCTGAGTGCCTCTACGTCGTCGATGAGGGCGAGTGCCGCACGCATGGCGTCCATGAGGGTGGCCGCAGGGTCCCGGCCCTCTCGGGGCGAGGGACCGGGTGGTCCGTCGTAAGACATGGAGGTCATGCTTGTCGCGGAATCACAGGTTCAGCAGGGGTTCTGAGAAGAATGCGGTGACTTTCACCTCCACGTAATCAAGGCGTAGATCTGGCTACGTTTGACCGTGACGAACGGGGTCGCAGTACACGCATGGGGCGCAATGCGATCGCATCAGGTAAACAGCAGGATAACTACCGGCGGATACAGGCCGAATGCCCGGCGAACGCGTCAACTCCGCTGCTAGCCTCTGGCATCCGCTCCTGACCGTGGAGCCCGGTGCGCGTTCGCCGTTGCATTGCGCACCTCTGGCACGTCCCGCACCTCCCCGCGCCGCGTCGAGACCGTACGCCCGCGAGGGTCACCGCTCACTCCTCCGCCCGTGTTCACGGGCGGTCGTCGGTGTCCGTCGCGCCGCTCGGCCGACGGCACGCGTTCTGGGGGGACTCCATGACGCACGTGATCGATTCCGTTTCGGCTGCCCCCGACGGGGTGCCGACGGGTGTCCGGGAACTCGGAGGCGGAGGCGACGGCAAGGCTGCCACGCCCCGGCTGACCGTCCTGATACCCACACGCGACGAGCAGGAGAGCGTCCCGCTGCTGCTCGACCGGCTCGGGCCGGCCCTCGCCCCGCTCGGCGCCGAGATCCTCTTCGTGGACGACAGCGACGACGCGACCGTCCAGGAGATCACCGCCCTCGCGCCGGACTGCCCCGTCCCCGTGCGGGCTCTGCACCGGCCCTCCGGACTGCGCAGCGGTGGTCTGTCGGGGGCCGTCGTGGCCGGGATCCGGGCCGCGCGCGGCGCCTGGGTGCTGGTCATGGACGCGGACCTGCAACACCCGCCGCAGGCCGCCGCACTGCTGGCCAGGACCGCGATGCGGGAGGGCGTCGACATCGCCGTCGGCACCCGGTACGCCGGGAACGGCCAGTCCGAGGGGCTCGCGGGCGCGGGCCGGCAGGCGACCTCGTCGTCCGCGACCCGCCTGGTCAAGGCGGCCTTCCCACGCCGATTGGCTACCGTCAGCGACCCGCTCAGCGGGCTGTTCGCGTTCCGCCGGGACGCGATCGACACCGAGCGGCTGCGGCCGGTCGGCTTCAAGATCCTGCTGGAGATCCTGGTGCGGCACCCGGCCGCCCGGGTCGCCGAGGTGGCGTACACCTTCGCACCCCGCGAGGCAGGCCGGTCGAAGGCCTCCGTCCGAGAGGGCCTGGCCTTCGTACGGCATGTCGTACGGCTGCGGCGCTCGGTGGCCGGCGGGCAGCGGCAGTTGGCGCGGATGGTCGCGTTCGGGCTCGTGGGCCTGTCCGGGATCGCCGTCAACACGGCCGCCCTGTGGCTGTTCTTCGACGTGCTCGGGGTGCACCACCTGGTGGGGGCCGCGCTCGCGACCCAGTTCTCCACCGCCTGGAACTTCGTCCTCACCGACGCCGCCGTCTACCGCAACGCACAGCGCAAGGGCAGCTGGGGCGGGCGGGCCGGTCGCTTCTTCGCGATGAACAACCTGCTGCTGCTCGCCCGGCTCCCGCTGTTGCAGTGGCTCGTCGTCGCCGGCGTGGGCGTCCTGACGGCCAACGCGCTCACCCTCGTTCTGCTCTTCGTCCTACGGTTCCTGATCAGCGACCGCATGATCTACAGCGGCGGCGAGAAGAAGGTCCGGCGGCGCGACCCCGTGAAGATGCTCGTCGACGCCGATGCCCCGACCGCGCCGGTGAGCAAGAAGCGGTCCGTGTACCTGCCCTACCGCTACGACGTCGCCGGGACCGTCACCATCGGCTCCCAAATACGGCTCCCCGAGCTGGAGTTCTTCCGCGCGCAGTGGATCCCCGACGCCGACGTCGACATCGCCGTACGCGTCGGAGACGTCGGGCGGCGCAGGCCACGCGGGCGGGCCGCACTGACCGAGGACCACAGCGACACGGCGGCACTGCGCTACGAGGAGCACCTGGGCCGCCTCGGCGCCAACTTCCGGGTGCGGCTGGGCCCACCGATCACGGTGGAGGTCGGCCCGCTGCTGGCCCGATCACCGCACGTCGTGTACACGAACATCGTCGAGGCACTGCTGCGGTTCGTGCTGATCTCACGCGGACGGATGCTGCTGCACTCCGCCTGCGTGGAGCTCGACGGACGCGGGGTCATGCTGTCGGCACTCACCGACACCGGCAAGACCGCGACCGTACTGCGACTGCTGCGCGAGCACGGCGGACGGTTCCTCTCGGACGACATGACGGTCGTGGACGCGACCGGGCGCGCCGTCTGCTTCCCGAAACCGCTCACCATCAGCGCGCACACCCTGCGGGCCGTGCAGGCCGAGGACCTGACGAAGAAGGAGTGGCGCCGGCTGAACCTGCAATCGCGGCTGCACTCCAAGGGCGGTCGCTCGATCGCGCTGATGCTGTCCCGCTTCAACCTGCCGATCATGGGCATCAACGCGCTCACACAGATCCTGGTGCCGCCGCCGAAATACAGCGTCGACCGCCTGGTGCCCTGCCGGCTGGGGTCGAGCACCGAGGTGCGGGACCTGTTCGTCATCGAGCGGGGTACGCCCGCCCTGTACGACCTCGACGACGACGTGGCCCTGGAGCGGATGCTGGCCAACACCGAGGACGCTTACGGCTTCCCGCCCTACCGCTATCTCGCCCCTGCGCTGCGCATCGACGGCCTCGACCATGCCGAACTGCGCGCCCGGGAGCGGGAGATCCTCGCCGGATTCCTGTCCGGTGTCCGTACCCGGGTGCTCGCCTCCGACTGCTTCAGCTGGGCCGACGAGATCCCGCGACTGCTGGCGGGCGAGGAACACCGTCCGACGGCGCGTACCGCCGCCGAGGCCTGGCCCCGGTGGGAACTGCAGGCCGGCTCGGCCGCATGACCGACCGGTCCGTGCTCCCCAGAGGAGCATCCCGCACCGCCCCGGCGCCGGCCCCCTCCGGCGCCGGGGTGCGGGCTGCCGCACCCCTGACCGCCGTACTGCTGCTGGCGGCCTTCCTGCGTCTGTGGCAGCTCACCGCGACCGGCTTCAACAGCGACGAGGCGGTGTACACGGGTACGGCGGCCTCACTCGCCGGGGACGGCCAACTCGGCTCGCTCTTCCCGGTGTTCCGGGCGCATCCGGTGCTGTTCCAGTCACTCGTGTCGCTGGCGCTGCGCGTCCACGAGAGCGACTGGGCGGCGCGTGCGGTGCCGGCGCTGCTGGGTGTGGCGACGGTGGCGGTGACGTACGGGCTGGGGCGGCGGCTGTACGGGCGGCGGGCCGCGCTCGTCGGGGCGCTGCTGCTGGCGGTAATGCCGTACCACGTCGTGGTCAGCCGCCAGGTGCTGCTGGATGCGCCGATGACACTGTGCGCGACCAGCGCCCTGTACTGCGTGGTGCGGTACGCCGAATCACCCTCCCCGCGCTGGCTGCTGGCGGCCGGCGGAATGCTCGGATTCACTGTCCTGGCGAAGGAGACCTCGATCGTCTTCCTGGGGTCGCTGTACGCGTTCTTCGCACTGACCCCGGCCGTGCGCACCCGCTGGCGGCATCTGCTGCCCGCGCTGGGCGTGATCGGGGTGGTGGCGGTGGCCCATCCGCTGTCCCAGCTGCTGGCCGGGCACGCGCGGGCGGGCGGGAACTACCTGCTGTGGCAGATGTTCCGCCGCGCCAATCACCCCTATTCCTTCTACGGCCGTGAAGTGCCGTGGGCTGTCGGGCCGTTGGTGGTTGCGGCGGCCCTGGCGGGGCTGGTGTGGCTGCGGCGCGAGAACACCTGGCGGGAGCGGCTGCTGGTGTGCTGGGTCGTGGTGCCCGCGCTGTTCTTCACGGTGTGGCCGGTGAAGGGATTCCAGTATCTGCTGCCCGTGGCACCGGTGTTCGCGGTGCTGGCGGGGCGGACGCTCACCTCGTTCCCCCGGGTGGACCGGCTGCAACGGGTCGCTGCGGCTTCGGCGATCTGGCTGGTCGTGGTGTCGCTCGCGGTGCCGTGCTGGATGCGGATCCAGCCGCAGACGAGCACCCGCTTCCTGGCCGGGACGGGCGGGCTGCCGGGCGGCCGGGAGGCCGGGCTGTGGGTGCGCGAGCACGCGCCGGAGGGCTCGCGGCTGCTCGCCATCGGGCCGTCCATGGCCAACGTGGTGCAGTACTACGGCTTCTGCCCGGTCTCCGCGCTCTCCGTCTCGCCCGACCCGGCCCGCCGCAACCCCAGCTACCGGGCAGTCCCGAACCCGGACCGGGCCCTCAGGGACGGCGACTTCCAGTACCTGGTGTGGGACGCGTACACGGCCCGCCGTACGCCGTTCTTCACCGCCAAGTTGCAGGGCCTGGTGGGGCGTTACCACGGGACGGCGGTGTTCACGGCGCGCAACGGGGACGGGGTGAAGGTGGTCGTGATCTACCGGGTGAGGGTGTCATGAGGGTGCTGCTGGTGGCACTGGTCCTGCTGCTGACGGGCAGCGGGACAGCGATGGCAGCAACTCCCCGCCCCCGTACACCCGTTCAGCACTTCGTCTATCTCATGCAGGGTGACCGCACCTTCGACCACTACTTCGGCACCTACCCGGGAGCCGACGGCCTCACCGCAGGGATGAGTCAGCCGCGCGATCCGGCGCACCCGGGCGCAGGCACGGTGGCGCCGTACCCGCTGCACGGCTCACCGCCCCTGTCCCCCGGCGCCGGGCCGCGCCTGGTGCGGCAGCAGTACGACGGCGGGCGCATGGACAACTTCGTCGGCGCCTTCGAACGGCAGGGCCGGGACGGACGCGTGGCCATGGGCCACTACGACCGCCGTGACCTGCCCTTTTACTGGAACGCCGCCGACCGCTACGAGCTCTTCGACCACTTCTTCGCGTCCTCGCTCGACGGCACCCGCGCCAACCGCGCCCACTGGGTCACGGGCACACCGGACCTGAGCGGAGCCACCGTCTTCGACCGGCTCGAAGAGGCGGGTGTGAGCTGGAAGTTCTACGTCCAGAACTACGATCCGAAGCAGACCTACCACTCCCCCGACGACCTGACCACCCAGACTGTCCGCGTCCCGCTCCTCGACATTCCGCGCTTCGTCGACAACAGGCGGCTCAGCGCGCACATCGTCGATCTCGGCGAGTACTACCGGGACTTGGACCGCGGGACGCTGCCCTCGGTGGCGTTCGTCGCGTCGTCGGGCGCGGGCGAGCGGTCGGCACGCTCGGTGCCGGCTGGACAGCGGCTGGTGCGGGAGCTCGCCTCGCAGCTGATGGTCAGTCAGTACTGGTCGTCATCCGCACTGTTGTGGTCCTACGACGGCTCCGGGGGCTGGTACGACCATGTGAAGCCGCCGGCCGGGCGCGGGCTGCGGGTGCCGGCGCTGCTGGTCAGCCCCTATGTGTCGCGAGGGAAGGTGCAGCACGGGCAGTTCGAGGCGGCCAGTGCGCTGCGGTTCGTGGTGGACAACTGGCGGCTGCGGCCACTGGGCGGCCGCACTGCGCAGGCTCGGAGTCTCGCCGACGCCTTCGACTTCTCGGCGCCACCCCGGCGCGCCGAGCTGATTCCGGCGGGGGTGCGGGAGGCGGCGCTTCCGGTGGCACGGCGGCCCTCGCCGGTGCCCGTGTACGCGGTGTACGGGGCCGCGTCGTTGCTGGTGGCAGGGTTGCTGTGGGGGGCGGTGCGGCCGAAATGGCGTACGTCGTGAGGTGGTTGGTGCTGGTCGGGGTCGTGCTGGTGGGGCTGGCGCCGAATCCGGCGGTGGCCGTCACGACGGTCACCGTCACGGTGCGGACGACGCCCCGGCTCGCCGGTGTGCCGTTCACGTTCGACGGGCGGACGGCGGTCACCGGGGCGGACGGGACGGTGAGTTTCACCGGCGCGCACGACTTCGCGGGGCATGCGCTGGCCGTCGACGACCATGAACTGGCCTCGGAAGAACGGCAGTTCACGTTCTCCCGGTGGGCCGGGCAGCGCGATCCCGACCAGGCGTTCCGGCGCACGGTACGGGGGCTGCCGCTGCGTCGGGACTACACGGTGACGGCGGCGTTCACGGCCCGCTTCCGGGTGACGGTGCGCTGCGTCGACCAGGACGGCCGCGCCGTACCCCGCGACCGGGTGCCGTATGTGAGCGTGCGCAGCGACACGGGACACACCCAGCGGCTGCCGGTGGGGCAGCCGGTCTGGCTGGACGGGCTGTTGCCGGTGTACCGCAAGAGCGTGCTGACCTCACGCAAGGTCGGATACGCCTTGCTGTCGGCGGACGCGTACGGCACGAACACGGTGGACGCCGGGCGGCAGCGGTTCCAGCCGGCGTCGGCTCAGGAGGTCGTCTTCATCACACCCTTCCACGACCTGACGGTGTCGGCGCGGGACGCGGTGTTCGGGTCGGCGGCCGGGCGGGGAGTGCGGATCACGCTGCCGGACGGGTCGGTGCGGGAGGTGACCTTCGGTGCGGGCCGGGAAGCGACGCTGAAGGATCTGCCGCACGGGCAGTACGAGGTGGAGGTGACCGGCGGCCAGGGGTTGCGAGCTGTGCAGCAGGTCCGGCTGTCACGGACGCAGAGCACGCAGCTGAGAGTGGTCAGCCGGGCCGATCTGGCGTTGGCGGCGGGCACGGCGGGGGTGCTGGCGGCAGGGCTGCTGCTGGTCGGGCGGTGGATGCGGCGACGGCGGGGTGGTGAGCGCGGATGAGAAGACCGGGGCTGCTGGCCGTGCTGGTACTGGTGCTGGCGGGGCTGTTCCCGGCGTCCGCGAGTTCGGCCGAAGGGCGCCGGGTGCCCCTGCTGGCGTACTACTACCAGTGGTTCGAACCGTCGTCGTGGCAGCGCGCGAAGACCGACTACCCCCGTCTGGGCCACTACTCCAGCGACGACGCCACCGTGCTCCGCACACATGTCGACTGGGCGAGGTCCGCGGGCATCGACGGTTTCGTGGTGAGCTGGAAATCCTCGGCCGTCAACAACCGACGGCTGCGGCTGCTGCTGGACGTGGCGCGGGCGCGAGACTTCAAAGTAGCGGTCATCTATCAGGGGCTCGACTTCCAGCGCCGGCCTCTCGCCACCGACCGGGTCGCCGCCGACTTCCGTCTGCTGTACGGCCGTTACGCCCGCGACCCGGCCTTCTTCCGCCTCGACGGCAGGCCGCTGACGGTGTTCAGCGGCACCTGGCAGTACTCGACCGCGGACATCGCGCGCATCACCGGGCCGGTGCGCAAAGGGATGCTGGTGCTCGGCACCGAGAAGAACCCGCAGGGCATCCGCAGGCTGGCGCAGGTCACCGACGGGGACGCCTATTACTGGTCGTCGGTGAACCCGGACACGAACGACCGGCACACCACCAAGCTGCGCGCGATGGCCGCCACCGCACACGCGGCCCACGGCTACTGGATGGCGCCGTTCGCCCCCGGCTTCGACGCCCGCCTGGTGGGCGGCACCAAGTCGGTGCCACGGGACGGCGGCCGGACGCTGCGCACCGAGTACGCGGCCGCCATGGCCTCGGCTCCTGACGTGCTCGGGCTGATCAGCTGGAACGAGTTCAGCGAGAACTCGCATGTGGAGCCGTCGGTCCGGCAGGGCACGCAATCCCTGGACGTGCTGCGCGAGTTGCGCGGCATCCCCGAGTCAGCCTCGCCGTCAGCGCCCTCCTCCGCGGCCCGTCATGACCCGCTCGGCTACTGGCCGGGTCTGCTGCGGATCACCGGCTGCGCGGCGCTGCTGGTGGCCGCCGTCGCGGCACTGGCCCGGCTGCGCGGGATCAGAATGAGAAAGGAAGAAGGAACATGACCAGAAGAATCCCTGCCCAGCACCGCAGACTCTCCTTGAAGCACGCAAGCAGCGCCGTGTTCGCCCTCGTCCTGGGGGCGGGCACGGCGCTGTCGTTCGCCCCGGCGGCGCACGCCGAACTGCCGGGCGCCGACGCACAGTTGACACGCGCCCCCTACCTCTCGGACGCCACGACGACGTCCGTCCAGGTGAGCTGGGCGACCACGACACAGAGCCGCGGCTCGGTCCGCTACGGCCCCCTGGGCAACTGCGCGGCGAACACCGCCACTTCCCCGACCCTGGGCAGCCCGATCACCGTCGACTCGACCCGGGAGTACGCCAACTCCGTGACGGTCACGGACCTGAGCGCCGGCACCACCTACTGCTACCGCGTCTACACCGCATCCGGCACGGACCTGCTGGGCACCCTGCCGACCCCGAACTTCACCACGCCCGAAACCGCGGGCTCCACCACGCCGTTCACCTTCGACGTCCTCGGCGACACGGGCGAGACCACCAACTCCGGCGTCGACGACGGCTCACTGAATGTGAACCAGGCGAACGTGATGAGCCAGATCGCGGCGAGCGGTGCCCGTTTCGTCGTCCAGACCGGCGACAACACACACCCCGGAACCTCGCAGACCCAGTACGGCGACCTCAACCAGACGGGCGCGGACGTCAGTTCATGGTTCGGGCCGTCGTACTGGACGCAGCCCGGCATGCGCATTCCGCTCCTCGGCACCGTCGGCAACCACAGCATGACCAACACCTATCTGCAGGTGTGGAAGCAGTCGGCGCTGGCGGCGGCCTCCGGCGGGGTGTGGGCGCTGGTGGACTATCCGTCGTACCTGGGCTCGAGTCCGATCAGCTATCCGACGACGTACTACGCCTTCACCACCGGCGGCGTCCGCTTCTACCTGCTCGACACCGCGTGGGGGAACTCCAACACCGGTGCCGCCACGGGCGGTTCGTGCGGCTCGCACTGCGCGATCTACGAGCAGGACGCGCACGCCCACTGGCAGGACGGAACCGCCGAGTACGAGTGGCTGAAGGCCGACCTCGCCGCCCATCCGGGCGTGCCGAAGTTCGCCTTCTTCCACTTCCCGCTGCGCTCGGACAGCGCGAGCGAGCCGAGCGACACCTTCCTCACGGGCGTCGAGCAGACCCTGCTGGACGGCGGCGTGGACCTCGTCTTCAACGGCCACTCGCACCTCTACCAGCGCAACACCCCGGGTACGGGCCGGATCGCGTCCTATGTCACCGGTGGCGGCGGGGCCGATGTGCACTCCGTCGGCGAGAACGGCTGCTCGGCCACCGACGCCTACGGCATCGGCTGGTCCTACAGCCGCAACCGGGGTTCGGCCTGCGGTGCCGCGTCGGTGCCCACGGACGACGCGCAGGTGTACCACTTCCTGAAGGTGACCGTGGACGGCACCTCGGTGACCGTGACGCCGACGAACTCGCTCGGTCAGACCTTCGACGTGCAGACGTACACGGTCACTCCGTGACTGATCGCCCGGTGGCGCCCCGACGGGGTGCCACCCGAGCGTGGGCCACGGCATGAGAGGGAAGCGCAACAACCATCTTTGGCCATAGCCAGTGGGTTATCGTTCCGCCGGGGGCGATGGGGCGCCCCGGTAGGGGGAGTTGTGGTAGCGAATGGCGGGGGGTCGCGGCTGGTCGCGACCGAGGGCGGCCACCGAGTGACACCGGCCGAGCTCTTCTTCGACTTGGTGTTCGTGTATGCGATCACTCAGGTCACAGCATTGATGGCGGCCGACCCGAGCGGGTTGCGGCTGCTCGGCGGGATGGTCGCGCTGGCGCTGCTGTGGTGGTGCTGGTGCTGTTTCGCCTGGCTGGGGAACGTCGTACGGGCCGACTCCGGCGCGATGTTCACCGTGCTGGTGTCGGTCATGGCCGTCGTCCTGATCGTGTCGCTGACCGTGCCCGAGATCTACGACGACGCGCCCGGCGGACTGCCCGCCCCTCTGGTCTTCGTCCTGTGCTACGGCGCCGTCCGCGTCCTTCACCTGGTCACGTACTGGCTGTCCGACCCCACCGATCAGGCACTGCACCGCGTCCTGCGTCGCACCGCCCTGCTCTCGGTGGCCCCGCCGTTCGCCCTGCTCCTCATCGGTGCGGCGTTCACCGGCACCACCCAGATCCTGCTCTGGCTCGCCGCCGTGGTCATCGACTACCTGGGCATCTTCCTCACCGGAAAGTCGGGCTGGCGGGTCGCCTCACCCGGCCACTTCGCCGAACGCCACGGACTGATCGTCATCATCGCCCTCGGCGAGTCGATCGTCGCCATCGGCGTCGGTGTCTCCGGCTTCGCGCTGAGCACCCCGGTCGTGGCCGGTGCCGCCCTGGGGCTGCTCGTTTCCGCGGGGCTGTGGCGCCTGTACTTCCGTCAACTCGCCGAGACGGTCGAGCACCGGCTGACCACCGTGACCGGCGACGACCGCACCCGCCTGGCCCGTGACGCGTACACCTTCCTCCACCTTCCCCTCGTGGCCGGAATCGTCCTCACCGCCCTCGGTATGAAGAAGGCCCTCACGCAGATCGCCGACACCGGCCACTACGACCTGACCGACCCCCTCCACGGTGTCGTCGCCTGGGCCCTGCCCGGCGGCGTCGGTGTGTTCCTCCTCGCCTCGGCCGCCCTGCTGTTGCGCACCACGAGCCACCGCTCCCCGCTCCTCCTCGCCGGCGGAGCCGTCTGCCTCGTCGCCGGACCCGCCGTCACCCTCGCCCCCTCTCTCGTCGCCCTGGCCCTCGTGGCCGCGCTCGTGACCGCCCTGGTCCTCGTCCAGGACACCGCCGACCGGCCCCATGTGACCGCCGCCGACTGATCCCCGGGCCGGTCGGCCCCTGCGCAGCTCCCTCAACCGCCAGGGGCGGCATGTCGTATGACGGAACGTCCGTGTGCGGACGAGGAAGACAGAAGCGCACGCGAGTGCCTACGGCGGTGAGGGGAGCCGACGGGCGGGACAAGGGCCGCAAGCAGTTCTCACAGCGGCTGGGACAGCGGAGTTAACGGTCGCCGCGGTGCCGCCGCTACTGGCGGGCACAGGACCGGGGGATCGTGCCGTCGGTCCGGCCGTCCCGGCGCATCAGGTCCCGCGCAACGTGTTCGAACCACTGGTGGGAGCACACGTCCAACTGCGCCGGCCCGTGGCGCCAGGCGGGGGCCCGGCCCGTTCCGCCCTGTGCGCGCCGCACCGGCCGGACTGTTGGGCGCTGTCCGCGGATCATGTGACCGTGATGGCACCACGTTGGTTCTCGCGGACCGTGCTGCGCCCGGTTGCGAGGCGTTTCTGCCCATCGGGCCTGGGCAGGACCCCCAGTGCGGTGTCCGCGATGTTCCGCAGCGTCTCCGCGTCCAGGCCGGCCTTGCCTACCGCCTCGATACCGCGGACCACCGTCAGCAGCAGTGCCGCCAACCGCTCCGGATCCGCGGCGCTGTCGATGTCGCCGTGGCGCTGGGCAGCACTGATCTCCGTCCGCAGCAGGGCCAGCAGTGCCGTCATCGTCTCCGCCGACCGCCTGGCGACCATCGGATCGTGCTGGGCCAATTCCGCCGCGCCCTTGGCCAACAGGCACCCGCGGCGCTCGGTGTCGGAGGCGGTGTTGTCCGCCATGAGGTGTACGTATCCCGACAGCCGGTCCAGGGCCTCTGCGTCCGGGCCATCGGTCAGCCGCCCTTCGGCCACTTCGACGACTGCGGTGCACCAGTCGCCGAACACACGGTGGAACAGCTTGCCCTTGTCGCCGAATGCGCCGTACAGGCTTCCTTTGCCCAGGCCGGTCGCCTGGGCGATGTCGTCCATCCGGGTTCCCGCATAGCCGGTCGCCCAGAACTGCTCCCGGGCCCGCTCCAGGACTTGGCGTTCGTCGAATGCGCGTGGTCTCGGCACCGTCTCAGCGTATCCATTCTTGACTCGATCGTCCATTACGGCCTACTTTATGGACGATCCATTCCATAACTGAAGGGGTTCGACATGGCAGGCGTGCTGCACGAGAAGGTGGCCGTGATCACCGGAGGGACCAGCGGGATCGGGCTGGCCATCGCCCACCGCTTCGTCCGGGAGGGCGCCCGGGTCTTCGTGACCGGCCGCGACACCGACCGCCTCGAAGCGGCAGTCAAGGAGATGGGCCCCGCGGCCACCGGCGTACGATCCGACGTCTCGGTCCTGGCCGACCTGGACACGCTCTACGCGCGAGTCCGCGAGGAGGCCGGACGCATCGACGTGCTGGTGGCCAATGCGGGAATCGTCGCGGACGCCTCGCTCGGCGCCCACACCGAGGCGAACGTCGACCTGACGCTCGCCGTCAACGTCAAGGGCCCGCTGTTCACCGTCCAGAAGGCGCTTCCGCTACTGGCGGAGAACGCCTCCATCCTGGTCATCGGCTCAAGCAACAGCGTGCGCCCCAATGAACAACTCGAGATCTACAGCGCCTCGAAGGCGGCGTTGAGCAACCTCGTGCACAACTGGGCCCGGCAGTCACGGGAGCGCCGATTCCGGGTCAACGTGCTCAGCCCGGGACCCACGCGGACCCCTGGCCTGCTGGGCGCCGCCGGGCCGGACGTCGACCGGTTCGCCGAGGCCGTGGTGCCACTGGGGCGGCTGGCCGACGCCGAGGAAATCGCCGAGGCCGCCCTCTTCCTGGCTTCGGACGCCTCGTCGTTCGTCACCGGCGCCGAACTCTTCGCCGACGGCGGCTACACCCGGGCCTGAACAACGCCCCGGGTGCGCACCCGGTCCCCTTCGGAGCGATGGGGGGGTGCACTCCCGGCCACACGCCTGCGCCGTACGAGGCCCAGTGCGCACAGGCAACGAGAGCGCAGCCGCGGCCACATGGGCCACCGACCCGGCGCTCGGCCCGGCCCGGTCCGCTCCGCCCACGAGGTCGTCCCGCCGGAGCAGTGGGCGAAGCAGGTCCAACTTCTCGTGCGGGACCACCCGTACGACACGGTCATGGCGGCCAGGTCCTCGACCAGGGCTACGCCTGCCTGCTGACAGCGATGCGCCACCGGGGCGAGTGCGGGATCGCCACCGCGTTGTTCGGCCACACCTCGCGCCGCGCCTGCGCACCGTCCCGTGCGACGCCGTCAGCCATCTGACGGCGCGTCCGGGCACCTACGACGTGCACTACAGCGTCTTCGGGCGCTCGACTTCACCGACCCACGCACACTGCTGCCGGCGTCAACGACCGCTCTCCGGCCGGGCGGTCGCTGGTGTTCTCCGCATTCTCTGCCGACACGCCTCTGGTGACGGCCCATCGCCCTTCCCGGCCGCTGCGACCATCCGCCTTGCACACCGACGCCCTTGCGAGCGGAAGTCAGCGTGAGCGGCCTTGAGCGGTCTGCGCCGTTGGGGTACCTCGTACCTTCTCCTGCTGGAGTAGCAGGGCAGTCGTCCCCTCCTGGCGTCAGCCGGTCTCACGACATTGCGCGGAGCTGGTCACCGATTCGCAACAGACGGCGCCAGGGTGATCAAATGCGCCGCGGGGTGGCTGAATATGGTCTCTCCAGCTCACGCGGTCGCACAGGTGGCCGCTGCAACCACCCTCGGGGGACATCATGAAGATCACGCATCGCCGCAGACAGATCGCGCTCCGGACGCTCGCCCTGAGCGCCTGCACGGCCGGCGTCCTGGCGCTCACCGCCTGCTCCTCCAACTCCTCGGACGCGGCACCTGAGGCGACGGCCGCCACCGCCTCGTCGGCGAAGGGCGGGACCGGGACCAAGACGACCGCACCCGCGACAGCCGTGCCCGCCGGAAAGGTCTCGACGCCGCCCGCCTCCAAGGCGACCCCTCCCCCGGCCTCCGCCACATCTCCCGTCTCGAGTTCGCCGATCGCCGCCGGCACCGGCGGCGAGGACGACGGCTGCGACCACAAGATGCCCATCTCGCCGGACGAGATCGCCGTCTACCGCTACACGCCCGAAGGCGGCTCTCTGAGCCTGATCGTCCGGTACGGCAACTGGGGCTGTGGCACACCCGATTCCGACGGCGCCCCGTTCGAGACCGTGGGCAAGGAAACCTATCTGCCGATGGACCAGGCGGCGTACGTCACCGTCACCAACCCCATCGTGGCCAGCACCGAGAACCAGCACATCGGCGTCCAGGAGTTCCTGGACTGGCTGGAAGCGAACCCCGACAGCGGGCTGGTCTTCCAGTACCACCTCGGCGCGGACGGGGCCATCGACAGCCTCAAGCAGATCTTCACCCCCTGACGCAGACGGCCCCCGTACGAGAAGTCACTTGGGTCAGTGGTCCGCGCAGCACGGGGTCGGCTCCGGGACCTCGAACGGGACCAGGACTCCCCCGGCCGCCGGCATGGCCGTCAGCACGAGTTCGCCGTCCTGCCATTGCGGGCGGACGTGATCGCGCGTCACCAGCGACGTGCCGGGGGCGGGCGGGCCGGGGGCGCCCAGTACCGTCACGCGGTCGATCGCTGAGCGCGTGAGCAGTTGCGCGATCGTCAGCGTGGCGGTGACGGCGGCGGCTCCCGGGTAGAGGACCGCCCGGCCCGCCGGATCGGGCAGGCCGTCGCGCACCTCATGGCCCCCGGCCGCGAGCCGCTCCCGGACGGTGCTCAGGAGCGGCTCGGACGGCAGGACCAGGGAGAGAGCGACGCGCGGGCGGTCACCGCGCACCAGGTGCGTGCAACCGAACACGTCCTCGGCGAGGGCGAGTTCGGCGGCCAGCTCCCGGAGCAGGTGGTCCGCCGTACGCA
The DNA here is from genome assembly GCF_040644695.1 of Streptomyces sp. NPDC046909. Taxonomy (NCBI): domain Bacteria; kingdom Bacillati; phylum Actinomycetota; class Actinomycetes; order Kitasatosporales; family Streptomycetaceae; genus Streptomyces; species Streptomyces sp. NPDC046909. The sequence continues at coordinate 503,409 of NZ_JBEYXC010000005.1, read as the reverse complement.
GGTCCCGGACCCCGGGGTCCACCGTGAGGGCGTAGCGCATCACGACGGCAGGACCCAGATCGGGTTGGAGTAGAACCACAGGTCGAGCCACGGGTCGGCGTCGCCCACCACGTCGATCGCCGGACCCGCCGGGTCGACCGCCGCGCCCATCGCTCCGACGGCGCTCCGGTTGCCGTCGCTGCCGCGCAGGCGGACGTACAGCGGCCGGTCCACCCGGCCGAGCTGGTAGGTCAGCCGGACGACACCGGAGGACTTGCCGACCTCGTAGGAGCGGACCACCTTCGCCGTCGGCGCGGTGAACGTGTCCTGATCCGCGACCGCTCCGGTGACATCGCCCTGGATGACGTCCACGCGCGCCAACTGGGGCACGTAACCGGCCCAGTTGGGGCCGCCCGCGAGCGCCACATCGACCGTCAGCGTGACGCTGGTGCCCTTCTTCACGTGCAGGGCGCCGCCCAGCGTGGCCCACCGGCCGCCGCCCGCGACCCGGGCGTCCAGGCCGCTGAGGAGCTGTCCGTGATCGACCCAGACCCGGCCCGCGCGGATGCCGTCCATGACCGCGGCATAGGAGAAGTCGTCGGCTCCCACATGCGTACGGCTGTACTGGCCGGGCCAGTAGTCGCCCTGGGTGATGTCGATCTTGCCGCCGTAGACCGGGTCCTCGTAGCGGCCGTCGGCGTTGAAGTCCCCGCCGGGTCCGCGCACCGCGGTGTCGGCGTAGACCTGGTGGCTGTCGCTGTTGGCGGTGATCCACCATGGCTTGCCTTCGGCGAGGAGGCTGTCCCACAGTCCGCCGACGGTGGCGGTCATCCAGTCGAAGCCGCCCCAGGTGCGATAGCTCTCCAGGGGGTAGCCGGCGAAGGAGTTGGCGCTGGGGCTGTTGTCGTAGATGCCACGGGCGCGTGCCATCCCCAGCGGTACGGGGATGCCTGCGGCCTGATGGCCGGGGGCGCCCTCGAAGCCGACGGCTATCTGGCGGCCGGAGCCGGTGGCGTCCCGCCAGCCGCGGATCTCGTGCGGGGAGTCGACACCGCGCCGCGCCGGGTGGTTGGCGAGCATCAGCGCGTCCTTCACCTTGCGCCGCTGCACCTGCTCGGCCAGGAAGTTCAGGCCCGCGACGGCCAGCGCCTCATTGGCGGGCGTGGAGTCGCTCGCGCTGTTCACGCTGCCGTCGTAGTCGGTCTCGAACTGCTTGAGGACGGCGACCTCGTTCTTGCCCGGGTGCACGAAGACGGTGCCGTGCTCGGCGGCCGGGATGTTCCACTCCAGGCCCTGGAAGACGAGCGTGTCCTCGTAGGCGGCGCGGGCCTGTCTGATGTCCGGGTTCACCTTGTCGACGCCGATCTTGGCGTGCGTGGTGCTGCCGTGGTCGGTGATGACCATCCAGTCCAGGCCGTGCCGGGCGCCCTGGCGGACCTGGTCGACGACGCGGTACTTGCCGTCGCTGCTGTACTGGGTGTGGATGTGGTGGTCGCCGGCCAGCCAGAGGAAGCCCTCGTGCCGCCGACCGCCGGAGGCGGGTGCGGCGGCGGCCCGAGTGGCGGTGGCGAGGACGGTGCCGGACGCAAGTCCCGCGCCGAGCAGTCCGGCCCGGCGCAGCAAGGTGCGGCGCGACTGCTGCTCGGGGGTGAGGGCCTCGTCGGGCACGGAGGTGTCGAACGCCGCGGGCAGGGCGGGAGCAGCCTCGTGCGCGTGATCGTGGCTGTGGTCGTGGTCGTGTCCGTGGTGGTGATGTCCGTGTCCCATGACGCCTCCTGGTTGCCGCTGCCTTCCGCGGCTGCCTTCCGCCGCGCGACCGCGCCGCGTGTGTGGAGGATCAAGGCGATAGATGAACGGCGAACAAGCGGGGGGTGGCCGACGGACGCCCCGCACGCGGCAGATCGCCACGCCTGCCCCTACCGCCCCAACACCCCTTGCTCGGCAGGCCGTTGACCGTCGTGTGCACGCCTCGACCTCGCGAGCCGACCGGGACACGTCGACCCCGACAAGGAGGCGAACGTCTGGTTCCCGCAGCAGGCGGCTGCCAACGACTTCACCTGCGCAACCGGCACCAACTGGGACCTGCTCGCCAACGACGGGGTCAACGCCTACCACGTCGCCCTGTTCCTGGACGACTTGCCGCAGAGGTCAGCTCAACGCTCCGGCGTCGAGGCGTACATGGGGGGCGGCGGTGGCGTCATCGGGTTTCCTCCGTGGATACTCCGTCCTTCAGGGCGGAGAGGAAACGGACTCCTGCGGAGCGGGGCACGGGGCTGCGATGCGCCGCCAGGGCGGATCGCAGTGTTCTGACCGGCAGATTGGTGCCGACGGGTCATCGCAGGCGGCGGCGCCACGATGGGCGTGGCGCCGCCGGACGGAGGGTGGTGCGCGATGCGTCAGCGTGCGCAGATCACGTAGATCGTGCCGCTGCCCGCGCCGCCGCTCGTCGTCCGCACGTCGGCCTTCCAACCGATCGGCGTGTGCGCGGAGTTCTGCAGCGGCTCGGTACGCGTCACGCGCATGGTGGCGGTGAGGTCCGCGCCGACGCCGCCTCCCGTGGCCACCCAGCCACTGGGGCAGGCGATCCTCGCTTCCCCGGACGTGAAGTATTTCGACCTGACGACGGAGGAGGAGGCGGCCGCGTCGGCCTGGGTCGAGGTGACCACGATCAGCGCGAGGAGGGCGGCGACGGCGGCCGCGAGGGCGTAGGCGGTCCGTCGGACAGTTGCGGTCATGAGGAGATTCCCTTCGATGGGTCGTCCGTCCGGTGGTCGAACCGTCCGGAAGGATGCCGGTCCCTGAACTGTCCCGAAGCGACCGCCCGCACCACATCGGTGCCGGCACGGGGGCTGCTCTGCGTGTCAGCACGGATACCGAGCGCCTCGCTCCGCCACTACCGTTGGCCCATGTCCTGGCCTCGTGGTCTCGCGTCGGTCACCGCCCTGCTGACCGCGGTGGTGGTCGTGGCCTGCTGCGGACTGACGGCCGCCGCACCCGAGGTCTCGGCCGAGCTCGTGTTCGGGCTGGTCTCGGCCGTGGTCGCCGGCACGCTCTCCACCGCAATGGGGTTGTTCGTCGCGCACCGCCGCCCCGGAAACCTCGTGGGATTCCTGCTCACGCTCATCGGCCTGGTGCCGCCCCTGGAGACCCTCCTCGACATCCACGGCGAAGTGAGCCTCTCCCGCCCGATGCCGGGTGCCGAAGCGGTCCACCAGCTGGCCGCGGGACTGTGGATCCTCTGGTACGTGCCGGTCCTGCTGCTCATGCTGTACTTCCCCGGCGGACGCCTGCCCCCGGGCCGCTTCCCGCGGCTGGTCCTGTACGGCGTGCTGACCGTCACCCCTGTCTTCATCCTCGTCGCCGCACTCGACCCGACCGCGTACGACCCTCCGTTCGAGCGCTTCGGGCATCCCCTGCCCACCCTGCCCGAGTCCGTGATCTGGTTCCTCGCGCTGCCGCTGCTCGGACTGCTCATGGCGCTGCTGGTGTCCTCGGCGCTCGTGATGCGCCATCGCTACCGTGCGGGCGGCCCCGTGGAACGGGCTCAGTTGAAGTGGTTCGGCCTGGGAGTCGTCGCACTGCCCGGCACCCTCCTGCTGTGCTGGGTCAACTACCTGCTGTTCGGCGAGCTCACCGCGCTGATCTGGGTGGGCCTGGCCGCTCTCTCGCTCGGCGTGCCCTCGCTCACCGCACTCGCGATCCTGCGCCACGACCTCTACGACGTGGACCGCACCACCAGCGCCGTCGTGACCTGGGGCCTGCTGACCGCCGGACTGCTCGCCGTGTACAGCGCGGTGTCGCTCACCGGCGGCCTGGCCTTGGGGCGGGGCAGCGCGGTGGTGTCGGCCGGTGTGACAGCGCTGGTCGCCGTCGTCCTCGTACCGGCCAAGAACCGGCTACGCCGCTCGGTCGACCGGCGCTTCTACCCTGTGCGGGAGCGGGCTCTGGCGGCCGTGGCCGCGCTGGAGCGCGAGGTGCACGCGGGAAGGGCGCGGCCCGAGCAGCTGGAGGAGGTGCTGCGGGACGCCCTGCGCCAACCCTCCCTGCGGGTCGGCTTCCTGCTGCCGGGCGGCACGGAGTTCCGCGACACGGCCGGCACACCGGTGGCAGGAGGCACCGAAGTACGGCTCGCCGGACGCCCCATCGGAATCATCGACGGACCCTGTCCGCACGAGGTGGCCACCGCCGGCGCACTGCTCGTCGAGACGGTACGGCTGCGACTCGAACTGCGTCAGGCCCTCAGCGAGGTGGAGGCCAGCCGAGGCCGGCTGCTGAGCACCGGATACCGCGAACGCCGCCGCCTGGAGCGGGACCTGCACGACGGCGCCCAGTCGCGACTGGTCAGCCTCGGCATGGCCCTGCGGCTCGCACAGCGCCATCTCGACGACGGCAGCGTCGACTTCGACGGACTCCTCGACCAGGCGGTGGCCGAACTGGGCACGGCTGTCGCGGAGTTGCGTGAACTGGCGCACGGCCTGCGGCCTAGCTCCCTCGACGACGGCCTCGGCCCCGCCCTGGAGTCCCTGGCGCTCAGGGCCCCGGTGCAGCTCGACTGGCGGCTCGACGGACGCGTACTGCCCGACGACGTCGCCACGACCGCGTACTACGTCGCCAGCGAGGCCGTCACCAACTCCGTCAAGCACGCGCAGGCCACGTACATCGGGGTCGTCGTGGGCGAGGACGGTGACGGGACGCTGCGCGTGACCGTCCAGGACGACGGGCGGGGCGGCGCCGACGCCCACCGGGGATCGGGGCTCGCGGGGCTCAGGGACCGGGTCGCCGCACTCGGCGGCAGACTGCACATCACCACCGGCCCGGGCAGCGGTACGACAGTGGAGGCGGTGCTGCCGTGCGTATCGTGATCGGTGAGGACTCCGCCCTGTTCCGGGTGGGCCTGGCACGGCTGCTCGCGGACGCGGGCCATGACATCGTCGCGCTGGCCGCCGACGCGCCCGCCCTCGTCGCCGCCGTCGCCGAGCACCATCCCGACCTGGCGGTGATCGACATCCGCATGCCGCCGGACCTCACCGACGACGGCGCGCGCGCAGCCCGGCAGATCCGACAGACCCGTCCCGAACTCGGCATCGTGCTGCTCTCGCAGCACATCGAGACCCGTAACGCCGTGGAACTGGTCGCCCAGGGCCGCTTCGGCTACCTCCTCAAGGACCGGGTCTTCGACGTCGACGACTTCCTCGACGCCCTGGTCCGGGTCGCCGCGGGCGGCACCGCGCTGGACCCCGAAGTCGTCGCCCGCGTCATCGGCGTCCGCCGCGACCCCCTCGCCGCACTCACCTCACGCGAACTGGAGGTCCTGGCCCTGATGGCCGAAGGCCACACCAACCTGGGCGTCGCACGACGCCTGTGGCTGACCGAGCGGACCGTGGAGACCCATGTCGCCTCGATCATGGCGAAGCTGAACCTCGGCACGAGCACGGAACACAACCGCCGCGTTCTGGCGGTTCTCGCCTATCTCACGGCCCGGGGGGTCAGATAGGCCGGTCGCCTGTGCGAAACCCCTCGATAGGCGGGTTTCGCCGATGTCAGCTCGAGAACCCGCAACGACGCGCTCCCGGACCACGCTGACATCCCCTCCCCGGTCCAGGAAGCAGCATGCCGCCGTCCTTCGCCCACCTGATATCCAGGTACGGCCCCGCCGGACACGGTTCCATTGAAGGGATGACCGGCTCGGTTTCGGGGGCTGCCGAGCTCCGTGGCGGTTATGAGGCGTCGGCGTAGGCGAGGCGGGTGCCGCAGACGGTGCAGCGGAAGAGCATCGCGCTGGCGCCTTCGCCGAGGTGGGAGAGGAATTGCTCGAGTTGGGCCGCGTCGTGCCAGCCGCCGGTGCGCAGGTCCTGCCTGAGCTGGTCGAGGGCTTCGGGGTGGGCTGCCAGTTCGGTGTAGCCGATCTCGCCGATGAAGGCGGCTGCGTCGTGGCAGTGGACGAGCCAGTGTGGGTCCTGCCAGGCGTGGAATCCGGGGGTGCGGCGGGTGACCTCGTGCAGGATCTCCTCGCTGACGTCGGCGAGTCCGTAGGAGTCCGTGAACTCTCCGGCGAACCGTTCGGCCGCGCTGCCGTCGGCGATGCACCACGGGCAGAGGCCCCCGCTGACTTCGTGGGCGGTGTAGAAGGTCGCGGTGTAGATCCAGCCCGTGGCCCGGTTGCAGCATGCGCAGGTCTCGGCGCTTTCGCGGATGGAGCCGCTGGTGAGCGGATCGGGGTGATAGCGGAACACGGGAAGGTCGAGGCTCACCGGCGCAGTCTGTCGCCGCACGGCCCCGCGATCAAGCGGTGAGGGCGAATTCCTGCTGGCCGGGCCGGCGGACAGAGACGCTGGTGCTCGTGTGCGGTGTGGTGAGGTCGGCAGGAATCGAAGCCACCGTTGTCGATCCGATCAACGTGGGGAGCCTGAGCACGGCTTCGGCGCCTGCCAGGTCTCCGCGGACGTCAGCGATGTCCATACGGTCGCCGTCAGTTGCCGGCTGGCACCCTCGATCGCGCCGGTGGGGGTCGGCCAGCCCGCAGCCAGAGCAACGTCGTAGCGGAGCGGCTCGAAGTGACGGGTCAGGTAGCGACGACAGAAATCCACGGCTTCTCGCCGGCCTGCGGGAAGACCGTCCAGCGGATGGATCAGCCCGTCGTGCAGCAACGCGGCCGGAAGGCGCTCCCCGCTCTTCGGAACGAGCCAGGTGAAGAGCATCGGCACGGAGGTCAGGGCGCTGAGGGAGGCACTGGTCACCCGGGGCACCAGGGGCTCGCCGAGGTGCCGGTCCTTGTAGGCGATACGGCGTTGCATCGAACCGGAGCGGCTGCGGGACGACCGAGAAGCCGGGTCCGGTCTCGGAGAACTTCTCGGAACTTCTCGGGCACTGACATACGTACCACCGTCACCCCACCAGGCTCGAAAGACCACCGCCGACCAGCGCCCATGGGGAAGTGTCACTGGAGCGCCAGCCCCCTTACGGCGCGATGCCCACCCCGTCGATCCGGCTCCAGTTCCTTTCCTGCTGCGCTGTCATGGCCGGCCACGACGTGCCCCCCGGCCGGGGCTCGACGCGAGAGGCGTACGGCTGAGGATGGAAGTCGGGGTCGTAGAAGCAGCCTGTGCCGTAGGTGCGGTCGTAGGAGGCACAGGAGGACGCGACGGACTGCGGGTTGGGCTTCTTTCCCGTACGTACCCAATTGGACAGCGCGGCGATGGAGTTGGCGTACTCGGCGTTGCTCAGTTCGCTGTGCTCGTGTTCCGTCGTGAAGGTCTGTACGAGGTTCTTCTCCCGGTGCGCGCCTTCAACGCCGGCGCGATAGGCGGCCTCGTGTTCGACGAACGCGGTGGGGTCGTCAATGGCGTGCAAGGTGAGTACGGGGATCGAGACCCGGCCGGTGAGATCGCTGTCGTAGGACAGGTCCCGCCGGGCTTCAGGATCGGCGGAGAAGCGCTCGACACCTTCGTTGAGCGCCTCGTCGTCGTGTGAACCGGAGTACCACACACCCGTGTTGCTGAAGGGGTTCCGATCGCCGAGCCGGTTGTGCACGATGTCGCGGAACGTGAACACGGAGAAGCGCAGGTGTGATTCGAGGGTGCGTTCCGGAATGCGTGTGACTGCGAGGATGTCGTCGAGGTTGCGCTGCTGCAGAGCGGTCCGGTCCTGCGGTGCCGACGCGTATCCCGTGCATTCTTGAAGACGGGCCCGTAGCCCCGTCGTTGTCAGCGTCGATGTGGGCCGCAGTCCCTGCCACAGCGGGTACTGGGGCTCGGTGGGGCGGGGCAGGTTCTGGCAGTAGTACTGATAGACCACGCGAAGGTCGACACGGTAGTCGTAGCCACGCGAGCCGCCACCCAGCACTCCGTTCGTGAGCAGAGCACCGTCATAGGCGCCATGCTTGCCGTACACCTCTACGACCTTGGCGGCAACGTTCCCGCCCCAGGACTGGCCGTGTACGTAGGTCCGCTCGGGATCACCGAACTCCTTCACGAAGAGCCGGCGAACACTCTCCGTGTCACTGGCGGCCATACGGGTCCCGTATCCCCCGCGCCGATAGGACGAGCCCGCCCACGCATAGCCCTGGTCCACCATCACCGACCAACGTTCCAGGTCGTCGACGCTCCGCTCGGGATCGGACACGTCGCCCAAGTCAGGGCCACCGTGTGCGTGCACGACGAGCGAGCCGTTCCACCGCTTGGGAACAGCGATCGCGTAGAAGGCGCCGTTGGAGTCCTGACCGGTGTAACAGGTGGCCTTCTCGGCCAGGTTCGCAGGGCAGGAGACGACTGCTGGGGGCGTCTCCGCGGCCGCGTGGGCCGGGCTGATGCCACTGAGTGACCCGGCAACGAGGCCTGTGACACCGGCAGTCAGCGTCACGAGATGTCGTGCGCGGGTCCGGTGGCGACGGGAGGGGAAAGGGGTCCGGCCTGAGCGATTCACAGCGATGCTCCTGAACTCCAGGGGCGCAGTTCGCGCCGAGCGCTGTGATGTTAGGAACGCATGCGTAGGTGCACCATGTGCCGCGTGATTCTGTTCATAGTGTGCGCACCAGTCGTGCGTACCGCGATGTTGTGAAAGCCGGCCGACGGCCAGACGCAGTGCATGGGGCCGCGACACTGAACAGTGCGGTGGCCGAGGCCAGTCGTTGACTCCTCCGCGTCTGCGGCTGCGGCGGCGGTCCGGCCCGACGGCTTGTGTCGAAGAGCAGATACGCGTCAATGTGCTGCGAGGAGCAGGTCCGGTGGGCGGTCTCGATGTTGGAGGGTGCCGTTTCCTTCGTCGCAAAAGGTGCTGGTCATAAACGACGACCCACGGCTACCGTCAGCCTCCTGGCTCACACAGCCCACGGGGGAACATTCATGCGCGTCCGCACACTGCGGCCTGTGCCGGCACTCGGTGTCGTCATGGCCGGCATCCTCATGGCGTCCGCCTGCACCACAGGCTCCGACGCACCACAAGACACAGCGAGAGCGCAGGCGAGCACCTCGGCGAAGACTGCCGCGGTACCCCTGACCCGGGCGCAATTGCGGGCGCTCGCGTTCAAGGACGGCGAGGTCGCGGGAGCCCACGAATACGGCAACCCCGTCAAGGATCCCGTGCCCGAACAGGAACGGCGTTCCTTCCCTCCTGTGTCCGACCCCGCCTGCCAGACCATGCTCGACATCCGCGGCGCGGACAACGCAGCCACCGTCGTCCTGCAGACCTTCAACTGGAAAGGCGACATCTGGGGCGGCACCTCAACGCTCGCCGCCTACGAAGACGGCAAGGCCCACCAGGCCTTCGCACAGCTCACCAAAGCACTCGGCGCCTGCCACTCCTACGAAGGAACCGGGTGGGTCGGCCCCTTCACGGCCACCCTCACCATGGAAGACGCCCCCGCCGTCGGAGACGAAGCCGTCCGGTTCCACGAAACCATCCCCATGGGACCCGAACAACCAGGCGACCGCAACGAACAGTTCACCATCGTCCGGGCCGGGAACACCATCGCGACCTTCCAAAAGCTCAACGTCGGCGGCACTGCCTCCTTCCCCACCGACCTCGTCACCCGGCAAGTCCAGCGACTCCAACAGGCCCAACGCCCCTGAAAGGCCAGCGCGTTCTCCCTTGAGCAACGCCGACACCCGCAGGCGCGAGAGCGCCACCTCTTGGCTCCCGATGACGGTCCCAGGACCACGCCCTCCGCGTCCCCGGCGTAACTCCACTGGGCGGCGCAGGCTGCGCCATCCTCCGCGACGACCAAACCCCGGAAACAACGTGGCCCGACAGCTGGCCCCCGCCCACCCCTTGTGCGTCTCGGGCAGCCACTCCGTCCACCACCTGGACAACGAGAAGCCGGGACACCGGGACACCGACAGCTCTAGGGGGTCGGCATCCCGAAGAGGAGGACGGTCACCACTACGGTCACCGGAAGAACCAGTGCCACAGCCAGCCCGGCAAGACAGCCCCAGACAGTCAGACGGGCGCTGGTTCTCACGTAGTCATCGCTCTTCGGCACACGCCTATCCAACAGCAGGACACACCGACTCCCTGCATCCAGAGGTACGCAGCCCCAGAACTCTCAAGTGAAAGGTCAGGTCACAGCCACTCATTGAGGGGTGCGCATCATGAAATCGCAGGCCGCGGGTCTGGTGTGAATGAGGAATGGGGTACTCGCGCCGGTCGGCAGCAGATGGCCTTGGTGTAGATCATCGGGCGGGTCCGCCTTGGGAGGCGGCGACCTGTTCGGCCACCCTGCCGATCTTCGCCAGGCGAATCAAGGCGGGCCGAGAGAGCACCTCCTCGATGTCGTGCAGGGCGGAGATCAATTCCTCGACGCCGTCCAAGGGCGTGTCCTTGTCCGCGTGCAGGAGGACTGCTCGGTACTCCTCGGCCGGGACCGCCCTGCCGGGCATCTCGATCGGTTCGTCACCGGCATCAGAGACGAAGAGCGCCGGTACCGATGTGTCGAGGGCCAGGGCGATGGCCGTCAACTCGGTGGCCGTGAAGGCACGGCGGCCGCGTTCGGCCTGATGCACCGCCTGTCGGCTCCATGGCCTGCCCAGATACCGGCCCAGCGCCTCGCCCAGTTCGGCCAGCGACATCCGCCTGGCTTCCCGAAGGCGCGCGATCTGGTGCCCGACGGCTTCCTCGACCTTCATGACCACTCCCCATCTGTCATTACCCAGGATGACAGATGAAGCCCGACATTGACAGTGCTCGGCACGGCCCCTACCGTCATTGCAGGAGTTGCGCCGTCAATCTGAGTGATGACGCGCGGCCGGGAACTACCGACCAAGCCATGGCGGTTGTCGGAGCGATCGCCCAGTCAACCCGGTCCCTTGGAGGCCGAAGTGCAGCACTTTCATCTGGAGTCCGTAGGCGCACAAGGCGGTGGTGCCGTTCTGCGCGTCGGCGGCGAGATCGACGTGTACACCGCACCGAAGCTACGGGAGGGAGTGATCGAACTCCTCGGCGCGGGTGCCATGCACATCATCGTGGACATGCGTGAAGTGGAGTTCCTGGACTCGACAGGGCTCGGCGCCCTCGTCGGCGCCCTGAACCGGGCGCGAACGCAGGACGGTTCGCTGCGCCTCGTCATCAGCTCCGACCGGATCATCCGGATCTTCCGCATCACCGGACTGGTCAAGGTCTTCGCCATTCACCCGACGGTCCCGGACGCGATTACAGCCGACGGCCACTGGCGACAGATCCTCGAAGCCGCAGGCCACGACGCCGAGTCCTGGTGCCAGCGGAACGGATTGCTGTAACTGGGCAAGAGGCTCGTCCATGCCCAGCCTCAATCCGCACCCCAGTGAGGCCGATGCATCGTGAAAGCTGCACGTCAGATGGTCTGGTGTGCGTAGGCGTCGGGTGATTCGGGCAGGTCCGGGCGTTAGTCCAGCGACAAGCCCATCCGTCAGCGCATGACTTCCCGGTTCGCCAGCATGAGCAGGGCTCTGACCAGCGCGGTCGCCCACTTCGGGTCGGTGCGGACCTTGGTGAGGACGCGCCAGTTCTTGAGATGGGCGAAACCGTGCTCGACCGAGGCCCGCACCGCGGCCAGTGCCTTGTTGGACAGCTTCTGGCCGCGGGTCAGGGGCCGGTTCCGGGCCCCCTTGTAGCCGCAGATCACCGGGGGGTCGGCGTCAGGAGGACCGTCGTCGAGGCCGACGAACCCCAGGTTGGCGATGGCACCGAGCCCGGCGGCCCGCAGGTGGGCGGTGGGCTTGTCGTGGCGGCAGGCGGTGATCTCGGATGTGCCTCCGGGCCGCACCGCGGAGATCCACACCAGTCGGCCGCGGTCGTCGGTGAGCGCGATCACGAGCAGGCCATGGCATTTGTGCTTGCCTGACTAGTTCGGCCGGTTGTCCGTCCCGGTGCGCCGGCGGGCGCATCAGGGAGCCGTCCAGCAGGACCACGCCACCGCCCTTTCGGGCGATCTTCTTCAACGCGCGGTCCAGGCGCCGGGCACGGCCGGCCAGCAGGCCGACGAGATAGTTCAAGGTCGCGCTCGACGGCGGCAGGCGGGCGGTGTCAACAAGGCCGTCAGGACCCTCGGCGAGACCGTTGTTTTTCTTCACGCCGAACTCAACTGCCGCCGGGGGCAAGCCAGTTACGGCCCGCTCACGCGGTCACGGACGTGCGGTGAACCGCCCGTCGCCCCGTTTGTGCAGCCAGCCGCGGGGCGACGAGCTTGGTCATCTTCGCCCCCAGCGGCTCCGGCATGCCGCACACCGAGGCATCCAGGCCCAGCCGCTCGCCGCCCGCCCTGACCTGCACCGGGCCGTCGGCCTCCATACGGTTCAACACCCGCTCCGCGATCGCCAGTTCGTCCCGCTCGACCTCGACCTCCTGAAGCTGCTTGGTCAACTCCTCGGCGCGGGCATCCAGTTCGCTCCTACGCGCGACATCCGCAACCACGAACGCACCGGCGCACGCCCACAAGAAACCTCTCCGCTGCCGCCCCCTTTCCCCGTGGTGCGGGCCGGCGGGGTCGACGGATCAGGCGAGTGGGCGCGCCGGGCTCACCACCTCCCGTGCACGGCCTCCCGCCGTGCTCAGCGCCAGCCCAGGGCCGGAGCGACGTGGGTCAGGATGCTCTCGATCACGTGGGCGTTGTAGGCGACTCCGAGCTGGTTGGGCACGGTGAGGAGGAGGGTGTCGGCGGCGGCGATGGCTTCGTCGTCGGCGAGTTGCTTGATGAGCACGTCGGGTTCGGCGGCGTAGGAGCGGCCGAAGATGGCCCGGGTGTCGGCGTCGATGTAGCCGATCTGGTCCTTGGAGTTGCCCTCGCGGCCGAAGTAGGCGCGGTCGCGGTCGTCGACCAGCGCGAAGATGCTGCGGCTGACCGAGACGCGCGGTTCGCGGGTGTGCCCCGCTTCCCGCCAGGCCTCGCGGTAGGTCTCGATCTGCTTGCGTTGCTGGACGTGCAGTGGCTCGCCGCTCTCGTCGTACTTGAGGGTCGAGCTCTGCAGGTTCATCCCGAGCCGGGCCGCCCACGCCGCGGTGTCGTTCGACGCGGATCCCCACCAGATGCGGTCTCTGAGGCCTTCGGAGTGCGGTTCGATGCGCAGCAGCCCCGGCGGATTGGAGAACATCGGATTGGGGTTGGGCTCCGCGAAGCCCTCGCCCGTCAGTACGTCGAGGAGGCGCTCGGTGTGGGCGCGTGCCATGTCGGCGTCGGTGGCTCCCTCGGCCGGCAGGTGTCCGAAGTGGCGCCAGCCGTCGATGACCTGCTCCGGGGATCCCCGGCTGATGCCGAGCTGCAGTCGGCCTGCGGAGATCAGGTCGGCGGCGCCGGCGTCCTCGGCCATGTACAGCGGGTTCTCGTAGCGCATGTCGATCACGCCGGTGCCGATCTCGATGCGGCTGGTGCGCGCGCCGATGGCGGCGAGCAGCGGGAACGGTGAGGCGTACTGCCGCGCGAAGTGATGGACACGGAAGTACGCGCCGTCGGCGCCCAGCTCCTCCGCGGCCACCGCGAGGTCGATCGCCTGGAGAAGGGCGTCCGCGGCCGAGCGCGTCTGCGAGTGCGGCGACGGCGTCCAATGGCCGAAAGACAGGAACCCGATCTTTTTCATACCGCTTTCAACAATCAAGGTCGGAGTTCATTCCCCACCGGGATCCGCGACCATGGAGAGCGGATGGACGGCACGACGTGGCGGGTCCGGTCGCGACGACCCTGTCGGTCGAGGTCCCTCACAAGCGGCTGTGACCAGCGCTTTCACCGAAGGTCCCGGCCCGCCCTCTCCTCCGGCGCGGCCGACCGCTCACGCATACACAGGCACTGCTCCGCCTCACCCGCCAACGCATCAACGTGCTGTTCGCGATGCTCCGCGACGGCGCCTTCCACGAACCCGCCGGACGAGGACATCACACGTACTCGCCCCGAAGGACGTCGTCCTCCCTGACCCGCAGCCGCCGCAGCCTCTTGGGCGCCCACCAGTTCGCGCGCCCCGCGAGCCGCATGGTCACCGGCAGCAGCACGACCCGGATGAGGGTGGCGTCGACGAGGATGGTCAGGGCTGTTCCGACGCCGAGTTCCTTGAGGAAGACGACGCCTCCGGAGGCGTACGACAGGAAGGACAGCGCGAGGATGCCGGCCGCGGCGGTGATGAGCGGTGCGCTGCGCCGGACGCCCTCCCCCACCGCCAGCTCGGTGTCGCCGGTCCGCTCGTGCTCCTCCTTGATGCGGGCCAGCAGGAAGACCTCGTAGTCCATGGAGAGCCCGTAGGCCACGCAGAACATCAGTACCGGGATGCTCGGCTCGATGGAGCCGGTCGCGGTGAAGCCGAGGAGTCCTGACAGGTGGCCGTCCTGGAAGACCCAGACCAGACAGCCGAACATGACCGAGAGGCTGAGCAGGTTGAGCGCGGTCGCCTTCAGGGGCAGCAGCACGCTGCCGGTCATGAGGAAGAGGATCACGTAGGTCGCCGCCAGGACGAGGCCCACGGCGAGCGGCAGCCGGTCCAGGAGGGTGGCGCGGAAGTCGGTGGTCTCGCCCGGGTAGCCGCCGATCAGCGCGGGGGCCGGGGCGGCGGTCTCCCGGATGCTTTCGACGAGGGCGGGGACGTCGCCGTACATCGCCTGTTGGGTGGGTACGACGGCCAGGCGCGCGCGTCCGTCGGGTGCGGTCAGCCGGTCCTGGCCGGGGGCTCCGGTGCGGCGTCCGTCGCGGTAGGCGCCATCGGGGGCGTCGACCTGGTAGACGCCCGGGAGCCGGGAGAGCCGGGCGGCGTAGGCGCGCGTTTCGGCGGGTCGGGTCAGGACGACCTGGACGGTGTCGGTGGGTTCGGCGGCGAACTCGCGGTGGACGATCTCGGAGGTGGTGCGCGAGGACGTGCCCGCCGGGAGGGTGCGTTCGTCCGGCAGGCCGAAGCGCAGGCCCAGCAGGGGCGCCGCGGCGACGAGCAGGACCGTGAGGACCCCGGCACCGGCGAGGAGCGGGCGGCGCATGGCCGCGAGGGCGGTGCGGTGCCAGAAACCGGAGGCGGGTGCGGTGGGCCGTTCCACGCGGTGGCCCCAGCGGGCGAGCGCGGCCGGCAGGACAAGCACGGCTCCGGCAACCGCGCTGAGCACGACGAGGACACCGGCGTAGGCGAACGAGCTCAGGAAGAAGAACGGGAACACCAGCAGCGCGCACAGCGACACGGCGACGGTGATCCCGCTGAAGACGACCGTACGGCCGGCGGCGACGGTCGCCGCGAGGACAGCCACATCCCGGTCCCGGCCGGCGCCGCGCTCCTCGCGGTAGCGGTTGATGACGAACAGGCTGTAGTCCACGCCCAGTCCGAGGCCGAGCACGAGGGCCAGGTTCGCGGCGAACGTCGACACCTCGGTGAACCGCGCCAGCAGGCGCAGGCCCGCGAGCGTGCCGAGGACGGAGAACAGACCGACCCCAACGGTCAGCAGGGCGGCCGTGGTGCGCCGGTAGACCAGGATCAGCAGGAGCAGTACGACCGGCAGGGCGAGGGCCTCAGCGCGCAGGAAGTCGGCGCGGGCCTGTTCACCCACCTGCCGGGAGATCTCCTCCTGACCGCCGACCCGGACATCGAGTTCGGGAGTGGTGCGGGTCAACTCGGGTGAGAGGGACGCCAGTTCCTTGCGCGTCTGGGTGGCGTCACCGTCCAGGTGGGCGAGGATCAGGGCGCGCCGCCCGTCCTCACCGCGCAGGGCGGGGCTGCCGGCGTCCCAGTAGGAGGTCACGTCCGTGACGCGCGGCAACTCCTCGATCTCGGCGGTGAGTTGCCGTGCGGCCCGCCCGGTGCGCGCACTGTCCACGTCTCCGTCGCGGGCCGTGACCAGGAGGGCGAGATTGGGGTTCCCGGTGCGGAAGTCGTCGCGCAGCAGGTCGCCTGCGCGCACGGACTCGGTGCCGGGAGAGCTCCAGCGCGAGAGGTCGAGGTCCTCCTGGGCTCCCGCGCCGTAGGCGGCGAGACCGAGCAGGACGAGAAGTGCGCCGATCAGTACGCCGCGACTGCGCCGCACCGCCAGTCGGCCGAGCCGGGTGAGCATGGGGCGGCCCTTCCAGAGGAGTCGGGATCCGGGTGACCGGCCCACCGTCCGCCCATCCGCTGGAAGGCCCGCTGGAAGATCCACTGGAAGGCGGCTTCGGGATGGCTTGGGTGCACGAGCCCGAGTGACGACACAGGCGGCGTTACGCTCGACGCATGGGTGAGGGGACTGTCGGAACCGTGCGCTTCGAACTGCTGGGCCCGCTGCGGGCGTTGCGCGACGGCGTCGAGGTGCCGCTGGGCCCGCCGAAGCAGCGCGCGGTCCTCGCCGTGCTCCTGCTCCAGGAGGGGCGTCCCCTGTCGTACGACGGGCTGGTCGAGGCGGTGTGGGGCGGCGCGCCGCCGGTGCATGTGCGCAACCTCGTGCAGAAGTACGTCTCCGGGCTGCGCCGTGCACTCGGCGACGACGTACTGCTGGAGTGGACCGGCGCGGGATACCGACTCACCGGAGCCGTCATCGGCGATCTGGCCGAACGCCGGCTCCTGGTCGACGAAGCGCTCGCCGCACGTGACCTCGGCGAGGTGCGGCGCGCGGTGGAACTGGCGGGCCAGGCAGAGGAGTTGTGGCGCGGCGACTTCGCGGAGGGCCTGCGGGCGCCGGGGCTTGCGGCGGAGCGGCTGCGCTGGACCGAGAAACGGCTCACCGTGCTCGAAGCACGCCTTGAGGGCGAGATAGCCCTCGGCCGGTCCTTCGCGTACGTCCACGAACTGGTCCGCCTCGTGGCGACGCACCCCTTGCGCGAGCGCCTGGTCGAGCTGCTGATGCTCGCCCTGTGCCGTCTGGGCCGCCCCTCTGACGCACTCACCGCCTACGAAGGCGTACGGCAGCGGCTCGCGGAGGCGATGGGGGCTGACCCGGGACCTGCGCTGCGGTCCCTGCATGCGCGGGTACTGCGCCAGGACCCGGCACTGCTGCCTTCACCAACGGTGCCGGTCGGATGAGCGAGCGCCCCACCCCGCGGGCGCGTCGGGCTGCGGCGAGCCGGAGGCACGTGGCGCGGCTCCGCGACGACCCGGTCGACGGGTTGCGGCACGGCTGAGGAAAGCCGAACCCGGCAACGGACGAAGGCAGTTGTCGGCAGCCACGTCAGCGGAATTCCCCGGTGTCGGCCCGCACCGGCGTGATGATCTCGTCGACGAGCCATTGAACGACTCGTGAGGGATAGGGGCTTCGCAGGCTCAGCACGATGTGTGTCATGCCTGCGGCTATGAGCTCCGTGATGACTTTGCGGTCGGCGGCCGGGTCGTCGTAGGAAACGATGTACTGCACGGAGCGGGTGATCGACCGCGGATCACGGCCGATGGCCGCGCAGTGGCCGTCCAGGACGGCGCTGCGGTCGGCGATGCGGTCGAGCGTGTTGTGCGGTGGTCCGGGGATGTTCCAGATGTCGGCGTGCTCGGCGACCAGGCGGAGCGTCCTGTCTCCCCAGCCGCCGATCAGCAGGGGCGGGCCTGGTTGTTGAACCGGCTTCGGCTCGTTGCGGTTGCCGGTCAGGGTGTAGTGGCGGCCGTGGAAGTCGAAAACGTCCCGTGTCCACATGCCGCGCAGGATGGCGATGGTCTCCTCCAGGCGGGCGATGCCTTCGGCGGGCGGGACGAGGGGGAGGCCGTAGGCCGCGTACTCCGCGACGGCCGGGTTCTCGCCGGTGATTCCGCCCGTGTTCGGCGGCTGCACGGTGCCGCCCACGCCGAGGCCCATGATCAGGCGGCCCCCGGAGATCACATCGACCGTCGTGGCGATCTTGCCGAGGACGGCGGGCGGCCGGATCCGGTTGCTCGTCACGAGCAGGCCGAGGCGCAGTCGCCGGGTCCTGGCGGCCAGAGCGCTCAGCAGCGTCCAGCCTTCGAGGATCTGCCCGTCCTTCGGTCCGGCGATCGGCATGAGGTGGTCCCACAGCCAGGCGTCCGCGATCTCGGGGAGGTCGTCGGCCTCCTGCCACACGCGGAGGACGTCGTCGTAGGAGACCCGCATCGGGGTGGTCTTGATCCCGAACGCCACGGAGGAGGGGTGCTGGTCGGACATGGTTGGCACGCGCCCTTCAAGTCGACGCGTCACCGCTGAGGGCGACGATTTCGTCACCCTAGCCGATGGTCAGCTCTACTGACTATCAGCTTCTGGCTACGCTGGCGGCCATGACGCGCGACGTACCGCCCGAGGTTCTCTCCTCCCGCCTCGGCTACCTGCTCAAGCACGCGTACCTGCGGCTGGCCGAGGAGTCCTCGCGAGTCCTGGCCCCGCACGGGATCGACGGCCGCGAACTGGCGGTTCTCGCCGTCCTCGACGCGCACGACGGCCTGTCCCAGCTGGAGGCGGCGGGCAAGCTGGGCATCGACCGCACCACGATGGTGGCCCTCGTCGACGCGCTGGAGGACAAGGAACTCGTCGAGCGGCGCCGTAGCCCTCAAGACCGGCGCAAGAACACGGTGCGGCTGACACCGACCGGACAGGAACGCCTGCGCGACGCCGAATCCGCCCGCCAGGAGATGGAGGACCGCTTCCTCGCCCCATTGTCCGACGCAGACGCCACGCGCTTCGTCCGCGCCCTCAAGTCCCTGGCCGGCGCCGACGAGGCGTCCGGCTCGGCATAGCGCATGCCGTGGGCGCCCGCAGCGATCTGCCGCCGGTCCTTGCCGGCTCGAAGGGGGACGAGGCGCCGGAACACCGGGACGAAACTCCGTGGCAGAGCCTCGCCGTCCGACTGGTGGAGGTGTGCGGGAGGCGAGGGCTTGGGGGGGTTGGGGCGTTCGGGAGGGGGCTTCACCCAGTTCGTGCCGGTGCTGGAGACGATCCGGGTCCCCCGGCCCGCCTGCGCAAGGGATCGCGAGCGGACGGCCACCGCGCTTCGACGAGGAGCGGTACAAGAAGGGCAGCGCCGTCGAGCGGGACGTCAACAGGCCCCAGAACGCCAGAGCCGTGGGCTCGACGACGTCAACTCACCGATGCGCCCGAAGCCAACGCCAAGCCGGAGGCCGCGAGGAAGGCCTCAAGACTGATCACCCCGCTGCCGGTGCCGTCGTCCCACTCGGCCAGGACTTCCGAGAGACCCTCGTTCCAGGAGTCCGGTGTGTCGATGTCAGGCCCAGGATGCCGCTCGACGGAGCCCTCACCATGTCGATAACGGAGGGACAGATACTGCCCCTCCGCCGTCCACGCATCCCACTGGGACGGGTAGGCAGAACACGTCTGCACGACCCGCACCAGCAACAGACCCTCGTCTCCATCCATCCGGTGATGGTCGCCCGTCAACGGGAGTCAGGCAATCGGGCCGCCGCGGATCCGCGGCTGGGGCCCGCGCTGCAAGCCATCCACGAGAAGGCGGCCCACCCGTGGACCGTCCCGGAATTCGCCGGCATCAGTGGCCTGCCCCGGATCGCCAACGCCGTCGGCTACGCCTCCCCCTTCGCCTCCCCCTTCGCCTTCGCCGCCGCCTTCCGCCGCCACCACGGACAACCTCCCGGCCTTGGCGCCAGGGAGAACGAACTGCCGCGCAGACGCGACAGCTCACCACACACCATGGCCCGTGAACAGCGCCAAGACCCGCTCCAGCGCCTCACCCAGGACGCCTCCCGGACCCCGTACCCTCCTGTTCGGCGCGGCACCTGGGTCTCCTGGGGGCATCCCCACCACCACGTGATCCGGCAAGGCCGTCCGACGGACTCTGGCCAGGATCCAGTCGAGGCTTGCCCGCGGACGTGCTCTGACGTGGTCGCTGCCCGCGGCGGGATCAGGGTTTCCAGGTGCGCAGGAACGAGGCGATCCGGGCCGCGGTGCAGCGGGGGCTGTTCAGTTCGTGGGCGAGTGCGGTGAGCTGTTCCCGGGTGGGGCTGACGGGGATGTTGCTGGCCTCCAGATACATAACGGCGGCCGCACAGGCCACGGTCAGGTTCGAGCGCTCCAGCCAGCGGCACCGGCCCAGGGTGTGCACCAGAGCGGCGGCCCGGGCGTAGGCACCGTCGTACACGGGGGTGTCGAGGAGCTCGCCGCGATGCCGGGCGGCCGCCGCGATGGGCACCCCGTAGTCGTCCGCGGCCGGGTCACGCCGACCTGCCCGCTCGGCCACTTCGAGGATCCAGGACTCGTCGACGTGCACGATCACGCGGCGGCACCCGGCCGCTGCCCGGCGTACGGGGCGTCCAGCTGCTCCTCAAGGTCGTCGAGGAAGGAGCCGTGCTCGTCGATGAACCGCTGCGCGGCCGCCATTCCGGCAGCGCGGGCACCTGTGGTGTCCTCAATGATGAGGCGCTCCACATACCGGTTGAAGTCCAGGTGGCGGGCGGCCGCTGCGGCCTTGCCGGCGGCGAGCACTTCCTCTTCCAGCCGGACCTGCGTCTGCTTCTTCGCGGAACTCACCCCGCGATGGTAGCAGGGTGGTAGCAGCCCCTGGGAGGGCAGCCGAAAGCCGTACGCCTCGCCCGCCCGCCAGCCTCCTGGGTCGGTCGGACGCCCGGCCCGGCCCCCTGTGGGAGCTCGTCCGCTCCGGCGCGGAGGGGGTCGCGGACGTCCTGCGACTGTTCATGGGTGAGTTCGAGGAGGTCATGGCCGGATGGGGGCGCTCGCCGTGGCCGCCTTCGAAGGGTCCGGGGTGATCCTTCCGGGGGCCCACTTCTCCCCTTGACGCCGCGCGTCCCCCGGACACCCGAAGGCGCCCTCGGCCTTCACCGCTTGGTATGCGGCGGGGGCCCAAGGCGCCTTGTCGTACGGTTCGCTGGGAGCGCGGCGTCAGCCGATCTGCCCGGTCGGCCGCAGGGTGATGTGGTTGATGTCCACGCCCGAGGGCTGGTTGACGGCGAAGACGATCGTGTCCGCGATGTGCTCGGCGGTCATCGCCGGCGCCGCCTCGGGGGTGCCACCGCGCCCGTCCCAGAAGGGGGTGTCCACCACCCCGGGGGCGACGACGGTCACACCGACTCCATCCTTGCCCACCAGCAGTCGGGTGTTCTCGGCCAGCGCGTGCGCGGCCCACTTGGTGACCGAGTACAGGTTGCCAGGCGTGTTGCGCACCCCGGCGACCGAACCGAGGATCACGATCCGGCCCTTGGACTCCCTCAGGTGCGGCAGGGTCTCCCGCACCAGCAGGGCCGGGCCCAGGACGTTGGTGAGGACCATGGCGCGCATATCCTCGGGGGCATGGCTCTCCAGGTTGCCGGGCAGTGAGAAACCGGCGTTGGCGATGACGTTGTCCAGCCGACCCCACGCATCCACCACGCGGCGCACGGCGGAGGCGACGTCGTGCGCGTCGCTTGCGTCGCCAGTGATCGTCAGCAGCCGCTCGCCCGCTCCGGCCGACGCGGCGAACGCGGCCAGCTTGTCCGCGTCACGTCCGGTGACGGCCACGCGGTGGCCCTGCTTGAGCAGGGCGCGGGCGGTGGCGGCGCCGATTCCGGTCGAGCCACCGGTGATCAGCGTGGCGGGTTCCATGGGACGGCCTCCTCAGCGATACGGGTCATCGGGGCTGGGTTCGCGGCCGATCTGCGGGGAGGAGTACGCGACCAGCGCCGCCGTTCGCCGCGTCCGTGGCCGCGGTGGACCCGTGGGCGTCGTCGATGAAGTCCGCGAATCCATAAACGACCGACGTGGCCGTATGAGTTGGACGCAACGGTCCGGGAGTTCCCGAGCCTCCGCGCCAGGGATGATGCCGATCACCCGCGCCCCTGTCGAGCTCAACGTCACCCCTCTCAACCTGCGGGACAACTCTATCCGCCTCGCTGATCGCCATCACAAGATCCACGACAGAGCCCGACTTTCCCCAGGGCCAACGCCACGTCATGCTCCACCTCTGGGATGCGAGGCCGTGTGACCTGCCTGCCGTGGTCCTAGGTCGGAGGCTGGAGGGCCGGACAAGGCGAGCCCGACCGCTTACCGGCGACATAGCACCGCGGCCATGGTGTCACCTACTTCCACGGCTGCTACTCCGTTGGCCACGACCTCCTGTGAGGCGTCAACCGTCGTCGCAAAGGCACTGCCACCACCCTGGCCGCCCTGACGTCGATCCGCGCTGCCCGGCCCGAAGGCGCCCCGGTCTACATCGTCTTGGGCCATCTCTCCGCTCATACCGGCGCGGACATCCACCGCTGGGCGAAGAAGAACAAGGCCGAGTTGCCGAGTTGTGCTTCACCTCGACCTACGCGTCCTGGGCCAATCCGATCGAGGCGCGCTTCGGCCCGCAGAAGGGCATCCGCTGGGACAAACGCCCCCTCGCCAAGGCGGCATGACCAGACGGCCGAGTCTGGTCGCACACTGGTCGGCCGCAGAAGTCAGGCGTCGAAGCGACGACGGGCAGCCTCGATGTCACCGAAGTACTGGCGGGTCCAGCCGCACATCCCATCGACCGTCGCTCGCAGAGCCTGGCCCGGCTCGGTGAGGGTGTACTCGACCCGCGGCGGGACGGTGGGGTACACGGTGCGCTCGACCAGGCCGTTGCGTTCCAGCATGCGCAGGTTCTGGGTGAGCATCTTGTGGCTGATCCCCTCGATCTCGTTCCGCAGCTCGCTGAAGCGCAAGGTGCGGTCACCGAGACCCTCGACGATCAGGAACGCCCACTTGTTGGCGACGTCCGAGAAGATCTCCCGCGCCAAAGAGCCCGCACGCGCCAGGTCCGTGTCCTCGGGCGAGCCTGTGAGCTGCTTGGTCACCATCAGGTTCTCCAGTCACTGAAAAGTGCGTTCTTCCACGTCAGCGACCACTCTCCTATGGTTCCTGAGTAACCACAAGAGACCCAGAGTGTCCTGGTCGGGGCGGACCCGACCCCGTAGACGCTCAGACGCTCAGCCGAGGAGACAAGCAGCATGGCCATCACCTTTGTGGACCCCAGCGGATTGCCCAAGATCGATGTCTACCGACAGGTGTCGATCGCATCCGGGTCGAGGCTGGTCTTCATCGCCGGGCAGGTCGCATGGGACGCCGACGGGATCACGATCGGCGAAGGCGACCTTGCCGCCCAGGTCGAGCAGAGCTATCTCAACGTCGGCACAGCCCTGACGGAGGTCGGCGGCTCCTTCGACGACGTGGCGAAGCTGACCTTCTACGTCGTCGACTGGACCCCCGACAAGATGGCACCGCTCCTGGAAGGAATCTCCAAGGCAGCCGCGAAGCTGGGGATCACCCCCGCACCGCCCACCACGCTCATAGGCGTTGCGGCATTGGACGTCCCCGACCACCTGGTAGAGATCGAAGCCACCGCGATCCTCGACTGAACAGACGACATGCCCTCCCCGAGCGCAGCAATGGCCAACCACCTCGCTCTCACCCGTGAACCTTCCCGGTCACGGCACTGGGGCCCGCCTTTCGGATCTTGCCGCAGACGTCGAGGGGTCGAACAACTCTGGTGACGGTGCAGCGCCCGCCTCGGAAGCGTCGTCCGGTGCGAGCGATCGGCGCGCGGGACGACGTGGGACCCGGCAGGATCCGAAAGACAGGCCCGGGGTCAGCGCACCGCGTCGACCAGCGGCTGGTCCGTCGGTCCGTCCGCGAGGGCATCGGCGAGGTAGGCGGCGATGTCGGGCGCCGGAGGCCGCAGGATGTGCCGGACGAAGGACGTGCGCTCGTGACCCAGGGCCGGCAGCTCCCAGACACAGCCGGTGTACGGCTCGGCGTTGACGACGTAACGGGTCAAGTCACCCGCAGTGCCGCCGAGATGGGGCTCGCCCGCAGAGGCGGTACGGGTGAGTACGACGTTGTCCCAGACCCAGCTGTAGACGCACAGGTACATCGCGTCGCGCCCTTGGTGCAGAACCAGCCAGCCCACCGGCGGGGTGCCGTCGTCGGGGGCCACGACCATTTCCGCGGCCGCGGCATAGGCGGCGTCGGTGATCTCGGCGGGGAGTTCGGTGCCGGGTTCGTTGGTCACGTGGTAGAGCTTCATCTGCCGTCCGCGGAGCGTGAGCGGGGGGAGGGAGCGTATGTGCTTCGGGTGGTAGGTCATGTTCGGACGGTAGGAGGGACCGACTGCCACCCTGTGTCAGTCTGTAGCGTGATCAGGACCGGCTACGCGTTGTCGGCCGGTGAGGGGAGGTCAGGGTGCGGGCGAGCCGTCTGCTGTCGATGCTGCTCCTGCTGCAGACCCGGGACCGGGTGACGGCTCGGCAACTGGCGCAGGAGCTGGAGACCTCCGTACGGACGGTGTACCGCGACATCGCCTCGCTGCAGGCGGCCGGGGTGCCGGTGTACGGCCAAGGCGGGCTGGACGGCGGCTACCGGCTGGTGGACGGCTACCGCAGCAGGCTGACCGGCCTCACGGACTGCGAGGCGGAGACGCTGTTCATGCTCCCGCCCCAGGGACCGGCGACGGACCTGGGCTTCGGCGCGGAGGCGATGGCCGCCCGCCTGAAGATGGCGGCGGCGCTACCGCCGGGAATGGGCGAGCGGGCAGCCCGAATAGGCCAGCGTTTCCTGCTGGACGCGACGTCGTGGGAGCCGGCGGCCCCCGGCACCGAGCTGCTGCCCGCCCTGACCCAGGCGGTGAAGGAGTCGACGACGGTGCAGGCCGTATGCGCGGACGGTGCGGAACGGACGCTGATGCCGTACGGGATCGTGCTGGAGTCCGGCCACTGGCACGCGGTGGCCGGCGACGGCCACGACATCCGGGCATACGCCCTGGCAGAGCTGGCTGCCGTCCACCCCTCCACTGCACTCTTCGTCGAGCCGCCCGCGGGGTTCGAGCTGCGTCTGTGGTGGAGTGCGCGGGACCTGACGGGGGGCCAGGACTTGCGGGTGCACGGGACCTGACTGACCCCACCCGTACGTCGACCGCGCCGCCCTGGCCGCGCAGCTCGCTGACTGTGGTGCCTCAGGACGGTGGTTACAGGGGCTTCCGCCTTGCCGCACCCGACGAACTCTTCGTGTGCGAGTCCCACCAGCATGGTCGCCGTGGTGAGCCCCTCGGCACGGACGGATGTGTGCCACCGGTAACCGCCTGATACGAGAGACCGCTTATGCCCCCGAGTCTCCGGATGGCCCGGCGTGCGAGGTCAGGCAGAACCGAGAGAGTCAGGCTGATGCGGCAGCGGAGCCGCGACGGGGACGTCCCGCACACCGAAGCGATGCTGAGCCTGGACAGCGTTGTTCGCCGTCGAGGAGTTCGCCACCTGGGCCGCCTGCCTGGACCGCCTGCCTGGACCGCTGTCAAGCGGCCGGTGGCTGCTCGGCTGGGGGGTTCGCCTTCAGCTTCTCGAATGCGGTGGGCGTCGAGCGGTGCGGCAGGAAGTCCTTGATCTCTGAGCGCAGTCGGCCGGACTGGCGGTGCTCGTGTCGCACTCGATGTCGTAGAGACCGTGGGCATGGACCTGGGCGATCTGGCGTGCGGCCAGCCCCGGTGCGCGGTCTGCGCGCTCCTGCTCACGCCGTTCCAGTTCGGGCAGAGGGCAGTGCACTCCCACCAGTACCACGTCTTCGGGGGCGAAGAGCGCGATGCAGTCGAGCAGGCACCAGGGTTCGCTCAGGACGTGGTCCACCACGACGTTGTTGCCGCCCGCAGCCATACCGGCGACCGCACGGTGGAAACCCATCAACGCACGCCTGCGCGCCGAGGGCAGTTCGTCCGGAGCGATGGGCCGCGGCGAGCGCAGGTCATCAAGGAGGTCCACCGGCATGTGGAAGTACAGATCGTCCAGGAGCGTAAGGAGCGCCTTGGCGATGCTCGACTTCCCCGAACTCGACGTCCCGTTCAGGAAGATGATCAGTCCGCCGGATGGCTGCGAAGTGCCCGCCGAGCCCGCAGTCCCGTGCGATCCACTTGCTGGTGGAGCCGCCATCGTCTTCCCCCGCTTCATCAACTGCCCGTATCCGAGCATGATGCATGCTCGGTCGGCGTCCTGTATGGGGTGCCCTTGCGGTAGACGGTGGCGGCGATCGTCGACCGGGGCACCTTCAACTCCACCCTCATCGAGGCCGGCACCGAGTCCTGATGGACTGCCAAGCACCAGGGCGAACAAGGCCAACGGGGCGAAATAGCCACCTTCCCCAGTGCACCGAAGACGGCCGAGTCACCCACTGAGGCAATCTTCTTGCTATTGCAAGTAGTATGCAACAAGCTATTCGGGCCCTTGCCGCCTGCCGAGGACATGGAGCCTTGTCATGCCCCGCCTGATGCCCGACACCGGACCGCAGCGCGTTCTCGCGGCCTCGAACTTCATCTACACCGTCGGCAGCGGCCTCTACCTCACCGCTGGAGTGCTGTACTTCACCGAGGCGGTTCACCTTCCGGCCAGCCAGGTGGGCCTCGGGCTCGGCATCGCCGGCTTCCTCGCGCTGGCCCTGGGCGTCGCGGTCGGTCACCTGGCCGACCGGCACGGAGCACGCGGCATCTACGGGGCCACCCTCGTCGTTCAGGCGCTGGCCACGGCCGGCTTCGTCCTGGCGGACAGCTTCTGGCCGTTCGTCCTCGCCGTCTGCGCCGCCGCCGCGGCGAAAGCCGCCGGAATCGCCGCCCGCTCCCCGCTCATCCGGCACTACGGCGGCGACCGGCCGCAAGAGTTCCGGGCATACCTGCGTGCCGTGACCAACGTCGGCATCTCCTTCGGTGCCATGCTGGCGGGCGGGGTTGTCGCAGTGGGCACGCTCACCGCCTATCACCTCATGGTCGTCGGCAACGCGATCGCCTTCGTGGTCTCCGCGGTGATCCTGATCCTCCTGCCGCCCGTCGCGCCCGTCCCCACCACCGGCGGCCCTCGTTGGATCGCCCTGCGAGACCGCCCCTACCTGCTGCTGACCGTCCTCGACGGCATCATGGCCGTCCAGTTCAAGGTGCTCACCGTGGCCATCCCGCTCTGGATCGTCGGTGCCACGACCGCCCCGCACTGGCTCATCTCGGCCACCATGCTCACCGGCACGATCATCGTCGTCGCCTTCCAGGTCCGGGCCAGCCGCAACATCGATTCCCCCGCAGCCGGCGCACACGCCTACCGCCGGGCAGGCGCGGCCTTTCTCATCGCCTGCGCACTGATCTCGCTGTCCGCAGGCATACCGGCGTGCGCCGCCGCGACCCTGCTCATCACCGCGGTGGTGATCCACACGATCGGCGAACTATGGCACTCCGCCGCAGGCTTCGAGGTCTCCTTCGCCCTCGCCCCGCGACACGCCACCGGCCAGTACCTGGGCGTGTTCGGCCTCGGCGCCGGCCTCGCCGAGGCCTTCGGACCAGGACTGCTCATCGCCCTCTGCATCACCTGGGGCCGCCCTGGCTGGTATGTCGCAGGAGCCATGTTCGCGCTGACCGGCCTGGCAGCACCACCCGCTGTCCGCTGGGCACAGAACCAACAGCACCATCAGCACACTCTGCAGACCCAGCTTGCACCTACTGACAAGGCGTCAACCGCCTGATCGGCCCGAGGCAGTTGCTCAACCCCGTTCCAGCGGAGCCGAATCAAAGGTCTGGCACGCGTTCCGTGAAGCGTGCACGGTGGGTCATCAGTTGGGAGCGGCAGCTCCGACTGGCCGGGCTCCGGCGCCATGAGCGGACCGGTATTGGCGATCGAGCCGGCGCGGGCGGTCCGTTCCAGCCGGTGGTCCCCCCCCGGCGGTCACCGCGTCGAAGCGGCCCTGGACAGCCCCTCTCCTCCAGGCTGCGGCCCCATCAGTTCCGCATCGCGACACACGAGTTCGCGCCCGAGCCAGACGTCTCCCTCCCCTGGTACCCCCGCCGTAGTCCGCTGGTGCGACGCCCGACCGACCGCGCCTACGGGTGCGTGTCCGTGATCGCGATGACCTCGTCGAGGCGATCCAGGGCGGCCTGCAGGTCGTCGACCTTGGCCTGGATGCGGTCGCGCTCGGCGCGCAGCATGGCTCGCTGCTCGGCGTCGGTGTGCCCGGTGTCCCAACATGGAAGGAGTTCCGCGATCCTTCGGCTGGTCAGACCGGCGGCGAACATCTGCTGGAAGAAGCGCACCAGGGTGGCGGCGTCCTGCCGGTAGAGGCGCTGGCCTGACGGACTGCGCTCCGCGATGAGCAGCCCCTGCTGCTCGTAGTAGCGCACGGCCCGTACCGAGACGCCGGCGTCCCGTGCCACCTCGCCGATGCGGACCAGCCGCTCGGCCGCAGCCTCCGTGACGGTCATGGTGATTCCTCTCGCCCCGGTCCTGACGGCCAGCACTTGCCTCTGACGTCAGCGTCAGGTTTTAGCGTACCGGGCATGGATATCAACAACTCCGTCGCCCTTGTCACCGGAGCCAACCGCGGCCTGGGCCGCGCCTTCGCCCAGCGCCTGCTCGAACGAGGCGCACACAAGGTCTACGCGACGGCCCGCCGACCGGAGACCGTGGACCTGCCCGGGGTCGAGGTACTGCCCCTCGACATCGCCGATCCCGCATCCGTGAGGGCCACCGCCGAGGCCGCCCCGGACGTCTCGCTCCTCATCAACAACGCGGGAATCAGTACAGGGACCGACCTGGTGACCGGCTCGCTGGACACGGTGCGGCACGAGCTGGAGACCAACATGTTCGGCCACCTGGGAATGATCCGGGAGTTCGCGCCGACGCTCGCCGCGAACGGCGGGGGCGCGATCGTCAACGTCCTCTCCGCCATGTCGTGGTTCGGGGGCAAGGGCGCCAACGCCTACCACCTCACGAAAGCCGCCGCCTGGGCCATGACCAACGGTGTCCGCCTGGAACTCACCGAGCAGGGCACGCTCGTCACAGCGGTACACCTCGGTTTGGCCGACACCGACATGGCGGCGGGCTGGCCCGTGGACAAGATCGCTCCGTCGGACCTGGCCGACGCGGCGCTCGACGGTGTCGAGGCGGGCTCCGCCGAGGTCCTCGCCGACCAATGGAGTCGGGACGTCAAGTCCCGACTGCCGCTGACACCGGAAGAGTTCAACGCCGCGATGGACCGCGCCCTGGCTGCGTTGATGGCGGCCTGAGAGGCCCTTGGGCCGCGCTGACCGGTGATCGCCGGTGAGTCCGTCGGCGGGGCGTACTTCCTGTGTGCCGAGCAGAACGGGCGCCGGCCGGTGGTGTTCGCGAGTTCCGGAGGGGAGGGCGGGCTGCTCGCCGATCAACACCGCCCTCTCGGCCGGTAGCTGACAAAGCATCCGTTAGACACAAGATCAATGATCAGGGTGGTCCTGGTTGGGATCGCAGACGGGGCCCGGCACGAAGAGACTCAGCCGATAGGTGGTTGGGTGCAGCAGGCGCCCGCAGAGGGTGTCGATCCGGGTTCTTGCCCAGTCGATCCGCTCCGACCCGGCACGCAGACGACGCAGATGGGCATGCCACTCCGACTCGTCCTGGGTCTCGAAGATCACCTGCCAACGACCGGCGCCGGGCCCGGTGCTGACGGCGGCCTGCCGCCCCCCGCCCTGCTGACGCTTTCTCTTGCGCTGTCCCGGCACGGGTCCAGCATCGCTGTCCTGGCGCCACCGCAGCAAGGCCATTGATCCCGGGGCGTGCGTGCGCCAGGACTCGATCTGCTCGATGACCCATGCTGGAGTCGTATTCGACTCCAGTGCGGTCGACGGCTGGTCCTGCTATCCCGCGTCACCGTGTAGCTGCCAGCGATTTGCCGACTTGTCGGCGCATGCGCGAGAGATACCCGTCTCAGCGGTGACGTGGGCGAGCGATGGGACGTGGCCGGCACGGCTTGTCGAGCCACCTACGGCCCTCGACGCTCAGGGGCGCATCAGCGTGGGGCACTCGTCGTCCGCTCGAAGCCAGGCGGCGGCAGGCGCGACACCTGTCGTGCGCGCCTGCCGCATCGCGGCCTCTCAGTCCCGCGGTGCGACGCGGATACGGTTCCCGTCAGGATCGGCTGCGAGGAAGGTCAGCCCGAACCCCGCGTCATGAGGCTCGCGCAGGATCGTGACCCCCTTCGACTTCCACTGCTCAAAGATCGCGTTGATCTCGTCGGGCCCATCAGTGATGGCCAGGCACATCTCACCGGTGCGCGGGACGTCCGGTGACAGGTCCTCGAACTGGCCGGACCACACAGCGAGTTCAGCGCCTGGGCCGAGGTCGAAGGTGATGTATCCCGGAGTCTCGAACGAGGGGCTCAGGCCGAGGAGGTCACCGTAGAAACGAGCTGCGGCGGGAGCGTCGTTGACGTAGACGATGGACACGACGGATGTGGTCATGGGCAATCCTTTTCACGGGTCGGGTCGTAGGTACGCAGCCACCAGCCTCGCCGGGATATGCGCCACATCGTGTCGCAATTCTTGAAAAGGTTGGTGGGTGACTCCGGATCGCTTCTTCGCCCTGATGCTGCTCCTCGAATCGAGGGATGCCGTGACCACACAGGAACTCGCCTCAGCACTCGGGGTGTCCCTTCGCACCATCACACGGGACCTGAACTGGCTCCGCGACGCCGGTCTGCCGGTGATCGCACACCGGGGCCGTCTCGGAGGTGTCACCATGCTGGCCGGGTCCGGGCTCGACCTCACGCGACTCACGCCGGGCGAGCGTGATCATCTCTCGCTCACCGGGCTGGACGAGCGGCAACGTGCCGAGCTCGACGCATCGGTTGAAAGCCGGCGCGCGCTCTCCAAGCTCGCCGCCGCACAGCCGCGTCGAGTTGATGAGCTCCTGCCGCTCACCGACGTGGTGCATGTCGACAGCCGTCCCTGGCGTCAGGTACGAGCGTCCGGCACGACTCCGGCTTCGCTGATCGGCGCGGTGCGGCGAGGTCGCCGGCTACGGATCGAATACGACAGCCCACGCGCCTCGGGCCCACGCGACCTGGTCGTGGATCCCTACGGGCTGCTCGCCAAGGCCGGCGTCTGGTACCTCGTCGCCGACTGTGCCCGAGTGGCACGGATGTACCGACTCGAACGGATCACGACATGGAACGAAGTCGACCAGCCACGACGGATCCGCGAGAGCCAGACCCTCGCCACCGTCACTGCGGCGCTCATCGAACAGTGGGAGCACAACCACGCGATAGAAGTCAGCGCCACCATCGACCACACCCAGATCGAGCGAGCGCAACGGATCTTCGGCCTACGACTCGTCCTGGACGGCCAGGAAGAATCCGACACCGGCCGCAAGGTGACGATCCGCTTCCTGCGTCTGGAGGACGTGCGCGCACTACTGCCGTTCGGGAGCGCCATCACTGTCCACGGCCCCATCGAAGCCAGGGCTCATCTCCGCGACCTCGCCACCGATCTCGCCCGCCACTATGCGCCGTCACCAACGCCCTGACCCGCGACTGCGACGAGTCGAGCTTGTTGGGTGCCGCTTCCGCCGAGAACTCCCGCCGGGACGTGGGCTGGACGACGTCAGACCAGGCAGCCGCCCATGAATGCCTCGCGGTATGAGCGCAAGGCATCGCTTCACAGGAACAAACACTTCCAACTCTGCGTACTATCTCTGCGCCAGGACCTGACACAGCAGGTGTCACGGCCGCCCACGCCGACGCCAGTGCACGACGTCACCGCGGCCGCGAACCGAGGAAAGGCCAGCATCATGCCGGAGACCACGTTCCCGAGCACCGAACTCACCTCGCAATACACCGCCCAGGTGGCGAGCGACCTCGAACGCAACGCCAAGGAACAAGAACGCATCGGAGCGGAAATCGCCGCACTGCAGGAACAGTTGCTCGCCCTGCAACATGACCACACCGTTCTGGTGAACATCCAAAAGGCGCTCGGCACCGCAGACTCGCCGACTGAGGCCGCCCCGTCACCGGAAGACGCCGCAGTCCCCTCTCCCCGGCACGAGACGCCTGCCAAGCCCGCGACGGGCAAGCGCAGCCGCGCGAAGAAGGCCGGTACCGAGCAGGGCAGCAGGACAACCAAGGAGACCGCGGCGAAGACCGCGACCGCCAAGACGGCCAAGCCCACCCTCGTGGAACTCATCCGCGGCCACCTCACCGAGCAGAACGAACCGCGCTCGGCGGCAGAGGTCGCCACCGCGCTCGGACAGACCCATCCCGACCGCAGCATCAAGACCACCGTCGTACGCAGCACACTCGAAGGACTCGTGGCCAAGAGCCAGGTCCAGCGCACCAAGCAGGGTTCTTCCGTCTTCTACACCGCCGCAGACGCCCCCGCACAGCCGGAGACATCCACGGACGGAGCACAGGCTGACAGCTGAAGCGACCGACGCGGTGTCCCAGCACCTGCGGTCCACCGAGTGACGGACGAGAGCACATGTGCGCGCTGTCCGACCCCGGGCGGCAGGCACCCCGGCCGGCCGCCCGCGCCCCGAGGCACGGCGCAGGCGCCGCAAGACCGGGCACGAGATTCCGGATCCTCCCACGACTCCCCAGGGCGCCGAGCCCGGCGTCCGGCCCGCGTGTGCTCAGCCGCTCTCATTGATACGGCGTAGGAAGGCGCGTGTGCGTTCGTGGGCGGGGTCGGTCATGAGCTGCTCAGGGGGGCCTTCCTCCAGGACGGCCCCCTGGTCGAACATGACCAGCCGGTCCGCGGCCGAGCGGGCGAACCCCATCTCGTGAGTGACGACGATCATCGTCATGCCGTCGTCGACGAGTTCCTTCATCACTGCGATGACCTCGCCGACCATCTCGGGGTCGAGGGCGCTCGTCGGTTCGTCGAAGAGCATCAGCTCCGGCTTCATGGCGAGGGCGCGGGCGATGGCGACGCGCTGCTGCTGGCCGCCGGACAGGGCCGACGGCCGCGACGACGCCTTGTGCCCTAGGCCCACCCTGGCCATGAGGTTCGCCCAGGACGCCACCTTCCACAGGACCGCCGGGCTCGCCGACCCGTCCTGGTCGTCGTTCCGCTCTCACAGCCACCCGGACCGCTACATCCGCCACTACAACTACGGGCTGCGCATCGACCCGATCTCCACCACCACCGGCAGAGCCGACGCCACGTTCTCCGTCTGGTACTGAGGCGACACCGCGGTCAGGGCCTACGACCGCTGTCCACGGCCACGCGGAGGTCGCGGGCCGAGCCTCGGCGACGGGTTGTCCACGCATACGGCGGCCCGGGTGCCGTCGGGCGGAAGAAGCGCGCCATGGCCACCAGGGCCAAAACGAGGGCAGCGGGTATCGCGTAGGCGATACGGAAGTGGCCCGTAGCCCCCAGACCCCCGCTCGCGCCGGCTCCGACGAGCACGCCGACGTAGTTGAAGACATTGAGCCGGGCCAGCACCGTCTCGGGGGCGCCGGGTCGCAGCCGGCCGGCCGCGGCGACGCACAACGGGATCAGAGCGGCGACTCCGAGGCCCGCGCAGCACGCCGCGACGACCGCGTACGGCCAACTCGGAGCCACTGCCAGACCGGTCAGAGCGACGGCCGCGAGCAGGGACGCGGCGCGGACCACCGCCACCGGCCCGACCCGGCGCACCATGAGGTCGGCGCCCGCCCGGCCGGTCACCGTGCCCGCCTGGTAGGCCGCGTAGGCGAGCGGCGCGGCGGCCAAGGACGCGCCGAGCGTCTGGTGGAGGTAGGCCGTCGACCAGGCCGAGACCGTGGAGTCGACGACGTAGGCGACGAGCAGGACGACACCGAAGGGGACGAGCCGCGCCCACACCCGCCGCTCCGGGATCTCGTCGTCCCGCGCCGGTCGGTCGCCTGACGACGAGGGCTCGGGCGCGAGGACGTGGGGCCGGACGGTCAGCACCAGGAGGGCCACGAGCACGGCGTGCGCGGTCAGGACGTACTGGACGGGCCAGCCCAGTCGTGAGACGCCCGCCGTCAGCAGCGCGGCTGCCACGCCCGCGGCGCTCCATGCGGCGTAGAAGGAGGAGAGGATGCTGCGTCCGTGGTGGCGTTCGACGGTGGCCGCGCGGGTGTTGACGGACACGTCGATGGCGCCCAGCGTCAGCCCGAAGAGGATGTAGGCCGCCGCGGCGACGGCCCGGCCGGGTGCCCACGCCACGGACACCAGGGCCGCGGCCGCGGTCAGCACCGCCGCGCGCATGACAGCGACGGGACCCCAGCGGCGTACGGCGGCCAGACCCGCGAAGCTGCCGGCGCTCGCGGTCAGGGTCAGGGCGACCGTGAGGGCGGTCATCGCCAGAGACGACAACCCCAGACGGCTCTCCACGGCGGGCACGGTGGTGGACACGGCGGCCACCGCCACGCCCTGGGCGACGAACACCGTGGCCGTGACCCGACGGGCTCCCGCGAGCGAGCGGCCGCTCGCGGGCGGGGACGGAGCCGTCGCTTCGACGGATGCGGTCATCGGGGACCCTCTTCCTGTCACGGACCGCGGACCGGCCGGCGTGCTCGAGTGGAGCAACCGTAGAGATCCGGACCGTCCCGCCGGAGGACACCGACGGCCACACGGGGGACCCTGGAGGCCAGCAGCCCGGAGGGGCCCGGGGCCGGGAGCCGATGACTTCGGGGTCAAGGGGCCACAGCGGCTGGTGCCGAGGAGCCGGCCATTCGGGCGGCGGCATCGGGGTGTGGCGCGGCGGGGCGGTCAGTGGGCTGGCCGCTGCGGCCCCCTTTGTGGCCGCACGGGCCAGTCCGCCGGTGCTCGCGTGCTGCCTAAGTTCCTCCCACGCCGACAGTGGCGACGAGAGGAGGTGGGCTCGTGAAGGAGTCCGAATTCGACACGTGTGTCATCGGTGCCGGTCCCGCTGGGCTGGCCGTGGCACGGGCGCTCGGTGAGCGACGGCTTCCCTACACGCACATCGAGCGGCACACCGGTCCGGGCGGCCTGTGGGACATCGACAACCCGGGCAGCCCGATGTACGAGTCGGCCCATTTCATCTCCAGCAAGACCCTCTCGGGCTTCGGCGGCTGGCCGATGCCCGACCACTTCGCCGACTACCCGCCGCAGCGGCAGATCCTGTCGTATCTGACGTCGTTCGCCGACGCGTACGGGCTGTCGGAACGCATCGAGTTCGGCACCGCGGTGCGCGACGTGGCGAAGAACGCGGACGGCACCTGGACGGTCACGCGTGCCGACGGGCGCACCAGCCGGCACGCGCAGGTGGTGGTCTGTACCGGCTCGCAGTGGCACCCCAACATGCCCGAGATCCCGGGTGACTTCAGCGGCGAGATCCGGCACACGGTGTCCTACCGCAGCAGCGACGAACTGCGCGGCAAGCGGGTCCTGGTGGTCGGCGCGGGCAACTCCGGCTGCGACATCGCCTGCGACGCGGCCCGTGCCGCCGACCACGCGGAGATCAGCATGCGCCGCGGTTACTGGTTCATCCCCAAGCACCTGTTCGGCAGGCCCGTGGACACCCTCGAAGGCGTCGGCCCCCGGATGCCGAAGTGGCTGGAGCAGCGGCTGTTCGGCACGCTCCTGCGGATCGTCAACGGCGATCCGACCCGCCTCGGTCTGCAGAAGCCGGACCACAAGCTCTTCGAGACCCACCCCACGGTCAACTCGATGCTGCTGCATCACCTTCAGCACGGCGACATCACCGCGCGGCCCGGCATCGTGCGCGCCGAGGGCCGTACCGTCCACTTCACCGACGGCAGCAGCAACGACTTCGACCTGATCCTGCTGGCGACCGGCTACGTCCACAAAGTGCCCGTCGCCCAGCGCTACTTCGGCGACGAGCAGCACCCTGACCTGTATCTGTCGTCGTTCTCCCGCGAGCACGAGGGGTTGTTCGGCGTCGGCTTCATCGAGACCAACTCCGGTGCCTACCAACTCTTCGACGCTCAGGCCCAGTTGATCGCCGGTTTCGTCCAGGACAGCCGCCGGGGCACGCCGAACGCCGCCCGGTTCGCCGGCATGATCCGCGGTGACCGCCCGGACCTGTCGGGCGGTCTGAGGTTCGTGGACTCCCCGCGCCACACCGGTTACGTCGACAGCGCCGCGTACACCAAATACCTGACCAAGGTCGCCGCCGCCATGGGCTGGCCCACCGAGGGACGCGCCCCGGCCGTGCCGGTGATCCGCAGCAAGGAGACGGTGGCATGAGCGGCTACGACTGCACCGGCAAGGTGATGCTGGTGACCGGAGGCGCGGGCGGCATCGGCAGCGCGCTGTGCCGGCGGTTCGCGAACGGCGGCGCGGTGTGCGTCGTCGTCGACATCGACGGTGAACGTGCGAAGCGGGTCGCGGACAGCCTTCCCGGCGCCGGTCACCTGGGCCTCGGCTGCGACCTGCTGGACCGGGCCGGGGTCGCGGACCTCTTCGCACAGGTCTCCGCCGCCTTCGGCCGCCTCGACGTGCTGGTCAACAACGTCGGCATGACCAGCACCGAGCGCTTCGACGTGCGCGCCGTGGAGACGATCGAGCGGGAGATCGACCTCAACATGATCTCCCCGCTGGTGGCCACACGGCTCGCCATTCCCCTGCTGAGGGCCGCCGCCGACCCCCGCGTCATCACGACGGTGTCGCTGGCGGGCATCTTCCCCCAGGGCGAGACCCCCATCTACGCGGCGTCGAAGTTCGGACTGCGCGGCGCGATGCTGTCCATCGCCCTCGACCTGGGCACCAAGGGCATCCGCGTCGGCTCGGTCCTGCCGTCGGCCACCGACACCCCGATGCTGCGCCGCGAGGCCGTCGACGGCGGCAACTCCTTGCAGTTCCAGGACCCTCCGCAGCAGCCGTCCGACGTCGTCGCCGCCGTGGTGAGCATGCTCGACCGGCCGCGGTTCGAGGCATATCCACGCCTCGGCGAATCGGTCCTCGTCCGCCTCTCCATGCTCATGCCGAACCTGCTGCCCCGGCTTCTGCCGCTCTTCCGCAAACGCGGCGAGCGCGGCCTGGCCCGGTATCTGGAGGATCTGCGCCGCAGAGGACTGGCCCGGCAGGTCGACGGCCGCTGGGAACTGGTACAGGAGGCATGACCGTGACCACGCACACGAACGACCGCCTGCTCACCGTCGTCAACCCGGCGACCGGCGAGACACTCGACACCCTGCCCGCCGCCACCGCGCACGAGGTCGACACGGCCGTGGACCAGGCACGCCGCGTCTTCGACAGCGGGGTGTGGGCGGGCCAGCCGCCCCGGGAGCGGGCCGCGGTCCTGCTGCGCCTCGCCGAACTGATGGAACGCGACGCCGAGACCCTGGCCCGCCTGGACTGCGAGGACGCGGGCAAACCCATCACGGAGTGCCGTACCGGCGATGTGCCGGGCGCGATCGAGTCGATCCGCTGGTTCGCGGAGGCGGCCGACAAGGTCTTCGGCCGCACCGCCCCCACCGGCCACGACCACCTGGGCCTGATGAGCCGCGAACCCGTCGGAGCGGTCGCCGCCATCCTCCCCTGGAACTACCCGCTCGCCATGGCCGCCTGGAAGATCGGGCCCGCCCTCGCCGCGGGCAACAGCCTGCTGCTCAAGCCGGCCGAGGCGACCCCGCGCTCGGCCCTCCACGTGGCCCGGCTGGCGGCGGAAGCAGGGCTCCCGGACGGCGTGCTCACCGTGCTGCCCGGCTACGGCGCGGAGGCCGGCCGGGCCCTCGCCCGCCACCCCGGGATCGGCGCGCTCTCCTTCACCGGCTCGACGGCGACCGGACGGCGGATCCTGGCCGACGCCGCGGAGACCAACTTCAAGCGGGTCTCCCTGGAGATGGGCGGCAAGAGCCCCCAGGTGTTGATGCCGGACGCGCTCGGCTTCGGCGCCGACCTCATCGACGACATGATCGAGGCCGCGTTCCTGACGATGGGGCAGAACTGCACGGCCGGTTCCCGGATCCTGGTCCACGAGGACATCGCCGCCGAGGTCGTCGCACGGTTCACGGCCGCCGCCGGGGCCCTGGTCATCGGCGACCCGGCCAAGCCGGACACCCGTACGGGACCGCTGATCAGCACTGCCGCGCGAGAGAGGGTCGCCCGCGCCGTGGACGAGGCGGTCGCCGCCGGAGCGGTGGCCCACACCGCCGGGTTGCCGGCGGGGCTCCACCCGCACGGGGCCTACTACCCGCCCACCGTCGTCGTCGGCGCCCCCAACGGCAGCCGGGTCCTCACCGAGGAACTGTTCGGCCCCGTGGTCACCGTCCAGACCTTCACCTCCGAGCAGGAGGCGATCCAGACGGCGAACACCACCCCCTACGGCCTCGCCGCCTCCCTGTGGACCCACGACCTCGACACCGCCTTCCGCCTCGCCCGCGGCATCCAGGCCGGAGTGGTCTCCGTCAACTCCTACAGCGAGGGGGACATCACCACTCCCTTCGGTGGCTGGAAACAGTCAGGATTCGGCGGGGCGGAGCGGTCGACCGACGCCTTCGCGCAGTGGACCAGGGAGAAGACCGTCTGGATCCGTACCCGCTAGCGCGACAGAAACCGGCCACAGATGCCTAAGGTGGTCGCGAGTACGGCCCTGGAGAGCAGCCATGACCGAGGCAACCCATCCGGACAGCGGCACCACCCGCAGCACGTCAGCGACGATCTCCCCGAACATTCTGCGCTACCTGAGCCAGATCACCGAGGAGTACGGAGTCGACCTGCAACCGGAACTGGACCAGGTCGGTCTCACCGAGACCCTGATGCGCTCGGCGGCCCTGCGCGTCTCCTACCGCCAGGGCAGTGCCGTCATCCGGCGCGCTGTCGAACTCACCGGGGACGAGAACCTGGGCCTGCGGGTCGGAGCCGCGCAGCACCTCACCGCCTGGGGGCTGGTGGGTTTCGCCATGCTCGCCGGCGACACCCTCCAGGCCGCCATCGAGGCGGGGGTGCGCTTCCAGAACGTGTCCGGGGCGATGACGGTCTGGTCGGCGGGCCGGGAGGGCTCCGACTATGTGGTCCGAGCCGACCTCCCGGACCCGATGATCGACCCGCACGTCGCCGTCTTCCTCGTCCAGGAGGCGTTCTCCAGCGTCGTCACCCTGGGCCGCCTCGCCGCCGACACCGGCCTCGCACCCCAGGAGGTCCACTTCGCCTTCGCCACCCCGCGCGACGTCCAGCCCTTCCGCGACCTCTTCCGCTGCCCCCTGCGCTTCGGCGCCTCCCGCAACCGGCTGGTGGTACCGCAGGCATGGATCAACCGGCCGATGCCGGGCCGTGATCCGGTCACCTACGCCTCGACCCTCGAACTCCTCGAAGGGCAGATGGCCTCCCGCCGCCGTCAGCAGGACCTGCTGGAGATCCTGGAGATCTCCGTCGCGCAGAGTCTCCCGGTCGTCCCCTCCTTCTCCGAGCAGGCCCGCAGACACGCGTCGAGCGAGCGGACGCTGCGCCGCCGCCTGGCCGACTGCGGCACCTCCTACGAGGCGATCGTCGAGGGCGTACGCCGTGAGCGCGTCGAACTGCTCCTGCACCGCCCTCACCTCACCCTCCGCGAGGTCGCCCGCCAGGCGGGCTTCTCCGACGAACGCGCCCTGCGCCGGGCCGTCCACCGCTGGCACGGCATGGCACCGCTGCAACTGCGCGAGGGCTTCTCTTCGCAGACGGCGGGAACGACGCCGGGTCAGGGGCGCGGGGAACTACGCGAACAGCCGTGACCGGACCCGCCGCCGTCCCCTCATATCAGCGACCGCTGTGGCGGCGACCGGACCGCGTCATCCAGGACATCGCCCACAGTGCGGGTCGAGGCGTCGACGCCGGCCTCGACGAGGTGCGCGGCCGCTGCCGTCGCCATCCCTGACACCGACGACACGGTGCGCGCCCGGGGCCTTTTCTGCTCGGCCCCAGCGCGGCCGATGAGTTTGCGGCTCTCGGCCGGTCCACACTCGTGACACCCCACGAAAGGACACCGCAATGTCGGAGCTTCTCGTCGACTTCATCACCTCCCTCGACGGCTACGCCTCGGGAGAGGGATGGCCCGGCTTCTGGGGCCTCGAGGGCCCGGAGTACCTCGCATGGCTCGGCGAGCAGCCGAAGGTCACCTACCTGATGGGGGCCAACACCTACCGCCTGATGTCGGGCTTCGCCGCAGGCGAGGTCCCCGCCGGCCAGGACGAGTTCAGGCCCGAGGAAGAAGCCTCCGTCGACGAACTCACGCAAGCATCCAAGGTGGTCTTCTCCTCCTCCCTCAAAGAGCCACTGACGTGGGCCAACTCCACCCTCGTCCGCGACGACGCAGTCGAGACGGTCCGCGCCATGAAGTCGAGCGGTTCGGGGCTCCTCAGCACCATCGGCAGCCTCAGCCTGAGCCGGGCCCTGCTCCGAGCCGGACTCGTCGACCGCTTCCGCGTCGTGATGTTCCCCGTAATCACCGGGGCCACCGGCGAGGAACGCATCTACGACGGCTACCCCGACGTCGCCCTCGAGATGACCGACCACCGCACCTTCGACGGCCGCATCCAACTCGTCGAGTACAGGCCCCGTGTGCTCGAACACCCCCCGCTCGGCGCCCCCGCATGACACCGCCCCTCCCCCGGCGGGTCATGCCCGCGGACGGCTCGCCTCAAGTCGTCTTCGGCCTGGACGAGTTCGGCCCCCTGCGGACGCCTACGACAGAGGGTCCAAGACCACTGTCGTAGGCGTCCGCCGGCTGCACACCTCTCCATGCCGTCCGCGGCCTTCCTGGACGCGGGCGTTGCCGGGGCCCTGTGCTAGAAGGTCAGGTTCCAGGCGTCGATCTTGCCGGTGTCGGAGGCGGCGTTGTCGTTGACGCGCAGCTTCCAGGTGCCGTTGGCGACCTCCGAGGAGGCGTTCACGGTGTAGGTCTGGGCGATGTTGTCGGCGCTGCCGCCGGTGTGGTTGTGCAGCGTGTACACAGTGCCGTCCGGCGCCACCAGGTCGACCTTCAGGTCACCGATGTAGGTGTGCTTGATGTCCACACCCACCTTGAGGGTGGCCGGGGCGTTGCCGGTCACACCCGTGACGGTGATCGGGCTCTCCACGGTCGCGTTGTCGCTGATGGCGAAGTCCGCGAGGTTCTCGAAGTACTTGCCGGGCGGCGGGGTGGTCCCGACGGCCTTGAGGGCGTCGACCTGTCCCTCGCCGAAGAACGAGTTGTTGGCCGTCGTGCCCGTGCAGCGGCTGTCCGAGGGGCAGGCGATGTCGTTGGCCTGCTCGGCCAGCTTGGCGCGGATCTGCGCCGGGGTGATACCCGGGTTGGCGCTGGCGATGAGCGCCGCGACGCCGACCACGTGCGGGGTGGCCATCGAGGTGCCGCTCTTGCTGCCGTAGCCGCCGCCGGGGACGGTGGAGTACACGCTGCTGCCCGGCGCCGCGACGTCGATGACGCCCTGACCGTAGTTGGAGAACGAGGCCTTGGTGACGCCCGTGCCGTTGGCCGCGACCGTGACCACGCCCGGCAGCTCGGTCGGGATGTCGAGGCAGGCGTTGGTGATGGTGCGGGTGACCGGCGTCGAGTCGTTCGGGCTCGCGGAGTCGGTCGTCTTGTGGGCGAGGTCGTAGTTCTCGTTGCCCGCGGCGGCGATCTGGAGGGAGCCCTTGCTCTCGGCGTACTCCTGGGCGCGCTTGACGCCCTCGATGATGGCGGCCTGGTCGATGTTGTCCGGGCAGTTGAACTGCCACGGGTCCGTGTAATAGCTGTTGTTGGTGACCTTGAAGCCGTGGTCACCGGCCCAGACGAAGCCGCAGATGGTGTTCTCGGCGAAGAAGAAGGAGTTGCCCGGCTCGGCGACCCGGACCGCGGCGATCTTCACCCCGGGTGCCACACCGACGACGCCCTTGCCGTTCTTGGCCGCGGCGACGGTGCCCGCCACGTGGGTGCCGTGCGTGTCGACGTCCCGCCAGGCGCCGGTCCGGGTGTCGGGCTTGCCGTAGGCGCAGGAGACCGAGTCGGCCGCGTC
The DNA here is from genome assembly GCF_040644695.1 of Streptomyces sp. NPDC046909. Taxonomy (NCBI): domain Bacteria; kingdom Bacillati; phylum Actinomycetota; class Actinomycetes; order Kitasatosporales; family Streptomycetaceae; genus Streptomyces; species Streptomyces sp. NPDC046909. The sequence continues at coordinate 461,949 of NZ_JBEYXC010000005.1, read as the reverse complement.
GAAGTTGGGCGCCAGGTCCTGGTGCTGGTCGTCCACACCGGTGTCCAGGATGCCGACCGTGACGGAGGCGGAGCCCGGGTTCACGGCCCAGGCCTGGTCGGCCTTGATCTGGCTCATGTCGGCCCGGACCGGTTCTCCGGCCGGCGTCGTGGACTGAGCCGGATTGGCCGGGAGCGCCGGGTCGTAGGCGTCGGCCGGGACGTCCGAGGTGCGCGTGGCGCCGACCTGCTGCACGCCGGAGACGCCGCGCATGGTGGCGGCGAATCCGCTGGACGCCGAGTGGGCGACGATCACACCGATGGCGTCGAAGCTCGAGAAGACGGTGCCGCCGTTGGCCGCGATCGCGGAGCGGACCGCCGAAGTGTCACCAGGGGTGGTGATCACGAGGTAGGCACGCGTACCGGCCACCCAGGCCGCGCTCTGGGAAGCCGTCGTGGCGGCCGACGCGTGGGCCTTGGCGGCCGGCGCGGTGGAGGGGACGACCGGGAGCGTACCCGCGAGGGCGCCCGGGGCGCCGAATGCGAGGGCGGCGCCGAGCGTGGCCGCCAGCACCAACACGCGTCTCGGTCGGCTGGATCTGTGGGGTATCAAAGCATCCTCCGTAGACGGCCCGGCTGTGCTGGTGGCACCGACCGAGCCGTACGAAACCAGTGGTGGGAGCAAGATGTCAGGTTCATGCCCGCATAGGGAAGTACCTTTCCGTACAGGGACGTTGCAGAGGCATGGCCGAAAAGCGACGTACTGCGTCCCGGCGCGGCGACGCGGGCGCAGGGGCGTCGCAGCCGGGATGCCGAGAAGTGCACCAGCTGGAGTGCACCAGCTCATTCGCGGCGAGGGGCCGGGGGAGGGGGCGCCCCGACCGCCGCCTCCAACGGGCACTGCCGGCAGCCGTGTTGAGGGCGAGGATTCCAGCGGTGACGGTCACCGCCGCGCTCATCTGCGACGCACATGTCCCCCGCTTCGGGTGGGATCGTCAGAGGTCGCCGTAGTCCTGCCAGCCGCACGAACCGCAGATGACGAGGCGCAGGGCACGGTCGTCGCGGTGATCGACGGTGACGTAGGGGCGCAGCCGGTCACTGCCGACACCGCACCGTGGGCATGTCTCGTACTGCCCCAGAGGGCCGAAGTCGCTTATGACGCCCGGGAGTTCGGGTTCGCGCACATGCTCGTCGGGGAGCGCGGCGGTGGAGCCCAGGCGCACAATCGTGGCCGCTGCCGCATCCGTCACGCCGACGGCCAGGCGCACTTGGGGCAGGCGGTTCAGCGGGGGCGGCAGTGGAGTGTCGTCGAGGCGGACGGGTACGACGCGTTCACCTTCCACCCGGGCGGCGCCCCAGGCGGCCTCGGCTGCGTACGACCACAGCAGGACGACGGCGTCCGTCCCGGCTGCGCCGATGTCGGCACCGGGCACGACCTCGGCACCGGCACGCGCCAGTGCGGCGGCGAGCGACGAGGCCTGCCGCTCGTCCTTGGGCTGGTACGAAAGGTGAGCACGCACGATCTCATCATGCGACAGCGAGGCACGCCGTTGGGCGCGCACTTCCAAACCCGCTGCGACTCGCCGACGCGTCAGGCGTGGTGCACGCGGCACAGCGATCGCCTTCCGACTGCCGCGTCCCGATGGGCTCCCAGTGGCAGAAGCGCCTCACGCCATCCCGTCGCAAGCCCCCGGGTGTCTTCAAAATGAACCGACATGCGCCTGCCCCGCGGTGCGCAGTCACGGGGCACTGGGCGATGCCCGCGGTGACACCACCCCGGTCAAAGCGACCGCTTTCGGCCCGCGACCCGATCTGCTCGGTCCATCAACGCCGCTGCCAGTGCCTGGTCTCCCCACCCCCGACAGGCTTCGGCGGCCACCGTCAGGGCGTATACGCGTGTCCTGCGGTGCGGTACGAGGCAGCGTTCGAAGGCATCCGCGATACCCGTGAACTTGCCGCCCTTCGGCGGAAGAAGGCCCAACTCGATGACGGCCGCCCGGAGGTAGTTGACGCGATCTGCGAGCAGGGACAGCGCGAGCGGAACGATCCGGGCCACCTGGCCTGTTTCCGGGTCAAGCGTAAACAGTGCGCCGGTCTCGGTGTACGGCGGCAAGTCGATCCTGAACGCCCGTACCGCTTGCCTGGCCCGCGCCCATTCTCCTGCGAAATCGAAGGAATGGTCGGCTATCGCGTAGTGACGCACCTGCATGCCGAACATGCCGCTGTCGTGCTCCACCGTCTGAGCGATCCCCGACGGCGTTTCCTGAGGTGTCTCTGGCATGACGAACAATGTCTTGCCGAGTTGTCCCGACGTCAGCAGATGACTGAACTCCCAAAGCGTTCCGGGGTTGGCCGACGGGACCATGATGACGAGGTCGGCACTGGCGGCCAGGCGGATGACGGCCGTGCGCCAGGACTCCTCGTCGGTGAGGACACGGCCGGCTCCCTCGCTCTTCTCGCCCGGTCGGCCGAGCGCGACAAGTGGATAGGTCCGGTGCAGCGCCCGGACCAGCAACGTCTCTACGTCGACGTACGAGGCGATGTCGCCAGGAACGGGGCCGGGTCCCAGCATCTGCGCGGGAAGCCGGTCGGAGGACGCGAATGGGCGGAGGTAGAGCGAGAACGGCCGAGCCTGCCGGCCACCGTCCAACAACTCGCTGACCAGGCGGGCGGCGAACTCGCCGCGATACGCATCGGCCCCTCGGATGTCCACGCGCATCAATTGTTTGCTGGCGGCTCCCAGCGGCAGGGAAACGAAGCACACCAGAATCGCCTTGAAATACCAGGAGATGTCCAGCAGCTCGATGAAGCCCAGCCAACTGAAGGCGGCGGCCGCCGTCACCACGATGGTGAGCAACGACGGCACAGCGTCGCGCTGCCGCAGGAAGAGGCACATTCTCAGGATCGCATACGGAACGTAGAGGATCAGCAGGCCATAAAGGTAAGTGCCTGGCCCGAGCCACCAAATGAGCGCACCCGAAACTCCCGCCAACACCAGAAACCGCGACAGCAGTTTCACCATCATGGCGGGCGCCCCTTGTTGGTTGCTGACCGACGCTGGGTCTTACCGAGCGTAATAGGTTCGGACTGCGCCGCGTCAAGGGGCGGCACCTCCACATCCACTTGGAACATTCGGGGGACGGCGATGCAGGGGGTTCAGGACTGGAGTTCAAGGACAACGAGGAACGCGCCTGCGAGCGCACCGTCCCCCTCACCGTCGAGTCACTCAACGAGATGCCCGCCCCTGTCGCCCCATAGAGCCCCGCCCACAGGCGCCTGAGCGAGAGCGGGCCTATCCGAACTGCACGTTCGGCGAGGCGGCTTGTGGCGAGTCGCCGGACGTCGATGCGCTGTGAGAGAACGAGATGGGCTCGACACGCCGTCGGTTCACCCGCAGGTCGAAGATGTCGAACCGGTTGTACGCGCCCGACAGGTCGTGGAACTGTTTGGGCTCAAGGACGTCGTCCGGGTCGAACGCACAGTAGAGCAGGCCCTCTTCGCGCATGACGTCACTGATCACGTCCCCGAAGGGGTCGAGGACCAGCGACACTCCCCTCGCGCTGTCCTCGGCAATCCGTGCGGCCTCCTCGCCCAAGCTACTGAGCGTCTTCGCCGACTGCTCGCCGAAGACGGACGAGACGACGACATTGAAGACCTTGGCCTCGAAGGAGTGGGCGCCGGCGCGGATGCGGATGGCGTTCTCCAGGTCGTATTTCTTGCCTGCCGAGCTGGGATCGCGGGTCGGCCACAGCGGCGGGTAGGTCGAGATGTGTACCTGCTCGGCTTCGGCCATCAGCGTGTAGCGGGCGAGCGGGTTGGTGTTCTCGCCGCAGATCAGCGCTCCGAGGCGCCCCAGGGGCGTGGGGACGACCCGGAGTCCGTGCCCGTCGCCCGGCGTCCACACGAGCTTCTCGTAGAACGTCGGGACGATCTTGCGGTGGTGGTTGAGGATGGTCCCGTCCGCTCCGACGAGCACGTTGGAGTTCCAGATGCTGCCCAGGCTCGCGGGATTGCGCTCGCTGAACCCGACCGACACGAGGATGTCGTGTCGGCGGGCCGCCTGACGGATCTGTTCGATCTCCGGGCCGTCGACATAGACGGAGTTCTCGACGAAGGTCGTGAACAGCCGGTGGTTGTGGATCGGCGCGCGGAGCGCCGTCCAGACCAGGAAGCCGGGGATGAACGACTCGGGGAAGGCGATGAGCCGGGCGCCGTTGCCGGCGGCTTCGCCGATCGCGTCGATCGCCTTGCGGACGGTGTCCCGCTTGTTGAGCAGCACGGGCTCGAGGTGTGCCGCGGCGACGGTGACGGTACTGCCCATGGCTACTCCTGCGTGACGAAGATGATCCGCTGGTGGATGCGGTTGCGGCGTGGGGTCGAGGGCTGGGTCGTGCCCGAGTCTGTCGTGGCGCGGCAGGCGAGGATGTGTTCGCCGACCGAGGAGGGCGTCCAGGCGAAGCTGAACCTCTGCCAGGCGTGTCCCGTGCGGCCTGCGACCTGGGCCGATGTCCACGTGTGCCCGCCGTCGACGCTGACGTCGACTTCCGTCACGGGCTCGTGTGCCCAGGCCCAGCCCCAGATCTCGACGGGCTTGCCGACATGGACGTGTGCGTCGGCGGGGGCGACGAGGATGGAGTTGGGTGCCAGTTCCCATACCGGGGTGGCCTGGGCACGGGCGTCCGCCGTCGGGTCCATGTAGTACTTGGTCGTGAAGGCGCCGGTACTACGACGGTCCGACACCGTGAGCGACGTCAGCCACTTGGTCGAGTTGGTTCCGTAGTAGCCGGGCACGACGAGGCGGACAGGTCCTCCGCGCCGTACGGGCAGTGGGGCCCCGTTCACGGTCAGCGCGACGAGGGTGGTTCCGTCCAGGGCTTTCCCCAGGGGCAGGTCCTTCTCGTAGTGATCGTGGTAGGCGGAGTCGTACCGACCGTGATCCACGCCGACGGAGATCACATAGGCCGCTTCGTCCTCCGGACCGGCGAGGCCGAGGAGTTCGCTGAGGCGGACCCCTCCCCAGCGGACGTTCCCCACCCGCCGCTGAGGGACCGACGGCGCGAGAGGGCTGCCGGCGCATTCGTGCACCGACGTGATCTCCGTCTGGGGAAGGGCTCGCAGGTCGTCGAGAGACAGGGTCAGTTGACGTGCCACCGCTCCGCCGACCGTCAACGACCAGCTGTCGGTGGCGACATCGGGGATACCCAGGTGCCAGACAGCGAACAGGTCGGCCTCGGGCGTGAGGAAGGAGGTCATCTCCGGCGGCCGCAGTCTCTGGTCCAGTCCGAAGCCTTCTACGAGCATCGGTGTGCTGGGAGAGTTGTCCGGGGCGTCGGTACGGGAGGGAGGGGGCATGGGCATGGGCATGGCAGAGGCTCTCGTTTCCGGGGCGGTGTTCCAGATCTTCTTGATCGTCACTTTCCTTGTCGGCTCCTGTGGATCGCGGCGGCGCGTCCCATGCGAGTGATCGTCTCCGTCAGGACGGATTGAGAGGTGGCGAAGTTCAGGCGGACGTGAACTCTGCCGTTGCGAGGAACTCGCCGGTGCTCTGCGCGCTGTGCCGCGCAACCCACGAATCCCAGGGGCGCAAGTGGTTCAGACAGTGCAGGTCGAGAACGAGGTGGATCGTGGTGGCGAAGCCCTCGTCCCAGTCCTGTCTCAGTGGATTGCGGTTCGCGGCGGGGAGGAACTCCTCGGGCGGAACGGAGCCCAGGAGGCCGATGAAGGCGCCGGACAACAGCAGCGCGCGGGAGGCCGCGTCCGTGAAGTCGCCCCCGAAGGACCGACGGTTCGCCGGGTGCAGCGCCATCTCGCGGTGCCAGCCGACTGGGAGTTGGGAGAAGACGGCTCCGCACCCGGATCCGTTCACGCAGGTCAACTCGCATCGTGCCGCCGCGCCGCCACAGCAGGCGCATGCGGTCGTTCAGCCGCGGCCGGTTGTCCGGGGTGGTCCGCGCCAAGCGCAAAGGGCTCACGGCTCGCTCCGCCCGATGGGTGGTCTTCCGTCCTTGGCTGTCGCACGGGCGGACCCGCTGCCCCGGTGGGGACGAGTCCGTCTCCGCGACGGCGTCTGGGAGACGGGCCAGGCCCACTTCCGCACCCCGGGGTGGCCTACTTGGCGGCCCAATAGCCCAAGGTGTTCCGGTTCCCCTCCGCCGCCCGGCGCGGCGCGTCCGGCGATCCCAGCAGACCGTACGGCAGGTACCCGGACCGGACGCCGAGTTCCCACCCATGGACCTGGACGGCGAGACAGGCCAGGGCGAGGGTGCCGAGAGGGAGGAGGGACCGCGGCGCGGGATCACCGGCATCGGCCTCCACGCTCTCCCGGTACGCGACCAGCCGGGCGACGAGGGCGTCCTCGAAGGCGTGCTGGTCGTCGTCGAGGAGTACGCGCAGCAGTCGCTGGTCCGCACTCAGCGCGTCACCGACCTCGTCGAGCCGGCGGGCGGCCTCCGCGCGCTCCCCGGCATCCGGCTTGCGCAGCGGAACAGTAGGCCAGTCGCGGGGCAGATGCCCGGACGCCTCGGTGAGATAGGGGCACAGCGCGTCCATGGCGGCCAGATCGGCGGGGTCGGAGACGGAGGTGTACCGGTTGTAGGGCACGCCGTCACGGATGGCGGGCGCGTAGTCGCCGCGCAGCAGCAGCCCGGTGACCCGCTCCCAGTCCCACACATGCCCACTGACGACACACATCTCGAACATGTCGAGCCACGTCCGCGCGGTGGGCGCCTCCTTGACGACGTCCCGGAAGGTGATGGGCCCGTCGCCGAACTCGTCGTCGTCCGGGTCCGTGCTGATCCGCTCCCCGACGAGGGGGAATCGCAGTTCCTGGTCCCCGTTCGGGAAGCACATGATGCTCAGCACTCCGTGCACACACTCCGCGGCAGTGACGGCGACCGTGCCGGCCGCGGCGTCGAGCCCCGGCTTCGTCACCGTTCGCGCGGCGACATGGTCGAGCAGTTCGTCCGCCATCGCCCGGATCAGCGTCGGCGAGATGCTGCCGTACCGCAGCGAATGCCACCGCGTATAGGCCCGCCCCTCGATGTCGTCGAGCGCCTCCGCCAACCGCTGCTCGCCGACCTGATGGCATGCCACATTCCGCACGTACCCCGCCCCTTCATGAACTCCACGACTCGTTGAAGCACGCTATCAACGAGCACTGACAGCGCTGGAGAGTTCCCTCCGGATCACCTCGCCGACCAGATGTCAGAACCTTCACCGGGACCGTCCGCGAACCGGAGGTAGTTGTGACTGGTGGATGGATACCACTGGCTCAACGCGCTCGCCCGTGCTGCCGGCACCAGCTCCTCCTCGACAGGAGCCACCCACGAGTCCGTGTCACACAGCGACGCGTCATGAGACCGTGCGCACTGCATCTGCCAATCCCAGTCATCGTCCAGCGACCATTGGGCGCCATCTCCCATACACCGAGTCTGACCGAACTGACTACTCCCCGGCAATGCAGGACGGTGGCGCCACATCTGCCCGCATGGCAGTCTGCTGACTGTGATCATCAGGGTGAGCGAGGCACGCGTACGGCCTGAGCGGTTCGAGGCGTTCCACGACATGATCGTCGCCGCGGTACGTGAGTTTCCCGGTCGCTACCCAGGGCTGGTGGACCACGAGGTATTGATCGCGCCGCCCAACTCTCTGCTCTATGTCAGCCGTTGGCGCAGCGAGCAGGACCTGGTCGGCTACGCCGGCGAGCACTGGCGTGACCAGCCCGTGGTTCTGCCGGGCGAGGACGAGTACCTCGTCGCGCCCCTCCAGGTGCGGCACTTCACGCTGGCGTCTCTGGACTGACCCGGCCGCGGAGGCACGGACGATGCCGGCTGCACAACCCACATCTGCGTCGGTGACGGCGGTGCACCACGGAGCGAGCGCACCGGCGTCCGCCCGCTGCGCCCGCTCCGCCCCTGCGCTCAGCCCTTGCCGAGGAGCCGCCAGATCTGGTTCCGCTTCGAGGCCAGATCGCTCGCCGGGTCGCAGGTCCACTGGTGGATCACCGCGCCGGGTGTGGTCGAAACCCCGCTGACGTCCACGCACTTGCCGCTGTGCACCGCGGCCAGCTGGTAGTCCTTGCCGTTGCCGAGCGCTGTGACCGGCTTCAGGGTGAACATCTGGTTCGCGGCGCCGCTGCAGGGCCACTGGATGACGGCGGCACCGTCGCCCGTGGAGGCGCCCGAGACGTCGAGGCACTTGCCGCTGCGCTCGTTCACGATGGTGTAGGTGTTCGCCCGGCCGGCGACCGGCTTGAAGTCGAGCATCTGCTGGTAGCCGCCCTCGCAGAGGTACTGCTGGTACTGCGTGCCGTCGGCGGTGCTGAGATTCGTGTCGTCCAGGCACTGACCGCTGTGCTGCACCACCGCGACCGTGGAGACGGTCGTGTCCGTCGGGGGCAGCAGCGTGACGGTGTAGCCGTCGGCGGCGTCCGTCCACGGCACACTCACCGAGGCCGAGTTGCCGCTGACGGTCAGGGTCTGGTCGGAGACCGTCACCGGGCCCGTCACCGCGCCGCCGCCGTTGTTCGGTATGCGCTGGACAATCGCGCGCACCCGGCTGTTCTCCACCACCGAGGTGGTGTCGAGGCGGTTGAGGTTGACGGTGACGTTGCCGGTGTTGCCGTTGCTGCCCAGCAGGATCTTCGCGTTGCGGGCCGTGTTGTCCTTGGTCGCCAGCCCGTCGGTGTTCGTACCGGGCGTGAGGTTCACGATGTTCCCGGTCTGGGAGCCGTAGTACCGGTACAGGAACCACTCCCCGTTCGGCAGGTACTGGCCGGAGCTGTTCTTGGTGAGCAGGTCGGCCGCGTAGTCGTGCAGGCTGGGGCCGCCTCCCCAGTTGGAGCGCAGGCCGTCGGCGCCGGCCCGCTCCAGGCGGCTGATGAACCAGCCGCCGCCACCGGGGTTCTGCTGCTCGCGCCCGGCATACTCGTTAATCTGGTACGGGCGGGTGTGGGGCAGACCTGCGGCGGCGAGGGTCGAGTTGGCGTTGCTGACGGCCGTGACGGGGTCGTGCGGGATGGCGTGCCAGCTGTAGATGTCGGGGGCGACGTTATTGGCCTTGACGTGGTTGAGGAAGGTGGTCCACCAACTGTTGGACGAGCTGGGCGGGTTGGCGATGCTGGGGCCGACGATGAGCTGCCCGGGGAGGTTGGCTCGCACGGCGGCATGGAAGCGGGACCACATCTGGAGGTACTGGCTCTGGGACCGGCCCCAGAAGCCGCTGAGGTCCGGCTCGTTCCACAGGTCCCACTCCACCGTCATGTTGTTGGCCTTGACGTCGGAGATGAGCTGGTTGACGAAGTTGTCGAACTGCGTCCAGTTGCCGTTGTCGCCGGGGAAGCCCGTGCTGGTGGTGCCGTCGGCGCCCCACAGGTCGTGCGGCAGGATGACGAAGGTTCCGCCGAGCGCCTTGGTGCGCTGGTATTGGGCGAGGGTGGCGTTCCAGCGGGTCCGGTACTCGGCGAGGCTGGTGGCGTAGCCGCCACCGTTGAGCTGCGCGCCGCCGGCCCGCTCGAAGTGCCACTTGATGTCCTTGAAGAAGTGGTCCGGCGGCTGCGACCCGTCGACGGTCAGTCCGTAGATCATGCCGGAGGCACGGTAGGTGGGGTCGCCTCCGGCGGTGGCGAAGTCGACGGTGACGGCGGTGTCCGCGGCCCGGGAGGGGACGGCGGGGAGCAGGGTCGTGGCCAGGGCCGCCAGGAAGACGGCGAGGGAGGCGGCGGACCGGCGTCGGGCTCTGCGGGGTGCGCGGGGCGATGTCACGGTGCGGCTCCTGCAAGGGTGGGGGGGTGGACCCCGGGCCCGGTCGGACCCGGGGTGGTGCAGGAGGCGGCCGGTCAGCGGCCGTCTCTGTGGGCGTGCGCCTCGGCCAGCAGGAGATAGCTGGCGGCGGTCCAGGTGTAGGCGCGGTCTCGCAGACCCGTTCCGGTGACGGCGTCGAAGTTCTCGGCGAAGCCGTGCGTCTCGCACAGGGTCCGGAAGCGGGCGCTGATGTCGTCGGCGAGCCGGTGGTGGCCGGCCCGGCGCAGGCCGTCCTCGATGAGGACGGTGGCGGGGGCCCAGATGGGGCCGCGCCAGTAGCCGTCGGCAAGGTAGTGCGGGGAGGTGGTCAGTTCGGTGGCCAGGCCGTACGGCGTGAGGTGGGCCTTGATGTGGTCGGCCAGGGTGCTGCCGACCTCGGCGGGCAGATGCTCGCCCAGCACGACGGGCATCAGGTCGAGAAGGCTGGAGGTGCTCCATGTGTTCCCGGTGGCGACTCCCTGGGCGACGAAGCGGTCCCCGGTCCAGAGCTGGTCGAGGAGCGTGGCCTGCGTCTCCGCGGCCGTTCGCGTCCACCGGCGCGCGTCGTCCTCCCTGCCCAACTCCTTTGCGAGGGAAGCGAGTTCATGCATCTGGAGGATCAGGAAGGCGGCCAGGTCCGCGGTGACGACCACCCGCTCGGGGTCGAAGGTGGTGGCGTTGTCCCAGCCGCTGTCGTTGCCGTGCTGGTAGTAGGGCAGTTCGGCGCCGGGGGCGCGGCGGGCGGTGAGCCAGAAGTGGGTCCAGCGCTCCAACCGCTCGTACACCGCGGCCAGTTCGGCCTGGCTCGGCGGCGTCGGCAACCGGCGGCGCAGTCGGCCGAAGGCCCAGCCGTGGATGGGCGGTTTGACGAAGTTGTGCAGCACCTCGGAGTGGGTGACCGAGTCGGGCAGGGCGCCACTGGCGTCCTGGTGGTCGAAGGGCAGCTGGAACTGGTCGAGGCCGAGCTCGGGGCAACCCGGAGCCAGGGCGAGGGCGTTGAAGCAGTGGTCCCAGCTCCAGACCTTGTCCATCCAGTGCTTGGACATCAGCACCGCGGGCCGGGTGACCAGGCCCGCCGGTCGTACGGTCGCCGACCAGACGACGTAGGCGGCGAGTTCGGCGGCGGGGATGGCTGCCGAACGCCAGGGCGCGACGGCGTCGACGAAGTCCGCGAACGCTGTCCGCGCCGCTTCCACGACCTCGTCGAAGGACACCTCGGATGTGAACGGCGGGCGCGCGGTGTCGAGTTCCTCGACGGCGATCTCCCACACCCCGTCCGCCCCCGCGGTCACCGTCAGGCCGCGGCCGGCGCTGCCCAGGGCCTGGTTCCCGGCCACCTCGGTGACAGTGCCGCTGAGCACGGTGACCCGGTAGCGGCGCCCGGTTTCGTACGACGTGAAGACGTGCGCGTCCGCTGCCGGGTCGTGGAAGAAGTACGTGCCGCTGAATGGGGTGAGGGCCTGTGCGGCGGCGAACACCCCGATGTCGAGGCCGCTCCCCCGCAGCCGGACGGTGTCCGGCGTCTCGTAGGCGAGGTCCACGCGACCGCGCTCTCCGGTCCAGGTGAGCAGTCCCGGGGTCGCCCGCCAGTCGGTCCGCACCCGCTCGCCCTCGGCCAGGGGGATCAGGCGCAGGACGGCGTGCATGCCGTTCTGGTGCGAGACGAGGTGGAGATCGTCGGCGTACGTCTTCTCGGCCACGACGGGCGAGATGTCGAACCAGGATCCGTACGTGCTGAACGGGATGTCATGGACGGAGAAGGCCGGGCCGGAAGGGGCGGCGGTCATGAAGTGCGACTCGATTCTCGAGCACCACGGCTCGAACAGGGAGGAGACGGAGGCTCAGTCCTTGACGGCCCCGGCCGTCACGCCGGCAGCGACGTAGCGCTGGGCGAGGACGAGGATGACCGTGGCGGGCAGTGAGGCCACGACGGCGGTGGCCATGATGGCGTTCCACTCCTGGTTGTTGTTGCCGATGTAGTGGTAGATGCCGAGGGTGATCGGCTCGTGGGCGCCGCCGCCCGCGAGGGTGCTGGCGAGGACGAAGTCCGACCAGGACCACAGGAACGCGAACAGCGAGACGGTGACGACCGCGTTGCGGCTCATCGGCAGGACGATCGACCAGAAGGTGCGCAGCGCGCCGGCGCCGTCGGTCTTCGCCGCCTGGAGGAGTTCGCCGGGGATGCCGGTCATGAACGCGGTGAAGATGAGCACCGCGAAGGGGACGGCGAGGGTGGAGTCGGCGACGATCAGGCCGGGCACGGACTGGAGCATGCCGAGCTGGAGGTAGATGGCGTAGAAGCCCATCGCCATGATGATGCCGGGGATCATCTGGGCCGCCAGCAGAAGGAAGTTGAGGATGCCCGCGCCGCGTGGGCGCAGCTTGGCCAGGGCGTAGCCGGCGGGCGCGGCGAGGGCTACGGTCAGCACGACGGTGCCCAGGCCGATGACGAGGCTGGTGCCGAGGTAGGGCAGTTGCTCGTCCAGCACCTTGCGGTAGCCGTCCAGGGTGCCGTGGGTGGGGAACAGGCCGGGTGGGCTCTTGCGCATGTCCTGGTCGCGGGTGAAGGACACGTTGACCATCCAGTAGACCGGGAACAGCATGATCCCGGTCAGCACGACGCCGATCGCGGTCTTTCCCCAACTGCGCCTGCCGTTTCGGCTCATGACAGCGCCTGCTTTCTCTGCACCCGGACGTAGATCAGGCCGAAGACCAGCGCGGCGACCACGAGCAGGTTGCCGACGGCCGCGCCCGGGCCGAAGGCGGGCACCAGGTTGCCGAAGCCGAGCTGGTAGGACCAGGTGGCGAAGGTCGTGGACGAGTCCGCCGGACCGCCCTTGGTCATGATCCAGATGATGTCGAAGACCTTGAGTGTGTAGACCAGGCCCAGCAGGAGGGTGATCGCGGACACCGGGCGCAGCAGCGGGAAGGTGATCCGCCAGAAGCGCTGCCAGGCGTTCGCCCCGTCGATGGCCGCCGCCTCGTACAGCGAGGCCGGGATGGACTGCAGTCCGCTGTAGAGGACGACCAGGTTGAACGGGACGCCGATCCAGATGTTCGCGATGATCACCGAGGTGAGCGACCAGGTCGGCGAGGTCAGCCAGTTGACCGAGTCGATGCCGACGGCGCCCAACAGGGCGTTCACGACACCCGATTCACTGTTGAGCATCCACGACCAGGTGGACGCCGACACGATCAGCGGCAGCAGCCAGGGCACCAGGAACAGGGCCCGCAGGGTGGCGGAGAGCCGGAAGTGCTGGTTGAAGAAGACCGCGAGGGCGAGGCCGATGGCGTACTGGAAGAGCAGGCATACGGCGGTGAAGACCGCGGTGTGGAGCAGCGCCGGCGCGAACGTCGGGTCGTCGAAGACGGTGCGGTAGTTGGCGAGGCCGGTGAAGGGGGCGTCGCCCTGGACGAAGGAGCGGACCGTGTAGTGGCGCAGGCTCAGGTCGAGGTTGCGGTAGAGCGGATAGGCGTAGAAGAGGACGAGGTAGAGGGTGACCGGGGCGAGGAAGGCCCAGGCGGCCCACTGCTGGGAGGTGGGGCGCCGCGGCCGGGACGGTGGGGCGGCGGGTGCCGCGTCGGTGTGGCCGGACACCGGCCCGCGGCGCGGCACTTGGGTCGTATGACTCATCAACGGGCCCTGAGGTGTGGTCACTTGACGGCGGACTGGGCGGCGGCGAGCGCGTCCTTCGGGGACTGTGCGCCGCTGAGGGCGGACTGGACCGCCTTCCACATCTGCTCGGAGATCTTCGGGTACTTGGTGCCGAGGTCGTCGCTGGTGCGGCCCTTGGCGGCCTTGACCGCGTCGACCCACGGCTTCAACTCCGCGTTCGCCGCAACCTGTTTGTCCTGGACCTCGGTGGTAGGGGCGACGTACGACAGGGTGGTGTCGGTGTCGTAGAGGTTCTCGGTGTTGGTCAGGCAGGTGACGAGCTTCTGCGAGGTGGCGTAGCGGTCGGTGTCGCTCTGGACCGGGACGGTGACGAACTCGCCGCCGGTCGGGGCCGCCGCGCTGCCGCCCTTGGCGCCGGGTATCGGCAGGAGGCCGTAGTCGAAGCCGGCCTTCTTCGCGTTGGCGAGCTGCCAGGTGCCGTTCTCGGCGAAGGCGTAGTCGCCGCTGGCGAACTCCTGCCAGCTGGTGGTCTGGGTGTTGTTGATGACCGAGTTGGGCGCGTACCCCTTCTTCAGCCAGTCGCTCCACAGCGCGAGCGCCGACACGCCTTCGGCGGAGTCGAGTCGGGTCAGCTGGGCGCCGGAGCCCCAGAACCAGGGCAGGAACTGGAAGCTGCCTTCCTCGGTGCCGATCGCGGAGAAGGTGATGCCCTTCTTGCCGGCCTTGTCGACCTTGGCCAGGGCCGCCGTGAGCGTGGCCCAGTCCTTGATCGAGGCGATGTCGACGCCGGCCTTCTTCAGGACCGCCTTGTTGTAGTAGAGGGCGAGGGTGTTGGCGCCGATCGGGGTGCCGTAGGTCTTCCCGTCGGTCTGGCCGGCGGCCAGCAGGTTCGGGTCGACCTTGGTGGTGTCGAGCTTGTTGTCGTCGGTCGTGGTGAGCACGCCCGCCTCGGCGAGGGTCGACACCACGGGGTTGTCGACGATGAGGACGTCCGCGGAGTTGTCCTGCTGCGCCGCCAGCAGCGCCTTGTTCGACAGGTCGCTGGTGTCGAAGGCGGTCCGCTTGATCTTCACTCCGGCCTCGGTGCCGCACTGGTCCAGCAGCTTGGCCCAGGCCGAGGTCTTGTCGAACTGCGGGTAGGGGTCCCAGACGGTGTACGTCCCACTGTCCGCCGCGTTCGACCCGCCACCGCCCGAGCCCGAGCCACAGGCGGTGACGGTGCCGGCGAGAGCCAGGGCGGTGAGGGCGGCGGCGGTCAGGCGACGGTGCCTGGAGGTGCTGTTCATCGCGGGTTCCTTACGGTTTTCGGCATGCGGGTGCCGAGGCACGGACTTGTCGGGCAGGGCGGTGCCGGGGCAGTGGGGTGCCGGGCGGAAACGGGCACGGCGGAGGGCGCCCTGGTGCGATGGCGTCGAGAAGGGGTTTGGGGAGAGCCGGGGTCAGGCGGTGCCGACTCCCGCGGGCCCGGTGCTGGCCCGCAGCGAGATCGGCGGTGTGAGCAGATGGTGCCGTGGCGGTGTGCCGGGATGGTCCAGCCGCTCCACCAGCAGTTCGACGGCGAGCCGTCCCAGGTCGGCGGCCGGTACGTCCGCCGCGGTGAGCTGCGGGGTCACCGTCTCCGCCCAGCGGCCGGCGACGACCCCGGTGACGGAGAAGTCGCGCGGAACATGGCGGCCCGCCTGGGCGAGCCCCCGGTAGATGCCGCCGAGGGCGGCCTCGTTCAGGGTGACCAGGGCCGTGGTGGCCGGGTCGTCGTGCAGGATCCGTTCCACGCAGCTCTGGCCGGAGGCCGCGTCGTCCCCGCAGCAGTATGTCCGGACGGTGAGCCCGCGTTCGGCCGCGGCCTTGGTGAAGCCGTCCAGGCCCCGCTGCGCGGATTCGTACCCGGCCCGCAGCAGTTGCTCGGGCCGGTTGACGAAGGCGACCCGGCGGTGGCCGAGGTCCGCCAGGTGGTGGACGCAGGCCGCCGCGAGGGCGGTGTGGTCCAGGGCGACCCACCAGCTGCCCTCCGGGTGGGCGGTGCGGCCGATGGCGACGGAGGGGAAGTCCAGGGCGGCCAGGTGATCGACCCGGTCGTCGGCCAGCCTGATCTCCATCAGGATCGCGCCGTCGACCCGCCGCTCCCCCAGCATCCGCTGGAAGGAACGGTCGCTGTCGACGCCGCTGGGTGAGAGCAGCACGTCGTAGTCGTAGGCCGCGGCGGCCTCCACCACGCTGCCGATGAAGTCGAGCTGCATCCCGGTGTAGTGGTTCCCGGCCGGCGGGAAGACCAGCCCGATCGTGCTGGTCCGCCCGTTGGCCAGGGCGCGTGCGCTGGCACTGGGCCGGTAGCCCAGTTCGTCGACGACGTGCTGGATCTTCCGCCGGGTCTCCTCCGAGACCGGACGCTTGCCGCTCAGCGCGTAGGACACGGTGCTCCGCGAGACACCGGCCCGCCGGGCGATCTCACCGATGTTCACGGGACTCCTTCGTCGAACCGTTTCGTGAGCGGCGCACCGGCTGTCGAACCGGTTCGCGTGAAGTGACGGTAGGAAGGGCCCGGACGGCTGTCAACACCTCCGACAGCACTGAGATTTCCTGGTGTTGAGGGGATTGCCCGCCCGCCGCCCCGGTGCTAGCTTGCCGAACCGGTTCGACAGGAAGATCCCTTGAGTGACCCGGCGCCCGGACCCCGCGCCGTCGAACCGGTTCACATAGCCGCTGCTCAAGAATCTGCTCCATTGCTCAAAGATCGGCGCCATTGCTCAAAGATCCGCGCCGCTGCTCAAGGATCTCGGCCGTCGCTCAAGGACCTGTGCCGTTACTCAAGGATTGAGGACGCAATCCATGACATCCCCCGAAAGACCCGCCCGGCGCCGTGCCCCGGCCGCCGTGGCCCTGACGCTCGGCGCAGGCCTGCTGGCCGCACCCGCCGTGCCCGCCCAGGCGGCGGAGACTCCGCAGCCCACCGCCCACTACACCTTCGACCAGGACGACCTGGCCTCCGGCCGGATCACCGACAGCTCCGGCAACAGCCTCACGGCGACCTTGGTGAACCCCTCCACCGCCCAGTCCGTCGACGGCACCGGCGGCGGCAAAGCCCTCTCCCTCCCCGGCGGGGCACCGAACTCGGACGGCGCCTACGTCCGCCTCCCCCGCGAAGTGGTCGGCGACACCGACGACCTGACGGTCTCCGCCCGGGTGAAGTGGAGCGGCGAGAAGTCGTCCTGGCAGCGCATCTTCGACCTCGGCACCAACACCACCAAGTACCTGTTCAGCACGCCGTACAACGGCGGCGGCCTGTTCCAAACCTCCGTGACCACGGGCGGCGGCGGTGCGGAGACCCAGGTCCGCGGCTACGCGATGCT
This sequence comes from Streptomyces sp. NPDC046909, assembly GCF_040644695.1. NCBI lineage: Bacteria > Bacillati > Actinomycetota > Actinomycetes > Kitasatosporales > Streptomycetaceae > Streptomyces > Streptomyces sp. NPDC046909. The sequence goes on along the minus strand of NZ_JBEYXC010000005.1, from coordinate 445,229 downwards.
CCCGGCGGACGAGTGGCGCACGGTCACCGTCACCCTCGACACCGCCGCCGGCCGGCTCACCACCTACCTCGACGGCGTGGCGGTCTCCTCCTCCGCGACCGACATCAAGGCCAAGGACCTGCTGGAGAGTTCGGCCACCGCGGCCGGCTACATCGGCAAGTCCTTCTGGCCGGACCCGCTGCTCAAGGGCGCGATCGACGACTTCACCGTGTGGCACTCGGCGCTGAGCTCCGCACAAGTGGCAAGCCTGGTCGACGCCGCACCGACCGTCGGCGAACTCTCCCGGACTTCCTTCGACGTCCGTACGACGACGGGGACCGCGCCCGCCCTGCCCGCCGCCGTCCGCTCCACCTTCTCCGACGGCTACGACCGTGACACGCCGGTCACCTGGGACGCCGTCCCGCCGGAGAAGTACGCCCAGCCGGGAACCTTCACCGTCACGGGCACGGCGGCCGGGCGGGAGGTGAAGGCGACGGTCACGGTGGTCCGCGAGGGCCAGCTCACCGTCGACCTCGGCTCGGACACCGGCGCCTTCCACGGCGGCGCCTCCGGCACCCTCTACGGCGTGTACGGACCGGACGTCCCCACCAACAACCTCATGGAGGGCATGGGCCTGCGCACGGTCTCGACCAAGGCGCAGGACGGCCCGCAGCACCCGGGCGCCGACGCGCTGGAGGTGGTGAAGCCGCTGGCCGACTCCACCGACGGTGATGTGTACATCTACATGACCGACATCCACCGCGGCTTCCCGTACCAGTGGCCGGGCGACACCCCCGCGCAGAAGGTCAAGCTGTACGAGGAGAAGCTCGCCAAGCAGGTCGACCAGGTCCTCCAGCTGCCGGAGGAGTACCAGGACAACGTCGTCTTCGTGCCGTTCAACGAGCCCGAGGGCAACATGTTCGGCACCGGCGAGTGGAGCTACGACAAGGTCAGCTGGCTGAGCGACCCCGACGACTACTTCGCCGCCTGGGACTCCGCCTACCGGCTCATCAAGAGCCGGATGCCGAACGCCCGGATAGCCGGCCCCAACACCAGTGTCCTGTACGACCAGGTGAAGGACTTCCTGACCCACGCGCTGGCCGCGGGTACCCTCCCCGACGTCATCACCTGGCACGAGCTGAGCCACCCGGAGGCGGTGCGCGAGAGCGTCGCCAAGTACCGGACGTGGGAGAAGGCCCTGTTCCAGGGCACGGACCGCGAAGGCACCCAACTCCCCGTCAACATCAACGAGTACGCCTTCAACTACCACACCTCGGTCCCCGGCCAGATGATCCAGTGGGTCTCCGCGATCGAGGAGTCCAAAGTCGACGCCGACATCGCGTACTGGAACATCGACGGCAACCTCTCCGACTCCGCGGTGCAGTCCAACCGCGGCAACGGGCAGTGGTGGCTGCTGAATTCATACGCCGCGATGAGCGGCCACACGGTGGCCGTCAGCCCGCCGTTCCCCGGCGAGAACTACAGTATGCAGGGGGTCGCCACCCTCGACGAGAAGAAGAAACAAGCCCGGCTGATCTTCGGCGGCTCGAACGGCAAGGGCCACATCGTCTTCGACGACATCCCGAAGAAGGTCTTCGGCGGCCAAGTGCACGCCTGGGTGCGGGAGATCGAGTGGAGCGGCCAGGTCGGCGACAACTCCGGCCCGAAGCTGCTGACCGAGACGAACCTCAAGGTCGGTGACGACGGCAAGGTGATCGTCGACTTCGGCGACGGCACTCTGCCGGCCCTCAAGGAGTCCTCCGCGTACGAGATCGTCCTCAGCCCCGCCGGGAACGCGAAGGGCACTCAGGCCGCGCCCACTCGCTGGCAGGGCTCGTACGAGGCCGAGGACGCCGCGCACACCGGGTCCGGCTACTCGAAGAACGGCCCCGAGGGCTCACCGCGCGACGTGTCGAAGTTCTACACCTCCGGCGGCTACGACGTCGGCGGTCTGCGCACCGGCTCGGACGTCACGCTCGACTTCACGGTGGACGTGCCCGAGGACGGCACCTACGACCTCAGCGTCTTCGCCAACTCCCTCAACACCTACGACCAGGTGAAGGAACAGGGCCCCACCAATGTCTTCCTGCGCGTGGACGGCCAGGCGGACAGCGAGCAGGAACTGCATCTGCCGCTCGGCTACAAGTGGGTGGTGTGGGACCACACCGACACCGAGGTGAAGCTCACCAAGGGCAGGCACACCCTGACGCTCGCGGCGAAGAGCCTCGACGGCAAGCGGGTCACCAAGGGCGACGCCATCGTCGACCGCCTCACCCTGTCCCTGCCGGACGCCTCGGCCGACACCCGGGTGTACGAGGGTGAGCTGGGCTGGCTGGGCGGCGGGGCGAAGCCCGTCTACGACCTGCCGAAGAACAACACTCCGGCCACCGGATCGGGTGCGGCCCGGCTCGCCAAGGGCCAGACCGCCACGTTCTGGGTCTACTCCCCCGCCGACCGCGAAGCCACGATCGACGTGAACACCCTCGGCGGCACCGGCGCCCGGCTCTCCGTCAACGGACATGACGTCCTGCGCCTGGCCAAGGGCCGGAGCAGCGTCGCGGTCTCCCTCTCGGGCGGCGTCAACAAGGTGACGCTGACCGGCGGTTCGACCCCGACCCTCGTCGACCGGCTCACGGTCACGCCGACTGAGGGCACGCTCCCGGTGCGCACGTACGAAGCGCAAGACGCCCATCTGGCGGGTACGGCCGCGCTGGCCCCGCTGTCGCTGGCGACGGACGGGACCGCGATCACCGGGATCGGCGGCGACCCGGGCAACGGCAACACCGCCACGTTCACCGTCACCGCGGACCGGGCCGGCCTGTACGCGCTGCGGGTGCGCTACTCCAACCCCGAGCAGTCCGAGGCCACCCACTACAACCCGGACCCGCTGGCCCGGCACGCCGACATCGCCGTCAACGGCGGCGAGACAAAGCGCGTGGGCTTCCCGCACAGCTTCCACCAGAACAACTTCTGGGAGCTGACCGTCCCCGTCCAGCTGAAGAAGGGACAGAACACCATCACCTTCCGCTCCGAGGAACTGCCGAACTTCGACGGCACGACCTACGCCTCGGACACCTTTCCGGGCGTGCTGCTCCGCTCCCGGTACGCCCCGCTGATCGACCGGATCAGCGTGGCGCCGTACGCGAAGGAGGTGCGGTGAGGTAGCCGCCTGAGGACTCCTCGCGGAAGTGGTGGCCTTGACCTCGTCAGGGGCCGGTCTCGGGCACGACGCGCCGGGTGGCGGGACGCGGTCAGCCGCGTTGTCGCAGGCGACAAATCCGGCGACGTCGTAGATCATCCCCGGGATACTGGTCGCCCATGGATGAGGTCAAGGTCGTCGTCGCCCACTCCGAGCGCGCGACGCTTCGCGTCGGTGACGTGTTCTTGAAAGTGGACGCCGATCAGGCGCGCATCGACGTCGAGGTCGAGGCGATGTCCCTCGCGCCGGTCCCGACCCCGGAGGTCCTGTGGCGCAAGCCGCCCGTGCTCGCGATCGCCGCGCTCCCGGGGACGCCGCTCGGGCGCCTCGGCGGGCCGTCGACCGGGTCGCCGACGGCGTGGGCGGCGGCGGGTGCCGCCATCCGCAAGCTGCACGACGCGCCGCTGCCGCCCTGGCCCGGTCGCCGCCGCCGAAATCCCGATGAGCTGGCGGCGGAACTCGACGGCGAGTGCGAGTTGCTCGTGGCGAACGGTGTCCTGCCCGCTGGCCTCGTCACCCGCAACCGCCGCGTCGCCGAGGCCGCGCTCCGGCCATGGACCGCGGTGTTCACCCACGGCGACCTTCAGATCGAGCACGTCTTCGTCGACGGCGACGAGGTCACGGGCATCATCGACTGGTCCGAGGCGGGCCGGGGTGATGCCCTGTTCGACCTCGCCACCTTGACGCTCGGACACGAGGAGCACCTCGGTGACCTCCTCGCCGGGTACGGCACCGACGTCGACCTCGACGTGATCCGCGCGTGGTGGTCGATGCGAAGCCTGCTGGGGGTTCGCTGGCTGGTCGAGCACGGCTTCGACCCCTTCGCGCCGGGCTGTGAGGTCGACGTGCTGAGATCCCGGATGTGAGCATGTCTGAGCTTCGTGGCTCCGGCCGTACCTTGCGGCTGGGCGAGCAGACACAGGCCGCTCACCCAGCCGCGAGGACAACCCCCCGTCAGCCCACAGCGGGTTCCGGTTCAGCGAGCGTGCGGGTCAGGCGGCCGCTGTGGTGCAGTCCGTAGAGGGAGCCGGCACAGACCAACCCGAGGACAAGCAGTGCCAGCCACGGCAGCGCGGACATGCCGGCCGCGCGGGCGGCGTCCAGAGCCGCTCCCGTGAGCAGGTTGCCCAGCGTGATGCCGATGCCGCAGATGGTGTTGTACAGCCCGTAGTGCGTGGCGACGAGGCGGTCGCCGGAGAGCCTGACGATCGTGTCCATCTCGAAGGGGTACGCGATCATCGTGCCCAGTGCCAGCAACAGCGCGGCCAACGTCGGCGGTACGGCGGCGAGCAGCCGGCGTCCGATTCCTCCGTCCGGCACGGGCACGGCCGTCGCCGCGAGCAGCGGCACGAAGGCGAGTCCCATGCTCAACAGCCCCCAGGACAGCGCCTGTCCGGGCTCCCACCGTGCCTTGCACCACGCGGTCACCCGGGTCTGGCCGAAGATCGTGGACAGGCCAGAAGCGGCGAACAGCAGCGCCACGGCCCCGGTCCCGAACTCGCCGTCGCCGCCGAGGCGCCGGACCTCCAGCGGCAGTGCCAGATAGACCTGGAAGGACAGGACATACGAGCCGATCATGGCCGTGGCGAAGAGCAGGAACGCGCGGTTGCGCAGGATGCCCCGCCACTGCGTCAGCACGCTCACGCGCTCCCCTGCGTCGGTGTCCGGGGCCGACGCCTGGTCCGATCGGCGGGACGGCAGCGAACGGATCTGCACCACGCTCAGCAGCGCGAAGATCGCCGCCGAGACGAGGCAGGTGAGCCGGAAGTCGAAGCCGGTCAACAGCATCCCCACCAGCGGGCCGAGCAGGATGCCCGCCTGGTAGAAGACGTTGAACAGCGCGAAGGCCTCGATCCGCCGCTCCCCCGCGTCGGCCGCGAGATATGCCCGCACGGCCGGGTTGAACAACGCGCCCGCGAAGCCGGTGGCCGCGGACGCCGCGAGCAGCGCCGGGACCGAGTCGACCAGGCCGAGCGCGGCGAAGCCGACGGTGCGCAGGACGCATCCGGCGACGATCAACGGTTTGTAGCCGAGCCGGTCGGCGAGGGTGCCGCCGACGAGGAACATGCCCTGCTGGCTGAAGTTCCGTACGCCCAGGACGAGTCCGACCAGCCAGCCCGCCAGGCCGAGGGTGCCGGACAGATGGGCGGCCAGGTACGGCATCAGCATGTAGAAGCCGAGGTTGATGGTGAACTGGTTCACCAGGAGCAGCTGAACGCTGCGCTCGTAGGAGCGGATCTGAGTGAACGTCGCCTTCACTGCGCGCCGCCCTCCGCACCGGCCGTCTCGGCCGTCAGGGAAAGCGGGTCGCTCACGGCCGTGCAACGGGTCCAGCGGGTGACCTCCTTTTCGTCCGGGCGGCCCACGACCTCCGGCTCGGCTGCCGGTGTCACGTCCAACAGCCCGTGTTCGGCGCAGTATTGGTCGTCGTACACGGTCTCCAGGTACCGCTGGGGCCCGTCGGGGAAGATCGCCGCGATGCGGGTGCTCCGAGGGGTCGTACGCGCGAGCCAGCCGGCCACGAGGGCGACCGCGCCGACGCTCCAGCCGCCGGTGGCATAGTGCGAGGCGGCCAACTGGCGGCAGGCCCAGACCGATTCGCCGGGTGCCACCCAGTGCACCTCGCTGAAGTGCTCGTACGCCACGTTGCGCGGGTAGATGCTGGAGCCGAGGCCGCGCATGAGACGGGATCGGGCGGGTTGGCCGAAGATGGTCGAGCCGACGGTGTCCACGCCCACCAGCCGCATCCCGGGATACAGCTGGCGCAGCACGCGGGAGATGCCGGCCGAGTGGCCTCCGGTGCCGACACTGCATACGAGGACGTCGATATGGCCCAGTTGGGAGGCGAGTTCGAGGGCCAAGGGGGTGTAGGCGGCGACGTTGTCGGGGTTGCCGTACTGGTCGGGGCACCAGGCACCGGGGCTCTGCGCCAGCCGTTCGGTGACACGTTCGCGGCGGGCCTCCTGCCAGCCGCCGGCCGGATGGGGCTCGGTCACCATGTCGACGGTCGCGCCGTAGGCGGCGAGCAGACGGTTCATCGACGGTTCCAGGCCCGGGTCGGTGACCAGCGTGACGGGGTGGCCGTACACCATTCCGGCCAGGGCGAGGCCGAGGCCGAGCGTGCCGCTGGTCGACTCGATGATCGGGCGACCGGGCCGCAACTCACCGCGGGCCTTGGCTCGTTCGACCATGTGCAGGGCCGGGCGGTCCTTGATTCCGCCGGGGTTGAAGCCCTCCAGCTTGGCCCAGAACCCGCGGTCGGGCGGGGTGAAGGGCCGGCAGACGCGCAAGACGGGGGTGTTGCCGACGAGCCCTTGGAGGGTGGAGCCGGCGGGGGTGAAGTCACTCGTGGTCAGGGAGTGCATGTCGTTCGCTCTCGTTCGGTATCGACGCGTGCGGATGCTCATCTCGCGCGGCGCGCAAGGCGCGACGGGCGGCAGACCGGCCGAGGCCGGCCTGCGGGCCGGCATCTATATGCGCCACCGGCACGTGGTAGTGAGAGCGGACCGACCGCCACGGTGCGGCAGTCCTCGTACGGCATCAGGGAGTTCGACCGAGGCACGGTCCGTCGTGCCGGTCGCTGCCGACGTGATGGCGGCGTGCGGCGGGACAAGAGCCGAGGTGCGCAGGAGCGCGCTGGCCCATGGGCGGGATCCGAGACAGTGATCGAAGGACTCGGGCGCGTCGACGATCTCACCCTCGGGATGCGCATCAGGCAGGGGCGTTTGCCTCGATGCGACGACTGAAGAACGTTCGTAGGGCTGCTCCGGCCCGTGGAATCCGTCGCCGACACACGCCAGCACCATGAACAGCAGGGCGTACAGCGTGCTGCCGGTCAGCAGGCTCCGGCGCAGCGAACTCGCCCCTGAGACAAGGGCATTGGAGATGACAGGGGTAGGCGGCACACATCCTCCGCGCGGCTGCTGTCCGCACCGGAACGCCCTCGGCGGGGACAGAGATCAGTGGGGGGTGAGGGAAGAAGTCGTCGACCATCCCCGCGCCGCACCGTGGAACGCCGTGCGCGGGAGGTCAGACGCCATGGACCGGTCGACGGGGACATACGGGGGCACGGCCGTGGGCCGAGTCCGCGAACCCCTGTGACGTCGATCGGTCCAGGAAGCCTGGCCTAGATACGAAGGACCGCCGAATGCGCCGCATGCGTTATGGGGGCTACGGCGTCGCGTGCCGAGGAGTGGCGGGAGTGCGCAGGCCGGGGCGCCCCGGCGTCGTCACCGGTGTCCGAGTGCAGCGGTGACAGGCAGGGCAAGGCCACGGCCGGGCCTTGCGGAGGTTGTCCCAGCGCGCAGTCCTCGCCGGTGTGCTGCTGACCGTGCCCGTCGTGGTGGTCGGCGGGTTCCTCGTGCGCGGGCTGCGCCGGGGTGGCACTCGCAACGCTTGTGTCGTCGGCAAAGGGCTCGAAGTGAGCGTCCGCGGCCCAGACGCCTCCTTCGGCCGTGAGGTGACTCACCGTCGCACCAGGGCTGACGGCATGCGTGTAGAGCAGACCGAAGAGGCACAGGCCCAGACCCAGCACCCGCCACAGAGCCGCTGATGAGCGGCTCCGCTGCATGCCGGAAGGAGACCAGGCCGTAATCACGCCGTGATCGTAACCCGGCGCGGCGGCCCTGGCATTCAGGGCTACGGGAACGGTGTGTGAACAAGCCACATGCCGATACGGTCGCCACCCGATAGGCCCCATCTCATGGAACCGCCGATCAGTTCACCTATCGCAAACGGTCCGGTCGGCTTCCTGCGGCGACACGGAGAACGGTGTGGCCGTCGGGCTGTTCGCGCCGACGGCCGCACCGTCTCCTGGCGATGCGTCAGCTCTTGCCGAGCATCTTGTTCATGTCCTCGATCTCGGCGGTCTGAGCCGTGATCACGTCGTCCGCGAGCTCGGTGGCCGGGCCGTACGAGCCGTCGGCCTTCTCCGTCTTGGCCATCTCGACGGCACCCGTGTGGTGCTCGACCATCATCTCCAGGAACATCTTGTCGAACTCGGCGCCGGACGCCTTCTCCAGCTTGGCCATGTCCTCGCCGCTCATCATGCCGGGCATGCCGGACGACATGTCATGGCCCTCCATGCCGGACATGTCCTCGGGGACCTCCTCGCCCCACGAGGTCAGCCAGCCGGACATCGTCTCGATCTCCGGGTCCTGCGCCCCCTTGATCTTCGTCGCGAGGTCCTTGACGTCCTGCGAGGAGGCGCGGTCGGCGGCCAGTTCGGCCATCTCGACGGCCTGACGGTGGTGCTGGATCATCTCCGTGGCGAAGGAGACGTCCTGGTCGTTGTGGTCGCCGGCCTTGGCCGAGGCGGTCGCGGACGGCCCGGAGTCGGAGTCCATCGCCCCCATGTCGTGGCCGCCGCTGCTGCACGCGGCCAGCACAAGTGCGGCCGCTCCAGCGGTGACAGCGAGGGCGGTACGACGGATGAGGTTTCGGTGTGCGGTCATGGTTGAGCTCCTGTGTCCAGATGCGGTGGATGGCATGCCGAAGCGCCTCGCCGCACACGCGTGCGTATGAGCAGGCGGCGACGCGCGGGCCGCTCTAGATCCGCAGGAGCTGGAGTTCGGAGAGTGAGGGCGGGGCCCGGCCGCCGTCGGGGCCGCTGCCCGCCAGGGACGTGGCCGCCTGGGACGACTCGGCGCAGGACACGGTGTCGGGCAGGAGAACCGGCACGATGACGGGAGTCCCGGTGACGGACGCGGAGGCGCAGGTCGCATCCGCGTGGTCCGAGTGGCCCGTACAACCACCGCCGCCGTGATCGCACTCCCCCGGCGCCGACGCCATGACATCCGTGTGCGCGACCACGGCCATGCGCTCGTGCCCGGACGAGGCGGTGGCGGTGGCGGTGACGGTGACGGCGCCGGGCATCGGTCCGAGCCCGTGCATGCCGAGCAGACCCAGGAGCAGCGCGCACACGAGCAGCCCGCGGGCCCGCACTGTGGAGTGCGGTGTCGTGGGTTGTCCGAGGCGGATCACAGCCTCATCCTAGGCATGGATCTTTCAGCCTCTCGCGCCAAGAACAGGCCTCTACTATGGCCTTGCGTATTCGGCGGCGAGAAGGAGTCAGGACCATGCGGCGGCTGGGGGAACTCGAAGCGGAGATCATGGACCGCTTCTGGACGTGGAACCGTCCCGCGACGGTACGCGAGGTGGTGGACGACATAAACAAGACCCGCCAGGTCGCGTACACCACGGTGATGACCGTCACCAACATCCTGTACAACAAGGGCTGGCTGCTGCGCGGCAAGCAGGGCCGGGCCTGGCTGTACTCGCCGGTCCGCAGTCGTGAGGCGTACGCCGCCGCGCTCATGGAAGACGGTCTGGGAGAGAGCAAGGATCGCCCGGCCGCGCTGGTCCACTTCGTGGAGAACATGTCCGAGGAAGAGGTCGCCGCCCTGCGCAGGGCGCTGCGGAACGTGAACCGGCAGGCGAAGGCGCAGCCGTGACCGCGGCCCCGGCGCTGATCGGCTACACGGCAGCAGTCGGCTTCGTCGTCCCGCAACTGCTGCTGCGCAGCCGCTGGCCGCACCGGGCCCCGGCACTGGCCGCGGCGGTCTGGCACGCGCTGGCGGTCTCCTTCTCGATCGGTGTCGCACTCTCCGCGGCCAGCCTGGCCGCGCCGACGGAGCATCTGCACACGGGCCTGGTGGGCCTGTTGCACACCTGCGGGCTGGACGCCGGCGCGGCGCAGCCCGGCCCCGAGATGGCCGGCCGCCTGGCGGTCGGCGCCCCCGCGGTGCTCGGGATCGCTCTCCTCGCGAGCTTCGCCTTTCAGGTCGTTCGGGCCGGCCGGGCGCGCGCGGAGCACCGGGAAGCCCTTGACCTGGTCGGCCGCCGCTCGGCCCGGCTGTGCGCCACCGTACTGCCGTACGACACCCCCGCCGCCTACTGCCTGCCCGGCCGCCACGCCCGGATCGTGATCAGCGACGCGGCCGTACGTCAGCTGACCCCGGAGCAGCTCGGCGCCGTACTGGAGCACGAGCAGGCCCACATCGCGGGCCGGCACCACCTGGTCCTGGCCACCGCGGAGGCCTTCCACTCGGTCTTCCGGTGGGTGCCGCTGGCACGCCACGCGCGGGAGCAGACGGCGCTGCTGCTGGAGATGATCGCGGACGACCGCGCGCTGCGCAGCCACTCCCACGAAGCCCTGGCCACCGCGATGTATGAGATGGCCACGGCCCGCACGCCGAAGGGCGCCTTGGCGGCGGGCGGGCCGAACGCCCTCATCCGCCTGAAGCGGGTCCTCGGTCCGCGCAAGGCCGCGCACCCCGCCTTGTGGGGCTCGGTCGCGACCTTGGCCCTGGCGGTGCCGCTGTTGCCGCTCCTGGTCGCCTGCCCGCCCGGACTCGGCTGAACGCTTCTGACCGAACTCGGCTGAACGCTCCTGATGGGGCTGCTGTGATTCGGACTCGCTTGCGACTCAATCTACTAAGCTACTAAGTTCTATCTCGCTTGCCCGGCCGTTGCCGCGGCACCGACCCGACGACGGCCACACCTCGTCGCTCGGTCCACAGACGCGCTAAGGAGTCACCCCGCGATGGGAACGCACCGTCGGCCGAAGCCCCCCAGCCGTGCCCGCATCGCCACGCTCGGCATGGCGGTCGGCGCGGTCAGCCTCCTTCCGTCCCAGAGCCAGGCGGCGCCGAACCCCTCGGTGGACGAGGTCCGCAAGCAGGTCGAGAAGCTCTACGAAGAGGCCGAGGCTCCGACCGAGGAGTACAACGGCGTCCTGGAGCAGCAGCAAAAGCTCCAGGACGAAGTCGACAGCGCCCAGGACCGGTTGGCCCGCAAGCAGCAGGAGATCAACGAACTCCGCGAGAAGACAGGCCCGTTGGCAGCCGAGCAGTACCGCACCGGCGCCGTCGACCCCAGCCTGCAGCTGTTCCTCTCCAGCGACCCGGACCACTACCTGGAGAAAGCCGAAGCCCTCGGCCGCACCGGCGACCGGCAGGCCGCCGCCCTGCGAGCCCTGGAAAGCAAACAGCGAGAGCTCGCCCAGGACCGCGCCGACGCCGCCGAACAGCTCAAGGACCTGCGAGAGACACGCACGAAGGCCAAGGAGAAGAAGGACGAGGTCACGGCGAAGCTGACCAAGGCCCGCAAGCTCCTCAACAGCCTCACCGCCGCACAGCGCGCCAAGATGGCAGCCGACCAGGACCGCGAGGACGCCGCCGCGGGCACCAGCGACTCCCCCGCCTCCTACAACGGTCCCGCCGGCGGACGCGCCAAGACCGCCATCGAGTTCGCCTACGCCCAGCTCGGCAAGCCCTACGAGTGGGGTTCGACCGGCCCCAACTCCTATGACTGCTCAGGCCTGGTGGGCGCGGCATGGCGCTCGGCGGGCGTCTCCCTGCCCCGCACCGTCCAGCAGATGTACGACGCGGGCCGCAAGGTGTCCCAGGCCGACCTCCAGCCCGGCGACATCATCTACTGGTACAACGACAGCCAGCACAACGGCATCTACATCGGCGGCGGCAAAGCCATCCACGCCCCGCGCACCGGCAAGAACATCGAGATCACCCAGGTGAGCTACATGCCGTTCTACGCCGCGAGCAGGCCCTGAACCTCACCTCCCGCACTGCTCAAGGAACTTCTGTGACCTCCCGCATCCCCCGCCGCCCAATCCCAGGCCGCCTGCTCACCGCCGCGGGGATTGCCCTCGCCTCACTTGCCCTCACCGCTTGCGAAAGCGCGTCCTCCGACACCGGCGAGGCGGCAGCGGCAACCCCGGAGGTGCTCTCCCACGTGCACGGGCTGGGCGTCGACCCGGCCGACGGCCGCGTGTACGTGGCCACCCACAGCGGCCTGTACACGGTCACCAAAGGCGAGAAGCCGAAGCTCGTCGGCGACCGCAGGGACGACTTCATGGGCTTCACCGTGACCGGCGAGAAGACCTTCGTCGCGAGCGGACACGGCGCCCCGGGCGGCGGCCAACCGGGCGATCTCGGCCTGATCGAGACCCATGACGCGGGCAGCACCTGGACACCACGGTCGCTGTCGGGAGATGCCGACTTCCACTCCCTGGAGTCGGTCAAGGGCACGGTCTACGGGTACGAGGGCGGGCGGATCCGGGTCAGCGACGACCTGAAGGGCTGGGACGACCGGGCAACGCTGGAAGCTCTCGACCTCGCGGTGAGCCCCGGCGGCGACACGCTGCTGGCGACCACGGCGGAGGGTGTCGTCACCAGCACCGACGGGGGCCGGACCTTCGGTGAGGGCTCCGGGCAGGTACAGGCGTTTCTGTCCTGGCCTGCGGAGAGGTCCCTGTTCGGCATCGGCACGTCCGGGACCCTGAGTGGCAGTGCGGACGGCGGCAAGACCTGGAAGCGGCTCACGTCCTTGCCCGGCGGACAGCCCCAGGCGCTGACCGCCGTCAACGCCGATCACGTCCTCGCCGCGACGGCGACGGGCGTGTATGAGTCACGTGACGGCGGCAGGTCGTTCGCTCAACTCGCGCCGCTTGTTTCTTGAGTTGCCAAGCCGCTGGGGGCGCGTCGCGCAGACGCTCAGCGTCGGCGCGGGATGCCGAGTGCCTGTATGAGCTGGGCGAGTTCCTCCCGGAAGAGCTTCTCCGGGCTGGTGGTCTGGCTGCCCATGTGGCCGTAGACCTCCAGTGACACCAGTCCATGCAGATGCCCCCAGATCCGCAGGGCGAGGGCGACGGCTGCGGGCGGCAGGTCGGGGAAGGCGGGCCGCACCTTCTCGAGGAGCCCGGGGTCGAAGTCAGGCCAGTCGAAGGCACTGTCCTGGTAGAGATGCCCGGCGTGCGGCCAGGCGGCTGCCGCGAGAGCGGTGAGGCCGATGCAGACCCGGCGTGCGGCATCCGGGGCGGCGCCTCCCTCGGGGGCCTGGTAGCCGGGCACGGGGTCGCCGTAAATGAGGCGGAACCCCTGGGGGTTGACCAGGGCCCAGGTCCGGAAGGCGTTGGCCCATGCCTCGATCCGGACGGCGGGCTCGGCGGAGGGCGTGGTCTGCCATGCCGTGTCCACGGCGTCGGCCAGGGCGGTGTACACGTCGTTGATCAGCGTGGTGACCAGGTCGTCCCTGGTCGGGAAGTACCCGTAGATGGCGTTGGCGGTCATGCCCATGTCGCGGGCGATGGCTCGCAGGGTGATGGCGTCCGGCCCGCCCGCGGTCATCAACGCCAGTGCGACCTTCTTGATTTCGGAAGTGGTCTCGGCCCGTAGCCGCTCACGCCTTCCCCCGGTTCCCGTGACTGTCACAACAGGCACTCTACAGCGTCGAGTTACTCAGCATCGTATACAAACTTCACGGCGTATAGTTTCTACACGGCGTCACTGTCAGTGGCGTCCCACTTCTGCATGCACCGGGGAGAACCATGCACATCGGAGTCATCGGAGCCACGGGCACCATCGGCAGCCGGGTCGTCAGCGAGGCCCTCGACCGCGGCCACAGCGTCAAGGCGTTCAGCCGGAACGCCGTTCAGGCGCAGCGCGAGGAGCGTCGGGACAACATCACCTGGACGAGTGTCGACGTCCTGGACCCGAAGAGCATCGCCGGCGTCCTGCCCGGACTCGACGTCCTGATCAGCGGATTCCAGCCGGGCAATGCCGCCAACGACTTCGCGGACACCGTCCGGCGCTCGATCGCCGACCCGACCGTCTATGCGACGGCGGCGCAGGCCCTGCTGAAGGCCCTGGAGAGCCGCCCACGGACCCGGCTCATCGTGATCGGCGGCGCCGGCAGCCTCGAAATCGAACCGGGAGTGGTGCGAGCGGACTCCGACGAACTGCTGCACGCCGCCCTCGACCAGCTTGGGCTGCCCCGCGAATACGCCGCGGCGGTACGCGGTCACCGCGACGCCCTGGCCGTCCTGCGGACATCGAACCGGCTGTGGACCTACTTCAGCCCCGCGGAGGAGATAGGCCCCGGCGAGCGCACCGGCCGCTTTCGGATCGGCGGCGACCAGCCCGTCCTGGACGCCGACGGCCGCAGCCGCATCTCGGTGGAGGACGCGGCCATCGCCTTGATCGACGAGGCGGAGCTGCCGCGCTTCGTCCAGCGCCGCTTCACCATCGGCTACTGACAGCCGCAGCCCACGCCCCCGTGGGGGATCGCCCCACGGGGACGTGGGTGATCCCCGTTTGAGCCAACCCTGCCGGACGGAAACGTGGCGCCCCGTCGTGACATCCCCGTCGTCACATCCCCAGGCCACGGACAGAACTGCGTTGGCGTGGTTGCGCACTCACGGCCTCGAACCCGACGCAGGAGACGGGCTGCGCACGGTCGGGAACCGATGGGCCGTGAGCGGTGTACACAAGGTGACAGGGTTCTTGTCGACGCGCGGCCCGATGAGCGCGAGTGTTTCGTCGGGGAGGAGGTTGGGGCGTGAGCGATGTTCTCAGCGGCGGTTCCGAGCGGCCGCCGTGGAAGCCACCGCGTTGGTTGATCGTGGCAGGGGTTGCCGTGCTGGCGGTTGCGGCGCTCGTGGCGGGCCTCATCACCGTGAACGGCGATGACACCCGGAGGTCGGCGGCACCCCAGAGCTCACCCTCGCCTTCGCCCTCGCCCTCGCCCTCGCCCTCGCCCTCATCATCGCTGCCCAACAGCGGCCTGTCCCCTGATGGTTCGGACGCGTCCGCCGCGCGGGACGACACTCCCGGCCTGGTGATCACGGGAGTCGACTTGAGGCAGGGCTCGCTGAACCGGCACGACCGGACGGCGAATGCCGGCCCCTGGACGGTGACGGTCCGGCGCCCTTACGGCTCGCTGGCGCGTGACGGGGCGGTGGTGACGTTCCCCGTTCCGAAGCCTCGAACCGGCCGCCCGGCCCGGATCGGCGGCGTGACGGGGTGGGACCGTGACGGGGAGATCATCTGGCCTCTGGCCGACGCGTACGCGCGCGTCCGAGGGGACCTGCCGCGCCCGCAGCTCGTGGCTGTCGCCGCCGCGACCACGGTCGTGTCCGGGCGCCCGGAGGTCAGGGCTCCGTCGGGACTCTCGGTGGTGACGACGGGCTCCTTGCGCACGCACGTCCTGCGCGAGGCGCGTTACGGCTCGGACCAGGTGGGTGAGTCCGGAGAACTCTCCAATGGCCTGACCTTCACCGGCGTGGCCCGATGCGGTGGCATCGAGGACCGGTTGTACACCCAGGACACTCAGCCCGCCGGCACCGTGCACGGAAAGCCCGCGGTCGTGTCCGCGGGACTCGGCGGCAACGCCGTCCTCGCCTGGGAGCCGGAGCCCGGCGTCGTCGCCTACGTCGGTTACAGCGGTGCGGTTCTCGACGACGGGGCCGTGGCCGCCCTGCGCCGAATAGCCGAGCGCACCCGCCTGCTGAGCCCCCAGCAGTGGCAGGAGACCCGTCCCACGACGTTCGACCAGGTCAACGACTTCGGTTGATGCGGCCTGCGGCCCGTTCGCGCGAGCGGGCCGTCCACAGAACTCTCCGGCGGAGTATGACGTCAGGCGTGGTCTCGACACGAATCCCCTGGGTCATTTGAACACCGCCCACCCCTGCGACGTACTAAGGGCATTAGCAGCTAATGCCCGTGCGGCGCCGGTCGGCGCTTCGTACGCCGGGGACGGCGCCGGAGGCGCGAGGCTGACGTGCTCGGACGACTGGGAAGGTGAAGATGGGAACTCTGGCGCTCAGTTGGACCGTGGCGGGGATCGCCGCTCTGGTCGCCGCCGTCAGCGCGGTTCGGATGGCAACCACCAACGGTGAGGCCCGGTTCGCCGCGGGCGGCGATCTGCTGATGGGGCTATGCATGGCGGCCATGGCACTGCCTGCGACGGTCGGCTGGTACGCGGGCTACGGCGTGTGGTGGGCGGCGGCGTTCGGTGTCCTCGGGGTCGGCGCCGTGGCGATGGCGGTCAAGCACACGCGCACCTGCGGGTGGAAGCACGGCCGCCACTGGGTGCACCTCATCGTCGGCAGCGTCGGCATGGTGATCATGACGCTCGCCATGACGAGCACATCATCCGGACCGGTGCTCGCCCTGGGGGGCTCCTCCATGGCGGGCATGCCGGGCATGGAGAACATGGTGAGCACGAACGGCGCACACGAGATGGCCGGCATGGAGTCCATGGAGGGGATGGGCTCGATGGAGGGGATGGGTTCCATGCCCGGGATGGACATGTCCGGGACGGCCGATTCCGCTGCCGCCGCGGGCTCCTCCGGCGGGTCCGGATCCGTGTGGCGGTTCGTGATCGCGGCGCTCGCCGTGTACTTCCTGCTGTCCATCGGCGCGTCCGTATGGGCCAGGGCCCGTGGCACAGGCGACAAGGGACCGCGGACGAGCGCCGGGTTCAGCCCGGGCCGGTGGCTGCTCGCCATGCCGGACACGGTGTTCGTCTTCCTGGCGTCATTGACGCTCTCGGTGTGGGAC
Organism: Streptomyces sp. NPDC046909; assembly: GCF_040644695.1. NCBI lineage: Bacteria > Bacillati > Actinomycetota > Actinomycetes > Kitasatosporales > Streptomycetaceae > Streptomyces > Streptomyces sp. NPDC046909. Next base: position 428,693 of record NZ_JBEYXC010000005.1, on the reverse strand, counting down.
AAGGGCAGGACGGCACAGCAGCCGAGGCACGGTCGGCGCCGCAAGCTCGGAGCCGCACCGGACGCGGCGCTGGCCGCTCATATCGGGATGGGCGGGACCATGTCCGCGATGCTGCTGATGATGGCCGGGTGAGGTGAGGGCTGCGGTTGTCGCTGGCGGCCGGAAGCCTCCGCAGTCGGGCGCAGGTCACGTTCGTCGACGGCGGATCGCCACCGGCGGGGATGAGCACCGGAATCTGCGAAGCAGATTCGTATTCCAGCGCGGGCTGCCTGCGGGGCATCTTCCGAAGGCGGCGACCCGAGTCAGCGCCGGTGGTGTCAGGAAGACGTCAGGCAGAAGGGGTGGCCAGCCGGATCCAGGAGTACCAACCAGCGTCCGTCGCCGGGCTGATGGTCCGGTTTGGCCGCGCCGAGTTCCAGGGCCAGCTCTTCGATCGCATCGAGGTCGTCAGCGCGGAAATCCAGGTGGAGTTGTTGTGGCACGTCCTGCCCCGGCCACTGCGGAGCCCGGTATCCGTCAACCCTCTGGAATCCCAGATCGCAGCCGGAGTCGTCCGTCAGGGCGACGAACTCGTCGGTACTGAACAGTTCGCGCATCCCGGTCAGCGCACCATAGAAGCCCGCCAGCGCCTGCGGGTCGGCACAGTCCAGAGTCACCCCTCGCAGTACAGCGCCTGGCATCATTCGCTCCTTCGCGTCCGAGGGCCTGTCTCCGTGAGCCGCCGCTGCACGCGATCACCGGCCACGGCCACGGCCACACCGTACTCGCCACATCCACGGCTGAAACAGCGGTTTAACGCCCTAGGCGGGTTAGTGGACAAGGGCAGCCTCAGGCAGATCGTGCGGGCGGTGCCACAAGTGGCACTCATACCCTAGGGGGGTATAGTCTCGTCGTGCGGACGGAGCCGGAGAAGCGGCGCTTTCCCCCGTACGACGACCCACGCACCCAAACCTGAGGAAGAAGCCATGACCACCGAGACGAACACCAGCACGAGCTCCTGCTGCGGCACTGGCGGCTCCTGCGGCTCCGGCACCACGTCCGACGTCCAGATCCAGGGCGCCGGGGCCACCACCACCGTCTACAAGGTGTCCGGCATGACGTGCGGCCACTGCGAGGGCGCGGTCTCGCAGGAGATCTCCGCGCTGGACGGCGTCACCGCGGTCCAGGCCGTGGCCGAGACCGGCGAGTTGACCGTCACCTCCGCCGCTCCGCTCGACGAGGAGGCCGTCCGCGCCGCCGTCGACGAGGCGGGCTACGAACTCGTCGGCCGCGCCTGACCGTCCACCCCGGGCCGGCCGGGCCCGGGTACGCGAATTCCTCCCCGCGCCGGGACGTATCGCTCCGCCGATACGGACGCTGCACGTCCCGGCCTCCCACGGCGCTACGGAAGGTGCGCGCGCGGGCAGGCTCTTCGGAGGACGTGGCACCTCCCCCGCCCGCGCACGCAGCCGATGGGCTACTCAGGATCGGGGCTCCGGCCGCCAGCGGCCTCGCCGGTCGACGTTCCGCGGCCGGGCAACGGATCCGAACCCGCCACGCCCTCTCCATTTCACGCCTGAATACTAACCTGCTTAATTGATGCTTGCCAGGTAGGGGCCGACAGGGGCCGCGATCAGTAGCGCCATCAACTACAGCTGGCACGGCCGCACTTCGACGCGCACCTGGTCAGTCCCCAGCCCCGCAGCCGTCACACCACCCCTCGCCAACCACCGGCAAAATACAGTCTGGTTAAACGCCTACCGGTCAATGAATCCACTAAGTACCTTCGCGATGCCGGTCAGTTGGTGACCGGCAGCATCTCGTCAGGGGCCGGGGACCCCGGCCGCACGAGTGGAGGTCAAGCATGCGCAAGTCCCCCAGACGGACCGGCGTGGGTGTGTTCGCGGCGGCGCTCTTCGTCACGACCGCTCTCGCCGGTTCCGCACAGGCACACGACGGCGTCTCGGCGACCGACGGCGCCATCGACAACGCCGCCGCGACACACGGCCACGATCAGCACGGCGGCAGCGGAGGGCACCTGCCTGCCACGCAGAAGAACGTCCGCCTGGTCAGCAAGCTCAAGCTGAGCAACGTCGTCGAGGGGAAGATCGCCGACGTCGGCGTCTTCAAGGGCTACGCCTATCTCGCCTCTTGGGGCGGCGTCGGCTGTGACAACACCGGTGTGCACGTCGTCGACATCCGCAAGCCCAGCCTGCCCAAGGAAGTCGGCTTCATCCCGGCCCCGGCGGGCAGTGCACCGGGTGAAGGCATTCAGACCGTGCACATCTCGACGCCGTCCTTCAACGGCGACATCCTGGTCAGCAACAACGAGATCTGCGGCGACACCGGCGTCGGCGGCATGAACATCTACGACGTCAGCGACCCCACGAAGCCGAAGACGCTCGCCGAGGGCATCGGCGACTTCACCCTCGGCGGCGAGACGACCGAGATCGCCCGCCAGATCCACAGCGTGTTCGCCTGGGACGCGGGCCGTAAGGCCTACGCCGTGATCGTCGACAACGAAGAGGGCACCGACGTCGACATCATGGACATCACCGACCCGACCAAGCCCCTACTCGTCGCCGAGTACGACCTCGACGAGACCTTCCCGCAGATCCTCCAGGCGGCACCGGAGAACCTCACCGAGGTCTTCCTGCACGACATGGTCGTCAAGAACATCCGCGGCCGTCAGGTCATGCTGGCCTCCTACTGGGACGCGGGCTACGTCGCGCTGGACGTGACCGACCCGAAGAACATCAAGTACATCGGCGACACCGACTTCACGAACCCCGACCCGGAGGGCGCGCAGCGGGGCCGCACCGTGGTGCCGGAAGGCAATGGTCACGAAGCCGAGTTCACCCTCGACAACCGCTACGTCATCGGCGCCGACGAGGACTTCGGCCCCTACGCTCTCTCGGCCCGCAACCTCGACGACGACACCGCCGTCACCGCCGGACAGGGCATCCCGCTGGAGACAGGCGAGACCCTCACCGGCGGAACCACCTATGCCGGCCTGGCCTGCAACGGCGGACCCGCCGTCCCGGCCGGAGACCCGGCGGCCGTCGACATCGCCGTCGTCGAGCGCGGCACCTGCACCTTCACCGAGAAGGTCGCCAACGTGGAGGCGGCAGGCGGCTACGACGCCGTACTCGTCTTCAACCGCACCGGCGCGGACGCCTGTGACGCGCAGAGCGGCATGACGGTCGAGGGCACCGTGCCGACCTTCGGCGTCGCCCCGCGCAGCCAGGGCTTCGCCGCCTTCGACCAGCCCTACAGCAACGAGGACTGCCTCGCCGGAACCGGGCCCGCCACCCTCCCGGTGGCCATCGGCACCAAAGGTGACCGGCTGACCTTCTCGTCGTACTTCGACGGCTGGGGGTACGCGCACCTCTACCTCAACAAGAGCGGCAAGATGACCGAGCTGGACACCTACGCCATCCCGGAGGGCCAGGACCCCGCCTACGCCTCCGGCTTCGGTGACCTGACAGTGCACGAGGTGGCGGCCTCCGGCGTCCGGCCCGACCTGGCGTACTTCGCCTACTACGCGGGCGGCTTCCGGGTCACGAAGGTCAAGAACGACAAGCTCGTGGAGGTCGGCCGCTTCATCGACGAAGGCGGCAACAACTTCTGGGGCGTCCAGACCTTCACCTCGCACGGCAAGGAGTACGTGGCGGCCTCCGACCGCGACTTCGGGCTCTACATCTTCGAGTACACCGGTCACTGAGCTGAGCGTGGCGGGGCCCTACACGGCAGGCCGTAGCTGGGACCCCGCCCGCAATCGGCTGACCGAACCGGACCCAGCTGTGTCACGGGGTGGGGCCATGGCCGAGTTGACCGAGGGCCAGGTCGAGCATGTCGGCGAAGAAGTCCGCGGCGGCGGTGTCGATGCACAGCGGGGGCTTGATCTTCAGGATGTTGAGGTGGTCGCCGGTGGGCTGGACGATGACGCCGAGGTCGAGCATGCGGTCGCAGAGTTCGGCGGTCTCTTCGGTGGCGGGTTCCAGGGTGGTGCGGTCGCGGACGAGTTCGAGGCCGAGGTAGAGGCCTGAGCCGTGGGCGGCGCCGACGATGCCGTAGCGGTCGGCCTGCGCCTCCAGTCGGCGCTTGAGGTGGCCGCCGACGCGTACCGCGTTGCCCTGGAGATCCTCGTCGCGCAGGGTGTCCAGGACGGTCAGGCCCACGACGCTGGAGACCGGGCTGCCGCCCGTGGAGGAGAAGAAGTAGCCCTGCTCCCGGTAGCGGTCCGCGATCTCCTTGGAGGTGATGACGGCACCGAGCGGGTGTCCGTTGCCCATGGCCTTGGCGACGCAGACGATGTCGGGCACGACCCCCTGCTGCTCGAAGCCCCAGAACCAGTGCCCCAGGCGGCCGTAGCCGACCTGGACCTCGTCGGCGACGGCGAGGCCTCCGTGCCGGCGCACCGCCTCGTACATCTGGGCGAGGTAGCCGTCGGGGAGGGCGACGCCGCCGGCGTTGCCGTAGTAGGTCTCGCCGATGAACGCCCCTGCCGGACGGCCGGCAGCGGCCAGTTCGTCGATCACCGCGACCGCCTCGGGCCCGTAGCGTACGGCGTCCGTGCCGCGGTGCCGGCCTCGGTAGGAGTTGGGCGAGTCCACGGTGTGCACCCAACTCGGGCGGGTTGCGAGGGCGTTGGGGTTGTCCTGAAGCGAGGTGGAGACGGCGTCGGAGGCGTAGGTCCAGCCGTGGTACGCCTCGCGCAGTGCGACGACGTCGTGCTGCCCCGAGGCCCCGATCGCCAGGCGCAGGCCCAGATCCACCGCCTCGGAACCGGAGTTGACCAGGAACACCGTGTCCAGGGGTTCGGGGAGCAGTCCGGCGAGGCGTTCGGTGAACTCCACCACGGAGGCGTAGTGGAAGCGTGAGTTGGTGTTGAGTCGGCGCAACTGCCGGGCGACTGCCTGCTCGACGCGGGGGTGGGCGTGGCCCAGCGGGGTGACGTTGTTGACGATGTCCAGGTATGCGCGGCCGTCGGTGGACAGCAGGTGGTGGCGCCAACCGCGTTCGATGCGGGGAGGGTTGGCGTAGTAGTGCCCCTGCACGGTGGCGAACGCGGCGTCGCGCCGGTCGAGCAGATCGCTGTCGCGCGCGGGGTCGGAGTCGGCCGGGAGGCCGAGGAGAGGGGCCGGGTCGGCGGTGAGCGCGAGCCAGCCGGCGGCGTACTCGGGCCGGACCAGGCGCGGAACGGCGGGGCCGTCGGCGGCCCGCAGCGCGATGTGCACCGTGGTGCCGGAGCCGAGGTGGGCGATGTCCTCCCCCGCCCGCACCGTCGCACCGGCGCTGACCACGGGCCGGACGTCGCGGGCGAAGGACAGCGACAACAGATGGGCGCCGTAGGTGAGTTCTATGCGGCCCGGTGCCGCGGTGAGGACCGTGCCCGTGGCGGGTGCCTGGAGCACGGCGTCACGGCCGAGCCAGAGGTCGATTCCGGTGGGCACCGTGGCCGTAGACACCGCCGACAGCGGCTGCGCGCCAGCGAGCCGCGCTCGGGCGTACCGGATGGCGACCGCGGCCGCTCCCTCCGCGAGCGCGGAGGCCGCCAGCCGGGCCTCGGTGCCGGCGTCCAGCCAGGCTCCCCGGTCCATGGACTCGGCGTCGGTGGACAGGTCGAGGAGGGTGATGTCGCCCGCGGCGAGGCCACGCAGGAGCGGGCGGGCCGGCGTATCGGTGTGCGCGGTTCGGGCGGGTACGTCGGTCAGGTCGCCGGCCGCATCCGTGACGAGGCGGATCATCACTGGCATGGGGAGCCGGGTGGCCTGTTCGAAGATGTGCCATTCGCGGTCGAGTGCGGCTTTGGCGTAGGCGTTGTCCTCGTCGATGGCTGCCTGTTGGCGCCCGCTGGCCACCAGGACGGCGGCGCGCAGGATGACCAGCGGCCACAGCGCCTCCGCCTCCTTGGGCGACAGCGGCCGGACGGCGTGGAAGGCGCGGACGGCGGGCAGCAGGTGGTGCGGCTCGATGCCGTCGTGGTGCAGCAGAGAGGACAGCGACACGGCGAGTTCGCCGACTGCCCAGCTCCGGGTCACGTCACCGAAGTCGATGACCCCGTCCGGCAGCGGCGGACGGGTGTCGGGGCGGCGGATCAGATTGTCGTCGGTGAGGTCCAGGTGCACGGCCTGCGAAGGGAGTGCGGCCGCGAGCTTCTGGACGTGGGCCCAGGCTTCGGCGGTCGCGTCCTGGACGGCGGCACGCCGGTCGGGTTCGGCGATGTGCTCGGCGAGCTTGGTGACGACGCGATCGGCGTGCTGGGGGTCCCACTGGAGCACGCGGTCCAGACCCGGGTGCTGAAAGGCACGCAGGGCGGTGCTGACCTTTGCGACGATCGTGCCCATGGCCGCCACCGTGGCCGGTGACAGGTGCCGGGGTCCCGAGAGCGTGCCGCCGGGCAGGTAGCGCAGCAGGCGCGCGACGGCCGGGCCGGTTTCGGTGTCCACCGTCGTGCGACGCGGGGAGCCGTCGGTGCGGCGCAGGACCGTGGCGATGCGCAGTTCCGGGTGGGCCGAGGCGATCAGATCGGCGGCCGCGTCCTGGGCGTCGATCTCCGTGGCACCGAAGGCGGGGTTGGCGATCTTCAGCACCGCCTCGGGCGTCCCGTCGGCGGCGCGCAGCAGGAAGTTGGCGTCCTGCTGGCTGCCCAGCGCTTCCGCGCGAGCGGTGACGCCCAGATGCTCGGCGGCGATGCGCTCTGCCTCGGTCGGCGTCACACGGGGTACGGGGAGGGCGTCCTCGGTGAAGAAGTCGATCGTGCGGTGCTCGTCGGGCAGCATGCGGGGTTCCTCAGTTGGTGCGGCAGACAGGGCTGAGACGCTCGGGGACCTCAGTCGACATGCCACAGGAAGCGGTGCGTGTGGATGCCGAAGTAAGGGAAGTTCTCCACGGCCGCGACGCCCTCGACGGGGCGTACGACGTCGTTGATGAAGTCCAGCAGGTCCCGCGGCCGGCCGCACACCACCTCCGCAAACAGGTCGAAGCCGCCGGCCGTCAGGACCGTGTACACGACTTCGTCGTGCCGGGACAGCTCGTCGGCGACCGCCCGGGGATCTCCGTCGACACGTACGCCCAAGAGCGCCATCGTCTGCTGGCCCTGGGTCATCGGGTCGGTGACTCCGACGACCTGGACCGCCTTGGTGTCGATCAGCCGCTGCAACCGGAGCCTGGCGGCCGACGGCGACAGACCCACCTTCGGCCCCAGATCGGCGTACGGGATCCGGCCGTCGACCTGCAGCTCCCGCAGGATGGCGCGGTCGATCTCGTCCATTCAGCACCTCTCCCGCCTACGGGAGCCGCAGGCATCGCACTCGTTTCAAGCACAATGCCGGATGGCAACGCGCTAATCAAGCGCGAATACGATCGAATCGAGCGTCACGCGTGAACGATCCTCGCGATCGGTGAGATGTCCTGTCGGTCAGCCGGTTTCCGTGGCGGCCGGGAAATCGCCGTACCGGGGGCGTGGCGGCGCGGCCGGGGTCGGTACGCCCTCAACGATCCGGACCAGTGCGGCGGGTGAGGCGGCCCTGTGCGGCAAGCCCGCCGCCGAGGGACTCGTACAGGATCCCGCCAGGCTTGAGGATGCGGTTCAGCTCGGCGATCAACCGGTGCTGGGCTTCGTCGCCGGGGATACAGGTCAGCACGGCGAAGAGGAGAGCGACGTCGAAGGATGCGTCTGGGTGAGGCAAGGCGGGTGGCGCGTCCAGGGCGGCAAAACGCAGGGTGGGGTGCAGACGGCGCGCCCGATTGATCATTTCCGGTGAGGCGTCGACGCCCGTGAGGTTGCCGAAACCATGCTGTTCGAGCTCCTCCATGCTGCGGCCGTACCCGCATCCGTAGTCGAGGATCGCGGTGTGCCTGCTGATCCCGTCGAGCCAGGGCGGATGGAGCGGGTGAGTGAACTTCTTCGCGGCCGCGGCGGCATCCCAGTAGGGAATCTGGCTGTCGAGGTCGGACATGGCAGATGCCTCTCTCTCGGCGCTTGGTCGAAGCGAGTCTGAACCGGCTCCCGCCATCTCGCCCGGCGCCGCGCACAGCAGCAAGACCCCAGCCAGGCCTCCTTCCCGAAGCCGGGCCTTCCCGCGGCCAGGACCGGGACAGCAGCGCCACCCGGCACGCCCACAGAGCGACGACGTCCCGAGGATCTCATCGAGGTTCCCGGGAGGCCGTCGCTCCGTGGCGGTGTGCTCAGGGTGCGTCGACGAGGTTCCGGCCGTCAGCGGGTACGAGTGCGGCGACGCCGCTGGCGTAGGCGGACTGTACGCGCGAGCGCTCGGTCGCGTCGGGTACGGCGTTGGTGCAGGCCGTGCCGGCACTCGACCCCGACATCAGTTGTGAGCAGGGGCCGGGTTTGGTGTCCGGAAGACCGAGGCTGTGCCCCAGTTCGTGGGCGGCGATCCGGGTCTTGTCGTAGCCCTGGCTCACGGCCTGGCTGCCGAGTTCGACGCGGACCTGTCGGCCGGGACGAACGGGGCCGAGGGTGGCCTGGGGCCAACCCGTGGTCGCGACGATCACGATTTCGGCGGTGGCGCCGGGCGCGGCTTCGACCAGTCTGACGTTGCTCACGTTCGCGTTCCACGACGCGACTCCGGCCGTGATCGCGGCCTCCCAGCCTGCGGCGCGGGTGTCGTCGTAGCGGAGGGTCACCACTGCCGCCTGGGCGGTGGGCGGTTCGCTTGCGGGGGCGGCGGTCGCGGCGCTCGCCATGGCGAGGACGAGTGCCGCGGCGGAGGTGCCCGCCTTGAGCCATGTGCCGAGGGGCATTGCTGCTCCTTCATCCGTGGGGGGATTCCGGCCCCGGCGGGGCCGGGCGCGCGAAGGAGTGGCACGGGTGGTCCGGTGGGGCCGGACGCACCGTGGAGCACCCCTCCGGGGCCTTGCGATGGTATGCCGCCGAAGCTCATTACGTCATGCACCTGCCATACCCGAAGTCCGTAATGGCCCTGTCCCGGAAGGAAGTTGGCCGGCTCACGGTTGTCGTCGCCGCCCGGCACGCACACAGCGGGCTCCGGCACCGACCGTCAGGACGCGGCACATTGAGCATCTGCGCGGCTGTCTCTGAGTACGCGCACTCAGGAAGCGGCAGCCGTCCGGCACCGAGAGTGGAGGCACACCGAACGACGGGAGACACACCATGACCACGCCCCGCAGCAAGAGCCGCGCCGCTTCCGCCCTGCGGCCCGAAAAGATACGCGTCGCCGCCGTGTTGGCGAGCGCGGCCGCAGTCCTGGCGCTCACCGGATGCGCGGGCTGGGAGTACAAGGAGAACATCTGCAGCAGTGGTGAGTACCCCGTCCTTGCCGTGGGCTCGACCGGCTCCGCCTGCGTCTCGGACGAAGACGAACCTGCCGCGGGATACGCGAGATACCCCAAGGGGAAGGTGCCGCAGGAGGTCGGTGACAAGTGGGACGTGTACTGGGAGACCCACACCCTCGACGAGAACGGCGACATCGTCGACGTCCCGTCGGCAGGCTGAGCTCGGGCATCACGGCACCGCTGGGTCAGCCCGGCTTGACCGCCCGCGTCGCGAAGTAGTGCGACATGTATTGAGCGGACGCGTTGGACTGGTGCGGCGCTTCCGTGAAGCCGGTCAGGACGAACCCCGCGGCGAGTTGGCCGCCGATCTGGTCGGTGAGGGTGTGGCTGTATTCGAGAGCCTCATCCGCGCCGAACTTCGTGGCGCGTTCCTCGGCGGAGTAGTGCGTGACATCGCTGTAGGGCAGCTTGTGTACGACGTTCAGCTCGCCGCGCTCGTCGAGCGCCTCGTGGTCGAACAAGTACACATCGGGGTTGAGGAAACCCGCGAGCAGTGTTCCGCCCGGTCGTAGGACGCGGAAGCACTCACTCCACACCACCGCCAAGTCCGGTACGAACAGGTTGGAGACCGGATGGAACACGACGTCGAATGTCGCGTCGGCGAAGGCGCTGAGGTCGCGCATGTCGCCCAGGACGGTGCGCAGTTCGAGTCCGTCGCGCGCCGCCACCATCTGGTCCTGGCCGAGTTGGCGCGGTGAGTTGTCGAACACGGTGAGCCTCGCACCCGCGGCGGCGAGGATCGGACCCTGCTGGCCACCGCCGGAGGCCAGGCACAGCACGTCCTTGCCGGTCAGGTCCGTGGGCAGCCAGGAGCGGTCGACCGGCTCATGCCCGATGAGAACAATCGACCAGTCACCCCCGCGGGCGCGCTCGACTTCCTCAGTCGTCACCGGCGTCGACCACTCGTTGCCCTCTTGGACGTACTTGTCCCAGGCCGCCCGATTGTGGGCGACCGGGTCGACAGCCATGTCCTGCACGTTCAACTCCCTGCTCCGGCCAAGCGGATACCTGCGGTACTGACAGTCCGGTGCCGCCAGCCAACACGATTGCAAGGGGCAGGCTCAACGAAATTATCGGCCGCCGCACTCCCCCAAAGTCGCCGACCGGACCACAACCGGACCACAAGCGTTACGCGCCCGCACCAGCGACCACACAGACACGCAAACACCCTGCCCGACCGTGAAGTCGTTCACGGAACCGCCGGCGGGGACTCCTCGCGGCAGCAGCGAGGAGGTCGGGCCTTGGGCATCGCGCAGTTGTCCATGTACGGGTACACGTCGAAGGCGGAGGTGCTCGCCGACGCCCGGCGCTACTGGAACCCGGACAAGACGTCGTTCTGGCAGGACGAGGGCGTACCGCTCGTCATCGGGGACCGGTCCGGGTACCGGCTGACCGACGTCGACGGGCATGAGGTGATCGACGTCCATCTCAACGGCGGCACCTACAACCTGGGGCACCGCAACCCCGAGCTGGTGGACACGCTCACCGACGCGGTGCGGCACGTCGACATCGGCAACCACCACTTCCCCACCCCGGGCCGTGCGGCCCTCGCCCGGCGGCTGGTCGAGGCGACGCCGGGCGCGGACAAGGTCGTCTTCGGGTCCAGCGGCGGGGAAGCCGTCGACGTGGCGCTGAAGAGCGCGCGGTACGCCACCGGCCGACGCAAGATCGTGTCGGTCGTCAAGGCGTACCACGGGCACACCGGGCTGGCCGTCGCCACCGGGGATTCGCGGTTCTCGCAACTGTTCCGGTCGGACAGCCCCGACGAGTTCGTGCAGGTGCCCTTCAACGACCTCGACGGGATGCAGGCCGCGCTCGCCGCCCACGACACCGCCGCCGTGATCATGGAGACCGTCCCGGCCACCTACGGCTTCCCGATGCCCGAACCCGGCTACCTGGCCGGCGTCAAGCAGGCGTGCGAGGCCACCGGCACCCTCTACATCGCGGACGAGGTCCAGACCGGCCTCGGCAGGACCGGCGAGCTGTGGGGGGTCTACGGCGAGGGCGTCACCCCCGACATCCTGGTGACCGGCAAGGGCCTCGGCGGGGGCCTCTACCCGGTCAGCGCCGCCCTGCTCGGCCCGGCGGCGAGCGGCTGGCTGGAGCGCGACGGCTTCGCCCACATGGCCACCTTCGGCGGCGCCGAACTCGGCTGTGCCGTGGCCGCCAAGGTCCTGGAGATCACGCAGCGGGACGAGACCCGCGACAACATCCGCCGGCGTATCGACCAGGTCACCGACGGTCTCGCGGAGCTGCGTGCCGAAGTCCCCGGCACGCTCACCGGGATCCGGCAGAAGGGGCTGGTCATCGGATTGGAGTTCGGTGCCGTCGGAGCGAAGGCGGTCATGGTCGAGCTCTACCGGCAGGGCGTGTGGGCGATCTTCTCCACGCTCGATCCGGCCGTCCTCCAGTTCAAGCCCGGCCTGCTGCTCACCGAGCGGGAGACGGCCGAGATCCTCACCCGGCTGCGGGACGCCGTACGAAAGGTGGCCATCCATGTCTGACCCCATGTCTGACCCTCTCGTCGGCCTCCCCTGGGCCCGGCAGGTCACCGCCGCGCTCGGCGCGTACGGCCGTGCCGCCACCCTGGCCGACGCCCGGCTGCTGAGCCTCTCCGAGAACGCCACCTACCTGTGCACCTTCACCGACACCCCGGAACCCCTCGTGCTGCGCCTGCACCGACCCGGCTTTCGCACCCTCCCGCAGATCCGCAGCGAACTGATGTGGATCGAGCGGCTGCGCGCCGACGGAACGGTCGCCACGCCCGCGGTGGTACCGGCCCCGTCGGGTGAGCCGGCGGCGAGTTTCCCCGGTGCGGACGGGGCGCTCCAGCATGCGGCGCTCTTCGAGTTCGTGCCCGGCGCCGAACCCGACAGCACAGACTTCGCCGACGTGATGACGATCGTCGGCCGGCAGACCGCCGCCCTGCACCAGCACGCGGTGGAGTGGCACCGGCCTGACTCCTTCACCCGGCCCGGCGTGGACCTCGACGACGTGATCGGTGCGGCCTCCTTGTGGGGGCACTGGCGGGACAACCCCGATGTGCCTCCCGGTGGTGCCGAAGTACTCGCGCTCGCCGAGCAGAAGCTGACCCGCGAACTCGACGCGTACGGCAGGAGTGAGGCCGTCTTCGGGCTCATCCACGGCGATCTGCGCGCCGCGAACCTGCTCGTCGCACCGGACGCCGTACGCCTCATCGACTTCGACGACTGCGGCACCGGCTGGTTCCTGTACGACCTGGCGTGCTCCCTGTCGTTCGTCGAGCACGAACCGCGGGTGGCGGACTGGGTGGCCGCGTGGCTGCGCGGCTACCGGTCGGTCCGGCCGCTGCGGGAGGAGGACGTGCGGGCCATACCGGCCCTGGTGATGCTGCGCCGGCTGGCGCTGGTCGCCTGGGTCCACGCGCGCGGGGAGGCGCCCTTCGCCGCCTCGCTGCGGCCGACGTTTGCGGTGGGGTCCGTGGAGGTGGCCCGCCGCTACTTGGCCGACGACTACCTCACCGACGTACGCCATGAGCGCTGAACGGGGCCGTGACCCGCTCGGGCCGGCCGCCGGGCGGGTCGCGGAGGGGCTGCTGGACATGATCGAGCGCGGTGACGTGCGCATGGGCGGCCGGCTGCCTCCCGAGCGCCGGCTGACGGAACTGTTCGGCGCCAGCCGGGAGTCCGTACGGCGGGCCCTGGCCTGGCTGGAGGCGGAGGGCGAGGTGCGCAGGCGGCGCGGGAAGGGCGGCGGGACCTTCGCGCTGCGTCCCAACCCCAACTGGCCCGTCTACAGCTGGAGTCGGCTCGCGAGCGGCCGTGACCGGGTGGTGGCGCGGCAGCCGGGCGTCGACGTGAGCGTCCCCGCGCTGCTGCGCCACCAGGACTTCACCGAGGCGACCAGGGTCGTGTCCACGGGGCTGCGGCGGGGCGATCCGGAGGTCTGCGCCGGGCTCGGTCTGCGGGCGGGGGCGGGGACCGTGGCGATCGAGCGGGTGCGGTTCGCCGACGGGGTGCCGCTGTCGTGGGAGCGGCTGTTCGTCTCGGCGGCACGCTTTCCCGGTCTCCTGGAGCAGGACCTGACCGGCTCCCTGTCGCAGGTCTTCCGCGACACCTACGGCGTCACGGCCCGCGAGGTCTCCGAACGCATCCGCGTCCGGCTCGCCGAGAGCCACCACACCCACCACCTGGACGTGTCGGTCGGCCAGCCGCTGCTCGCCATCACCCGCACGTCCCACGACCAGTACGGCGAGCCCCTGGAGTTCTCCTACGACCTCTTCCGGGCCGACCGCACCGAACTCCACGTCTCCTCGACCTCGAAAGGCAGGACCTGACATGAGCCCCCAGCCCCAGGCCCGGAAGATCGCCGTCGTGGGCGGCACCCGAGGCATCGGCGCCGCCATCACCTCCACCTTCATCCGCGCCGGACACGACGTCCTGCTGACCGGGCGCACCGTCCCTGACGTCGTCCTGGAGAAGTTCCGTACCGAGGCGTCGAGGGAGGGCCAGGCCGTCGAGGCTTTCGCCCTCGACTCCGCCGCGCCGGACTCCGCCGAGCGGCTCGCCGCCGCGGTCTCCTCACTGCTCGGCGGCCTCGACGTGCTGTGCCTGAACGCGGGTGTCTTCCCCAACAAGCCGCTCGCGGAGATGACGTACACCGACGTGCGTGAGGTGTTCGCGGTGAACGTCGAGAGCCAGATGCTCGCCGTCGCCGCGTGTCTGCCGCTGCTGCGCGAGTCGACGGCGGGGCGGGTCGTGCTCACCTCCTCGATCACCGGCCCCCTCACCGGCTTCCCCGGGTGGAGCCACTACGGCGCGAGCAAGGCCGCCCAGCTCGGCTTCATGCGCACCGCGGCGCTGGAACTCGCCCCGCACGGGATCACCGTCAACGCGGTGGCCCCCGGGAACGTGGCGACCGAGGGCCTCGACGGCATGGGCGAGGAGTACCTCACGCAGATGACGCGGTCGATCCCGCTGGGCCGCCTCGCCCAGTCCCAGGAGATCGCCGACGCGGTGGAGTTCCTCGCCGGGGAGCGGGCGTCGTTCATCACGGGTCAGGTCATCACCGTCGACGGCGGCCAGACCCTGCCGGAATCGCCGGAGGCGGTGCTGCCGGTTCCCGCGCCACAACAGAGCTGACCGGCTGCCGCCCCTGGGCGGTGCGCCGGAGAAGCGCTTCTGCGTGGTTCGCCGCTGGGACGGCCCGACGCTGGGCGTCCGACGAGGCCGGCGAAGGCCTGCTCCGCCCGCCCCGCTCGTGGGTCACTTCGCCTGGGCCAGCCACAGCGCGTCGGGGCCGGCCGGGAATCGCAGCTGGCCGGTCGTGTCGTGCACGGCTCGCCATACCGTCTCGGCGACGTCGGTCTCCTTGGTGAACAGGTCCTGGCCCGTGAAGGAGTCCATGGCCTTCTTCGCCCACGGTGCGTAGGGGGCCGGGACCAGCTCGTCCGGTGCGGCGCCATGCGTCGCCCGGGCGGCGAAGTTCGTCGTCAGGCAGGCGCCCGGTTGGACCGTCTTGGCCTGCACGCCGAAGGGCGCGAGTTCGAGCGCGAGGGACGAAGTGAAGCCCTCGATGGCCATCTTGCTCGCCTTGTACACGGCGGAGAGCGGCATGTGCCCCAGCACCACGCTGGAGGTCACGTTGACCACCACCCCCGACGCGCGTTCGCGGAACTGGGGCAGCACCGCCTGCGTGGTGGCCATGACGCCGAAGGTGTTGGTCTCGAACACTTCCCGCACCTGAGCCATGGGGGTGCCCTCGAACACGCTGATCGAGGGCAGGCCCGCGTTGTTGACCAGGACGTCGACGGGGCCCGCCGCCTCAAGGGCGGCCGTGATGCTCGCGGGCTCGGTGACGTCGAGTTCGACGACGCGCAGCCGGTCCGACTCGGGCAGGACGCCCGTACGGGGAGTGCGCATCGTGGCGATGACGTTCCAGCCCTGCGCGTGGAAGTGGACGGCGGTCGCCCGGCCGTATCCGGACGACGTACCGGTGATCAGAACGGTCTTCATGCTGGGTCCCTCGGCGATGTGATGGGAGGTGCGGAGCATCTGCGCTTTCCTGCTCCGCTGGAGAACCGCCAATCCCATTGGATCGCTCTGACCTGCGGGAACGATAGAACTATCCTCGCTTCCCCTTGCCGGATCCTCCTGCGCGGTTGCGCTGCCGCTCAGGGCAGGACGCCGACGGGGGCGCGCACGGCTTCGCGCAGGCGTGCGGCGTCCCGGCTGGGCGGTGCGCCGAACTGGCGGCGGTACTCCCGGCTGAACTGAGAGGGGTTGTCGTAGCCGACGCGCTGGCCGACGCCGGTGACATCGCCGGGGTGGGTGGCGAGCAGCAGCCGGGCTTCCTGGAGCCGGATCTGCTTCTGGAACTGGATGGGGCTCATCGCGGTCACCGCCTGGAAGTTGCGGTAGAAAGCGGACGCGCTCATGCCCGACATCCGGGCCACGTCCTCGACCCGGAAGGGCTGCGCGTAGTTCTCGCGGATCCAGCGCACGGCCCGGGAGACATGGCTGAGGCTGCTGTCGGCGAGGCCGAGTTGACGGACCGTCGCCCCCTGTTCGCTGGTGATGAGCCGCCACAGGATCTCGCGTTTGATGAGCGGTGCGAGTACGGCCCGGTCGCGGGGCTCGTCGAGCAGCCGCAGCAGCCGGACCACCGCGTCGAGCAGCGCGGGCGGGGCGTCGCTGACGGCGATCGCCGAGGGGGCGCCCGCGCCGGTGCGGGGGGTGTCTCCGGGACCGGCCTGGAGGAGCAGCTCGGCGACGGCGGACGGATCCAGCGTGAGTCCGAAGCCGAGGGCCGGCTGTTCGGGGGCGGCCTGGGTGAACTGTCCGGTGACGGGGAGGTCGACGGACGCGACCAGGAACTGGCCGGGGCCGTATGCGTAGACCCGGTCGCCCAGAGCGAGTCGTTTGGCGCCCTGGGCGATGACGGCGAGCACCATGCCGGTCATGGACGGGGCCGGCGGGTCGGGGCGGTCGACCTTGGAGATGAGGACGCCGTCGATGGCGGTGGTCCAGCCCGGCCCGGCGTGCCGGGCGAGCAGGGTGCGGAGCTCTTCGAGAGGCATGGGGCCATTGCAGCACCCTTGTCGGCCACGGCTCCCGCACTCGCGAGGATCGTGCAAGTGCGGGCGAGCATCGTTCTAACGTTTCCGCAGGTCAGACCGGTTGAATGGAATCACCGCACTCCACCGCTGCCCGAGAGGACGACCATGATCGCCACATATGGCTTCACTGCCACCCTGACCGCCAAGCCCTCCGCAGGAG
Source organism: Streptomyces sp. NPDC046909 (assembly GCF_040644695.1). NCBI lineage: Bacteria > Bacillati > Actinomycetota > Actinomycetes > Kitasatosporales > Streptomycetaceae > Streptomyces > Streptomyces sp. NPDC046909. Next base: position 412,137 of record NZ_JBEYXC010000005.1, on the reverse strand, counting down.
ACCGGCTCATCGACCTGCTGCTGACCGGCCTGAACGCGGGCAGCCCGGGCGCGAGCGAGCACTGCCTCGTCTACCTGGTCTCCCGCTCCGCCTCCGACCCCGACGTCGTCCACGTCACCGAGGGCTGGACCAGCGAGGAGGACCACCACCGGATCTTCGCCGGTGAGGCCGCTCGGGCCATCGTGGCGCGGATCGACCCGCTGCTGGCGAAGGAGCCCGAGTACACCGACTTCGTCCCCGTCGGCGGCAAAGCCGGGCCTGTGAAGCCGTAGTCGATCCGCCAGCCGCCGCCGCGGAACCCGCCCCGGCGCCACCCGCTCCGCCCCACTGTCCGGCACCCGACGAAAGACGACGACCATGACCATCGCACGCCCCGCCCTGGACCCCGAACTGCGTGAACTCCTCGCCGACATGCCTCTCATGTCCGAGCTCACGCCGGAACTCCTCGCCCGACTGCGCCAACTCCCCTCGCCGCCCGTCGAGTCCCTCCTCGCACACCGGCAGGTGGAGCGGCGCGAGATCACCGTGCCGGCCAAGGACGGTGCCCCGATCCCCCTTTCGGTCCTCAGCCCCGCCCACATCGATCGCCGTACACCCGCCCCCTGCGTCTACTGGATCCACGGCGGCGGGATGGTCATGGGCGACCGTTTCTCGCAGATCGACATCCCGCTGGAGTGGCTGGACCGGTTCGGCGCGGTCGTGGTCTCCGTGGACTACCGGCTCGCGCCGGAGGCCACCGGTACCGTCCCGGTCGACGACTGCTACCAGGGGCTGCTCTGGGTCGCCGAACACGCCGCCGACCTGTGCGTCGACCCCGACAGGATCATCGTCGCGGGCGCCAGCGCGGGTGGCGGTCTCGCCGCCGGGGTCGGTCTGCTGGCCCGTGATCTGGGCGGCCCCGCGATCGCCGCACAGATGCTGATCTGCCCCATGCTCGACCACCGCAACGCCACCACCTCCAGCCGCCAGTACTCCGGCTCCCCCGGCGTCTGGACCCGCGAGATGAACGCGTTCGGATGGCGCTCGCTGCTCGGTGACCTCACCGACGCCGAGGTCTCCCCCTACATGTCGCCGGCGTTGGCCCAGGACCTCTCCCACCTGCCGACCGCCTACATCGACACCGGCTCCGCAGAGGTCTTCCGTGACGAGGACACCGACTACGCCACCCGTATCTGGGCGGCCGGCGGCCAGGCCGAACTCCACGTGTGGGCCGGTGGCTTCCACGGCTTCGACGCCCTGTATCCGCAAGCACGCATCTCCAGCACAGCCCGCCGCACCCGCACCGACTGGCTCGCACGGCTCCTTGAGTGAACCCGCGCCCCCAGTCAACCTGCTCCCCGCCGGCGCAGTACCGCCCGGCGCCGGGCCGGGCCGCCGTTGCTCATCGGGTGTCGTGTGGACAGCCGATGATCACCCGGCAGCCTCGGACGTCGTCGTCACCGGCAGCGAACCGCCCAGTCGCCGTCCACATGGTCAGGCCTCGACCGTCTCGCGCCGTGTGGCCGGCTGGGCCGACGCGGCGATGCGGGCCGCGCGGTCCGGCATGGTGAAGGCGAAGAGCGCGGCGACCGCGGAGACGGCCGCGAGGACCAGGTAGGCGTGCTGAAAGGCCGAGAGCGGCGGGTGGGCGTCGGTGCCCGTGCCGACTGCGGTGGCCGAGGCCAGCACGACGGTGACCACGGCGGGGGCGGCGGCGTTGGCGGCCTGCCGTACCACCGTGTTGAGGGTGGAGGCGTGCGAGACGTCGGCCTTCGCGATGGCAGTGAAGGAGGCGACCGTGGTGGGCATGAACACCCCGCCCATGGCCGCGCCCAGCAGGAACATCAGTCCCCGGAACGCCCACAGCGAGGACTCCGCGTCCAGCCGCGAGAAGGCGACCAGCACGAGCGCCACCCCGAGCAGCCCGCAGCCCGCGATACGGCGCGGACCGACCCGCGCGTAGAGCGGGCCGACGAGTTGGACGGTCAGCAGCACGCCGAGGGCCTCGGCGAAGGTCGCGGAACCGGACTCCCAGGCGCTGAGCCCCATCCCCTCCTGGAGGAAGAGCGGGCCGAGGAACATCGCCCCCATGAAGCCGATGAAGCCCAGGAACGCGGTGATGTTGGTGTCGCGGAAGAGCCGGTCGGCGAAGAGGCGGACCCGCAGGGCGGGTTCGGGCACCCGCAGCTCGACCACCACGGCCACCGCCAGCAGGGCCGCGCCGCCGATCAGTCCGGCCAGCACCAGCGGACTCCCCCAGCCCATCTCGGCGCCCTCGCTGACACCGAACATCAGCCCCGCGGTGCCGAACGCGGTGAGTACCAGGCCCGGCACGTCGAGGCGCCCGGGGACGTGGTCCTGGTGCCGGTCGAGGAAGAGGAGCCCGAAGACCAGCACCGCGGCGCCGATGGGGAGGTTGGCGTAGAACACCCAGCGCCATGACAGGTGGTCGACGAGCCAGCCCGCGCCCATCGGGGCCAGGGCGGGTGCCACCTGCTGCGGGATGATCATGTAGCGGGAGACCTTGACCTGCTCGGACAGGCTGAAGGTGCGGTAGAGCAGGGCGGCGGTGACCGGCAGCAGAATGCCGGCCGCCAGGCCCTGAAGAGCGCGCCAGACGACGAGTTCGCCGAGTGATCCGGCGGCGCCGCAGAGCCCGGAGGCGAGGGTGAAGACGGCGAAGGAGACGAGCACCGTGCTCCGGCCGCCGAAGCGGTCCCCGAGCCACGCCGAGACGGGGACGGCCAGGCCGACGCAGACGGGATAGACGACCACGACGGCGTCCAGGCCCGCGGTGGCGAGCCCGAAGTCCCGTCCGATGGAGGGCAGGGCGACCGTGGTTCCGGCGCCGTCCACGATGGACATGAACGCGGTGACCACACAGACGATGGGGACGACGATGCGCTGGTTGAGACGTACAGACACATACTGAGCATACTCAGTTTGAGTAACCTCAATGTTTCCTGGAGTCCTACCGCCGCACCGGGACGGCCGGTCGCCCGACAGCCCGCCGCCCGTATGCGATAGGAACGGACACGCGGGGCACAGCAGTTGTGGCCTGTGAAGACACGCCGACGAGGACGGGAGCGCCACGGTGAGGGACGTACCGGGCAGCAGCGATCCATTGATCGACGAGATGTTCGCCACCACCCACCGGCTGCGGTCCTACGTCGACGGACGGCTGGCCGAGAAGGGCACCTCCGTGGCGCGGCTGCGCGCCCTGCGCCTCCTCGCCCACACCGCCGAGCCGATGCGGATGCGCGACCTCAGCGACATGCTCGGCATCGCCGCCCGCACCGCGACCAGCCTGGTGGACGCCCTGGAACGGGACGGCCTGGTGGCGCGCCTGCCGCACCCCACCGACCGCCGCGCCCATCTGCTCGCCCTCACCGACGCGGGCCGCACCCGCCACCAGGAGGCGGAGGACCTGGACCGAGAGGCCCTCAGCACGGCCACCGGCACCCTCACCGCCGAGGACCGTGCCACCCTGCGCACCCTGCTGGCCCGGATCCGCGACACGGTCGACGCCGCCCCCAAACACCCCCAGCCCGCCGGTACGACCCCGGGCGCACGGCACCGAGGGCGATCCCGGCCGGACTGAAGATGAACGGCTCGGTATGACCGGGTGGTTCAGGGGCGTACGTCGACGTAGTCACCGGCTGCCTTGGCGGGGCCGGTCGTGGACGAGCCGGTGAAGTTCCAGCGCCAGTAGCCGTCCTTGACCGCCTTGACGGTGGCGCGCAGGGTGCCCGTGCTGCTGGTGTTCACCGTGGCCACCGTGGTGTAGGTGCTGCTGCCCTTGGGGCGGAACTGCAGCTTCACCGCCCGGCCCGCGTATCCCGCGTACCGGTAGGTGTCCCAGTTGGCCCGAACCAGCTTGCCGGTGACGGTGATCTGCGCGCCCTTCGCCACCGGCTCCGGTGCCGCGTTGACGGTCAGCCGCGCGGCACGCTTGAGGGCGAACGACCCTGCGCCGGGGGCGAAGACGGAATCGCCGTCGACCGCGTCGGCCAAGGCGTCCACCGACCAGGTGCCCGCGTTGGCGTTGGCCAGGTCCACCGGATCGTCACTGCCCGGTGCCAGATGGGCGTTGACGGTGAACGCCGTCGTGCAGGAGGTCGGGGTCTCGCAGAACGCGTCGGTGGTGTAGAAGCCTCCGTGAGGTCCCTTCAGGTCCACATCGACGTAGGACAGCCCGGAGTCATCCGAGCCGGTGACCGTGACCGGGAACACCACGTCGCGCGTGATCCCCACGATGACGTCGTGTCCGGAGTTGACCACCGCGCCACTGACCACCGGCTCGTCGGTCGAGGCGGCGGACGTGGCGTCGGCCGAAGCCCCCACTCCCACCAGGACGACGGCGACGGCTCCCACCACGGCACCGCGCCTCGCTGCGCTCCGGACGGGCCGGTGCCACGAGGTGCTCCCGGTACGGGCCGGCGAGGAGTCCTCGTCGCCGCCGGTCTGTCTGTCGCCCATCAGCACGACGTTTCGGCTCATCAATCCTCCACGGGAAACACGCCATGCCCCCAACCACTGCTCGAACGACGGCAGTTGACGGACAAGCACGGAAAGTCGGATCTGTGTCACCTCCTACGACCACCCAACCGGCCCGATCGTTGCCCTGGATCTCAACCACAGTCCGCCTGCCGTTCACACCGGTCCGCCGTACGCCTCCACACCCCGGCGCCGGACGGACAGGCCCGGCGCGCACGGGCCCGCTCGAAGTCGGGTCCCGCCTCCAGCAGCAGTACCGAGCGATCCGGGTCCTGGGCCGCCGACGGGAGGCGTGTCCGTCGCCGACGTGCCCGCCCTGCGTTTGACGTAGGCGCCGGATGGGGCTGGACTGGATTAATGGGGCGCTGCGGCCGGACTCCATGGCGAGGAGGGCAGCGATGACTACTACGGAAACCTTCAAGCTTCTCGAGCCGTACAAGATCGCCGAAGAGACGTTTGTCATCCCGTGGGCCTTGGAGGCTCCGCCGGTCGGCCACTTCCCGATGAATTCGATGGTGATCCGGGGAGCCGAACCGGTGCTGGTGGACACCGGGGCGCCGGCGGTGCGGTCCCAGTGGCTGGAGGCCGCGTGGTCGGTGGTGGATCCGTTGGACGTTCGGTGGATCTTCCTCACCCATGACGATCGTGATCACGCCGGCAATCTCCTGGCGGCCCTCGCCGAATGCCCGAACGCGACCCTGCTGACGACCTGGTTCTCGATCGGACGCATGGCCGAGGAGTGGGAGACACCGATCAACCGGTGCCGTTTCATGGTCGACGGCGACACGGTGGATATCGGTGACCGCACTCTGGTGGCCAAACGGCCACCGCTGTACGACAACCCGACGACCCGCGCCCTCTTCGACACGAAGACCGATGTCCTGTGGTCGGTGGACACCTTCGCGACGAATGTGCCCACTCCCCTGCCCGACATCGCCGACCTGTCGGCGGATGAATTCCGGGATGGGCAGTTCTTCGGCGGGCGGCTGGTCTCGCCGTGGGTGGCCTTGCTGGACGGCCAGAAGTTCCGGACCGTGGTGGATGAGTTCCAGCGGCTGGACGCCAAGGTAGTCGCCGGCTGCCACTCGCCGGTGCTCCGCGGACCCCGTATCGCGGAGGCGTTCGATCTTCTGCGCCGGCTGCCGGAGATTCCGCCCTGGACGGAGTTCACCCAAGCCGACCTCGACCAGTGGATGGCATTGGCCGAGACGTCGGTGCCGCCCGAGCAGCCACGGCCCTCCGCCACCTGACGAACCTTCCGGGACATGCCGGGGCAGGGGAGCGCCGTCACACATGGCGCTCCCCTGCCTCAGTGGTGTCGACGACGGTCAGTCGGCCGGTGTCAGTGCGACCTCGGCGCTGCCCGAGAGAGCCGGAAGGCCCGCGGGGGGCGTGTCCGTGTAGGAGGCGTTGAAGACCGCCTTCAGGTTGTCCGAACCGGAGTGACCGCCGTCGACGAAGGTCACGAACGATCCGGAGCAGCCGTTGCTCGTGGACAGCGGGTGGCCGTGGGTGTCATGGCCGAGGATGAACGAGACGCTGACCTTCGAGCAGTCCACCGGCTGGTCGTCGGTGACGGTGACCTGCCAGGTGACGGTGTCGCCCCAGTGGAACGGGGTGCCGCCGTGCGGGGCCGGGTCGGTGGTCAGCGACACGACCGGCGCCTTGTTGCCGACCACGACGGGAACGGAGGCGGAGGCCGAACGCCCGGTGCTGTCGGTGACCTTCAGCGTGGCGTCGAAGACGCCGTTCTCGGTGAAGGTGTGCTGGGGGTTCGCTTCCCTGGAGTCCACGGTGCCGTCGGCGTCGAAGTCCCAGGCGTAGCGCAGGGCATCGCCGTCGGCGTCCTTGGTGCCGGCGCTGGAGAACTGGACCGTCAGCGGACGGGTGCCGTTGACGACGTCCGCGGCGGCCTTGGGCTCCGGGGTGCGGTTGCCCCGGACGAAGTCGATGCGGGAGAGCTGGGCCTCGGGCAGCTCGGCGAAGTAGCCGGTGCCGTACTCCAGGACGTACAGCGCGCCGTCGGGGCCGAACTCGGCGTCGATCGGGCCGTCGGTGACGATCCCGGGGATCGCGTCCTCGATCTTCTGGACCTCGTTGTTCTTGCCGAGGGTGAGTGCCTTCATCTGGTCGCGGGTCCACTCGTAGAAGAGCGGCTTGCCGTCGAAGTACTCGGGCCAGCGGTTGGCGGACTTGTTGTGCTTGTCGTAGCGGTACGCCGGTCCGCCCATGGGGCCGATGCCGCCGGTGCCGAGCTCGGGGAACTGCGTGGAGGCGCCGTAGCCGTAGACGATCTCCGCGTTCTCGACCGGGGGCAGCTCGCTGAGGCCGGTGTTGTGGCGCGAGTCGTTGACCGGCTTGGCGCAGTTGAAGGCGCCGCTGGAGGTCTGGGTGGCGAAGTCGTAGTCCTGGTAGGGCTGGTCCGTGGTCACGCAGTACGGCCAGCCGTAGTTGGCGGGGCGGTCGATGACCATCCAGCGGCCCTGGCCGGCGGGGCCGCGGCCCGGGTTGGCGGTACGGGCGTCGGGTGAGTAGTCGGCGACGTAGACCTCACCGGTCTTGTCGTCCACGCCGAAGCGGAAGGGGTTGCGCAGGCCCATGGCGTAGATCTCGGGCCTGGTCTTCGCGGTGCCCGGGGCGAAGAGGTTGCCGTCGGGTATCGCGTAGCCGCCGCCCCGCTTGACCTTGATGCGCAGGACCTTGCCGCGCAGATCGTTGGTGTTGCCCGCGGTGCGCCGCGCGTCGTAGACCGGGTTGCGGTCGGCGCGGTCGTCGAGCGGGGCGTAGCCGTCGGAGGAGAACGGGTTGGAGTCGTCGCCGGTCGACAGGAACAGGTTGCCCTTGTGGTCGAAGTCGATCTTGCCGCCGACGTGGCAGCAGATGCCGCGGTCGGCGGGTACGTCGATGATCTTCTGCTCGGTGTTGTAGTCGAGCTTGTTGCCGACGAGCTTGAACCGCGAAAGCCGGGTGAAACCCTTGTACTTGGCGAAGTCCGCGGCCGTGCCGAACTGCGGGGCATCACCCTCGTTGACGCCCGGCGTGGCCGGGTCGTCCATGGGCGTGTCCAGGCGCGGCGAGTAATAGAGGTAGACCCAGTGGTTCTTGGCGAAGGCGGGGTCGATGGCGATGCCCTGCACGCCTTCCTCGTCGTGCTGGTAGAGCCCGGCGGGGCTCTTCTTCATGTCCGCCGCAAGGAAGTTGACGCCGCTCTTGGGGTCGTGGATGCGGACCTCGCCGGTGCGTGCCGTGTGCAGCACGCGCCGGTCGGGCAGGACGGCCAGCGCCATGGGCTCGCCCGGGCGATCGTTGAGGGTGACCTTCTGGAAGTCCGACGAAGTCGGCGGGGTGGGGTCCGACGGGTGGGCCTGGGCTGCGGGGAGGGGCAGCAGCCCGATGGCTCCGGCCAACGCGGCCGCCCCGAAGAGGGTGACGATCCGTCTGTTACGCACTCAGAACTCCTTTGATCTGACCAGCGGGTGACAGGACGTCAGTTGCAGGCGCGCAGGGCCGCCAGGTTGTCGTAGCCGATCTTGGCGAAGTCCAGGGACTGGCCGGGCACGGTCGTGCTCGGTGCGTTGTCCTGCTCGACCATCGGGTTGTGGTAGTTCTTCGCACCCACCCGGGTGAAGAACCTGCGGTAGTCGATGTCGCCCGTGCCGAACGGCACCATGTCGTAGCCCAGGCCGCTCTGGAGGTTGACGACGCCGTCCTTGGCGTGGAAGAGCGGGTAGCGGTTGGTGTTGCGCACCACGAGCGCGGCCGGGTCGAAGACGTTCTCCTGCTGCGAGCCGTCGTGGGCGGTGTACGTGTGGAACTTGTACTGGGCCACGTGCGCCCAGAAGACATCCAGCTCCAGGTACACGTTCTTGCGGTCCGTCACCTTCAGGAAGTACTCCAGCTTCCGGATGCCGGAGCTGCGGGTCGGCTTGCCCTGGGCGTCGAGCGGGCCGCCATCGAGGAGGAAGTCGTAGGCCGCGTCGTGGTTGTGGGTGTAGAGCTTGATGCCCTCGCCGCGGGCGATGGCGCCCAGCGTGTTCCACTTCTCCGCGGCCACGTCCCAGTCGGCCCGGTAGCGGGTGTTGGTGGGGTCGGCGCCGGTGCCCATGTGCTCCATGCCGAGGATGTTGGCGATCTCCAGGAAACGCTTGAAGGTGTCCAGGTCGGAGGAGGTCAGCGGCCAGGACGGCGGGATGTAGCCGTGGCTGCCCTGCGCCCGCAGGCCGTACTCGTCGAGCCAGGAGCGCATCAGCTTCGCGCCCGCGACCGTGCCCAGGTCGGCGCCGCCGGGCGCGTTGGCGTGCTGGCCGTAGCCGGCGAACTCCACCTGGCGGTAGCCGAAGCGGGACAACTGCCGGAACACCTCGCGGAAACCGGAGGGCAGGTCGGAGGCGAGCGGGTCGCGGCCGACGGCGTCGCGGACGGTGTAGAGGATGATGCCGCGCTTGTCCGGCGGGACCAGCGCGGAACGGCCCCGGTCACCGGCGGCCGCCTCGGCTCTGTCCTGCGCCAGGGCGGGTGCGGCGCCGAAGACCGGTGCGGCGATCGCCGCGGCGGACACGGCCGTGCAGGTGCTGAGGAAACGGCGGCGGCTGACGCCGAGCGTGCGGCGCAGGGCGTCGCCGGTGACGGCTTCGTCGTTGAACGCGGTCACAGTGGTTCTCTCTTTCGTTGTCGCGAGCGTGCTGCGGGTGCCTGACGGACGCGGCCTTCGCGGAGGCCGGTGAGCCGCAGGCGCAGGGACTTCACTTCGGTGGCCGCGGTGCGGCCGGACACTGCGCGCGGGGGGTGGAGTTCAGGACGAGCGGACCTTCGTCGACGCTCGTGGGGAGACGGCCGTGGCCGCCGCTCAAAAGGGAGGGACCAAGAAAGTCAGAGGTGAGGGATCAAGGGGTACGACGGGGAGCGGGGGCGTCCCGCAGGCGGTCGGCGAACGACAGCAGCGCGGTGAACTGCTCCGCGAGGCCCGACGGTCCCGCGTCGGGGTCCTTGAAGTAGAAGCCCAGTTGCGGGAGCGGGCCGGACAGGCCCGCCTCGTGGGCGCGGGCGACCAGCCGGGCCAGGTCCAGGACCAGCGGTGCGGCCAGGGCCGAGTCGCAGCCCTGCCAGGTGGTCTGGAGGATCATGCGCGAGCCGAGGAAGCCCTCGAAGGCGATGTGGTCCCAGGCGGTCTTCCAGTCGCCGAGCACCGGTACGTCGTCGATGTGCACCTGGCCCTGCGGTGTGTGCCCGAGGGTGTCGGCCAGGACGCGTTCCTTGCCGGCGTTCTTCGCCGCGGCCGCGCCGGGGTCGGCGAGCGCCGCCCCGTCGCCCCCGCCCAGCAGATTGGTGCCCGACCAGGCCCGTACCTCCAGGGCGCGTTGGACGAACATCGGGGCGAGCACGGCGCGCAGCAGTGTCTGGCCGGTCTTGCCGTCCCGGCCCGCGTGCGGAAGTCCGCGGGCCGCGGCGGCGTCGGTGAGGGCCGGGGTGCGCAGTCCGGTGGACGGTGTGAAGTTGACGTAGGGGCAGCCGGCTCGCACGGCGGCGGCCGCGTAGAGGGAACTGGGCGGCAGTCGTACGGCGTCGGGCGCGGGCAGTGCCTCCGTGGAGGAGACGTTGACGACGACCACCCGTGCCAGTGCGTTGCGGGTGCGGAACGAGATGAGGTCGGCGGCGAAGTCGGCGATGAGTTCCTCGTCGTCGCGCGCGTCGTCGGGGAGGGGGCCGCCGAGGCGTATCTCCTCGTCCGCGGCCTGGAGTTCGGCGCGGACGGCGGGGGCGAGCCCGTGCGGCAGGACGCCCGCGTCGGTGAGGTGTTCGGCCCGCTTGGGCAGCGGGGCGTGGGCGGTGTCGTGGCCGCCGAAGACGAGCGAGGACAGGGGCGGCAGGCCGGTGCCGTCGAACGGCGGGGTTTCGGTGACCATGCCGGTCGGCGGATGCAGTCCGGCGGCGACGGCCGCGCATCCGGCGACGGCGGTGGTGGCCACCGATCCGCGGGCTCCGACGAACCAGACACCGGTGCGTGCGGTCCGCTCGCCGATCCGGGGCTGCGCTGCGTTCCCGTCGTTGTTCACGGGCTGCCTCCCTGCCATGTAGGGGTGCCGATGCGGTTGGAGGACGGTGGGCGGGGCTCGGGTGCCTCCCGCCCACCGCCGGCCTTGGGGCGTCGTCTTCGGCCGTGGCCCGGGAGGGCTGCTCCCGAGGGGGGCGGCTACGGCGTGTGCGAGTGGGCGGCGTTGGGGGGCCGCCGATGAGAAATGCGGGATACCTGGGGCTGTTGGCCCTGCGGTACGCGGGGACGTCCTGGTTAAGTCGGTCTCTTGGGGCGCAGTGCGGTACGCCCTTGTTGCGCCGTCAGTCTCGAACCACTGTGTGGTTCCTGTGCACGAAAGGGACCGTAGCCCCGTTCGTCTGTGGCGGGAACCCCTTGTGCACGAAGAAGACGAACTTCTTCCAGGATCAGGACAAAGGAAGCGGGGCGAAGGCAACCCCCGCTCGCAGCCTGCTAGTTGTCGCCGCCTGCGAAAGCGGTACCGAAGGATGCCGAGGGCGGGTCGAACAGGACGGGTCCATCAGGGCCTTGCCGTGGCATCTCGGAGACCCTCCTCAGACGTCGACGGGCGTATAGACGGAGTTCTTCTCGGCGCTCTCCTCCACCGCGGCGAGCACCCGCTGCACTTGCAGCCCGTCGGCGAACGACGGCATCGGGTCGATGCCGGACGCGATGGCCTCGATGAGGTCGCGCGCCTGGTGGGCGAAGGTGTGCTCGTAGCCGAGGCCGTGGCCCGGCGGCCACCAGCCCTCCAGGTAGGGGTGCTCGGGCTCCGTGACGTCGATCCTGCGGAACCCGGCCGTCGCGGCGGGCTCCCGGTGGTCGTGGAAGGAGAGTTCGTTGAGGCGTTCGAGGTCGAAGGCGAGCGAGCCGAACTCGCCGTTCACCTCCAGCCGCAGACCGTTCTTGCGCCCCGATGCCATCCGGGTCGCCTCGAACACGGCGAGCGCCCCCGAGGAGAACCGGCCGGTGAAGACCGCCGCGTCGTCGACGGTCACCGGTCCGCGCCGGTCGCCTCCGGAGGCCGTCAGGCCCGAGGAGGCACCGTCGAGCCGGGGGCGCTCCTTGACGAACGTCTCCATCTGGGCGGAGACACCGACCAGCACCTCCCCCGTCAGGAACTGGGCGAGGTCCACGATGTGCGCGCCGAGGTCGCCGAGCGCCCCCGACCCCGCGTGCTCGCGCTGAAGCCGCCAGGTCAGCGGGAAGTCCCGGTCGACCAGCCAGTCCTGGAGGTAGCTGACCCGCACATGGCGCAGCGCGCCGAGCCTGCCCTCGCCGATGAGCCGACGGGCGAAGGTCAGGGCGGGCACCCGGCGGTAGTTGAAGCCCACCATGGTCAACTGCCCGCGCGAGCGCGCCGCTTCGGCGGCCGCGACCATGGCCTCCGCCTCGGCGACCGAGTTGGCCAGCGGCTTCTCGCACAGCACGTGCTTGCCCGCGGCCAGCGCCGCGATCGCGATCTCCGCATGGCTGTCGCCCGGGGTGCAGATGTCGACGAGCTGCACGTCGTCGCGGGCGATGAGGGCGCGCCAGTCGGTCTCCGCCGCGGCCCAGCCGTGCCGGTCGGCCGCCGCCCGTACGGCGTGCGCGTCGCGGCCGGCGATCGCGGCCAGGACCGGCCGCAGCGGCAGGTCGAACACGTGCCCGACGGTGCGCCACCCTTGGGAGTGCGCGGCGCCCATGAACGCGTAACCGACCATGCCCACGCCGAGGGTCGGCGGTGCGGTGCGGCTGTCCCTCTGGTCCATACGGAATCCTCCTCGTCGGAGCGTCTTGGAGAGTCGGAGTGTCTTGGAGAGTCACTGACTCTTCGCTGTCTCGCGGGGCCCGTGGCCCGGCCCGGTCAGATGAAGCCGGTGGGCAGGTACTGGTCGACGTTGTCCTTGGTGACCACGGCCGAGTAGAGCGTCAGCGAGGACGGGATCTCGAACTCGGCGAGACCGCCGACACCCTTGCCCTGGCCTAGCGCCCGGGCGAGGTCGATGGCGGAGGCGGCCATCGTCGGCGGGTACAGGACGGTCGCCTTGAGCACGCTGTCGCCGGCCTTGATGGCATCCATCGCGGACTTGGCGCCCGCGCCGCCGACCATCAGGAAGTCGTCGCGCCCGGCCTGGTCGATGGCGCGCAGCGCGCCGACGCCCTGGTCGTCGTCGTGGTTCCACAGCGCGTCGAACTGCGACTGGGCCTGAAGGAGTTGGGCCATCTTGGCCTGTCCGGACTCGACCGTGAAGTCGGCCGCCTGGCGGGCCACCTTCTTGATGTTCGGGTAGTTCTTCAGGGCGTCGTCGAAGCCCTTGGTGCGCTGCTGGGTCAGTTCCAGGTTGTCGAGTCCGGCGAGTTCGACGACCTTGGCGTTCTTCTTGTCCTTGAGCTGTTCGCCGATGTAGTGCCCGGCGTTGAGGCCCATGCCGTAGTTGTCGCCGCCGATCCAGCAGCGGTAGGCCTGCGGGGAGGCGAAGACCCGGTCCAGGTTGACGACGGGGATGCCCGCCCGCATGGCCTGGAGGCCGACCTGGGTGAGCGCCTTGCCGTCGGCGGGCAGGATCACCAGGACGTCGACCTTCTTGTTGATCAGCGTCTGGATCTGGCCGATCTGCGCGGCCGTGTCGTTGGAGCCCTCGGTGATCTCCAGTGTGACGTCCGAGTACTTCTTCGCCCGGTTCTTGGCGTTGTCGTTGATGGCGTTGAGCCAGCCGTGGTCGGCCTGCGGTCCGGCGAAGCCGATGGTGACCTGCTTGCCGGGCTTGTCGTCGGCGACCGGGGCGGCGTTGTCCGCGGTCTGGCCCTGGTCCTTGGGTTCGTTGCTGGTGCAGGCCGTCAGCAGGGCGCCGGCGGATACGGCGGCGGTGCCGAACAGCAGAGCTCTGCGGCTGGTGTTGGGGGTTCTGGGCATGGCGGATCGACCCTTCGACTGGGCAGTGTGCGTCAGATGGAGGAAGCGGGGGCGGGTGCCGGACGGCGGTGTCAGGGGCCGCCGTCCGGCGGTGCGCTGCACGGCGTCAGGCGTCGCCGCCGTGCAGCGAGCGGCGCTGGACCAGCACGGCGGCGACGATGATGGCGCCCTTCGCGATCTGCTGGACAGCGGTCTCCAGGTTGTTCAGGGCGAAGATGTTGGTGATCGTGGTGAAGACCAGCACCCCGAGGACGGAGCCGACGATGGTGCCGCGCCCGCCGCTGAGCAGCGTGCCGCCGATGATCGCCGCGGCGATCGCGTCCAGCTCGTAGAGGTTGCCGTTGGTGTTCTGGCCCGAGCCGGCGAGCACGATCAGCATGAACGCGGCGATGCCGCAGCACAGTCCGGACAGCAGGTACAGATACAGGCGCTGGCGGCGGACGTCGATGCCGGCCAGGCGGGCCGCTTCCGCGTTGCCGCCGACCGCGACGGTGCGGCGGCCGAAGGTGGTGCGGTTGAGCAGCAGCCAGCCGATGACGGTGACCGCGGCGAAGATCAGCACCAGGGGCGGGATGCCGAGGACGTAGGCATCGCGGCCGCCGAGATCGAGCACCGACTGGACGGTCACGACCTGGGTGCTGCCGTCCGTGATCTGCAACGCCAGCCCCCGGGCGGAGGCGAGCATGGCGAGCGTCGCGATGAACGGGACCATCCTGCCGTAGGCGATCAGCAGGCCGTTCACGAGACCGCAGCCCACGCCGACAATCACGGCGGTGAAGAGGATGCCCGCGAAGCCGAAGTCCTGGGTGGCCAGGGTCGTCGCCCACACCGAGGCGAGCGCGACCATCGCGCCGACCGACAGGTCGATGCCGCCGCTGGTGATGACGAACGTCATGCCGACGGTGACGACGCCGATCACGGACGCCTGGGTGAGCACGAGTTGGAGATTGCTGGTCGCCAGGAACTCGTCCGGCGCGGTGATCCCGCCGACGGCGACGAGGACCGCGAGAACGCCGAGGAGGGACAGTGTGCGTACATCCCACCGCAGCCACGGTCGGCGCGAACTCCCCTGCTCCCCCGCGGACTTGGCGGCGGACGTCGGCGCTTCCTGCTGCGCCGCGGTGACCGGCTGCGTCATGGCGTCGGGCTCCCTTCCATCACAAGATCGAGTACACGGTGCTCGTCGAGCTCCCGGGCGTCCGCCGTATGCACGACGCTGCCTTCCCGCAGCACCAGCACCCGGTCGGCAAGGCCCAGGACCTCGGGCACCTCGCTGGACACGAGCAGTACGGCCAGGCCCTCGTCGGCCAGCCGGCGGATCACCGCGTAGAGCTCCGCCCGGGCTCCGATGTCGACGCCCCTGGTCGGCTCGTCCAGCAGCAGCACCTTGCAGCCCCGCAACAGCCAGCGGGCGAGGACCGCCTTCTGCTGGTTGCCGCCGGACAGCGTCCTGATCGCGGTGTCGGGGTTGTCCGGCCGAAGCGACAGTTCCCGGACCGCCTGGTGGGTCGCCGTCCGCTCGGTACGCCGGTCGATCCAGCCCGCACGCGCGAACCGGGACAGGGTGGAGACGGAGACGTTGCTGCTGACGGACTCCAGCATGAGCAGCGCCTGCGCCTTGCGTTCCTCGGGCGCCAGGCCGATGCCGGCGCGGACGGCGGCACGGACACTGCCGGGGCGCAGCGGCGTGCCGTCGACGAGGACACGGCCGCCGTCGGGCTTGCGCGCCCCGTAGATCGTCTCCAGGATCTCGCTTCGCCCGGACCCGACGAGCCCGGCCAGACCCACGATCTCACCGGGCCGCAGCTCCAGATCGACGGGCGCGAACTCCCCTCGCCGGGTCAGCCCTTGGACCGCCAGCACCGGTGCCCTTTCCGCGGCGAACCCGGCGGTGGGGCGCTCGGGGAAGACGTACTCCACGTTCCGCCCGGTCATGAGGGCGACGACCTCCTGGGTCGGCGTCGACTCTGCGGGCAGACCGCCCGCGACCGACCGGCCCTCCTTCAGGACCGTGACCCGGTCGCCGATGCGGCGGATCTCCTCCAGGCGGTGGGAGATGTAGATGACGGCGACGCCGTCGGCGGTCAGATCGGCGACGATCCTGAAGAGGTTGTCCACTTCCTCGGGGTCGAGTGCCGCCGATGGCTCGTCCATCACGATGAGCCGGACCTCGTGGGACAGTGCGCGGGCCATGGAGACGATCTGCTGCTGCGCCGCGGACAACTCGCCGACGAGCCGCGCGGGTTCGATCTCCGGGTGCCCCAGCCGTTCCAGGAGCCGCGCGGTCGCGGCGCGGGCGGCGGAGCCGCGTACGACGAATCCGGCGGAGGTGGGTTCGTGGCCGAGGAAGACGTTCTCCGCGACGGACAGGCCCTCGATCAGATCGAGTTCCTGGTAGATGGTGGCGATGCCGAGCCGCATCGCGGCGATCGGCGAGCCCAGGGTCACCGGCTCGCCCTGCCAGGTGATCTCGCCCTCGTCCGGCTGATGGGCTCCGGCGAGCACTTTGATCAAGGTGGACTTGCCGGCGCCGTTCTGGCCGAGGAGGCAGTGGACTTCACCGGCCTGGACCTCCAGATCCACACCGTCCAGGGCGCGGACGCCCGGGAACGACTTGGTGATGCCGGACATGGTGAGCAGGGGTGGTTGTGGTGCCATGAGGAATCCCCTCGGCGGATGCGGGCCGTGAGCGGGCAGGACGGAGCGTGGCAGGAGGGAGCAGGGCCGGGCACATCAGGGCAGGGCAGAGCAGAGCAGAGCAGGCGGAACAGGCAGAGCAGGGCTGATGGCCCGGTGGCCGGGTCTGGTGGGGTCGGTCGCCGAAGGCGTGGCCGTCGGGTGGCGATGACACGTGCTCGAAGAAGCGCCGTGGAGTTACGGCGGTGTGCCGTGCTGTTCTACGCCGTCGGGGTCGCCGACGGCGTCGAGCAGCGGTCAGGCGGGCGAGAAGACGTGGTCGCTGATGAGCCGGGCGGCGCCGATGGCTCCGGCCGCCGGCCCCAACTCGCCCAGAACGATCGGCAGGTTGCCCGTGGCCAGCGGCAACGACTGCCGGTACACCTGTGTCCGGACGCTGGCCAGCAGCGTGTGTCCGAGTCCGGTCACACCTCCGCCGATCACCACCAGTCCCGGATTGAAGAAGCTGACGAGCCCGGCGATGACCTGGCCCAGGCGTTTTCCGCCCTCCCTGATCATTTCCAGAGCTACGGTGTCCCCCGCCGCAGCGGCCGCCGACACGTCTTCTGCGGACAGTCGCCCGGCCGTCTCCAGCCGGGCCGCGAGTTCCGCCGACCGGCCCTCGCGCGCGGCCTGTTCCGCGTCAGCGGCCAGTGCGGCGCCGCTGAAGTGGGCTTCCAGGCACCCCCGGTTGCCGCAGGCGCAGGGGCGGCCGTCGGGCACGGCCTGGATGTGCCCGATGTCGCCCGCGCTGCCCGTCGCCCCGCGGTGCACCTCACCGCCGACGACGATGCCACACCCGATACCGGTGCCGATCTTCACGCACAGGAAGTCACCCACGGAGCGCGCCACGCCCGCGTGCTGCTCCCCCATCGCCATCAGGTTCACGTCGTTGTCGACCATCACCGGACAGCCCAGTTCCTGGCTGAGCGCCTCCCGCACCGGGAAACCGTCCCAGCCCGGCATGATCGGCGGCGCCACCGGAACCCCCTCGGGGAAACGGACCGGCCCCGGGACACCGATACCGGCGCCGTCGAAACCCTCCGCCAGCCCCGTCGCCTTCAACTTGGCGGCCATGGACAGGACTTGCTCGAAGACCGCGACCGGGCCCTCACGGACGTCCATCGGCTGGTTGAGATGCCCGAGGACCTCCAACTCCGCGTTCGTCACGGCGACATCGATCGACGTGGCGCCGATGTCCACCCCGAGGAAACGCAGCGTCGGCGCGAGTCGGATGTTGTGCGACCGCCGACCGCCCCGTGAGGGGGCCAGCCCGTCCGCGACGACCAGGCCCGTCTCCAGCAGCCGGTCGACCTCGACAGCGAGCTTGGAACGGGACAGGTCCACCAGATCGCCCAGCTGGGCACGGGAGTTGGACCCGTTGTCCCGCAGCAGGCGCAACAGCCGTGCCTGATGCGCGTTCTCAGGTCGAGCAGTCATCCGTCGCATGTTCCCTCCTCTCCCTGAGTCCGCGGCCGGGGCGCCGGCGCCTGGCTTGTCGGAGAGGAACGTAACAACGATTTTCCGGACTGGGAAGTACTTGTGCAGGAGCTGGGCACTTCTTTTTCCACACAGAGGACAAAGTGCGTGGGCTGACGCGGACGGAATGCGGCGTCGCCGGGATCGCCCCGCCGGAAGCGGCACAGCGGGTCGTCCGTGTCGCACCGGCCCTGCTCGACGACCGGGGGCGCACGCCGTCAGCGCCCCGATCAGCGCCGTCTCGGTTCGTCGCTGTCGGGTGCGTCGGCTTAGGCCTCGGATGCGGGCAGGGGTTCGGTGTTGCGGCTGGTGAGGCCGTCGAGGGAGATGCGCAGGAGGCGGCGCCACTGGCCCGGATGGCTGTCGCCGGTCGTCAGGACGGCCTGGCTCAGGGAGCCGCTGAGCAGGACCAGGTCTTCCGTGGTCACGCCGGGGCGCAGGAGGCCGGCGTCCATGCAGCGGGTGCGCAGTTCGTCGATGAAGGTGTAGCAGCGCTGGGCGCAGGAGGCGGTGGGGCCGCCGTTGGTGGTGTAGCTCTCGACGACGGCGCGGTTGCGGGCCTGGGTGGTGAGCATCTGCTCGAAGAACCCGGTCAGCGCCTGCCACGGGTCTTCGGTGGCGGTGGCCTGCTGATGGGCCTCGGTGAGCCAGGAGCCGAACTGCTCTTCCAGGACGGTCAGAAGCAGCTCGTCCTTGGTCGGGAAGTGGCGGTAGAGCGTGCCCATGCCCACGCCGCTGCGGCGGGCGATCTCCCGGACGTCGACAGTGCCGCCGTACTCGGCGAAGACGGCGCCCGCCGCCTCCATGATCGCGGCACGGTTGCGTTCGGCGTCGGCGCGGCGGCCACGCCGGGCGGGCTGCTCGGGTGCGGGAGTGGACTGGTCGGCGAGGGTCACGCCCCTCAGGGTACAGCGATCCCCACCATTGCGGAGCACTCGCTCCGGTTGTGCTACGTTCAAGAGGAGCACTCGCTCCGGTTCTGTGGTGGGGAGGCCCTGGCCTTCGCCTGCCTGTTTCCGCCCGAACCGGTTCCCCCGCATATCCACAGCGGACCGCACGGTCCGCGGAACGAGGAGATCCCTTCCATGGCAACACTCGGCTTCATCGGCAGCGGCAACATCGGCACGGCCCTCTCCCGGCTCGCGGTCTCGGCGGGTATCGACGTCGTCCTGTCCAACTCCCGCGGCCCCGAGACCCTCGCCGAGACGGTGGCCGAGCTCGGCGAGCGGGCCCGCGCCGCGACGCCCGAGGAGGCGGCCCGGGCGGGCGACTGGGTGATCGTCAGCGTCCCGCTGGCCGCCTACCGCAAGCTTCCCGCCGCCGCGCTGGCGGGCAAGGTCATGCTCGACACGAGCAACTACTACCCGATGCGCGACGGGAACTTCGAGGTCCTCGACTCGGGCGAGACCACCACCAGCGAGCTCGTCCAGGAACACCTGGCCGACGCGAAGCTCGTCAAGGCCTTCAACAACATCAGCGACTTCCACATCCCCGCACTCGCCCGCCCCGTCGACGCCGCCGACCGCACCGCCCTGCCCATCGCCGGTGACGATCCGCAGGCCAAGGCCAGTGCCGCCGACCTGATCAGCCGCCTGGGCTTCGACACCGTCGACGCCGGCCCCCTGGCCGAAAGCTGGCGCTTCGAACCGGAGACCGACCCCTACACGGCGCCGTACTTCACCGACCCCGACGCCACGCGCGCCGGCTGGGCCAAGCTCGCCGAGGCCATCCGCTCCGGTGCCCCGATGGAGATGCCGCCCTCCGACGACCCGGGTGCCCCGCTGCCCGCGGCACAGCTGCGCACGCTCCTCGCCGAAACCTCCCGCAAGCTCACCGCCGACCGCGTGCTCGCCTGACCGCGTGCTTGCCTGACCGCGTGCTTGCCTGACCGCGTGCTTGCCTGACCGCCGCCGGGCTCCCGACGGCGCTCCCGGCACGAAGGACTCACACCGCTGCGAAGCCGACGCCCGTTCCCGTTCACGTCTCAGCAAGCCCAGCGAACAGGAACTCCTGACCGGCGTCGGCCCGGTGCGGTGTCCACGGGTCGAAAGGGCCCGTGCCTCCCGGAGGGGCGGTGACTCGGACGGCGTCGTCAACGCCCTTCGCGTCGGCTGCGGATGCTCAGGGCGATCGCGGAGACAAGGAACCAGAAGGCGCCGAAGGCCGAGTATCCGGCGATGGAGGACAGGCCGCTCGTCGCGGAGGCGGACATGGCGGCGAAGGAGACACCGGCGAGGACGGACAGTCCGCCGCTGATCATCATGGGCCACTGGGCACCGACCGTGCGTCGGCGCCGGATCGCCACGACGAGCTGGATCGCTCCGGAGAGGAGGGCCCAGACGCCGAACAAGAGCAGGGCCGTCCCGATGGTGGAGAAGACGGCGATGATCATCCCGGCGGTGGTGGCGAGGCCGAGAGCCATGTTGGCCGTACCGACGCGATCCCTGGGACCGGCGCCGGCCATGCGGCGCTCCAGGAGCGTGGCGACGACGTCCCACAGGGGGTAGATGACGAGCAGCACGGCCGCGATCGCCGTGGGCCTGTCCGCCGCCACGAGCGAGGCGGAGGTCGTGGCGAGGAGTGCCACCCAGATCAGGGAGAAGGCGACTCGGATCAGGTGGAGCGAGCGGAGCCCGGAGGCCGTTGTCGTGGTCGTGTTGTTGCTCGATGTCGCGATGGTCTGAGTCATGGGCTGTCCCGTTTTGTGATGGTGATCGTGTGAGACGGTCGCCTCGATGAGGAGTCTGAGCGGCTTCTGGAAGGGCCGCGTACTTCGAGCGAAGTACACGGCCGCAGCAGCCGTGCACGAGAATCAGTCCATGGGCAAGGCGCAGAACCATCACGACGGTCCCGTGGCACCTCTGTGGGTCCGCCGCCCCGAGGCGCTGCACCTCGCCGCGTACTCGGTGGCCGCTCTGGTGTTCACCGGCCAGGTCGTGGCAGTGCTCCTGCGAGGAGCGGACTGGCCCACGGCCCTCTCCGTCCTCCTCGCCGGCGGCGGTGTCGCCCTCTCCTGGTGGAGGCCGTGGGCGGGACTGGTCGTGGCGAGCGCCGCGTCCTTCGCCGTCACGGCGGTGGGCCACGACCCGCTGTCGGTGTGGATGATGGCGGTGCTCGTGCTGTTCTCGGTCACCCTCAGGGGAAAGCAGCCGCTGACCGCGACCGGCATCGTGGCGGCGTTCTTCCTGGGGGCCTTCATGACGGTGGGAGGATTCCGTGGCGGCGCGGTCGTAGGAGCCGCCGCCATCTTCTCGGCCGTGGCAGGAGGGGCGACAGGGGCCGCGCTGCGCATCCATCGAGAGCACTGGCGGACCCTGGAGGAGCGGGCCGAAAGCGCCATCGCCACCCGCGAGATCGAAGCCATCCGACGGGTGACCGAGGAACGGCTCCGCATCGCCCGGGACCTTCACGACGTCATCGGCCACCAGGTCGCGATGCTGAGCATGCATCTCGGTGCCGCGGAGATCGGGCTGCCCGAAGGCGCCGAGCCCGCCCGGCAGGCCCTCGTCTCGGCCAGGTCCAGCGCCCGCACCGTCGTCGTGGAAACGCAACGGATCCTCGAACTCCTCCGCCTCGCAGACGGCATCCGCGACGACGAGGCGCTCCGGCCGACCCCCGCCCTCAGCGGCCTGGAAGGCCTTGTCGCCTCTTTCCAGAGCATCGGCCTCGACGTCCGGCCCTCCCTCGACATCCCCACCGGTTTCGTGGAGCCCAGCGTCGGCGTGACGGTCTACCGCGTCGTGCAGGAAGCACTCACGAATGCCCACCGGCACGGAGAGGGGCCGACGACGGTCGAAGTACGCGAACGCGACGGCAGGATCTGCGTCACCGTCGAGAACCGCGTCGGTCGCTCACCTCACGGCACGCACGGCACCGGCTCGGGCAGCGGACTCGGACTGGTGGGAATGCGCGAACGCGTGGAGTCCTCCAGCGGGCGGCTGACGATCGACAGCGACAACGGGCGATTCCGGGTCCATGCGGAGTTCAGCCCCCTGGGAGCCGTCGTATGACGACGCGGATTCTGATCGTCGACGACCAGGACGAGATCAGGGCCGGGATCCGGACGATGCTCCGACTCGACCCGAGTCTCGTGGTCGTGGGTGACCTCTCCGACGGACTCCAGGTCGCCCCCTACCTCCGGGACCATCCCGTCGACCTGGTCCTGATGGACATCCGGATGCCCGGCATCGACGGCGTCGAAGCCACCCGCCGCATCCGCAAAGACCACCCGCCCGAAGAGCTGCGGGTGATCGTGCTGACCACCTTCGACCAGGACGACATCGTTCTCGCCGCGCTGCGGGCGGGCGCCAACGGCTTCCTGAGCAAGACCGTGAGCCCCGCCGAACTCGTCGCCGGTATCACCGAGGTCGTCGGCGGTGGCGGTGCGCTGTCCGCCGCCGCGACGGCCGCGCTCATCGGCCACATGACCGACAACCCGCCCCCGGTGATCGACCAGGAACTGCTACGGCGCTTCGACGCGTTGACGCCCAGGGAGCGGGCCGTGGTCGTTCTCGTCGCGAGCGGTCTCGGCAACGACGAGATCGCGGCCCAGATGTCCGTGTCGCCGTTCACCGTGAAGACGCATGCGGTGCGGGCCATGACGAAGGTCGGCGCACGGGACCGAGCGCAACTCGTCTCATTCACCTTCCGTGCCGGCCTCTACCCCTGAGCCTGCCGACCGAACGCCGACGCCGAAAGAGCTCTCCGTGGCGGGACCCGCAGAGCGGAAGGCGCGGGCGAGGTCAGGCCGGGCTCGACAGCTCCGCTCGCCGAGGCGGGATCGGCCAGCGATCACCGTCATGACTCCAGAAGGCGGTCGAGTGTCCGGCGCCCCAATCCGCTCATCGCCGGATTGGTCACGGCGTAGTACCAGACAAGGCCCATCGCCTGTTGGAACGCCCACGCCTTGCCGCGCTCCCATTCCAGATCGTCACAGGCCAGTGTCCGCCGGAGTACGTCCCGCGGGCCCGGCTGCAACAGGTGCCAGGCGCTGATCAGATCCAGCGCCGGGTCGGCGGGGCCGAAGCCGCCGGTGTCGAGTACGCCGGTGAGCCGGTCTCCGGCGACCAGTACGTTGCCGGGAATCAGGTCGCCGTGGCTCATCACGTCGGCGCTCGCGCGGGGCAGCTCCCGAAAGCGGCTCCACATCCGGCGCAGCCGGGGCACGTCGAGCAGCCCCTCGCTCTCCGTGAAGCACTCCGCCATCCACTCGTCGTGATGGGCGAGAACGCCGCCACGGCCTTCGCCGCTGAAACGCCGCCCCCGCGTCTCGGCGCCCCGCAGGGCCACGATGAAGAGCGCGAGGTCCTCGGCGAATGCGTCCGAACCACTCGGGTCGGCATCAGAGGCGACCGTTCCCGGTAGCCATGTCTGGACCGACCACGGCATGGGGTAACCCGCTCCAGGCTTGCCCAAGGCGACGGGTTCCGGTGCGGGGAACCGGGACACCTGTGCCAGCTCCGCGCTCGCCTGGGCTTCCTGTTCCAGAACCGCCAGCGCCTCGGCGGCATCGGTCAGACGCAGGGGGAAACGCGCGCAGAGGTCGTCACCGATGCGGAAGATGGCGTTGACCGTCCCGGTCGAGGACAGGAGTCGGATCGGCTTGCCGCTCCACTCGGGGAACTGTTCTCGGATCAAGGTCGCCACGATGTCGGTGGTCACGTCCACTTGGTCATCGTGCATGGTCATTCCCGCGGGCCCTTTCCCTGGTCCGGTTCAATACGCCGGAAGCGGACCGGATCAACTGGCCCGACAGCCAGTCTTCATGGGCCAGGTTTCAGATCAACTGAGTTTTTCCGCTGTACGCACACCGGAGCGCTTGAGACGGGACGGCAGAAACGTCGGCCCGGTCGGGCGTTTGCGTGAACCGTGCACGCGTTCGGAGTGTCAGGGCAGGTCAGCGAGGTCGCGGCAGCCCACGCTGGCACGACGCGCTGCGGGGCCGGCCCGCACCAACCCCTTGGAACGAGGCCCGCCATGCCGCTCACCCGTCGAGCCGTTCTTCGCTCCGGTGCCCTCGCCCCCGGGGCCGCACTCCCGCCGGCGTACGCGGGCCACCGAGCCGAGGCAGCCCCGGCGTTCCGCGCCGCGCAGAGTCCTGATCGGGCCGCGTGGCGGGAGTTGCGCCGCAGCCTGAGCCCGGCCGCGCGCCTCTACCGGCCCGGTGACCAGGGCTACGTCTCCCAGGCGACGGCCGACAATCAGCGGTACGCCATGACCTTGCCGGCCGGCGTCGTCGCATGCGCAACCGAGAGCGACGTACGGGCGGCGCTGCGGTGGTCCGCGAAGCACGGCGTGCCCTTCGTACCCCGCTCCGGCGGACACAACTACGCCGGCCATTCCACGAGCACGGGTCTCGTCATCAGCCTGCGGGCGATGAAGGAGGTGGCGGCGCGGGGACGCCGACTGCATCTGGGCGGTGGTGCCACCAACTCCGATGTCTACGCGGCCCGCGACGCCGGGCTGTACTTCCCCGGCGGGCGCTGCCCGGGGGTCGGTGTCGCCGGGTTGACGCTCGGCGGCGGCCTCGGCTTCAACGACCGCAAGTGGGGACTGACCTGCGACCGGATGGCCGAGACGCGCCTCGTGCTCGCCGACGGCACACTGGTCCGCGCGGCCGAGGACGAGAACCCGGACCTGTTCTGGGCGTGCCGCGGCGGGGCGGGCGGCAACTTCGGCATCAACACCGCCTTCACCTTCGACGCCGTGCCCGTGGGGTCGCTGCGGGCCACCGTCTTCGACCTCACCTTCAACCTGGCATCAGCCGTGGACGTCGTCCAGGAGGTCCAGGACATCCTCGTCCGCGACCACACGGGCGACTTCGATGTCCGCGTCGGCTTCAAGCACGCGGGCGACGGCACCACCAGCCTGTGGGTGCTCGGTCAGCGCATCGGCTCCGAGGACACGCTGCGTCGGCTCCTGGCACCCCTGATCGCGCTCGAGCCCACCCGTTCCCTCGTCGAGGAACGCGGCTTCTGGGCCGCCCAGGACTACCTCATGGAGAAGCCCGGCGCGAAGGACTCCTACGCCTCCAAGTCCCTCGTACCCGACACCTGGTTGAGCCCCGACACCGTGACGCACATCGCCGAATGGACCCGCGCCTGGCGCCCCGGGCCCGCGAAGGCGACCGGCTACGTCACGCTCTTCGCCATGGGCGGCACCAGCGACCGGCTCCGGCCCGACGAGACCGCCTACCCCCACCGCGACGCCACGTACGTCATCGACATCGGCACCCACTGGCAACCCGGCACCGGGCAGCGCACGGTCAACGACCTGCTCGCACAGACCCGCACCGTGCACCGGACACTCCGCCACCGCCTGGACACCGACACCGCCTACGTCAACTTCCCCGACCCGGACCTCAGGAACTGGCAGCACGCCTACTACGGCGCGAACTACGACCGCCTGAGCGAGATCAAGCGCCGCTACGACCCCACCGGCCTCTTCCGCAACCCGCAGTCCATCGCCGCGGGCCGCCATCCCGGATAACGACGAGCGCACGCGATATCAGGGAAGCGCCGACGGTTTACCCGGGGGCGGCAGGGCCCGCAGCAACTCCCACAAGGGGTGCGCTCCCGTCGCCCACTCCCCCAGCAGATCCCGGTCGACCAGGTGCAGTCGCTGCTGTGCGGCGAAGTCACGGCCGGGCTGAGTGATCCTGCCGTTCGTCACCAGGACCACGACGTCCGCCCTGCGCACCGGCCGGCCGGTGCCGTTGAGCACCTGCAACTCCGGAGTACCCACCGGCGCACCCTGCTCACCGTTCCTTCGATGTTTGCACTGGATCACCCAGCGCCGCCCGAACGGGTCGACGGCCTTCACGTCCGCGCCGAGATCGCCCCTGCCCCCGACTTGCACGGCGTTCGCGCAACCGTCGCGGTGCATCAAGTCACGGACCGCATACTCGAACTGCCGGTGCGTCAGCGCGTCCAGCTGTCCCAGTCCGTACCGCACCGCGCGGTCTTTCACCTTTCTCCAAGCCGCCTGCTGTGTGCGGTGCTGCCACCAGCCCACACCGGCGACCGTGGTGAGCGCGGTGCCGAGGACCAGGACCCACCAGTGGACGATCAGCCAATGGACCACCGCCACCACGACACACACCGCCACGGCGATGGCGCCTAACGCGACGAGGAGATCCTCGTCCTGCCGCTTGCGACGGCTCCGTCGCGACCGCCGCCGGTTCACCGGCCGACTCCCCAGCGCTTGTACCGGTCGATCCATGGCATTGCGCTGCCCCCCTCGTCGTGTTCCCCGCACAACAGGTCATGGTCGCAGCCACCACTGACACCACGCAGCCTCTCAACGCCCCGTCTGGGCAGCGGTGTTGGGAGCCGCGTCGAGAAAGCGTCGGCAGGCGCAGCTGAGCGAGCCGCGGTTTTCGCCGGGAGCTTGGTGCGTTGGAGACGCTACTCAGGGTGGGGGCCGAGATTCTGTTCCAGGTATCGGGTGAGCTGCCACGCGCCGTCCGAGGTGTTGGAGAGCACCGTGTGGGTCAGGTCGGCGCGGGGATCGTGCACGCTGCGGAACGAGACTCCGGCGTCGTATCCCGTCAGCATCACCGTGTCGTTGGTGGCGTGCAGCCAGAAGCCCAGGCCGTACCGTTTGCCTTCCGAGGGCACGTCGCTGCACGGGCGCGTCATCTTGGCGACCCAGTCGCGCGACACGATCTTCCCGGCGAACAGGGCACGCCACAGTGCGCTGATGTCGTCGGCGGTGGAGTAGATCCCGCCGTCGCCGCTGCCCAGCACCGGCAGATGGAACACGTTCGTCCGGCTCACCCCGTCATTGGAGAGATACCCGGTTGCCGTGCCCCGCGGGAGTTCGTCGGAGCGCAGGAACTCGGTGCCCCGCATGTCCGCGGGCGTGCAGACCCGATCACGCACCAGTTCGTGAAACGGCCGCCCCGCCACGCGCTCGGCGATCAGTGCGAGCACCACGTACCCGGAGTTGCAGTACGAGAACCGCTCGCCGGGCGGGAACTTGGCCGGATAGCCGTCCAGCACCGCGAGATACGCCTCGGTGTTCGACAACTCATGTACAGGGACGCTCAGTTGGTAGTCAGTGATCGCCTGCCCGGCGTCCTCGTCGAAGTAGTCGCCGATGCCCGAGCGGTGACCGAGCAGCTGTTCCACGGTGACCTGTTCGCCGATGAGCGGCAGGTCCCGGCCGAGCACGGAACGGGCGGTCGTGGACAGGCTCAGCGCACCGTGCTCGATCAGGCTGACCACCGTCAGTGCGGTCAGTCCCTTGGTTCCGCTGGCGATCGCGAATCTGGTGGCAAGCGTGTTGGGAGCCTGGTGGCGTCGGTCGGCCAGGCCGTACGCCTTGGCGAAAACCGGCTCGCCGCTCCGCTCCACTGACACGACCCCGCTGAACCCGCTCTCGCGTGCCAGCGCATCGACACCGTCCCCCAAGGCAGTCATGGGGACCAGGATAGGCGCCAAACAACGTCAGCCTGATTGTCAGTCAGTCACGGACGTGGAGCGGCTCCTGTCGTTCCTCTGCCGCCTTCACGCCATGCGCTGGGGGCCCAAGTCCTGGAGTACGTCGGCCAGTTCGGCGGCGGTGAGCGCTTGGCCGGGCAGGGGCTGCGGCGTCGGCGCGGTGTGCAGGCCGGAGAGGAACAGGTGAAGGGGGCGGCGCCAGGCGTCGGGCGTGGTCGTGGTGGTCAGGGCCGGGACCGCGCGGCCCAGGGCGGCCAGCGTGAACAGGACGTCCTCGACGGGGACGTCGTCGCGGACCGTGCCCTCCTTCTGGCCTCGCCGCAACAGGAGTTCCACCGTCTCGCGGTTGTGGGCGTGCACCGCCTGAAGGGAGTCGACGCCGTCGAGGCGGGTGGTCATGAGGTCGTTGGTGCCGCGGTCGGCGGCCAGGGTCGTGAAGACCGTCTCCAGGTAGGCGGTCAGACCGGTCCAGGCGTCCGGTGCGCTGCGGGCCTGTGCGCCGGCGGTCATGGTGTCGGTCAGCTGGTCGTGGAAGACGGCGTCGATGAGGGCGGCTCGGGTCGGGAAGTGGCGGTAGAGGGTCGCGTTGCCCACGCCCGCGCGGCGGGCGATGACGTCCAGGGGTGCCTGGAGGCCCTGCTCGGCGAAGACTTCGTGGGCTGCTTCCATCAGCAGCTCCCGGTTGCGTCGCGCGTCGCGCCGCAGTGCGCTCATCGTCGTCCTCCAGCCCCAAGTGGGGAGTACTCCCCGGTCCGCATGTTATCGTCGGATCACGAAGTGGGGAGCGCTCCCCACTTCTGATGAGGGGGCGTGGCATGGGCGGGGCGGCACTGGTGCTCGGCGGCGGAGGTCCGGTCGGCGGGGCGTGGCTCACGGGGGTGCTGGCCGGGCTCGCGGACGCCGGCGTCGACCTCGCCCGTGCCGACGTGTTCATCGGCACCTCCGCCGGGGCCGTCTTCGGCACCCGGCTCGCGCACGGCGAACCGCCTCGTGAGCTGTACGTACGCCAACTCGCCGGTGCCGACCGGCTGCTCCTCAAGGTCACCGCCGCGCAGACGCTCCGCTTCCTGTGGGCGGCGCTGGGCTCCCGGGACCCCGAGCGGTCGATACGGCGCCTCGGGCGCGCGGCGTTGGGGGCACGCTCCGGTCCCGACGCGCGCATGCTCGTACGGCAGGTGCTGCGCGGCGCCGAGGACTGGCCCGCCCGCGATCTTCGCCTGGCCGCCGTCAACGCCCGTACGGGGGTCGTGGCCGCCCATGGTTCCGACTCCGGCCTCACGATGGTCGAGGCGGTCGCCGCCAGCTGCGCGGTCCCCCTGGTCCTCGCCCCCGTCGCCGCCGCCGGGCAGCACTGGATGGACGGCGGCGCCCGTTCCACCGCCAACCTCCACCTGGCTCGCGGCTACGAGCGCGTACTGGCCGTCGCCCCGATCGACAAGGCCGTAGGCCCCCACCCCAGCGCCTCACAGCAGGCCATGGACCTCACCGCCGAGGGTTCCCTCGTCAGCCTGCTGGTCCCGGACGCCGCATCCCGCCGGGCCATGGGCCGCGACCTGACGTCCGACGCCCACCGGGTGGGCGCGGCGCTCGCGGGCCACGCGCAGGCGACCAGGGCCGCGGAGGCGGTGGGGACGGCGTGGCAGGGCTGATGGGCTGCAGGGCTGAAGGAGCACATCCCGAGGGAGCGCGCACGGTCCTGTGCGGCCACGGCCCTGCGCGGCCACGTCAGAGACCGACCACGACGAACGGAAGGTGCCCGTGCCCGTCCTGACCCTCGAGGAACTTTCTCCCACCGGCCACGATTTCGCGGCCGACCCGTACCCCGTCTACGCGACGCTGCGCGGCAAAGGCCCCGTGCACCGCATCCGCGTACCCGGCAGCGGTGAGGCCTGGCTGGTCGTGAGCCGGGACGCCGCCCGCGCCGCGCTCACCGATCCGCGGCTGTGCAACGACATCCGGCACTCCGCGTCCTGGCAGAGCGACGGCGGCCACGCCCTCGGGCGGAACATGCTGCAGAGCGACCCGCCCCAGCACACCCGGCTGCGCCGATTGGTCGCCGGGCACTTCACGCCGCAGCGCATCGCCGGGCTGCGGCCGCGGATCGAGGACATCGCCGAGGAGCTGATCGCCGTACTCCCGCGACGGGGCACGGCGGACCTGGTCGCCTCGTATGCGCTGCCGCTGCCGGTCACCGTCATCTGCGACCTGCTGGCGGTCCCGGCCGAGGACCGCGCCGCCTTCCATGCCTGGTCAGCCGAACTGGTCATGCCCACCTCGCAGGAGGCCGCGACCGCAGCAGCGACCGCGTTGACCGCCTGCCTGACCGAGCTGACCGGCCGCGAGGGAACCCTGCTCGGCGATCTCGCCCTCGGACCCGATGCGCCCGACAGCGAGGAACTCCTCGGTATGGCCTTCCTGCTCCTCGTGGCCGGCCACGAGACCACCGTGAACCTGATCTCGGCCGTCCTCCACAACCTGCTCACCCATCCCGGGCAGCTCCAACTCCTGCACGGCGCCCCGGAACTGACCGAGGCCGCCGTCGAGGAAACGCTGCGCCACAACGCGCCGGTGCACACCACCGCGTTCCGGTTCGCCGCCGAGCCGCTGGATCTCGCGGACACCCCGATCGCCGCCGGTGACGCCGTCCTGGTCTCGCTCGCTGCGGCCTCCCGCGATCCCCTGCACTTCCCCGGCCCCGACCGCTTCGACATCACCCGCCGCCCCCAGGGCCACCTCGGCTTCGGCCACGGCCTGCACCACTGCCTCGGCGCCCCGCTGGCCCGGCTGGAGGCCTCCGTCGCCGTCCGCCGGCTCCTGCACCACCACCCCGCACTCGCCCTCGCGACCGACCCGACGGAACTCACCTGGCGCACGAGCACGCTGTTGCGCGGCTTGGCCGCACTGCCGGTGCGACTGGGCTGACTCAACTCCAGCCCGGCCGCAGCTTCTTGGCGGTGTCGTGCGGACCGGAGCACGGCCCGGGTTTCACCCTCCTGACGCCACCGGCAGTTCCACGGTGATGCGGAGACCGCCGGCCGGGCGCGCGGTGAGGGTGAGGGTTCCGTCGTGTGCCTCGGTGATGGTCTTGACGATGGCCAGGCCCAGGCCGACGCCTGCCTGGTCGGAGTGGATGCGCTCGGTGCCGCGCTGGAAGGGTTCGGTGAGGGTCGCGACCAGTTGTGGGGTGAGCTGCTCGCCGGTGTTCTCGACGGTGAGCACCACGGTGTGCGGGCGGACACCGGTGTGGACCCAGATGGTGCCCTGCTGCGGCAGGTTGTGGACGATCGCGTTGTGCACGAGGTTCGTGGTGAGCTGCAACAGGAGCGCGGGGGAACCGGTCGTGGGGGCGATGTCACCGCTCGTCTCCAGGGTGACACCGTGCTTCCCCGCGAGCGGGTGGAGTGTCTCGGCCGCCTCCTCTGCGACGAGGGACAGGTCGACCTGTTCTCGTGCGAAGGACCGCTGGTTGGCGCGGCTGAGCACGAGCAGTGCCTCGGTGAGGTCGATGGCCCGGGTGTTGACGGTGTGAAGGCGGTCGACGAGTTCACCGGTGTCGTGGTTCGGATCGGCGCGGGCGACGTCGATGAGTGCCTTCGAGATCGCCAGCGGGGTACGCAGCTCGTGCGAGGCGTTGGCGGCGAATCTCTGCTGTGCCGCGACGTGCGTTTCGAGCTGCGCGAGCATCATGTCGAAGGCGTCGGCGAGTTCGCGGAACTCGTCCTCGCGGCCCGGCATCCGGATCCGGTGGGACAGCGATCCGGCCGCGACCGTGCGGGTGGCCTGGGTGATCCGGTCCAGGGGGGCGAGCATGCGTCCGGCGAGGATCCATCCTCCCAACAGGCCGAACACCAGCAGGAAGACCACCACTACGGCTGCCGTCGGGGCGAAACCGCGCAAGAAGAGGGTGCCGGGAGTCACCCTCACGGCCCCCGCCTCATTGGTCTGCAACCACCCCTGTCGCAGGAGGAAGACCCCCACGGCGACAAGCAGGAGGGCACCCGCGAGCATGAGGAATCCGGCGTAGCTGAGGGTGAGCTTGAGACGGACGCTCAGGCCGGGCTGCCGTCTGTCCATGGTCACCACCCCCATGCCTGGTGCCGGCTGCAAGACACACATACATCGAAGCTATGAGGCGGCCCATATCGTCCGCGTATCAAGAACTGCATACGCCCGGACAACACCCCGCCGCCTTGGCTCGTCGCATGTCCTACAGCTCCGACAACTCCTCCAGCGAACCATTACGAGCACCAGCCGGAATCCCGGCCGTCAGACCGATCAGCGCCGCCGAGCACTTGGCGTTCGTACGGGCCCAGCGGTCGGTCAGCTTTCTCCAGACCCCGGCGTGGGGCCGCGTCAAGACCGAGTGGCGCAGCGAGTCCCTCGGCTGGTTCGACGGGCGGCGCATGGTCGGTGCCGGGCTCGTCCTGCACCGCCCGGTGCCGCGGCTCGACCGCTTCACGTTGGCGTATCTGCCCGAGGGCCCGGTCATCGACTGGAGCGGCGACATCGGTGCGCGGCTCGATCCGCTGGCGGCGTACCTCAAGGCGCACGGCGCGTTCGCGATCCGCCTCGGCCCGCCGGTGGTCACGGACGCCTGGAGTGCCGCCCAGGTCAAGGAGGGCATCGCCGCCCCGGACGTCCGGCGGCTGACCGACCTG
Source organism: Streptomyces sp. NPDC046909 (assembly GCF_040644695.1). Taxonomy (NCBI): domain Bacteria; kingdom Bacillati; phylum Actinomycetota; class Actinomycetes; order Kitasatosporales; family Streptomycetaceae; genus Streptomyces; species Streptomyces sp. NPDC046909. The sequence continues at coordinate 380,478 of NZ_JBEYXC010000005.1, read as the reverse complement.
CCGGGGCAGTGGGGCGACCTGGCCGGCGCCCACGTGAGCAGCAGGCTCAGGGACGCGGGGTGGCTGCCCCAGAACCCGCAGGACGGATTCGGGGTCGGGCATCCGCAGTTCAAGTACCAGGTGCCGCTGGCAGGAAGGACCGAGGACGAACTGCTCGGCAGCATGAGCCAGCAGTGGCGCCGCAACATCAGGAAGGCGGCCAAGGAGGGCGTCGAGGTCACGGTCGGCCACGGCAGCGCGGAAGACCTCAAGGCCTTTCACGACCTCTACGTCCACACCGCCGAGCGCGACCGCTTCACACCCCGCCCGCTGCGCTACTTCGAGACCATGTTCGGGGCGCTGAGCGCCGAGGATCCTGAGAGGATCAGGCTCTACCTGGCCCGCCACCAGGGCGACTTGGTCGCCGCCACCGTCCTGGTCCGCGTCGGAGCCCACGCGGTGTACGCCTATGGCGCCTCCGCCACCGAAAAGCGCGAGGTGCGTGGCTCCAACGCCTGCCAGTGGGCGATGATCCGCGACGCGCTCACGGCGGGATGCGATGTCTACGACCTGCGCGGCATCACGCCCACCCTCGACGCCGACGACCCGCATGTCGGCCTGGTCCGGTTCAAGGTCGGCACCGGCGGCCGGGCAGTGCGGTACGTCGGCGAGTGGGACCTGCCGCTGCGGCCGATGGTCTACCGGGCCTTCGGCCTCTACATGAGACGACGCGGGCGCTGAACTAGGCGAGTCCGGCGGCGACTTCGTCGAGGTGGGCTCCGCGTGACGCCTTGACCAGCACGACATCGCCGGCGGCGAGCCGCTCGCGCAGCCAGTGGACGGCCGCGTCGTTGTCGGCGAGGATCACCGCCCGTTCGCCCGCGCCGTCTGCGATCGACCGGGCGGCCTCGCCGACGGCGGCCACCACGTCGGCCCGGGCGGCGGCGTACGCCCCGACGGCGCGGTGCTCGGCCTCGCTGTCGTCGCCGAGTTCGAGCATTTCGCCGAGTACGGCGATGTGGCGCCCGCCCTCCACGGCCGCCAGTGCGTCCAGGGCGGCGCGGGTCGAGTCGGGGTTGGCGTTGTAGGAGTCGTTGAGCAGCGTCGCCCCGCAGGCGAGGTCGCGCGGCTCCAGCCGCCAGGGGGACAGCGAGGCGGTGGTCAGCGCCGCCCCGGCCAGGTCGAGAGGTACACCGGCCGCACGTGCTGCCGCCGTGGCAGCCGACGCGTTGAGCGCCTGGTGGGCGCCGAGCAGCGGCAGCGTGACGCGAGCCGAGGCGGCGCCGGTCCGCAGCGTGAAGGACGGTCGGCCGAGCCGGTCGAGGGTCAGGTCGATGGCCCGTACGTCGGCATGGGCCGCCAGGCCGAAGGTCAGCACGGGGCCGTCGGTGAGCGCGCGCATCGCGACCACCCGAGGATCGTCGGCGTTGAGGACGGCGGTGCCACCGGGCGCGAGCCCCTGCACCAGTTCGCCCTTGGTCCGCGCGATGGCGGCGCGTGACCCGAACTCGCCGAGGTGGGCCAGCCCGACGTTGAGGACGACCCCGATGTCGGGCGCGACCAGGCCGGTGAGCTCGGCGATGTCGCCGACATGGCGGGCTCCCATCTCCAGGACGAGGAACCGGGTGGCCCGGTCGGCGCGCAGCATGGTGAGCGGCACACCGAGCTCGTTGTTGAGCGAGCCGGCCGTGGCGACGGTCGGCCCCGCGGCCGAAAACACGGCCGCGAGCAGGTCCTTGGTGCCGGTCTTGCCCTGCGAGCCGGTCACCCCGACCACGGTCAGCTGATCGCGCAGCCGGGCCACTGCGTGGGCGGCGAGCATCTGCAGCGCGTTCTGGACGTCCACGACGACGACGGTGGGCAGCGGCGTGGACCGGGAGCCGAGCACGGCCACCGCGCCGCCGCGCCCGGCCTGTTCCGCATAGTCATGGCCGTCGACGTGTGCGCCGGTGAAGGCGACGAAGAGGCCGCCCGCCTCGGCCTGCCGGCTGTCGAGCACGGCCGGCGCGGTCACGGTCACCGAGCTGTCGCCCTCGGCCTTTCCGCCGACGATTTCGGCGATCTCGCCGAGGCTGAGCGGAATCACGCGGCCTCCCCGGAGGTCGTGCCTGAAGGTGTGCAAGTCATGCCCTCAGTCAAGACAGTTGGACGTATCGCGGGCATATCGAAAACCGCATACGTTCCGGCAACAGCGCGCAGCCTTGACTGACGGCATGACCTACAGCGAAACGACCCGCATCACCATGTACGGGTGCGGCCCGGACGAAGCTGTTCTTTTCCGCGAGTTGGCGCCCGGCCTCGGTGTGCGGCCGACCATCACCACCGCGCCGGTGTCCGAATCCAATACCGAACTCGCCGCAGGCAGCCGGTGCATCAGCGTCGGCCACAAGACGCCCATCAGCCCTGCCACACTGCGTGCGCTCGGTCGAGCAGGCGTGAGATACATATCCACACGAAGCATCGGCTGCAACCACATCGACGTGGAATACGCGGACAGCATCGGCATTCTCGTCGAGAACGTCTCCTACTCGCCGGACAGCGTGGCCGACTACACGCTGATGCTCATGTTGATGGCGCTACGGGATGCGAAATCCACCGTCCGCCGCACCGACATGCACGATTACCGACTCAGTGAGGTGCGCGGGAGGGAACTGCGCGATCTGACGGTCGGAGTGATCGGAACGGGCCGTATCGGCGCCGCCGTCATGGACCGGTTGCGGGGTTTCGGCTGCCGCATCCTGGCCCATGATCATCGTCCCGTGAACCTCCCCGGTTCCGCTGTCGAGTACGTTCCGCTCGACGAATTGCTGCGGCGCAGCGATCTGGTCACGCTGCATACCCCACTCACCACCGCGACTCACCATCTGCTGAACCGGCAGCGCCTGGCACGCATGAAGAACGACGCGCTGATCGTCAACACCGGGCGTGGGGGGCTCATCGACACCGAGGCCCTCGTCCAGGAATTGGAAATCGGCAAGCTGGGCGGCGCGGCGCTGGATGTCGTCGAGGGCGAGGAAGGCGTCTTCTACTGCGACTGCCGGTACAAACCTCTGGAAAGCAAAGCGCTGTTGCGGTTGCAGGAACTGCCGAACGCTGTCATCAGCCCGCACACCGCGTACTACACGGACCACGCCCTGCGCGACGCCGTGGAGAACTCGCTCACCAACTGCCTGACATTCGAAAGCAGGAACCAGAATGGCTAAGTTGAAGCTCGGCATCATATTCGGGGGCCGCTCCGAGGAACACCCCATCTCCGTCAAGTCCGCTCGCGAGGTGGCCCGCAACCTCGATCCCGAGAAGTACGAACCCTTCTACATCGGGATCACGAAGAGCGGCTCCTGGAAACTCTGCGACGGGCCCGACGCGGAGTGGGAGAACGGCGACTGCCGCCCCGTCGTGCTGTCTCCGGACAGTGACATGCACGGACTGCTCACGCTGGAGCAGGGGCGCTACGGAACGATCCGGCTGGACGTCGTACTGCCCGTACTGCACGGCACACTCGGCGAGGACGGCGCGATGCAGGGACTGCTGGAACTCTCCGGCATCCCCTACGTCGGCTGCGACGTCCAGAGCTCCGCCGTGTCCATGGACAAATCGCTTGCCTACGTCATCGCCAGAAGCGCGGGAATCACCACACCGGATTTCTGGACCGTCACGGCGGACGAGACCATCGATCCGGCCCAGCTCACCTATCCGGTCTTCGTGAAGCCGGCCCGGTCGGGATCATCCTTCGGCGTCACCAAGGTCTCCCGGGAAGAGGAACTTCCGAGCGCGGTGGAATCGGCACGCCGGTACGACTCGAAGGTGCTGATCGAGAAGGCTGTCGTAGGCAGCGAGATCGGCTGCGCCATTCTCGGGAACGGAACGGATCTCGTGGCGGGCGAGGTGGACCGGATCGCGCTCTCGCACGGATTCTTCAGGATCCACCAGGAGGAGACCCCCGAGGCCGGTTCCGACAACTCCACGGCGATCGTGCCCGCCGACATCCCGGAAGAGTCACGGCTACGCGTCCAGGAGGCGGCCAAGACCGTGTACCGCGCCCTGGGGTGCAGCGGTCTTTCGCGGGTGGACATGTTCCTCAAGGAGGACGGAGAAATAGTCCTCAACGAGGTCAACACCTTCCCCGGCATGACCTCCTACAGCCGGTACCCGAGGATGATGGCGGCCGCCGGCCTGCCGCTCTCCGAGGTGATCGACCGGATGGTGTCCCTCGCCCTGACGGGGAAGATCCGATGAAGCGGATGGGGATGACGGAGTCGATGAAGGACGACTTCGTCTTCGTGGACGACGTGACCTCCGGAATACGCTGGGACGCCAAGTACGCCACGTGGGACAACTTCACCGGCAAACCGGTGGACGGATACCTGGTCAATCGAGTCGTCGGCACGACCGCTCTCTGCGCGGCCCTGAAGAACGCGCAGGAGAAGGCCGCGTCACTGGGTTTCGGTCTGCTGCTCTGGGACGGCTATCGCCCGCAGCACGCGGTCGACTGCTTTCTGCGCTGGTCGCAACAGCCGGAGGACGGCCGGACGAAGCATCGGCACTATCCCCGTATCGCCAGGGCCGAGATGTTCGAGCAGGGATATGTGGCCGCCAGGTCCGGCCACAGCCGGGGCAGCACCGTCGACCTCACGCTCTTCGATCTGGCCTTGGGTGAACTCGTTCCCATGGGCGGCGATCACGACCTGATGGACCCCGTTTCGCACCATGGCGCACCAGGGATCGAGCCCGTCGAAGCGCGGAACCGCCAACACCTGCGGTGCCTGATGGAGAGCTGCGGTTTCAGCGCGTACGAGCGCGAATGGTGGCATTACACGCTCGACGACGAACCGTATCCGGACACCTATTTCGACTTCCCCGTCGCGTAGGAGGTCCGTCGGGTCCCGCGGGGGCGCAGACCGATAGGCCATGCCTATGCGGGGCATCGATTTTTGGTCGTGGACCCCCGGCTCCGGGCGCGGGTTCACTGTGGCCCAAAGCTGGCGCGGACCGATCGGGCTCGGTGGCGCGCGATCAGGGAGGCTGCAATGACGCATACCCCGGGCAACGGACGAGCCGAGCAGGCCGCGCGTATCGCGGCCAAGCCGTGGTACCGGCAGTTGTACGTCCAGGTGCTGGTGGCGATCGTGATCGGCATCGTGCTGGGCTGGAAGTGGCCGGATCTGGCCACCGACATGGAGCCGATCGGCACGACGTTCATCACCGCGATGAAGATGCTGATCGGACCGATCGTCTTCCTGACCATCATCGGCGGCATCGCCGGCGTCGCGGATCTGAAAAAGGTGGGCCGCACCGGAATCAAGGCGCTGACCTACTTCCAGGTGGGCACGATCGTCGCCCTCCTGACGGGCCTGGTGGCGATCAACGTCTTCCGGCTCGGGGACGGGGTCCACGCCGATCCGGCAACTCTCCGAACCACGGGGGACGCGAGCCAGTACGTCGAGCAGGGCGAGCACCAGCACTGGTGGGAGTTCCTCACCAACATCGTGCCGGACAGTTTCTTCGGCCCGTTCATCGAGGGGAAGATCCTCCAAGTGATTTTCCTGGCCGTCGTCTTCGGCATCGCGATCAAGCTGGTGGGCAGGACGGGCGAGCCGATCATCGCGGCCGTGGGACGCCTGACCGAGGTGGTCTTCAAGGTCCTGTCCTTCGTGATGAAGGCGGCACCGCTGGGCGCCTTCGGCGCGATGTCGTACGCCATCGGGAAGTTCGGCCTGTCCACGCTGACCAGCCTCGGCTCGCTGATCCTCCTCTTCTACGTCACCTCGGCGCTGTTCGTGGTGGTCGTGCTCGGCGGGGTGCTCGCCCTGTACGTGCGGCTGAACATCTTCCAGCTCTTCCGCTACTTCAAGGAGGAGTTCTGGCTGATCCTCGGCACCTCGACCGCCGAGCCCGCGCTGCCCGGGCTGATGCGCAAGCTCCAGTTCATGGGCGCCGAGCGCTCGACGGTCGGCCTCGTCGTGCCCACCGGCTACAGCTTCAACCTGGACGGCGCGGCGATCTATCTCTCGCTGGCCACCCTCTACATCGCCCAGGCCACCGACACCTCCCTCTCCCTGGGCCAGCAACTCGGGCTGCTGGCCGTCATGTTGCTGACCTCCAAGGGTGCGGCGGGCGTCGCGGGCGGCGGGTTCATCGCGCTCACCGCGACGCTGTCGACGGTCGGGTCGGTGCCGGCCGCGGGCATCATGCTCATCTTCGGCATCGACAAGTTCATGTCGGAGTGCCGGGCCCTGGTGAACTTCTTCGGCAACGCCGTCGCCACGCTGTTCGTCGCGAAGTGGGAGGACGGCCTGGATCTGGAGCGGGCCCGGGCGGTGCTGGCCGGTCGGGCGGGTGAGCCGTCGCTCGACACCGAGCCCGAGTCCGAGCCCCAGGTGGCACTCGACAAACAGCGGCCGGCCGCCGTACAGCCCGCCGAGGTGACGTCCTGATGCCGGCCGTCCTCATCGCTCCGGACAAGTTCAAGGGCTCCCTGACCGCCGGCGCCGTGGCCCGCGCCGTGGCCGACGGCATCCTGGCGGCCGCTCCGCACACCCGCGTCACCCGACTCGCCCTCGCCGACGGAGGCGAGGGCAGCGTGGCCGCCGCCTGCACGGGCCGCTTCCAGCCGGAGACCGTCACCGTCACCGGGCCCACCGGGCGGCCCGTCACGGCCGCCGTCGCGGTCGACGGCCGCACCGTCCTCGTCGAGGCCGCCGCCATCTGCGGTCTGGGCGTCCTGCCGGACGGCCGCACGGCCCCGCTGACGGCCACCAGCCGCGGCATCGGGCAGGCCCTCCACTACGCGCTGGCCGGCGGGGCCGAGACGATCGTCCTCGCCCTCGGCGGGGTCGCCACCACCGACGGCGGCGCGGGTCTGCTGCAATCCCTGGGTGCCGTCCTCGCCCGCGCGGACGGCACCCCCGTCGGCCCCGGTGGCCGCGGTCTCACCGACCTCCACCACGTCGACCTCACCGAGGCCCGCGCCGCGCTCGCGGGAGTCGACCTGGTCCTCGCCACCGACGTGGACAACCCCCTGCTCGGGGCCCACGGCACCGCCGCCGTCTACGGGCCCCAGAAGGGGGCGGCCGCCGACGACGTACGCGAGTTGGACGCGGCGCTGACGGGGTTCGTACGACGGCTGGAGGCGGCCGGCGTCCGGGACGCGGCCGACCTCGCCCGTACCGCCGGAGCCGGGGCGGCCGGCGGGCTCGGGTACGCCGGGATGCTGCTGGGCGGCCGCATCCGCTCCGGAGCCGACTACTTCCTGACCCTCCTCGACGCCGACCGACTGCTCGCGGACGCCGACTTCGTGGTCACCGGGGAGGGCAGCCTCGACGAGCAGACCCTGTCCGGCAAACTGCCGGTCGCGCTGGCGAGGCGCGCCCGTCGCCAAGGCGTTCCCGTGCATGCCGTAGCGGGCCGGTGCGCCCTGTCCCCCGAGCAGACCGCCGCCCACTTCCGCTCCGTCCAGGCCCTGACGGACCTCACCGATCAGGACTGCGCCACCGACAGCGCACTGTCCGCACGGCTGCTCACGCGGTACGGCCGGGCGCTCGCCGAGCGCTGGATCATCGGCTGCGGGGAGGAGGCGGCCCCGGCGGCTAGGTTGACCCTGACCTAGGACGATGCGAGCGGCGGAGGCACCGTGGACGCGCGGCAGCTGGAGTACTTCCTGGCCATCGTGGAGCACGGCGGCTTCAGCAAGGCCGCCGCCGCGCTCCATGTGGCCCAGCCGTCGCTGTCACAGGCCATGGCGAACCTGGAGGCCGACCTGGGGGTCGCCCTCTTCCATCGGGTGGGCCGAGGTGTCGTCCTCAGCGAGGCCGGCACCGAACTGCTGGAGCCCAGCCGCCGCGTCCTGCGCGACCTGGCCGCCGTCCGCGACACCGCCGCCGCGCTCGCCGGACTGCACGGCGGCACGGTCGAGGTCGCCACCATGCCCTCCCCCGGCATCGAACCGCTGACCACCCTCGTCCACCGGTTCGCCGAACTGCACCCGTCCGTGACGGTCAGCACGCAGGCCGCGTTCACCCCCGACGAGGTCGTCTCGCTGGTCCGCAGCGGGGCCTGCGAGCTGGGCCTGCTGGGCTCCGCGAGTCCGGTCAACCCGTCCGGGATCGACGTCCTGCACGTCGAGGACCAGCCCTTCGTGGTCGTCGCCGCCCCCGGCGGGGCCATCGAGGACGACGTGCCGATCCGGCCGGAGGACCTGGCCGGGCAGAAGCTGATCGCCTCGCGCACGGGCAGCCTGATGCGCACCATCGTCGACGACATCACCGCGGGCGGCACCGGCACGGAGATCGTGACCATCGTCGACCACCGCACCTCCATCCTGCCGCTCGTCCTCACGGGCGTGGGCGTGGCCGTGCTGCCCTCCTCCTGGACCCGTCTGGCCCGCCGGTGCGGGGCGGTGGTGGCGCCCATCGAACCGACCGCCCACCTCCACGTGGCGATGGTCAGTCTGCCCGCACATCTGACGCCGGCCGCGCGGGCGTTCCTGACCCTCACCAAGTCACTCGCGCAACGCCGGGTCCGCGACACCTGACGTACCGACGAGGGGGCGCACGACCGATCGGCCCCGCCTATACGTCGTATCGAATCCACGTCTTGGACGCACCACCAGGCTGCTGTGTTGACTCGAACCGACCTCGAAGCAACCCCGAAACACAGCCGGCCGGAGGCACTTCATGACCACCGCACCCCGCACCTTCCGTATCGCCGCCATCCCCGCCGACGGCGTCGGCAAGGAGGTCGTCGCCGCAGGGCGTGCCGTCCTCGACGCCCTGGCCGAGGGCTCCGGCGGGGCCTTCGCCTTCGAGTGGCAGGAGTTCCCCTGGGGCTGCGAGTACTACGAGCGCACCGGGACGATGATGGACGAGGACGGACTCGACCGCCTCAAGGACTTCGACGCGATCTACTTCGGCGCCGTCGGCTGGCCCAGCGTCCCCGACCACATCAGCCTGTGGGGGCTGCGGCTGCGGATCTGCCAGAGCTTCGACCAGTGGGCCAACGTCCGCCCTGTGCACTTCCTGCCCGGCGTCACCAGCCCGCTGCGCAAGGCCGACGACACCGACCTCGACTGGGTCGTGGTACGCGAGAACAGCGAGGGCGAGTACGCGGGCCTCGGCGGCCGCAACCTCGGCGGCCGCGGCCCCGGCGGTGAAGTCGCCGTCCAGTCCGCCCTGTTCACCGAGGTGGGCTGCGAGCGGATCATGCGCTTCGCCTTCGACCTGGCCCGCACCCGCAGCCGCCGCAAGGTCTCGTCCGTGACCAAGAGCAACGCGCAGCAGTACGGCATGGTCCTGTGGGACGACGTGTTCAAGCGCGTCGCCGCCGACTACCCGGACGTCGAGACCGAGAGCGTCCTCGTCGACGCGATGTCCGCGAAGTTCGTGCTGAAGCCTGAAGACCTCTCCGTCGTCGTCGCCTCCAACCTCAACGCCGACATCCTCTCCGACCTCGGCAGCGCCCTCGCCGGCAGTCTGGGGCTCGCCGCCAGCGCCAACCTCAACCCCGAACGCCGATTCCCCAGCATGTTCGAGCCCGTCCACGGCTCCGCCCCGGACATCGCGGGGCAGGGCCTGGCCAACCCGATCGGCGCGGTCGGCAGCGCCGCGCTGATGCTGGACCACTTCGGCCTGCACGACCAGGCCGCCCGCCTCAACAAGGCGATCGAGGCCACGACGGCCGCCGGCATCCTCACCCACGATGTCGGCGGCACCGCCGCCACGGAGGACGTCACCAAGGCGCTGATCGACGCCTTGTGAGCCGCCCGGGTCAGGGACCCGGGGGCCGATCGAGTCGTACGGGTTCGTCACGGTCGCAGTGCGTGTACCGGCCTGGCGTGACGGACCGACGATGTACCGGACGGCACCCGCTCGTGGACCCACGGGAGCGGGCGCCGTCAGCCGGGCAGCGCCTCCAGCGTCGTCGCGATCACGGCTCGGTCCGCGACGTCGAGCAGTGCCTGGCCGATCGGGGAGACCGGTTCGCGGGCGGGGAGCACCAGGCCCATCTGTTCGGTGCGTACCGGGTCCACGAGCGGGACGGCGTGCATGCCGGGCGGGACGCCGAAGACGTGCAGCCAGGCGTGCGGTACGACGCTCGCCCAGTGGCCGGCCCTGACCTGTGCGAACAGGGAGGCGATCGAGTCGGTCTCCACTCTCGGGGTCACTCGGACACCCACCGAGTCGAACGCCGCCTCGATGACCTGACGCCCTTGCATCCCGGGGTGCAGCAGGCACAGCGGGTACTGGGCGGCCTCCGCCCAGGCAATCTCCGCGAGGCCCGATTCGGGGACGGAGCGCTGGATCAGGAGGACGTACCGCTCCTGGTACAGCGGTACGAAGGTGAAGCCGTGTTCGGCGACGGTGCTGTGGTAGGTCACGGCGGCGTCGAGTTCGTACGTCCTGAGCCGGTTGATGATGTCCTCGGACCGCAGGTCGGCGAAGACCTGGACGGTGGCGAGGGGGTTGGCGGCGCAGAACGGCTGGGTCAGCAGGGCGACCGCCGTGGCGGCGGTGGGAACGGTGCCGATGCGCAGCCGCCCGCTGAGCCCGGCCCGCAGGGACTGGAGCTCGCCCTGCATCGCGTCCCGGTCGGCGAGGATGCGCCGGGCCCACATGACGACCCGCTCGCCCTCCGGTGTGAAGCCCTCGAATCTGCGTCCTCGCTGCACGAGCGGCACGCCGAGTTCGTCCTCCAGTTTCCGGATGCCCTCGGAGAGGGTCGGCTGGGAGACGTAGCAGGCCTGGGCCGCCTTCGCGAAATGGCGGGCGCGGGCGAGGGCGACGAGGTATTCGAGTTGGCGCAGCAGCACCCACCCATGATCCATGGCCTGCGGCGCGGCAGCATCGGGGGCCGCCGTTTCGCGGGGTTGATCGGCTACACCTCTCACGTGATCGGAACTTCCGCTTTGACCTGGCCCGACGTCGGGCGAAGAGTGGGCGGGAGGACGGGGCGGAAAGGGCGTGGCGCGATGCGGGACTTCGACAACGACGAACCGGGTGAGGACGGGCTGTCGGTGTCGGCCCCCAAGACCTGGGCCACCGGCGCTCCCGCCGTCGTCCACGCGTTGCAGTACGCGCTGGGCCAGACCTCGCCGAAGCGGACCGCGCTGACCCTGCTGAACATCAACCAGACGAAGGGCTTCGACTGCCCGGGCTGCGCCTGGCCCGAGCCCGCCCCGGGGAAGCGCCATCGCAACGAGTACTGCGAGAACGGCGCGAAGCACATCGCCGACGAGGCCACCTCCCGCCGGGTCACCGCCGACTTCTTCCGGCAGCACTCCGTCGACGAGCTCGCCCGGAAGTCCGACTACTGGCTCAACCAGCAGGGCCGCCTCACCGAACCGATGGTGCTGCGCGAGGGCGCGAGCCACTACGAGACGATCGGCTGGGACGAGGCACTGGACCTCCTCGCCGCCGAACTGCGCGCCCTGGACCACCCGGACGAGGCGCTGTTCTACACCTCCGGCCGCCTCGCCAACGAACCCGCCTTCCTGCTCCAGCTGTTCGCGCGGGCCTTCGGCACCAACAACCTCCCCGACTGCTCCAACATGTGCCACGAGTCCAGCGGTTCGGCCCTGGGCGAGACCCTGGGCATCGGCAAGGGCAGCGTCAGCCTCGACGACCTCTACGACTCCGACCTCGTCTTCGTCGTCGGCCAGAACCCGGGCACCAACCACCCGCGCATGCTGTCCGCCCTGGAGGAGACCAAGCGCCGCGGCGGCCACGTCGTCGCCGTCAACCCGCTGCCCGAGGCCGGACTCCTGCGCTTCAAGCACCCGCAGAAGGCCCGCGGCATCATCGGCCGCGGCACCGACATCGCCGACCAGTTCCTTCAGATACGGCCCGGCGGCGACCTCGCCCTGTTCCAGGCGCTGAACCTGATGCTGGTCGAGGCCGAGGACAAGGAGCCGGGCACCGTCCTGGACCGCGCGTTCATCGAGGCGCACACCACCGGGTACGACGCCTTCGTCGAGCACATCCGTGAGACCTCCTGGGACGCCGTACTGGAGGCCACCGGGCTGACCCGGGACGAGATCGAGCGGGTCCACGAGCGGGTGCTGGCCAGCCGGAGCGTGATCGTCTGCTGGGCGATGGGCCTGACCCAGCACAAGCACGGCGTGCCCACCATCCGCGAGGTCGTCAACTTCCTTCTGCTGCGCGGCAACATCGGCCGCCCGGGCGCGGGCGTGTGCCCGGTGCGCGGACACAGCAACGTCCAGGGCGACCGCACGATGGGCATCTGGGAGCGGATGCCGCAGGCCTTCCTGGACTCCCTGGAACGCGAGTTCGGCTTCACTCCGCCCACCCGCCACGGCCTGGACTCCGTGGACTCGATCCGGGCCATGCGCGACGGACACGCGAAGGTCTTCCTCGGGGTCGCTGGCAACTTCGTCCGGGCCACGCCCGACAGCGACGTCACCGAACAGGCCCTGCGCAACTGCCGGTTGACCGCGCACATCTCCACCAAGCTCAACCGCTCACACGCGGTGTGCGGACGCACCGCGCTGATCCTGCCCACGCTGGGCCGCAGCGACCGCGACCTCCAGGCGGGCGGCGAGCAGTTCATGACGGTCGAGGACTCCATGAGCGAGGTCCACGCCACCCGCGGCCGCCTCTCCCCCGCGTCCCCGCACCTGCTGAGCGAGGTGTCCATCATCACCCGCCTCGCCCGCAAGGTGCTGGGCTCCACACCCGACATCCCCTGGGCGGACTTCGAGACCGACTACGACCTCGTCCGCGACCGCATCGCCCGCGTCGTCGACGGCTTCGAGAACTTCAACGAGCGGGTACGCCGCCCCGGCGGGTTCCGCCTGCCCAACCCGGTGAACTCCCGGGTGTTCCGCACGCCCAGCGGCAAGGCCGTCTTCACGGTCAACGACTTCACGCTGCTGCAAGCGCCCAAGGGCCATCTCGTCCTGCAGACCCTGCGCTCGCACGACCAGTGGAACACCATCCCCTACGCCATGGACGACCGGTACCGGGGCATCAAGGGCGGCCGGCGCGTGGTCCTCGTCAACCCGGCCGACCTGGCCGACCTCGGGCTCGCGGAGGGCAGTGTCGTCGACCTGGTCAGTATCTGGTCCGACGGCGTCGAACGCCGAGCGGACGCCTTCCGCGTCGTCGGCTACCCCACTCCCCCGGGCTCCGCCGCCGCCTACTACCCGGAGACCAACATCCTGGTCCCCCTCGACAGCGTCGCCGACATCAGCAACACCCCGACGTCGAAGAGCGTCATCATCCGCCTGGAGCGCCCCGCCGTACCGGCACAGGCTTGAAGCCGCACACCGGCAGGGCCACGGCCCCACCGGACGCCGGACGCCGGACGCCAGTGACGTTCGGCCTGTCAGTGGCCTGCTCTAGGGTCGCCCGCATGACCGAGCCCTCCTTCCTGACCGCCGTGCGCGAGTCGTACGACACAGTCGCCGCCGCTTATCTCGAACGCGTCCCGCGTCCCGGCGAGATGGACCCCCTGTCACGCGCGATGCTGGCCGGGTTCGCCGAACTCGTGCGCACAGCCGGTCTGGGACCGGTCGCGGACCTGGGATGCGGCCCAGGCCTCGTGACCGCGCACCTGGCCGGTCTGGGAGTGCCCGCCTTCGGCGTCGATCTGTCACCGAACATGATCGGGCTGGCCCGGCACGCCTACCCGGACCTGCGGTTCACGGAGGGCTCGATGACCGCGCTGGAGACGGGCGACGACGAACTCGGCGGCATCCTGGCCTGGTACTCCACCCACCACACGCCCCCGCAGTGGCTCCCGGCGGTGTTCGCCGAGTTCCACCGCGCACTCGCACCCGGCGGCTACCTGCTCTGGGGAAACTACGCCGGCGACGAACGCCTCCAGCCGACCCACGGCTACGGCCTTCCGGTGTCCTACGAGTCGTACCTCCTGCCCCTGGACCGCGTGATCGGCCTACTGGAACACGCCGGACTCGTCGTCACCGCGAAGCTGGAGCAGGAGCCCGGCGGCCGCGTGAACCGACCGCACGCCTGCCTGCTGGCCCGCAAGCCCGAAACGCCCTGAGGGGCCTATTGGGGCACGGTCACCAAATGCCTTTGAGAGGGCTTGTGATCTTCTCCTAGGTTGGCCCGCATGACGATCGAGGTGCCCTACCAGTCGCTGCCGGTTGACCAATCGGACGTCCGCTACGCCCACGGCCCCGACTCAACTGTCCAGCCCGGCGTGCCAGTTGGCGAGACGATCGCGTTCGACTGGAACGACAGCGCGATCTACCCAGGCACGTCCCGGAAGTTCTGGGTCCACGTACCCGCCGGCTACGACCCCGCACAGCCGGCGTCACTGATCGTCTTCCAGGACGGGTGGTGGTACCTGGACCCCGACGGAGAGGTCCGCGGCGCGATCGTCCTGGACAATCTCGTCCATCGCGGCGACATCCCGGTCACCATCGGCGTGTTCGTCGACCCCGGCGTCTTCCTCGACGCCGAGAACCCCAAGAACCGCAACACCGAGTACGACGCCTTCGACGACCGCTACGTCACTTTCCTGCTGGACGAAATCATCCCCGAGGTCACGCGGCGGTACGCGATCACCACGGATCCCGACCGATGGGGCATCTGTGGTGGCAGCAGTGGTGGCAACTGCGCCTTCACCGCGGCGTGGTTGCGCCCGGACAGGTTCCGTCGCGTCATCGGGTACCTGTCCAGCTTCACGCAGATGCCGGGCGGCAATCCCTACCCCGAACTGATCCCCGGCACCCCCCGTAAGCCGCTGCGCGTCTTCCTGCAAGCGGGCCACCGCGACCTGCGCTGGAACGAGCCCGAAGCGAACTGGCTCGCCCACAACCTGCGTGTCGCGGCCGCGCTCGCCGAGGCCGGATACGACTTCCGCCTCGTGCTGGGCGACGGCGGCCACAGTCCCAACCACGGCGGCGTCCTGCTGCCCGATGCCCTGCGCTGGTCGTGGCGGTCCGACGACCACTGAGTACCGAAGCAGGGTGGGCCTGCGGCTTTCTCACTTCAGTTGCTGGGCCAGTCCGACGATGATCCCCTCCGGGCCGCGGACGTAGCAGAGCAGATAGCTGTCCTCGTACCGGGCGATCTCACCGAGGAGTTCTGCGCCATGGGTGCGCAGGCGGGCGACGGTGTCCTCGATGTCGTCGACGGCGAACATCACACGGTGCGTGCCCAGAATGTTGTGCGGCCGGTCGCGGGGCAGGTCACTGATCACCGCCGGACTCCGGTACTTGGCCAGCTCGAGTCGGCCGTGACCGTCCGGGGTCCGGAGCATCGCGATGTCACAGCGGACGCCGTCGAGTCCCGTGCACTGGTCGGCAAAGAGGCCCTCGACCTGCGCCGTGCCTTCCACCTCCATACCGAGTTCCATGAAGTACGCGACGGCGGCGTCCATGTCCTCGACGACGATGCCGACGTTGTCCATCCGCTGAATCGCCATGGTGGTTCCTCCTTCGTCGTGCGGCCGGTGGTGGCCGCTGATGTACCGGGGACGGAGCCGACGGCACGTTCTCGACACTGGAGGCAGGCACAGCAGCCCGCCACCGCTGGTGCGGTGCCGGGCTGCGGGGATCAGGTGATCAGGGGATGCGGTGTGGTGGGGCGTCAGCCCTGGCGGGCCTTGAAGCGGGGGTCCTTCTTGTTGATCACGAAGGTCACCCCGCGTCGGCGGACCACCTGGGCGCCGGGCTTGGCCTTCAGGGAACGCAGGGACTTGCGTACCTTCACGGCGGTCTCCTTCCAGAGAGTTCCAGGGAGGGAGTGTGATGGCTCGGGCGCCGTCAGTGGCGGGCGGGAGCGGTACGGCCGTAGCGCCGCTCGAAACGCTCCACCCGGCCCGCGGTGTCCATGACCCGCGAGGTGCCGGTGTAGAACGGGTGGCTCGCGGACGAGATGTCCACGTCCACGACCGGGTACATGGTGCCGTCCTCCCACTCGACCGTGTCCTGGGCGTCGAGGGTGGATCGGGTGAGCAGTCGGAAGCCTGCCATGCGGTCGCGGAAGACGACCGGGCGGGAGACGGGGTGGATGCCGGGCCTCATGGGTGGTGCCTCCTTCGTGTGCCTCGACTCGGCGGCCGAGGCGGTGGTCATCGTTCTTCGCGGAACAGCAGGTGCCGGCCGGCCACCGGGTCGTACTTGCGCAGGACCAGTCGGTCGGGGTCGTTCAGACGGCTCTTGCGGGTCACATAGGTCACTCCGGTACCGGCTGTCGACCTGAGCTTGACCACGGGCCGCGCGGTGCTGCGTGCCATGAGGTTCTCCTTCCACCACCACCGGGCCGATTGACCCGGTCATGTCATGCAGTGTCTGTAACGCGGCCCCCCGGCGGTTCATTCCCGGGGGGCGACCGCGCCGGACCGCCGTACCGCTACGCCCGGCGCGGCACCTGCGGCGACTGCGCTGCCTCGGCCTCCGCCTTGGCGTCGCTCACCGCCGCGGCGGCCTGTTTCTCGGCCTCGTCGGCGGCCGCGGCGGCGTCGAGCAGCAGCGACGAGCCCGCCTCCAGCTCGGGGCTGCGGGCCTCGTCCGGCGCTGCCTCGGCACCGGCGGAGGGTTCCGCGGAGGGAGCGGGAGCGGTCGACGCCCCGTCGTCTCCGAAGGCGCGGGTGACGGTCCGTACCGCCTCGGTCAGCTCCCCCGGGATCACCCAGAACGTGTTGTTGTCGCTGCTCGCCAGGTGCGGCAGCGTCTCCAGGTACTTGTAGGCCAGGACCTTCGGATCGGCGTTGTTGCGGTGCACGGCCTGGAAGACGAGCTCCACCGCCTTCGCCTCGCCGTCCGCCCGCAGGATCATGGCCTGCTGGGCGCCCTGCGCCTCCAGGATGTCCTTCTGTTTCGTGCCCTCCGCCGTGAGGATCTTGGCCTGCCGCTCCCCTTCGGCGTGCAGGATGGCCGCGCGCTTGTCCCGCTCGGCACGCATCTGCTTCTCCATCGCCTCCTTGATGGTGTGCGGAGGGTCGATGGCCTTGATCTCCACGCGGTTGACCCGGATGCCCCACTTGCCGGTGGCGTCGTCGAGGACGGCCCGCAGCCGGGAGTTGATCTCCTCACGCGAGGTGAGCGTCTCCTCCAGGTCCATGCTGCCGATGACGTTCCTCAGCGTCGTCACCGTGAGCTGGTCGATCGCCTGCAAGTAGTCGGCGACCTCGTAGGCGGCCGCCCGCGGATCCGTGATCTGGTAGTAGAGCACGGTGTCGATGTTCACCACGAGGTTGTCCTCGGTGATCACCGGCCGCGGGTCGGACGAATAGACCTGCTCCCGCACGTCGAGTTTGGTGTTGATGCGGTCCGCCACCGGCAGCACCAGGTTCAGCCCGGGTTGCAGCGTGCGGCGGTACCGGCCGAACCGCTCGATGTTGTAGCGGCGCGCCTGCGGGACGATCCGCACCGTGGAGGCGACGAGGAAGACGATGACGATGGCCGCCACGACAATGCTGATGACAACGGGTTCCACAGTGCCTCCATAGCTCTGCGTTCAGCCGCAGCTCTGCGTTCAGCCGCTCATGGAAGAAGCTCGCGGGGGTAGACGACGGCGGTGGCACCCTGGATCTCCATGACGTCGACCAGTGCCCCCACCGGGATCACATGACTCTCGTCGAAGGCCCGGGCGGTCCATTCCTCGCCGCCGAGTTTGACCAGGCCGCGGGTCGCGGTCACCTCCTGCACCACCTCGGCGCGTCTGCCGATCAGCGCGTCGCTGCCGTCGCGCATCACCGGCGGCTGTGCCATGTACCGCAGTGCGGCAGGCCGGGCGAGGACCAGACCCGCCGCCGCCGTCACGCCGAGCGCCACCAGCTGTCCGAGCGTCCCGACGCCCACCCCGGCGACCACGGCGGCGACCAGGGCCGCGCCCGCGAACAGCCCCAGAACCAGTGTCAGGGTGAAAAACTCCGCGACGCCCAGCGCCGCGGCAAGGAGCAGCCATACGAACCATGGCATCCCATCGCCCTCCTTCGAAGGCCTTCACCACCAAGCTACCTCCGGCGCCCCCGGACCGGACGAGGGCGGCAGCAGCCATCCTCAATCGTTTGCTGCGCAGGCCCCGGGAGACGGCGACGAGCGCGCCCTGCCGTAGTGGCGCCTCGGCAGGCAGATGGACGGGCCCCTCAAAGCCGTAGCCCCTCCGAGTGCGGCGAGCCTGTGCCGTCACGGCATCTGACGGGCGTCGGCGGCACCGCCCGTGGCATCGACACTCCAGTGGACGCCGTGCCGGACGAGGAACTCCAGGAAGTCGGCGGGCGAGTAGGCCTGGGCCGGGGCAAGGACACCGGGCTTGGCACCGTCGGCAACGAGCCGACGCGCGCTTTCGACCGCGATGACCGCTGTGGTCCCCTGCATGTCGACGCCCTGGACAATGCCGCGAGCGCGCCGCCCGTCCTCACTGGTCGCTTCAACGACGATGATCCAGCGCGCGGTACGGCGGTTGTCCGCGGGCGGTCCTTCGGGAACGCTGCCGATGAGCGCGGGGGTGATGTCGGCGAATGCGGCCGCCAGTTCCGCACGGACCACGCCCTCGACCCGCCGTGCCACGACGTGCCGGGGAACCGTGACCAGCGCCGGAAGAGGGAACTTCACCACCGGCACCGGATCGGAGCGGTCCGGAAAGGTGAGTGCCGTACGCCCTGCGGCGATATCGGGATGCCAGCGGCCGTCTTCATAGCCGAGGCCGCCGCCGGTGAACGTGTCGATGTTCTCCAACGCCGACCGGAGAGTTCCGCGGGACGGCATCGCGCCGGTGCGGACCAGTTCCAGGCCGATGACGACTTCCCGTACGGGACGGACACGCGCGGCGACGAGGTGAGCGAGCAAGTCGCTGGGCAGGCCATCGTCGTTGGCGCCCGGGACGACTGTCACCCCGGCCGCCGCGGCGGGCGCGGCGAAGTCGCTGAAGACGCGGTCGAGGTGGCGCTGTTCACCAGCGATGTCGACGTAATGGCATCCGGCGGCGACGCCGGCCCGCACGACCGCTTCGCCGGACAGGACGAATGGCCCCGCGCAGTTGATGACCGCGGCGCAGTCCTGGAAGGCATGGACGAGTGCGGCGTGGTCGCCGGATTCGGCGCGCCGTATCGCGGCGCCGTCGACTGGGGCGAGGCCGGCTCGGGCGGCTGCCTCGCTGAGGCGTTCGACGTTCCGGCCGACCAACACCGTCTCGATGTCCCGCCGGGCCAATTCGGCGACGACGAGCTTGCCGGTGTAGCCACCGGCGCCGTATACGGCGATCCGCATGTCCGAAGTCCTTTCCACGCGCTCCGAAGGCAGCGTATGGCTCCAGAACAAGACGGTTAATGCGTCAGCGTCCCCTCTACATACGCAATCGTCTCGGGCACCGAGGATTCGCATACGCTGGCCGAGTGGACTTGCTCAGTGACGTGATCACGGCCATGCGCAGGGGACAGCCGCACTACGCGCGCACCGAGCGGCGCGCGCCGTGGGCGGTACGCCACCGGCCCTTCGACGGTGCCGGCTTCCACCTCGTCCTGGAGGGCAGGAGCTGGCTGATCCCTCAGGACGGCTCACCGATCGAACTCCGGGCCGGGGACCTCGCCTTCCTCCCGCACGGCAGTGCCCACGCCGTGGCCGCCGATCCCACCGTGCTGCCGACCGACCTCCCCTCCTCGCCGCTCGCCGATCCCCATCAGGACGATCACCCCGACGACGCCAGGGCGGGGTCCCCGACGGTGATGCTCTGCGGCGCGTACCTCATGAACCGCGCCCGGCCCCACCCCCTGCTCGGCGAGTTCCCGGAGCTCGTTCATCTGCCGGCCCACCTCGGACAGCACTCGTCACTGCGCGGAGCCACCGAACTCCTCGCGACGGAACTGGCGGAGCCCCGTCTCGGAAGTGACGCCCTGCTGCCCGCACTGCTCGACGCCCTGTTGCTGTACGTGATGCGGGCCTGGCTCGACGAGCGGCCCCGGCACGAGGCGGCCACCGGCTGGACCGCGGCGCTGCACGACCCGGCCATCCACGCCGCGCTCCAGGGCATTCACGGCGCCCCGCACCGGCCGTGGACGGTGGAAGAGCTGGGAGCACTGGCCGGGCTGTCCCGCGCGGCCTTCGCACGCCGGTTCACCACCCTCGTGGGCCAGCCACCGCTGTCGTACCTGACGTGGTGGCGCATGACCACCGCGGCCCGGCTCCTCCGCACCTACGACGCTCCGCTGAAGACTGTGGCCAACCGGGTCGGATACACATCCGAGTTCGCGTTCAGCACGGCCTTCAAACGGGAGCACGGCCTGACCCCCGGCGCCTACCGCCGCCAGCCGGCATCCGCGGATCCTCACACCACGGACGCCGACCGTCGAGCCACCGGATCCGGCGAACATCTGCGGTCAGAGCACTAACTCCCCCAGGAACGCACGGGTGGATCAGCGCAGCCCGGCGAAGAGATCGTTCTCGGGTACGGGCGCGCCGGTGGGGTCCTGGACGCGGAGGAAGGTCTCCATGCCCATCAACTCGCCGAACCTCTCCTTGCCCATCTTGAGGAAGAAGATGTTCTCGCCCTGACTGGCGTGCGCGGCCAGCGCGTCGAACTTCTGGTCGCTGAACCCGGTCGTGTCCACCCACGTGGTGATCTCGTCGTCGGGGAGGCCGATCTCGGCCATCGCGGCAGCCTCGGCGGGGTCCGGCTCCGGCATGTCCTCACTGAACTCGCGCATGACCTCGCCGAACCGACGCATCGCAGAGTGGGGCATCGTCGTCCAGTACACCTTCGGTGTCAGCTCGGTCATCTCCAGCGCCGCCATCGTGATCCGGTGGGCCTGGATGTGGTCGGGGTGGCCGTAGAAACCGTTCTCGTCATAGGTGACGACCACATCAGGCCGGTAGTACCGCATGAGTTCGGCAAGCCGGGCCGCGCCTTCCTCCACCGGCGTCTGCCAGAAGGATCCGGGGGCGTCGTTGCTCGGCCAGCCCATCATCCCGGAGTCGGCGTAGTCGAGCATCTCCAGGTCGCTGATCTTCAGGACGCCACAGCTCGCCTCCAGTTCCTCACGGCGCATCAGGGCGACCGCCGCCGGATCGTGCCCGGGATCGCCCGGCTTGACGCCGCCCGGTCCGTCACCGCAACCGCCGTCGGTACACGTCACGAGCACCGTGCGGATGCCTTCCGCCGCATACCGCGCGAGAACTCCTCCGGTCCCGGTGGCCTCGTCGTCGGGGTGGGCGTGCACGGCCATGAGCGTCAAGGGGCGGTGATCGGTCATGAAGGAGTCCTCCTGCGAAATACGTCTTGGTCCAAGCGGTGCGGCGGGTGTGCCGCGGTCCTGGGGTACCGATCTTGGCGGAGCGGACGACCGTATGGCCTCCGTGTTCCCCGACCGTGCGGCGCCGGTCCCCGACCGGTGCAACCTCGCCGACCGGACCGGGTGTTCCCGGCGGGGCCGCTCGGCCGCCGCTCCTCGGGTGTGGTGCGGCGGGTACCTGGATTCAGACAAGAGGTCACGGCAAAACTCATCGCTGTAGGGCCCGAAGGCTGCATCACTACGACGAGGTCGGGCTCGTTCGGCCGTCGGCGCGGACCGCGGCCGGGGCGGGTTGTTCAGTGTGCGGTGGGGCCGCCGTCGGCCAGTCGGTCCGCTCCCCACGAGGAGTCGGTCTCCCCGACCGGAGCAGCTGCTGCCCCAACCCCCGTTGTCCCGCTGCGCTCGCCGCCCCGCTACGACGGGCTCGACTCCCGGTACAGCACGAGGTGTTCGTGGTAGAGCACTCCGTCGCGGATGTCCCCTGTGGCGGTGAACCCGGTGTCGTCGACGTAGTCCAGGTGACTACCGGTGACCGTGTAGCGGCCGGTGTACGCACTGGCCCGCTCGCCGCGAGCCTCGTCGTAACGGCCGTCCGGCAGCAGCTCCTGCCGGATGTGCCCGTCCTCGGTCACCCACATGCCGACCACGTCCACGTGGCCGTCCTCGATCGCGGCCATGGCGGCCTCCTCTGCTCGAACGGTGCGGTCGTTCCCGCTCCACCGAGTCTGCGCAGGTCAGCGATGACCGACCAGGACGCTTCCTGCCTGGGTGCACCACACCCAGGCTGCGCGGCGGCGCGCCGCCTAGCCTGAGGGCATGGACGACAACCGCATCGGGGACTTCCTGCGCGCCTGCCGCGCCGCCCTGCGCCCGCACGACGTCGGGATGCCGAGCCACGGGACCCGCAGAGTCGCCGGGCTGCGCCGCGAGGAGGTCGCCGTCCTGGCCGGAGTGAACGCCGACTACTACACCCGCCTGGAACAGGGCCGCGAACGCAACCCCTCGCCCCAGGTGATCGACGCTCTCAGTCATGCGCTGCACCTCGACGAGGACGCCAGGGCGCACCTGTACCGGCTGGCCGGGGCCGCTCCCGCCGACCGGCTGTCGCCTCGCCGCACCGAGCGCGTCAGCCCCGCCCTGCGACAGCTGATGGACGGCTACACCGACACCCCGGCGTTCGTCATGAACAGGACCCTCGACCTCCTCGCGGTCAACGCGCTGGCCCAAGCCCTCTACTCGGCGTTCACCCCGGCGGACAACCTCGCCCGTATGACGTTCCTCGACCCGGCCGGCCCCACCTTCCACGCGGACTGGAACCGGGCGGCACAAGCCACCGTCGCCAACCTCCGCGAGGCGACCGGCTTCGAACCGGACAACCCGCGGCTGCGCGAACTCGTCGGCACCCTCACCGAGCACAGCGCGGACTTCGCGCGCCTGTGGCAGTCCCCCACCGTGCGAGGCAAGACGCGGGACGCCAAACACTTCCTCCACCCGGATGTCGGCCCGCTCACGCTCACCTACCAGGCGTTCGACGTACGTGAGGCCCCCGGCCAGCAGCTCGTCATCTACCACGCCGAACCGGGCAGCCCCAGCGCCCACTCCCTCCACCTCCTCGGCTCCCTCCACGCCACCCGGCGCCAAGACCGCTCCCAGCACACAGCTGATCAGCCGACACAACCCGGAGACCCGCACCGATAGGGCGACTTCGCCTCAGCGCGTTTCATCCAGCGAGGCCGAAAACCGCTCGCGGAATCAGGACGTGACAGTCAGCGTCCTGACGATCGTGGCGCTACTGGCGGCGACGGCGACGATCGGGGTGGTGTTTCTCTGAGGACCGGGCCGGAATCCGCGCCCGTGACGCCGTCTCAGACGAACTTCTTGTGCCGGCCCGCACCCGTGGATAACGTTTCCCAGTCGGTACGCGCAGGCCGCCGCCGAGCACCGACACGCGTCACCCGCACGGCCGGGAACCTTCACCGCGCAGCTCGAACGGAGCTGTCGCAGCCATGCATTGAAACGTTCCAGTGAAGGGTCGCGGCATCTGCACGAGGTCCGAGTCGAGAACAGGTGAGGCGCGCAGCGGAGCACCCGTGGCAAACCCTGCGCGCGCTCCTCAGGAGGAGGTCCGATGCCAGGTTCGAGGATGACCCGCAGGACGGTGATCGGCGGGGCGCTGTCCGCCGTCGCCGGGATGAGCATGCCGTCGCAGGCCGTCGCGCGAGGCGCGCGGCACACCGACGAGGCGGCCACCCGCTACGGCAGGGTGCGCGGGCGATGCGAGGACGGCATCGTGAAGTTCCTCGGCGTGCCCTACGCCACCCCGCCGCTCGGCGAACTGCGCTTCAAAGCCCCGAGGCCGCCCAGAAATTGGCATGGGGTACGCGACGCGGTGGACTTCCCGAACCCGGCCTTCCAGGTACCGGGCGGCGAGATGGGTCCGAACGGCAACGGCCGGATGCCGGCGCCCTCCGAGGACTGCCTCTACCTCAACATCTGGACCCCGGCCGCGGACCGCAGACGACGGCCCGTCATGTTCTACAACCACGGCGGCGGCTACATGATCGGCTCCGGCTCCGCCACGGGCCAGGACGGCACCCGTCTCGCCCAGCTCTACGACGTGGTGGTGGTCGAGTCCAACCACCGGCTCGGCCTGCTGGGCTACCTGTACCTGGGCGATCTGACCGGCGGCGACTACGCCGCCAACCAGGGAATGCTGGACATCCTCGCGGCCCTGCGCTGGCCCCGGGAGAACATAGAGAACTTCGGCGGCAACCCCGACAACATCATGGTCTGGGGCGAGAGCGGTGGCGGCGCCAAGACCGCCGCGATCTACACCATGCCGGACGCCACGCACCTCTTCCACAAGGCTTCCATCGAGAGCGCCGCGCCGCTGCGCTTCCCCACCCGTGAAGGCGCCACCGCCCGCGCCGAGCGCACGCTGGAGCTCCTGGGACTGACCACCGCGGACATCCCCCGGCTGCGCGACATACCCGCCGAGCGGCTGCTCGCGATCCAGCAGTCCGAGGCCGCGAACGGCGCTCCGCCCTGGGGCGACCCCGGCCCGCTCCCCGGCTTCGGCGCCTTCGTCGACGGCACCGTCATCCCCCGGCATCCCTTCGCCGACGGCGCCGCGCCCTTCTCGGCCGGCAAGCCGCTGATGTGCGGCACCTGCCGCGACGAGACGGTGTTCTTCAGCCTCTTCGGGCCGCCCGACATCTTCCGCATCGACGAGGCCGGCCTGCGCAGGGAACTGAGCCGGACGTACCAGGGCGCCCAACTCGACCGCATCATCGACGTCTTCCGCGGATCGCGGCCGGGAGCGACGCCCGCGCAGCTCTACTTCGCCATCACCACCTCACCGATCTGGCGCGACGCGCTCAAGATCGCGGAAGCCAAAGCGGCACAGCACGCGGCACCCGTGTTCATGTACCAGCTCGCCTACCCGAGCCCTACCCTGGTGCCGGGCACCGACTTTCCGATCGGCTCGCCGCACGCGTCGGACATCAACCTCAAGTTCGCCAACACCGACAAGAACCTCGACTACATCCTCAACAAGGACCAGTCGCCCCAACGCCTCGCGACCGCACGGCACATGAGCGGGCTGTGGGCGGGCTTCGCCCACCGGGGGCGTCCCACCGCGACGGGGGTACCGGCATGGCCGCCCTACACGCCGCAGAGGCGCTCCACGATGTGGCTCGACGCCGAGTGCAAGATCGTCGATGATCCGGACAAGGCCGAAAGGGTGTTCTGGGACTCCGTCTGAGGACGTCTACTTCCAGAACCCCTGTCGGGGAGAGGGCTTCCGTTCCGGAACCCTCTCCCCTCATACAGGAGCCGCGTCGGCTACCGCTGCTCGCGCGCGAGGAAGACGTACGTGCCGGAACCGACGCGGTACACGGCCCGGTTCCCGTCGACGCGCTCGAACTTCGCCCCGTCGGGGATGTTTTCCGGCTTGGCGCCCCCTGTCGGGATCCGGATCTCCGCCGTGGTGTTGGGCGGGATCTCGACCCGCAGCCGGAAGACGCCGCCCTTGCGCGTCCACTCCGAGGACACCTCGCCGTAGGGGGTGCGGTAGGCGCCCTCCACGTGGGTCAGGTCGCCCACCGGCCTCGGGTCGATGACGAGTTCGCGGTAGCCCACGCCGCCGCGCGGCTGACGGATTCCGGCGAGGCCGCTGTGGAACCACTCCTCGATCTGGAGAAGGATCATGTGGTTCTTGGAGTTGCCCATGTCCCACTGTTCGGGATGGGTCGTCAGGCCGCCCGGGTTGGCCGTCGTCGGCTGCATGAAGTAGCCGTAGCTCGGGCGCGTGTCCTCCTGGAGTACGTCCCACAGGACGTCGTCGCGGCCGCCTTCGTGGAGCGCTCTGACGATGGGCGCCAGTCCGATGGTGCCGCCGCTGAAGTGCGGGCCCCCGCCGAAGGGTTGATGGGCGCGGACCAGTTCCACCAGCGCGTCGAGGACCCTTTCCCGCTCGCCTTCCGGCACCAGTCCCTCGTCCAGGGCCAGAGCCTGTGCGGCCTGGGTCGCCCCACTGCTGCCCTGCTCGCCCTGCGCGGTGTAGCGGCCGAGGGTGCTGTTGTAGAAGGCGTCGTTGAAGGCCTTCTTGATGGTGGCGGCGAGGCTGCGGTACTCGGCGGCGTCGGCCGTACGGCCGAGGAGTTCGGCCATGCGGGCCATCCGGTCGGCGACCTGGTGATAGCCCCAGGTTCCGGTGATACGGCCGGAGGTCTGCTCGCTGGAGATCCAGTCGGCCAGGGCGGCGTCCACGATGTACGCGTCCTGGCCGGTGCCAGCCTTCTTGGTGCGAATGTAGGCGAGGAAGGCCTGCATCTGGGGGTAGTAGCGGGCCATGGTCTGGGTGTCGCCGTACGTCTCGTACAGGAACCACGGCGTCAGGACGATGCCGTCGCCCCAGTTGATCTCGTCGCCGAAGCGGCCCGTGTAACCCCAGTCGTACACCGGCGCCTTGAGCGCCACGTTGCCGATGGTGTCGCCCGCCTTGGACTGGCCCTCCGCCAAGTGCCGTTCCATGGTGCGCAGATAGGCGCCATAGCCGAAGATGCGGTGCAGCGAGGCGAAGGGCTGGAGGTAGTCGGCCGGGTAGGCGAGCTTCTCGCGGCCGGGGCAGTCCGTGAAGGTCGACATGACGTTGCTCATGACCGAGTAACGGGACATGCGGTGGATGCGGTTGATGCGGTCGTTCGAGGTGCGCACGGATCCGGCGGGCGGTACATCCGCGTGGAGTTGCAGGCCGGTGATGGTGTCCTGGGTGGCGGTGTAGCCCTCGGGCAGGCCGGTGACCTGGAGCCACTGCATGCCGAAGTAGTGGAACCGCGGGTGCCAGGTCTCGTCGGGGGCCTCACCGTGGGTGGTGTAGGTGGCGAAGATGTCGGTTCCGCGGGCCGCGCCGCCGCCTCGGATCGAGGCCTGGTTGACGGTGCCGTCCGCGTTCAGGGACTCGGCGGGCTGGAGCTTCACGGTGGTTCCGGCCGGTACCGGGCCGTCCAGGTTCAGTTGGGGCCAGCCGGCGAAATTCTGCCCGAAGTCGAAGACCCAGACACCGGGTTGGGGCTGGGTGACGCTGACGGGCCGCAGCTTGTCGACGACCTTGAGGGGTTCGGCGGTCCGCCAGACCAGCTCGGTGGTCAGGTTGGGCGGCGGGGCGATGCCGGCGGCGGCCCATCCCGTGGGAGTGCCGTCTCGGCGCTCGGCCGTCGCGCTCAGGTCCGCGCCCGGGGCGGTCCAGCCGGGCTGTTCCCGGCGGGCGTCGTAGTCGGAGCCGGAATACCAGTTGGCGGTGGTCGTGGGGCCGAGGGCCGTCTTCCAGGAGGGGTCGCTGACGATGGTCCGGACGGTGCCGTCGGCCTTCGTCAGCTCCAGGCGGGCGATGAGACGCGGGGTGACGGCGGCGCCCGCGCTGGGGTCGGTGCTCGCCAGCGAGTTGCCCGAGGCGGAGACGGCCGCGCCGGCGGCGTGGTCGGAGGACAGTGCGGGCTGGAAGGAGATGGTGCTGCCGACGGTGTCCAGCGCCGTGATCGTCCGTGACTCCAGCCGCTGTCCCCCGTCCCCGGTGTCGATGTTGACCGTGCCGCCGACGTGGTAGTTGGCCACGCTGCTCACCTTGACGGTGGACGCGCCCCGGGCGGCGGCCTCGACCAGGCTGCCGGTGCCCTTGAACTGGCTCTGCCACCAGCTGTACGGGGCGCCGCGCCCGGTCGCGGGGTTGGTCACCGACCGGGTCACCAGTGCGGTGCCGTGGCCCAGTTCGACGCCGAGGGTGTTGTCGCCGTTCCTGACGAGTCGGGTGACGTCGTAGGCCCGGTACTCGACGGACAGCTGGTAGTTGGAGTTGCCGGGGGCGAGCACCTCGTCGGTGACCGGGCGGCCGTTGAGCCGGGCCACCTGGAGTCCGACGCCGGAGACGTACAGCCTGGCCTTGGTGACTTCTCCCCCGCGGCCGTCCACCCGGAAGGCGCGGGCGAACACCGGCAGCGGCTGGTCGACGGTGCGTCCGGCGTGCTCGATCCAGCGCGCCTCGCCCCAGTCGGATCGCCGCAGCAGCCCCATCTCCCACGAGGCCGGGCGACTCCACGGCGTCGCGCCGCCCTTCTCGCCCCACACCCGCACCCGCCACACGACACGCTCCCGTGAGCCCAGCGCGGGCCCCCGCCAGGCGATGTCGGTCTGCGCGGCCGAGCGGACCTTGCCGCTGTCCCACAGCAGGCGCCCGGCGTCGAGGTCGCGTTCCGTGCGGGCTGCCCGGATCTGGTAGGCGCTCTGCAGCCAGCCGTCGTCCGTGTGGACGACCCGCCAGCTCAGGCGGGGTGCGGGGTCGTCGACGCCGAGCGGGTGGTCCTCCCGGCCGTCGATCGCGAGGCCCACGACCTGGGTTCCGCCGGCGTCGGCGTCCTGCGGCTGGGCGTACGCGTTCTGTGCGGCGAGCCCGGGGGTCAGGGGGAGGGCGAGTCCCGCCGCGGACACGGCCATGGTGCCTACCACCTGTCTGCGGCTCGGGGTGCCGTTCGTCTTGTCTGCCATGTGAGATCTCCGGAATTGAAGTGGGATGTTTGAAACGTTTCAACCATGCGCGTGCAGAGTCCGTGCGGGATCAGCGAAGCCCGCTCGTGAGCCGGTACGAGCCCGACGGCAGCCGGTACGACGCCACCCCCTCGGCATGTCCGAGGAAGCGCACCCCGTCGACGCGGGCCAGCGGGGTGCGCCCCTCGCGGACGGTGTCGGCCGAGGCGGCCGGAACGCGCAGGGTGGCCTCGCTGTTCGCGGGCACCTGGACGTCGTACGAGAAGGCCGCGCCCGCGTCGGTGACCGTCCACTCGCTCTTGATCCGCCCGTACGGCGACTCGTACGCCGCCGCGACCCGCGTGATCCGGCCCGTGGGGTCCAGGTGCGGCTGGAGGACGAAGTGCTTGAAGCCGGGGCTGTCGGGGTCGCGGGCGATGCCGGCCATGTAGGCGTACATCCACTCCATCACGGCGCCGTAGGCGTAGTGGTTGAAGGAGTTCATGCTGACCGGGCCGAAGCCGTCGTCCTTGGAGTAGGAGTTCCAGCGCTCCCAGACCGTGGTGGCGCCGTTCTTCACCGAGTACCGCCAGGACGGCATGGCGTCCTGGTGGAGCAGCCGGTACGCCAGGTCCGCGCGGCCCTCGTCGCTGAGGACGGGGGCGAGGACGTTGACGCCGAGGAAGCCCACGGACAGCGTGTTCTCGGCGTACTTGACCCGACTGCTGGTCGGGTGGGCCGCCTTGTAGGCCGCGTTATTGCCTATGTTGTCCGCCAAGTGGCCTACCAGAGCCCGGCGTTGGGCCTCCGTTTCGTAGAGGCCGAGCTTGAGTACCCACAGCAGGGCGGACTGGGTGTTGTCCTCGGTCTTCTGGTTCGGGTCGGCGCCCGGTTCGATCGGGGACGCCTCGCCGAGGCTGGACTTGACGGTGACCGTGCCGTTCTCGGTGCTGAGGTACTTCCCGATGAATGCCTTCTTGATGTCGGCGAACAGCTGCCCGTACGCCTCAGACTCGGTCGGGCGGCCGACGGCGCGGGCCATCCGGGCCATCAGGTGGGCGACGTAGCCGTAGTAGACGTCGCTCATGAGCTGGGCGCTGGTCTTCTGCGGGGCGAGCCAGTCGCCGGTGAGGGAGCCCTGGCCGGCGAAGGTATCGCCGGTCTGCTGCCGGATCCAGTCGAGGTAGCGGGTCATGGCCGGCCAGTTGCGTTCGATGACCGTCGGGTCGCCGGTCATCTGCCACAGTGTCCAGGGCAGGACGACTCCGCAGTCGGCCCAACCGCTGCCGCCGCCGGGGAAGTTGTAGCGTCCGCCGGGGGCGACTCCGGTGAACTGGGCCTTGTCCATTCCGTAGATGACCGCCGAGTCGACTACGGTGTCCTGGAAGTGGGTCAGGAAAGGGGCGGCGTCGGCGTTGTAGAGGCCGGTGGTGGCGAAGACCTGGGTGTCGCCGGTCCAGCCGAGGCGTTCGTCGCGCTGGGGGCAGTCGGTGGGCACCCACAGGTAGTTGCCGCGCTGGCCCCAACGGATGTTGCTGATCAGCTGGTTGGTGTCGGGGTCGTTCGTGGTGAGGGTGCCGGTCTCTTGGACGGCGGAGGTGGCGACCTTGCCCGTCAGACGGGTGATCGTGACCGTCTCGGTCACGGTGACGGACGCGTAGCGGAAGCCGTAGAAGGTGAGGGAGTCCTGGTGGGTCTCACCGTCGCGGTCACCTTTGAGGATGTAGGTGCTGGTGGCCTCGGCGCTGCGCAGGTTGGCCCGGTACACCGAGCCCTCGGGGCCGTCCGCGCCGGCGCTGTCGTCGTTGAGCATCTCCCCGAACCGGAAGGTGACGTGGGCTCCGGCGGGGCCGCGCACGCTGTAGCGGGGTACGCCGACCATGTTCTGGCCCAGGTCGAAGACAGCCGTGTCGCCGGCGCCGAGGGTGACGTGGGCGGAGGCCGCCCGGTGCGGGTCGGTCACGGTCCGGTCGGGGTCGACGACGATACGGCCCCTGCCCTCGCCGGTGACGCCGGTGTACACGGTGATCGACTGCGGTCGGCGGTCCCAGCGACTCATCAGGCGGGCGGTGTCGGCCGGGTAGGCGAGGAGTCGCGCGTCCGGGTACTTGGCCGTGTAGGGGATGCCTTCGGTGTCGGACCAGCCGGAGTCGTCGTACCCGGAGGAGGTCCAGCCCGGCAGTTCTTTGCGGGCGTCATAGGTCTGGCCGTCGTAGATGTCGTCGGCCCGGTAGGGGCCGGTGTCGGTGGCCTTCCAGGTGCCGTCCGGCCGGGTGACGACGGACTCGCTCGTGCCGTCGGCGTAGCGGATCAGCAGCCTGGCCTTGAGGGCGAGGGCGTTACCGTCCTCGGAGTAGTACGTGCTCCCCTCGGATATCCGGCCGTTGTACCAGCCGTTGCCGAGGACGGCCGCCAGGGTGACGACCGGTTCCCGGGCCACGAGGTGGGTGACGTCGTAGGTGAGGTAGTTGGCGCGCACGTCGTAGTTCGTCCAGCCGGACGGCAGCAGTTCGAGGGTGGTGCCGCCGTCCTGCGGGACGGTCACCCGGTGGCCGCTGACGTAGGCGTCGTAGACACCGAGGGCGGAGACGTACAGCCGGGCCTCGCGGACCCGGCCCTTGAGCCGGGTCTCGGTGCGCAGCATGGGCGCGCCGGGCGAGTGGGGCGCCTTGCCGCGCATCCCGATCCACTCGGCGGCGTCCCAGCCGGTGACGCCGTCGGTGCTCATCAGGCCCGTCTCGAACCAGGCCACGGGCCCGCTGCCGATCCAACGGCCCTCGGTGTCCCAGACGTTGACGGTCCAGTGGTAGCGGGTCGCGGCGTCGAGCGGCTTGCCCCGGTAGCGGACGGCCACCGAGTCGGCGGACGGGATGCGGCCGCTGCTCCAGACGTCGGCGCGCTCCCCGGCCAGCTTGCCCGGTGAGCTCGCCACGAGGATCTCGTAGGCGCCCTGGCTGCGGCCGCGGCCGGCGGACCGCATCCGCCAGCCGAAGCGGGGGTGGGCGGCGTCCACGCCGAGCGGGTCGGTGCGGTGTTCCACGGTCAGTCCGTACACTTCGCCCTCCTCCACGGGGCGCTGCGGTGCGGCCCCGGCGGGCGTCCCGCCCAATACGCCGGCCATCACTGGCACCGCGCCGGCGCTCGCCGCGAGCACGGTGCGGCGGCGGGGTCCCGCCTGTCCTTCGGCATCGCCACTCCTTCGGTTCTCAGGTGCTGCATGGGTCACTCCGTGGAGTCCTTTCGGGCGCCGGCACCACGGTCAGGAGCCGGCCTTGTAGTCGCTGTCCATGTCCTTGAGGAGGGCCTGCGGTGTGCTCTGGCCGCTGAAGATCTCCTGGAGGCCGCTGAGCATGGTCTGCTGCACCTTGGCGTTGGGCCACAGCTGGTCCATGAACGGCACGGTGCGGTTGGAGGTGATGAACGTCGACAGCTCGGTGAGCGAGGCGTCGGCCGCGAACCCCGTGTCGGGGAGGGAGGGCAGGCCGCCCTGCTTCTTGACGAACAGGTTCATGCCCTGGGGAGACATCACGAAGTTCACGAACTTCAGCGCCAGTTCGGGGTTCTTCGCCTTGGCGTTGACGCCGTACCCGGCGCCCGCCGCGGCCGGGATGAGGGTCTCGGACGGGGTGTCGGTCGCGGGCAGCGCCTTGAGGGTGAACGTGCCCTGCGGGTTCTTGCCCTTGAGCAGGGCGATGACCCAGTTGCCCTGGACGATGCCGAGGGTCTTGCCGGTGGCGGCGAGCTGCTGGCTGGCCTCGTAGTTGGTGCCCAGCGGGTTCTTCTGGAAGCAGCCGGTCTTCTCCATCGTCAGGTACTTGTCCAGGGCGGTGGCCCATTCGGACTGGGCGAAGGTGGCCTGGCCCGCCTGCATCTTCTGGTCGAAGTTGCGGTCCGGGCCGTACACGGTCGTCGCGACGAGCGCGTAGAGCACGAGCTGGGTGACCCAGTTGTCCTGGTTGCCCAGCGCGAAGGCGGGGGTGCCCTTGGCCTTGGCGTCGCGGCAGAAGGCGAGCAGCTTCGTCCAGGTGTCGGGTGGCGTGAGGCCGGCCTTCTGCACGGCCTGCTCGTTGTAGACGGCGCCGATGCCGTTCTGGCCGAAGATCGCGTTGTACGTCTTGCCCTCGTACTGGGCGACGGACTTGATCGCCGGGGGCATCTTCGCGGCCCAGGGCTGGTCGGAGAGGTCGCGCAGATAGCCGGGCTTCGCGAGGACGTGGGTGGCGCCGGGGTTGCCGTTGCCGGGCCACACGGACATCACGTCCGGTGCGGTGCCGGAGGCGAGCTGGGTGCGGATCTGCTGCTGGTACTGGTCGGCGCCGCTGGTGGTGTAGCGGACCTTGACGCCCGGGTTGGCCTTCTCGAACGCCTTGACGACGTCCTCGATGGAGCCCTGGTCGACCGAGGCGAGTGTCAGGGTCTTCGAACCGCCGCTGTCGGAGGCGGACTTGGTGCCGCCGCTGCAGGCGGCCAGGAGAGCGGCGGCCGTCGTCGTGGCGACCAGGGCGGTGAGTGTGCGTGTCTTCATCGTGTCTCCCTTGCGGAGCGGAAGGCGGGGCGCGGGCGAGGCGTCATCCCCGCAGGCCTCCGGCAAAGCCGTTGATGATGCTGCGTTGCAGGAGGAAGTAGACGAGCAGGACCGGCAGGATGCTGATCACGAGTGCGGCGAAGATGAGGTTCCAGTCGGTGACGTACTGGCCGACGAAGCCGGCGATCGCGACCGGCATGGTCTGCTGGGCGCTGCCGCTGAGGTATAGCAGCGGGGTGAAGAAGTCGTTCCAGACGGCGACCGTGTTGAGCACCAGCGCGGTGACGGTGACGGGCTTGAGCATGGGCAGGACGACGTACCGGAAGCCCTGGAGGGGGGTGCAGCCGTCGATGAGTGCGGCGTCCTCGAAGTCGCGGGGCAGGGCGCGCAGGAAGCCGACGTAGAGGAAGACGGTGAACGGGACCTGGAGGCCGGAGTAGAACAGGACCAGCGCCCAGGGGGTGCCGAGCAGGCCGAGGTCGCGCATGGTCTGGTACAGCGGGAGCGCGGCGAGCTGGAAGGGCAGCACCAGGCCGAGCAGGACCAGCAGGTATGTGCCGCGGGACCAGCGGGCCGTGATGCGGGCGAGCGGATAGGCGGCGAGCGAGGAGACGGCCAGGACGATCACCACGCTGCACGCCGTCACCAGCAGGCTGTTGGCCAGCGCGCCGCCGAGTGCGCCCTGTTGCCAGGCCTGGGTGAAGTTGTCCAGGGTCGGCGACCTGGTCGGGCTGATCGGGGACGAGGTGTCCGAGGCCGGTCGCAGGGCGAGGTTGACCAGGACGTAGACCGGGAAGCCGACGAGCAGGGCGATGGCGATCATCGACAGTTCGAGGGCGAGGGTGCGGGGGCGGTAGCGGCTCACGAGGCGGCCCTCTCGCTGCGGGCCAGCATGGCGTACTGGCCGGTGGAGACGACGGCGACGATGACCGTCAGGATCACGGCGAGGGCGATGCTGTAGCCGAACTCGCCGAGGGTGAAGGCGTCCTTGTAGATGAGCGTCGAGATGGTGTCGGTCGCGTGTCCGGGGCCGCCGCCGGTCAGCGCGTAGACCTGGTCGAAGAGTTTGAGTCCGCCGATGATCGACAGCATCAGGTTGATGGTGAAGGCGGGGGCCAGGAGCGGCCTGGTGACCGACCAGAAGCGGCGTACCGGGCCGGCGCCGTCGAGTGCGGCCGCCTCGTGGATCTCCTGGGGGACCGACTGC
Organism: Streptomyces sp. NPDC046909; assembly: GCF_040644695.1. Lineage (NCBI taxonomy): Bacteria > Bacillati > Actinomycetota > Actinomycetes > Kitasatosporales > Streptomycetaceae > Streptomyces > Streptomyces sp. NPDC046909. The sequence continues at coordinate 346,531 of NZ_JBEYXC010000005.1, read as the reverse complement.
AGTCCGGCCAGGAAGATGACCATCGAGTAGCCCGCGTACTGCCAGACGATCACTCCGACGATCGTCCACAGGGCCAGGTCCGGGCTGCCCAGCCAGTCCTGCTGCCAGCCGTCGAGACCTACGGCGCCGAACATGCTGTTGACCGCGCCGTCCGGGCCGAGCAGATTGCGCCAGAGGTAGGCGGTGACGATCGGGGTGATCACGGCCGGGGCGAACAGGAGCACCCGGAGCACGTTGCGGGACCTGATGGCCGAGTTGACGCCGAGGGCCAGCAGCAGGCCCACCCCGTTCTGCACGACCGTGATCGACGCGGCGATGAGCAGGGTGTGCCAGATGGCCTGCTGCGCGTCCTCGTCGCGGAACATGTCGGCGAAGTTGTCCAGGCCGACGAAGGAGAAGTCGGGATCGAGGCCGTCCCAGTCGGTGAACGCGTAGTACAGCCCGCGCACGCTGGGGACGAGGACGACGAAGGCGAAGAGCAGCAGGGCCGGCGCCATGAACCACCACGGTGGCGCGGTGCGTGCGGGGCGGACGCGTGGCGCCGGGGAGCGGTCCGGAGAGTGGTCGCGATCCGGGAGCTGAGCGTTCGGTGCAAGGGTCACGGCGACGGACCTGCTTCCTTGAAACGATTCAAAGCACGCCTGGTACGGGCTGGGGCGGATCGGCGGAGGGAGGGCACCTGCCGGGTTGTCGGGTTGTGGGCTGCGAACGACAGCGGGACGGGCACTACGATTCCCGCCGTTGGGTAACGTTCTCCATCGGGTGGTGCCAGACCCTAGAGAGCCCCATGCGTGTCGTCAAGATGCCGCGCACGCTGCACGATTGTTACGGCGAAGTCCTCAGGCGCCGGTCCGCGCACCCGTGATCCCACTTACCGGACGGGGACTTTCTCCGTACACTTTCCGCCAACGTTGCCCACGGGACCGGAGGAAGCCGCATGGCACCGCCCAAGCCGCCGCGTCGCGTGACCATCGTCGATGTGGCGCGCCATGCGCAGGTGTCCACCACCGCCGTCTCCAAGGTGCTGCGCAACGCCTACGGGGCGAGCCCCGAGATGCGGGCCAAGGTGCGGCGCGCCATCGACGAGCTGGGATACCGCCCTCTGGCGGCCGCGCGGGGCCTGCGCGGGCAGACGTACACGATCGGCGTGATGCTCCCGGACATCCGCAACCCCTTCTTCCCGGAGATCCTCGACGGCATCACCGCGCACCTGGAGGACACCGACTACCAGGTCCTCCTCGGCCCGGGCTGCAACGGCGAGAAGGCGGAAGCCCGGGTCACCGAAGCCATGATCGACCGCGGCATGGACGGTCTCGTCCTGGTCGCCCCGGTGTCGCCCCGCGCCCACCTGGAGCACGTCGCCTCGCTCGTCCCGACCGTCGTGGTCGGCCGCCACGGGCACTCCTCGGTGTACGACACCGTCGCGGACGACGACGTGGCCGGCGCGGCCCTGGTCGTCGGCCACCTCGTCGGACTCGGGCACCGCCGGATCGCCCACATCGAACACCGCGAGACCGATCCGATCCGAAGCGTCGAGATGCCCAACGCCCAGCGCGCCGACGGCTACCGGCGGGCCATGCGGGAGCACGGCCTGGACGAGGAGATCGACGTCGTCTCCACGACCTACAGCCAGCCGGGCGGCTACGAGGGCGCGAAGGAGCTGCTCACGCGCGCCCGCCGGCCCACGGCGGTCTTCGCCGGAGCGGACATCGTCGCCATGGGAGTGCTGGAGGCGTTCGCCGAAGCCGGGCTGACGGTCCCCGGTGATCTCTCGGTGGTGGGATACGACAACACGACCCTCGCCGCGCTCGGCCCCATCTCGCTCACCAGCGTCGACCAGGCCGGCAAGGAGATCGGCCGCAATGCCGCCCGCCTCCTCATGGAGCGGCTCGCGGACCGTCAGAAGGCGTCCGTGCAGATCAGGCTCTCCCCCACACTCGTGGCCCGCCGGAGCACGGGAGCGCCCACGGCCTAGATTCGGCGGCACTCGAACCGCGTGGCGTCAGCTCCTGACGCGTCAGCCGGCCCGGAGACCGACCGCCAGCGTCAGTTCGAGGACCCGCTGCGGCGACGCGAGATCCGGGAACAGCTCCCGCAGCTGCGACATCCGGTACCGGACGGTCTGGGGATGGACGAACAACGCCGCCGCCACCTCGTCCCGCCTGCCCTGGTGCAGCAGCCACTCCCGCAACGTCTCCTCCAGCCGCCGCGCGGTCCCGACAGGCAAGGTCCGCAGCGGTGCCAGGGCACGGGCGCGCAGGTCGGCGAACGCGTCCGCGTCGGCGGTCAGCACCAGCTCGGGCAGGTGGTCCTCGGTGTCGCGGATGTCGGAGGAGAGGGAGCGCGCGCGCAGGGCGCGTTCGTACGAGGCGGACGCGCGGGTCCACGGCCGCGCCGGGCCGACCACGGCGGTGCGGTCGGTGAGCTGCCGCAGGAGATGGGAGCGGTCGGCGTCGGGGACGAGCAGCACACCGGTGGCGTCCGGCAGGTCGTCGAGGACGAGGGTGCTCGGGTCGAGCGTGCGGTAGGCGGGCCGGGCCTGGGCGGTGGGCAGCAGGACCGCGGTCAGTGAGACCGGTGGCTGCCACCCGGCCCGTTGTGCGGAGGCCAGCAGTACGTCCGGGCTCGCGCCGGCGAGGAGGTCGCGGGCCAGGTGTTCCAGGTGGCGCTCGTGGGCGCGGCCCCGGGCGGCCAGTTCGTCGGCGTGGCCCGCGGCGCTCGCGGCGGAGAGCTCGTCGATGTAGGCGAAGGTCAGCTCGGCGAACTTGGCGACCTCGGCGGCGGGCAGGCCCGCGGGTACGGCACCCGCCGCCAGACAGCGCCAAGCCACGCGGGCGCCGACGCGGTAGGCGCTGAGCAGGGCGTCCATCGAGCGGCCGTCGCGGACCTCGCCGCGGCCCAGCTCGTAGGCAGCGTCACTGGCGTCGCCGCCTGTGGCGTTCCCGCTGGCGAGGTCCAGGTAGTGCCCCAGGGCGGTGCGGACGGCCCGGCGGATGGTGGCGCCCATGTGGCCCGCCAGGGCGTTGGCGTAGGGCGGGACCTCGTCGATGATCGCCTGGACGACCTCGTCGGCGGTGGTCTTCAGCGCGGCCCGCAGCGCGGTGACCGTCGTCTCATCCAGGGCCAGTTCGCTGACCCTCCGCATGGCATGGCTCACGTCTCTTATTCCCTGCGAACAATTCAGCCGACCAGATTCACGTCCTGCGGTCAGGACTTTACGCCCTGGGACACAGCAAGCTGAAGCCATGACGAGTACAGCCCTCCGCACAAGGGCGTGGAAACTGCTGGAGATGGTCACGACGCCGCTGCTGCCGTCGGACTACCTCGACCTGGTCAGCCCGCTGCGCGCGGGCGCCGACCTGCGAGGGCGCATCGAGGCCGTGCACCCCGAGACGGGTGACGCCGCGACCATCGTGATCAGGCCGGGACGGGGCTGGCGCGGCCACACCGCCGGTCAGTACGTGCGGATCGGGGTCGACGTGGACGGGGTGCGCCTGTGGCGCGCCTACTCCCTCACCTCGCCGACCGACCGCCAGGACGGCCGCGTCACGATCACCGTGAAGGCGATCCCGGACGGCAAGGTCAGCAACCACCTGGTCCGCAGGGCCACACCGGGCACGCTCATCCAGCTCGACCAGGCGACCGGTGACTTCGTACTGCCGCGGGCCAAGCCCGCCAAGGTGCTCTACCTGACGGCCGGCAGCGGCATCACGCCCGTGATGGGCATGCTGCGCGACACCGAGTTCGACGACGTCGTCATGGTCCACTCCGCGCCCCAGCCGCACGACGTGATCTTCCGCAAGGAACTCCACGACCTGGTCGCGGCCGAGAAGCTGCGCCTGACCGAGCTGCACACCGACACGGACGGCATGCTCGACATCGCCCGTCTCGACGCACTCGTGCCCGACTGGGCCGAGCGCGAGACCTGGGCCTGCGGGCCCGCGGGCCTGCTCGACGCCGCCGAGAAGCACTGGAGCGAGCACGGCATCCCGGAGCGCCTGCACACCGAACGCTTCCGCCCCACCATCGTCGCCGCCGGTGACGGCGGCGAGGTCACCTTCAGCGCCACCGGCAAGACCGTCGACGCGGACGGCGCCACGCCGCTGCTCGACATCGGCGAGGAGGCCGGCGTGCTCATGCCCTCCGGCTGCCGCATGGGCATCTGCTTCGGCTGCGTCTCGCCCCTCAAGGCGGGCGTCGTCCGCGACCTGCGCACCGGCGAGATCACCGAGGCCGAGCCGGGCGTCCTCATCCAGACCTGCGTGTCCGCCGCGGCGGGCCCCTGCGACATCGAACGGTAGGAGCACCTTGACCGCCATCGACCCCACCGCCCATCTGACCGCGGAGCAGATCGAGGAGCTCGGCCGCGAGCTGGACGCGATCCGCGACGAGGTGATCGCCGGCCGCGGCGAGAAGGACGCCGCCTACATCCGCAAGGTCATCTCGGCGCAGCGCAAGCTGGAGCTGGTCAGCCGGGGTGTGCTGCTGTTCTCGCTCTTCCCGCCCGCGTGGGTGCTCGGCACCGCCGGCCTGTCCGTGGCCAAGATCATGGACAACATGGAGATCGGCCACAACATCCTGCACGGCCAGTGGGACTGGATGCGGGACCCGAAGATCCACTCCACCACCTGGGAATGGGATCACGTCTCGCCGGCCGACCAGTGGAAGCACTCGCACAACGAGCTGCACCACACGTACACCAACGTGATCGGCAAGGACAACGACCTCGGCTACGGCATCATGCGCGTCGACGAGGACCAGCGCTGGTACCCGTTCCACCTCGGCCAGCCGCTGTGGAACTTCATCAACGCCTGCTTCTTCGAGTACGGCATCGCGGCGTACGACCTGGAGCTCGGCAAGAACCTGCGCAAGAGCCGCCGCAAGAACCCGGAGTTCCGCGCGCGGGCCAGGGCCGTGGGCCGCAAGATCCGCAAGCAGGTGCTCAAGGACTACGTGATCCACCCGCTGCTGTCGGGCCCGTCGTTCCTCCCCACGCTCGCCGCCACCTTCACCGCGAACGTGGTCCGCAACCTCTGGTCCCACTCGGTGATCATGTGCGGGCACTTCCCCGAGGGCGTGCAGGTCTTCGAGCGCCGGTCGATCAAGGGCGAGACGCGCGGTCAGTGGTACCTGCGCCAGATGATGGGCTCGGCGAACATCAGCGGCAGCAAGGCCATGCACTTCATGACCGGCAACCTCTCGCACCAGATCGAGCACCACCTCTTCCCGGACCTGCCGAGCAACCGGTACGCCGAGGTCGCGGTGAAGGTGCGCGCGCTGTTCGAGAAGTACGAGCTGGAGTACGTCACCGGTCCGCTGCCCAAGCAGGTCTTCTCCGCGTGGCGCAAGGTCGTCCGGCTCTCGCTGCCGAACAAGAAGAAGCCCGAGGTCACCACGCCGGACCGCGAGCGGGAGCTCGTCGCCGCCTGATTCCCGGTGACACAGGCCAAGAGGGCCAGGAGCTGAGCACACCGCCCAGCTCCTGGCCGCTTTGTCTGTCGCGGGGTGTGTCAGGTGCGGGTCCAGCGCTGGTTGCTGCCGCCCGAGCAGCTGTACAGCTGGATCTGGGTGCCGTTCGCGGTGCCGTTCCCGACGGCGTCGAGGCAGAGACCGGACTGGACACCGACGATGGATCCGTCGGAGTTGAGGCGCCACTGCTGGTTGGTGCCGCCCCAGCAGCTGTAGATCTGGACCTTGGCGCCGTTGCCGGTGCCGGCGGCGTCCAGGCACTTGTTGCCGTAGACCCTGAGTTCACCGGCGCTGGTGGACGTCCACTGCTGGTTGGTGGCGTTGTTGCAGTCCCACAGCTGGACCTGGGTGCCGTCGGCGGTGCCGGCGTTGGGAACGTCCAGGCAGCGACCCGAACCGACCCCCTTGATGATCTGCCCGGAGCCCGACGGAGGCGGCGTGGTGGTGCCGCCGTTGAGCGCGTTGAGCACAGAGGTGTAGGCGGCCTTCTTGCTGCCGTCGCCGTTGAACAGCAGCGGCGTCTGCTCCGCACGCCAGGAGTCGGTGTCGCGCACGCCCCACACGGTGATGCCGAGGCAACGCGCAACGGCCAGGCAGTCGTTGGTCACGTTGGCGTACGTCGTGGCCGAGGCGCCCTGGATGTCGAGTTCGGTGACGGCCACGTCCACGCCGAGAGCAGCGAAACTCTGCAGGGTGGTGCGGTAGTTGCTGTTGTACGGGCTGTCGTTGTTGAAGTGCGACTGGAAGCCGACGCAGTCGATCGGTACGCCGCGCTGCTTGAAGTCCTTGACCATGTTGTACACGGCCTGGGTCTTGGCCCAGGTCCAGTTGTCGGTGTTGTAGTCGTTGTAGCAGAGCTTGGCGGCCGGGTCGGCGGCGCGCGCGGTGCGGAAGGCGACCTCGATCCAGTCGTTGCCGGTGCGCTGGAGGTTGGAGTCGCGCCGGGCGCCCGAATTGCCGTCGGCGAAGGCCTCGTTCACGACGTCCCACTGGGCGATCTTGCCCTTGTAGTGGCTCATCACGCCGTTGATGTGGTCGATCATGGCCTGGCGCAGGGTGCTGCCGCTGAGGCTCTGCATCCAGCCGGGCTGCTGGGAGTGCCAGGCCAGGGTGTGTCCGCGGACCCGCTTGCCGTTCTGCACCGCCCAGTTGTAGACGCGGTCACCGGCGGTGAAGTTGAACTGGCCCCGCTGCGGCTCGGTGGCGTCGATCTTCATCTCGTTCTCGGGCGTCACCATGTTGAACTCGCGGCCCGCGATCGTGGTGTACGCCGAGTCGCCCAGCCTGCCGGAGGCGATGGCGGTGCCGAAGTAGCGGCCGCTCTGGGCCGCCGCGGCGCCGAGTGTGCTCTCGGCGGCGTGCGCCGGCGGCGGCGTGACCAGAGCGGCGACCGCGCTGAGGACGCCGATGAGCAGTGCCAGCTGCAAGCTGCGGATTCTCCGGCGGACACCGGGGCCTGGTAGGGCGTACAAGCTCATGGCTGTGTCTCCAAAATCGACATCAGGGGCACTCCGACGCGGCTCGGCCGGAGGCACAGGGTTCGATATTTCGAACTTTGGTCGACCCTTGGTGACGGATGATTGAGGCATTGACGGTGGATCGTCAAGGCATTCCGCAAAGAAAGTTTCCTTCGGTTATTCGAAACATTCGAAATGGTCCGCACCCCCTGGTCCATGGAGGTGCGGAACTATTTGCAGCCAGAACAGCCGCAGACCTTGACCGAGGGACCCCGCATTTCTATGTTGTGGCGTCGAAAGATCAGTGAACTCCTCGAAAGTTTCGAGGAGTTCATTCTTCCCGGCCCTGCCGCTCCGCGGTTCGCCGACGCCACCTCGCCCCGCACGCCAAGGAGGCCCTCAGATGTGGTTGCGCCACCCGTTCACGGCCCCGCTCAGACGCTTACTCGCCGTCCTTTCGCCGCTCCTGCTCGTGGCGACCTTCCTCGGCGCACAGCCCGCCCACGCGGCGACCGTCGATCCCAACGCCTCGTACGTACTGGTCAACCGCAACAGCGGCAAAGCCCTCGACGTCTACAACCTGGCGACCAACGACGGTGCCCGCATCACCCAGTGGACGAGAAACGACCAGGCCCAGCAGCAGTGGCAGTTCGTCGCTTCCGGGGACGGCTACTACCGCATCAAGTCCCGCCACTCGGGCAAGGTGCTGGACCTCTACAACTGGTCCACCGCGAACGGCGGTTCGATCGTCCAGTGGACCGACCTGAACGCCACCAACCAGCAATGGCGGCTGGCCGACAGCTCTGACGGCTACGTACGACTCATCTCGCGCCACACCAACAAGGCCCTCGAAGTGCAGGGCGCCTCCACCGCCGACAACGCGAACATCGTCCAGTACGACGACTGGGGCGGCACCAACCAGCAGTGGCAGCTCGTCAAGGTCGGCGCCGACACCCCCGGCGCGTGCGACCTTCCGTCGACGTACCGCTGGTCATCGACGGGCGCCCTGGCGCAGCCCAAGTCGGGCTGGGTCTCGCTCAAGGACTTCACCGTCGCTCCCTACAACGGCAAGCAACTCGTCTACGCCACGACCCACGACACGGGGACGAGTTGGGGCTCGATGAACTTCAGTCCGTTCACCAACTGGTCCGAGATGGCCTCGGCCAGCCAGAACACGATGTCGTCATCCACGGTCGCGCCCACGCTCTTCTACTTCGCGCCGAAGAACATCTGGGTGCTCGCCTACCAGTGGGGCGCGACCGCCTTCTCCTACCGGACATCGAGCGACCCGACCAACCCGAACGGCTGGTCGTCCCCGCAGGTGCTGTTCTCCGGAAGCATCTCCGGCTCCGGAACCGGTCCCATCGACCAGACGCTCATCGGTGACGGCACGAACATGTACCTGTTCTTCGCCGGCGACAACGGCAAGATCTACCGGGCAAGCATGCCGATCGGGAACTTCCCGGGCAGCTTCGGTACGACCTCCACCGTGGTCATGAGCGACACGACGAACAACCTGTTCGAAGCCCCGCAGGTCTACAAGCTGGCGGGCCAGAACCGCTACCTCATGATCGTCGAGGCGATCGGCTCGCAGGGCCGCTACTTCCGCTCGTTCACGGCCACCAGCCTCAACGGCACGTGGACGCCCCAGGCCGCGACCGAGAGCAACCCCTTCGCCGGAAAGGCCAACAGCGGAGCCACCTGGACCAACGACATCAGCCACGGCGAGCTGATCCGCGCCAGCGCCGACCAGACCATGACCGTCGACCCTTGCAACCTCCAACTCCTCTACCAGGGCCGCAGCCCCAGCTCAGGCGGCGACTACGGCCTCCTCCCCTACCGTCCGGGGCTGCTGACACTGCAGCGCTGACGGCATGACCCGGGTCCGGCTTCCGCGAAGGGGCCGGACCCGCTCGCCGCACGGAAACGGGCCAGGCCGTGTCGTGCGGTCACGCACGGGACGCGGGCCAGGAGTTGAGGGGCAGCGGGCCGCGGTCGATGACGGTGCGGATGCAGAAGGTGCTGCGGGCGTCGCGCACAGGACCGATGGCCAGGATCTGATCGGTGAGCACCTTCTCGAAGGTCCGCAGATCCGGCACGGCGAGCTCGACGAGGAAGTCGGCGTCGCCGGACACGACATGGCAGGCGACCACGTGCTCGATCGCCTTCAGCGCCTCCTCGACCACCTGGGAGGTGGTGCGGGAGTGCTCGACCTTGAGGGAGAGGAACACCGTCAGCCCGAGACCGAGGCGCTCGCGGTCCAGATCGGCCCGGTAGCCCGCCAGGACCCCGTCCTCCTCCAGCGCCTTGGTGCGGCGCAGACAGGAGGAGGGTGACAGGCGGACGGCCTCGGCGAGGTCGACGTTGGGGGTGCGGCCGTGGCGCTGGAGGTGATCCAGGATCGCCCGGTCGATACGGTCGTACAGGGGGCGTGGCATGAAATGCAGCGTATCGGCTGGATAGTCGAACAATCCTGCGCTGTGACGCCATACAGGCGCTCATTACGACATCGCGTGCCGGGATCGGCGGCGCATTCTGGTCACGCGCCGCGGCCGACCCGCCAGGCCGGTCCCGCCGCCTCCGTACCCCTCTCACGCACATCGGACTGCCCCATGCACCCTTTCTCCCTGGAACCCGACCGCGCCACGATGACCGAAATGGGCCGTCTCGTCCTGGACCGTGTCGTCGACCGCACCGACCACCTCGCCACCCGCCCCGCGACCAGCCCCCTGTCCCCGCAAGCCGAGGCCGAGCTCGTCCAGTCCTTCCTGGCGCCGCCGCCCGAGCGGGGCGGTGACCTCAAGGCGCTGCTCGCGCGTCTGGACGAGGCGGCGGACTGCGCACTGGAGACGGCCGGGCCCGGTCACCTGGCCTACATCCCGGGCAGCGGTCTGTACGCGGCCGCGCTCGCCGAGTTCTACAACCGTGCCGTCAACCGCTACGGCGGCCTCGCCTCGGTCGCCCCGGCCCTCGCCGCGCTGGAGGAGAGCGTGATCCGCTGGATGGCCCGCGAGGTGTGCGGCCTCCCGGAGGGCAGCGGCGGCCTGCTGACCAGCGGCGGCTCGATGGCGACCTTCTCCGCGACGGTCGCCGCCCGCCACTACCGGCTCGGCGAGGACCTCGCCGACGGCACCGTCTACACGACCGCCTTCGCCCACCACTCCGTCGCCAAGGCCGCCCGCCTCGCCGGGATCCGCGCCGCGCACATACGGACCGTGCCGCACACGACGGACCTGCGGATGGACCCGGCGGCCGCCGCGGCGATGATCCGCGCCGACCGGGAGGCGGGGCTGCGGCCGTTCCTGCTGGTCGCCACCGCCGGCACCACCGACACCGGCACCGTCGACCCACTGCCCGAGCTGGCCGACCTCGCCCGCCGCGAGGACGTGTGGTTCCACGTCGACGCGGCCTACGGCGGCTTCTTCCGGCTCACCCGACGCGGCAGGGAACGTCTGACCGGGATCGAGGAGGCCGACTCGGTCACGCTGGACCCGCACAAGACCCTGTTCATGCCGTTCGGCACCGGCGCCCTGGTCGTCCGCGACCTCGCCGCCCTGCACGCCGCGCACGAGGGCACCGGCAGCTACCTCCAGGACATGGGAGCGACGGGCGTCCCGGACTCCGGTCATCTGGGACCCGAGCTGACCCACGAGATCCGCGGCCTGCGGGCCTGGCTCCCGCTGCACCTGCACGGGGTCGGCGCCTTCCGCGAAGCCCTGGACGAGAAGCTCGACCTGGCCGACCACGTCCACGAGGTGCTGTCCGGCGTCGCGGAGCTGGAAGTGCCGCAGCGCCCGGACCTGTCCACCGTCATCTTCCGCATCCGCCCCGCCGACAACAGCCCGGCCGCCGCCCAGCGGGCCGACGAGGAGAGCCGCCGTCTGCTGGAGCGGATCAACAGCCACCAGCGCATCGTGCTCTCCAGCACGGTCGTCGACAACCGCTACACCCTGCGCGTCTGCGTGGTCTCCCACCGCACCCACCACGACCGCATCACCGAAGCGCTGGAGATCATCACCGCCGAGGCCAAGCGCAAGCCGTCCCGCCCATCCTGAATGAGCGTGGTAAGCAAGGCGGATGCTTGGGCGACTTCCTCTCAGCGAGCAACTCGACGGCTTGCGAGCCGTGCTGACCCAAAACGAGATCTTGACTGACGTGATGACCCGTGCGGCAGCCCTGGAGTTGCCCGGCTGGTACATGACGGCGGGCTGCCTCTTCCAGACAGTGTGGAACGTGGCCACCGGCAGGCCCCCGACCAACGGGATCAAGGACTACGACATCTTCTACTTCGACAACACCGATCTCTCCTGGGAGGCGGAGGATGCCGTGATCAAGTCAGGTCAGGCCTTGTTCGCTGACCTGCCGGCCGAGGTCGAGATCCGCAACGAAGCCCGCGTGCATCTTTGGTACGAGCAGAAGTTCGGAGTGCCGTGCCCTCCGTATGAGTCCACCGAGTCCGCCATCGACTGCTTCGCCGCAACGACGTGCTGTCTGGGCATCCGGCCGGAATCCGACGGAGGATGGCGCGTCTATGCGCCTCACGGGCTGTCCGACATGTTCAACCTTCTCGTTCGCCCCAACCCGGTCCTTGCCCCGAGGGAGGTCTACGAGACCAAGGCGGCACGTTGGAAGCACCAGTGGCCGGAACTCACAGTCCTCCCTTGGCCGAACTGACGGTCTTCCCGGAACGGGTCATCCGATGGCTTCGACGCACGCTCGGGCGTACTCGTCACAACCGGCCGCGCCGCAGCAGCCTGGTCCAGTACTTCTTGACGGTGGAGCGTCGGGGAAGGTCGGGCAGGGTGTCGAGGAGCCGGACTGCTTGGCGTTTCTTGCCTGTTGAGGCCACGGCGAGTGCCTGTCCGATGCATTCGGCGGCCTGGAGGTGGAGTTGCTCGGTGGTCGATGGCTGCGGTGGTGCGGGCGACGTGAGGGGGAGGTTCTCGATGTGCCAGCGGTGGGTGCGGCCGACGGTGTCGACGACGGACAGGGAGGGGCCGTTCAGAGAGAGGGAGAGGGGTTCGGTGTCGAGGGAGGTCGTGAGGACGCTCGCGCCGTCGTGTATGCGCCAGACCATGATCAGGCCGTCCTGGGAGGCCGAGCAGGCCAGATCCCCGGTGACGGACACCGAGGTGACGGTGACCGGATGGTGGACGGTGGCGAGGCGGTGCCAGGTGCCGGCGTCGCGTCGCAGTGCGATGGCCTCGCCGTGTTCCGTGCCGACGACCACGAAGTCGGGCGTCGCCCGCAAAGCCGTGACGGCACTGTCGCACCGTATGACTTCCGTGTGTTCGGGTGTCCACATGTGCAGTTCCCCGGTCACGATCGGGAAGGCCTTGTTGTCGGCGTAGGCGGCCAGGACTCCCCCGGGCCGGGCGGCGAGGAGAGTGCAGGCGAGATCGGGGTCCCGCTGTCCCACGCGGTACGCCGTCATGGACCGCTCGCGTTCCCGGACCTCGGCCGGCAGCACGAGGGAGGTGGCCGCCTCGGGGGCCAGAAGCAGGCAGGAGGCCACGCCCTCGGGTGAGGCGAGGTACACCCGGCATCCGTCGGGCTCGAGGGCCATCTCCACCTGGCGGAACACCGGGGCCTCGGCGTCGGCCGCCCGGCCTCGGTGCGCCACCTTGACCGGTACGGGCACTAGCGCGGTCTGCGTGCGCAGGTCGACGACCATGAGCCAGTGCGATGTGGGTGCGGGGGCTTCCGGGTCCCGGTAGAGGACTACGGCGAGTTGGGCGCAGCGCGCGATGTCGATCCCGGTCGTCCCCTCCGGCAGCGGCACCGCCTTGGCTCCGACCTCGACATGGTCGGCGAAGAGCACCAGGTCGACGTCGGGACCGGCAAGTGCGGCGATGGCGCGAGCGGGGCGTCGGGTCCGCATCCGCTCCTCGCCGGAGTGGACGTCGTAGACCGTGACGCCCGATGCCGCGTCCCCGACGGCCACGAGGTGGGCCGTGTCGTCGAAACAGACTGCGGTGACGGGGGCGCCTCCCCGGTGGATCACGCGCGTCTCGGCCATCGTGCCGACGTACGCCCGGCCGTGTCCGGCGCCGTAGGCGAAGCTCTCGTCGACCGGTGACGCGGCGATGCACAGGGCGCGGTACCCGGCGTCCATCAGTTGCTGGTGGAACCCGGAGTGCAGGTGTTCCCCGTCGGCCAGGTCCAGGAGGTACACGCCGTCGGCCACGGAACTGTGCCAGGCCATGATTTCGGGCGGCACGGGCCGGTGTCCCAGCAGACAGATCCGGTTCGCGTGGCGAAAGGCGTCGGCGGCGCGCAGGAAGCCTGCCGTGTCGGTGGCCGGCGCGGCGAGGTGCAGGACGACGGGTCGGCGGGCCAGCATCCGCGCGTCGTGTGCGATGTAGTCGCCTTCCTCCATCAGGCGGAAGCCGAGGTCGACCGCCTCCCGTTGGGTGATGGGGCGGTAGTCGGGGCTCAGGTGCAGGACGAAGCCGTCCATGGTGAGGGCCATCATCTGGTCCGCGTCGCCGGGTTCGGGGTCCCAGGTCAGGACGACCGGGCGGTCCGCGAGCCAGTGGTCGACCGGCTCGCTGCTCTGCTGGGTGAGGTCGATGCGCCAGATCGTCCCGAGGGCCTCCGATCCCTGGGGCATCCCGCCGCCCGCGACCAGCTGGTCCGCGGAGGACCACCGCACGGTGTACACCCAGTCCTGCAGTTCGTGCGTCGCCCGTACGGCGCCGTCGCGCGTCCACACGCGCACGCCGGACAGGTACGGCGAGGGCTCGGGCGAGCCGTAGCCCGCTGCCAGGTGGCGCTGGTCAGGCGAGACCGACAGTGACTTCGCCGGTGCGGGCGGGGTGTCGAAGCGGGCCCGTACCCGGGCGCCGGCGACGTCCCACGCCCAGACTTCCAGGCCGGTGGTGGACACGAGCAGGTCCGTTCCCCAGAAGGCGAGGGAGACGATCTGCCCGGTGTGGTGGTCCGCCACCGGTGGGGTCGCCCGGCGCAGCCTGGGTTCGGTGGGCATCAGCTCGCGATGGGCCTCGGCGGCGTCCGCCACCGCGGGTTCCGCGGAGTTGAGGGCCTCTTGCCACAGGAGCCCCGGCTGGCGGCGCAGCAGGTGCGACGAGCGCGCCAGGAACCGGGCGAACTGGGCCTGCGGCGCGTCGTCCGGCCAGGGCCGCGGCCGGGCGGTGCGGGCGTTCTCCAGGTCGCGGAGTACTCCGTCCACCCCGTCGTACCGGCAGCGCTGGGTGAGGAAGTCGAGATCCGTGAGCAGGGAGTCCAGACGCTCGAACCGGCCCGCCGCGGCCAAGTGGTTGCACAGCTCCGCACAGATATAGGCGCGTTTCTCCGGGGACATGAGATCCAGCCGCGGTCGGCTCTCACGCATCGTCGGCCCCGAACAGGTCGGCGTAGAGCCGGTCGGCGATCTCCTCGTTGATCCGTGTGATCGACTCGCCGGCCGCCCGCACGATCTCCTTGTCGTGCAGGAAGTCCAGGAAGCTCGCGTGGTAGATGCTGTAGACGCGCCCGCCGTGGGCGCGGCCCACGTGCAGGAACTGTTCCCACTCGTCGATGACGGCCTGGACCTCCGTGGGGTCCTCGCGCAGGAGGTCGGCGAGGAACGTGCGGGACACGGGCCGCGACAGCTCCGACATGACGTACACGATGTGGATCTTCCTGCGGGGCAGGGGATGTTTCTGCATGCCCATCCGCCGCCAGTGGTCCTGGTAGTACCCCTGCAGGCCCTCGGGCAGCTCGGTGACGTCGACCGCGCTGTAGGTGCCGCCGGCGATCTGCGGAAGGACGTAGTGCAGGTACATGAAGTTGCACTGGCTCTTGTCCGCGAGGGTCTCGACGAAGCCGTCCTCGTCGAGACCCGGCTGCTCCGCGATCCACGGTGCGAGGTCCAGCCGTGTCACCGCGCGCCGCAGGTACTCCATGACGTCGGTCCGGCTCTCGTCCCGGTGGGCGCCGAGGTCGTAGGTCTGTTGTGGCGCCCGGCTGTGCAACGGCACCGCGCTGCGGCGACGCGTGAGCAGGAAGTACACGTTCCGCGGCAGCGACTGGGGCAGGAACAGCACGTTGGTGCCGTCCGGATGGTCGGACAGATCCACCTCGTCCAGCGCGTCCACCGCGATGACGACCGGCTCGCCCGCCGAGGCCGCGGCCTCCAGCAGCCGTGTCCAGAACGCGCCGAGTTCGGCGGGGCTGCCCGGGGGGCCGGGCAGTGTCACGCCGAGCCGCTTGGCCAGTTGCGCGCGGACGTTGACCGCGCATCCCAGGGCGTGGTGGTCGCCCTCGGCCCGGAGGTTGAAGTGGGCGGCGCAGCCGGTGCGTCTGCTGAACTCCGCGCAGATCGCGCTCTTGCCCTCCCCCGGGTCGCCGACGACGGTGAACAGCCCGCGGTCGTGGCGGGTCCGGAACATGTCGAAGGCGGTGAACACGCTCTCCCGGCCGACGAAGTGCTCGGTCAGCTCCGCCACCCTCGCCGGCGGTTCCGCCGGATGGTCCAAGGCGTCGAGGACGAGGGCCAACTGCTCGGGAAAATGGGGTTGGAAGGGGATCCGCTGGAAGCGGTCGAGGAACTCATGCCGCTGATCGCCGACCACCAGAGGCAGGATCGTGAACGCCGGGTCGCTCTCGCGTCGGCGTCTGGCCAGGTCGATCTCGGCCCGGACCCACTCCGCGTTCGCGCTGGCCGCGGAGAGGATCACCAGGAAGTGCGTGCACTCGTCGAGCACGGCCGTGACCAGCCGTTCCTGCCAGTCCGCTCCGCTCGGTACGTCGTCCGGCGCGATCCATGCCCTGATGCCCCGCTCGGTGAGCCCCTCGGCCAGGCGGTGGGCAAGGTCATGATCCCGGTGATCCCGGACCGTGTGCGAGACGAAGACCGCCGGAGACTGTGCCATGCCAACACGGTACTGATACTTGCGAGTTGAGCGGGACCCCTCATGGACGCGGCCTGGGCCTGTTCGCTGACGCGGGTCCCCGAGGCGTCCTTCGAGGTCGGCGGCCAGTACTGCAGGAACGTGCAGGCCCTGCGGGAGCGTCACGTCCACTTGTTAGCGTTCACCAGTGACCCGTCCTTCTCCGACCGCCCGGAGCGCGCCATGAACGTCGTCGATTCCCCGCTCGGTGCCGCGACCACGCTCGCCGAGCTCGCCGAGGATCCGCATGCGCGACTGGCGTTGCTGCGGGCGAAGGAGCCGGTGTCGTGGATCCCCGAGATGGGCGGCTGGCTGGTGACCCGGCGGGATCTCGCGCTGAACGTGATGCGGGACGCGGAGACGTTCACCGTCGACGACCCCAGGTTCTCCACCGCACAGGTCGTCGGCCCCAGCATGCTGTCCCTGGACGGCGACCGGCACGCCCGGCACCGGGAGCCCTTCGCCGCGCCCTTCCGGCCCCGGGCCGCGCATGACGGTTTCGCGGCGTTCATCGAGAAGGAGACCGACCGGCTCATCACCGAGCTGGAGCCGGCCGGAGCCGGTGAACTGCGGCGGGCCTTCGCAGGTCCCCTCGCGGTCGCGGTCGTGACCGAGGCGCTGGGGCTGATCGGCACCACCTCGGAGACGGTCCTCGCCTGGTACGACTCCATCGTCCAGTCGGTCTCGGACATCACCGCCGGACTGGAGGCCGGCCCCGCGGGCGTCGCGGCCTACGCGCAGCTGCGCGCCGCGGTGGAGGCCACCGTCGCCGACCGGAACACCGCCTCCCTGCTCGTCTCGGCCGCCGGGCGGCTGACCGTGCCCGAGGTGGCGTCCAACGCGGCGGTGCTGATGTTCGGAGGCATAGAGACCACCGAGGCGATGATCACCAACGCGCTGCTGCACCTGCTGCGGCATCCCGACCAACTCGCCCTGGTCCGGGCCGACACCGCTCTCCTGGACGGCGCGATCGAGGAGTCGCTGCGCCTCGAACCCGGCGCGGCGGTGGTGGACCGCTACGCCACCCGCGACACCGTCCTCGGTCCGGCCATTATCCGCCGCGGCGACCTCGTCACCGTCTCCCTGACCGGGGCCAACCGCGACCCGGCCGTCTTCCCCGACCCCGACCGGTTCGACGTCCGCCGCGAGAACGCACGTCTCCAACTGGCCTTCGCCCACGGCCCGCACTACTGCCTCGCCGCCCACCTGGCGCGCCTGGAAACCCGCATCGCCCTCCAGCACGTACTCGAACGGCTCCCGGCCCTGCGCCTCGACCCCGACCACCCCACATCCCCGCACGGCCTGGTCTTCCGCAAGCCCCCCACCCTGCATGTGCGGTGGGACCGGGCGACCTGACCGCGCGCCGCTCATGTCACGGCATCCGCTCCCGCAAGCACCTCAGCAGCGCGTGCAGCGCCGGGTTGTCGTTGGCGCGGGCGAGGATGCTGTGGACCTGCCGAGGCCGCGGCCGATCTCCCTGGCGGGATCCCGCGAGTTCGTCCCTGGAACTCCTTCCCAGGATGGAACCGCTACTTGAGATGCGTGGAGAAGAATGTCTCCAGCTTGTCGAACGGGATCAGATCGGTCCGGTCGTAGAGGTCGATGTGCCGCGCCCCTGGCACCACCACCAGTTCCTTGGGCCCCGTCGCCTCCGCGTGGACGGTGTCGCTGAAGTAGCGGGAGTGGGCCTGCTCGCCGGTGATCAGCAGGATCGGCCTCGGAGCGATGTCCGCGAGGTGGCGCAGCTGTCCGAAGTTGATGTGGGACAGGGTGCTGGTGACCGCGAAGCCGCCGATGGACCGCGGGTGGTGGCCACGGGAGGTGGGCACGTAGTACTCGAAGAACTCGCTGGTGATCGGGTCGAGACCGTCGGGAATCTCGGCAGGGAAGGTGGGCGTCAGCGCGGGTTCGCCCGCGTCGACGTCCTTCCAGCGCTGCGCCGCGATCTCGTCCAGCGCCTTGCGGCGGTCGTCGTCGCTCGTGGTGTCCTGCCACCCGTTGCGCGCGACACGGCTGATGTCGTACATGGCCGATGTGGCGACGGCCTTGATCCGGGTGTCGACCTGTGCGGCGCTCAGGGCGAACCCGCCGCTGCCGCAGACCCCGATCGCGCCGATCCGGTCGCGGTCGACATAGGGCAGCGTGCCCAGGAAGTCGACGCCCGCGCTGAAGTCCTCGGCGAACAGCTCCGGCGAGGTGACGTGCCGGGGTTCGCCCCCGCTCTCACCGTTGTACGAGGGATCGAAGCCGATGGCGACGAACCCACGCTTGGCCAGCTCCTGGCCGTACACCCCCGGCGCCTGCTCCTTGACCCCGCCGTGCGGCGGGCCGATGACGACCGCGGAGTGACGGACGGACTCGTCGAGATCCACGCTGCGGTACAGATCCGCGGCGATCTCGATGCCGTAGCGGTTCTTGTATCGGACGGGGGTCCGTGTGACGTCGTCGGAGAGCACGAAGGTGTAACCGTCGTCCTGTAGAGGCATGTTGATCGCTCCTTGGATCAGGATCAAGGACTCTTGCGAGTCGGTGTCTCTTGTTTTCTCTGTGTGGCCGCCTACAGAGCGGGCGGGTCAGACGGTCTAGCCGCCGTCGACGACGAGGGCATGGCCGGTGGCGAAGGAGGCAGCGTCCGAGCACAGCCACAGCACAGCCGCGGCGATCTCGTCCGGCGTGCCGAGGCGGCCGATCGGCTCGGCCTGGCCTCCCGCTTCCTCGACCAGCCGTGCGGTCTCCTTCAAGCCCGCCTCGGAAAGGTCGGCGAGAGCCACATCGGCGCCGGCTCGGGCGAAGGCGACAGCGGTGGCCCGTCCGATGCCGGAAGCCGCTCCGGTGGCGAAGGCGACCCTTCCGGTGGACAGGGGATCGGTCGTCGTGCTCAAGAGAGGGCTCCTTTCGATGGGATCGGCCGCTCCCGGAGTCAGGGCGGCGCAGGCGGATTCAGTCGGGCAGCGGCTCGGCGTACTGGCGGAAGCCGTCGCGCCGGGTGTGGATGTCGTACAGACGCTCGGCGAGCGCCTGCGGGCTGCTGTGTTCGGCGTCGGGTCGGATGGCGCTCGGGACGATCAGCTGTGAGACGTGGATGTCCTCCGGGGCGAGCGCGTCGTGGAGCATGCGGGCGTACGCGCCTTCCGCGGCGAACGCGATCGAGGTGCCCGCGCGTTCGGGGTGGGGCCGCACGGCGCTGCCACCGTTGACGAACAGCACGGTGCCGCGGCCGAGCGCGCGCATGCCGGGCAGCACGGCGTTCACACACGCTGCCGGGCCCTTGACGGAGAAGGCGAGCGGATCATCGAGGTCGTCGGCGCTCGTGTCGAGGACCGGCTTCATGAAGTCCGCGCGGGGGACGGGGCTGTACTGGAGGATCTCGATGGGGCCCAGGGTCGACTCCGCCAGGTGCAGGGCCGTGGTCAGGGACTCGATGTCGAGGACGTCGGCGGTGAAGCCACGGCACCGGATGCCGTCTTGGGCCAGCTCGGCCGTGAGGGTGTCCAGGTGCTGGGCGCTGCGGGCGAGGAGGGCGACGGTGTGGCCGGCGGCTCCGAAGCGGCGGGCGGCGGCGAGGCCGAGGCCCGGGCCCGCGCCGACGAGGGCGAAGGTGGTCACAGGGGGTCCTTCAACAGGGAGGGGGCCGGGTGGTGTGCCGGCCGGCCCCCGACGGGGAACGTGCTTGCGATCAGGGCTTCAGCAGGGTCTTGATGGCCCGGCGTTCGTCCATCGCCTTGTAGCCCTCGGCGACCTGATCCAGGGGCAGGGTGAGGTCGAAGACCTTGCCGGGGTCAATACGGCCGTCGAGGACCCGCTCGATCAGGTCGGGCAGGTAGCCACGCACCGGGGCCGGGCCGCCCCGCAGGCCGACGTGGGAGAAGAACAGCTCCTGGCCGTCGACGGCCACATCGTGCGGGACTCCGACGAAGCCGACGTTGCCGCCCGGACGGGTGGAGTGCAGCGCCTGCTGCATCGACTGCGCGGTACCCACGCACTCCAGCACGCTGTCGGCGCCGACGCCCGCTGTCAGGTCCTTGACGCGGGCGATGCCTTCCTCGCCGCGCTCGGTGACGATGTCGGTCGCGCCGAACTCGAGCGCAAGCTTCTGCCGGGACTCGTGCCGGCTCATGGCGATGATGCGTTCGGCACCGAGTTCCTTGGCGGCGATGACACCGCACAGGCCGACCGCGCCGTCGCCGACGACTGCCGCGGTGGAGCCGGGCTTCACCTCGGCGGCCTTCGCCGCCCACCAGCCGGTGCCCATCACGTCGGACAGCGCCAACAGGCTGGGCCACAGCTCCTCGGCGGGGTGCTCAGGAGTGGCGACGAGGGTTCCGTGGGCATTGGGGATGCGCACATACTCGGCCTGGCAGGTGGACATGAACTCGCGGTTCAGACAGTTGGACTGGTAGCCCGCCCGGCAGTTCACACACGTGTTGTCGGACGTGGCGAACGAACCGATGACGAACTGCCCCGGCTTGACATGAGTGACCTCGCTGCCGACCTCCTCGACGAAACCGACGTACTCATGCCCCATCGGATGCGGCGCCTCCAGGGGCTCGGCACCGCGGTAGGGCCACAGGTCCGAACCGCACACGCAGGTCACGGCGGTCCGGATGACGGCGTCGGTCGGGTGAAGGATCTTGGGGTCGTCGACCTCCTCGAAACGGACGTCGCCGGGGGCGTGGATGACAGCTCCGCGCATGAGGATGCTTCTTTCGGTGTGAGGTCTTCGGTCAGCAGCCTCACGGGAAAAACCGGGCTGCTCGTCGTCGAGCCTCGCACGCAAAGGCAGGCTCGAAAAGCGGAGAAAACCATCCGGGGACGGCTACATCCTGGGAGAAAACTCTCCCCCCTTATCGAGGCACGATCAATGCCATGCTGGGAAGCATGAGTGAGAATGTCACCCTCAACGAGCTGGGAGAATTCCTCAAGAAACGCCGCTCCGAGCTGAGCCCGCGCACAGTCGGGCTACCGGAGACGGGCGGGCCCCGCCGGGTTGCCGGGCTGCGCCGCGAGGAGGTCGCCCAGCTGGCCAGCATCAGCACCGACTACTACACCAGACTCGAACAGGGCCGTCTCCAGGCATCCGCTCCGGTGCTCGAGACCCTGGCCCGTGTCCTCCATCTGGATGACGACGAGCGCGGCTATCTCTTCCAGCTGGCCGGCAAGACCACGGTCCGCGTGCGGCGCCGGGGCAGGCAGCAGGTACAGCCCCAGCTTCAGCGCGTCCTGGACGACCTCACCGCCACTCCGGCCATCGTGCAGGGCCGACGCGGGGACATCCTGGCCTGGAACGCGCTGGCGTCCGCCCTGGTCATCGATTTCTCCCGGATCCCGGAAAAGCATCGCAACTATCCCCGGATCCAGTTCACCGAACCGTCGATGCGTGATCTGTACGCCGATTGGGAGACCTCCGCCCAGATTTCCGTGGCACAGCTGCGCATGGAGGCCGCCAAATACCCCGACGACCCGCGGTTGATCGAGCTGGTCGGTGAACTGTCCACGCGCGACAAGGAATTCGCCAGGTGGTGGGGTGACCACAAGGTGGCCGCCCGCACCGTGGGCACGAAGACCCTCAACCACCCGGTCGTCGGCGAACTCGTTCTGGACTGGGACACTTTGACCGCCAACACCGACCCCGACCAGCACCTCACGGTGTGGACCGCGGCGCCCGGCTCCCCCACCCACGAGCGCCTGCGCATCCTCGCCTCCTGGGCCGCCGACCAGCATCTGCCGGCCTCATCCCATTTCCGCGAGGGTGGTCAATAGCGGAGCGCGGTGTACGCCGTCCTCCGGACACCTCGGCATACCGCGACCTGTCGCCACCGCCCCGGGCCCACGCTGAGCGCCTGATGTGCGAAGCCTGTCCCCTGCTGTCCGGTCCCGGTGGTGAAGAAGGCCTCGCACCCGCACCGCTAACCCTGCGACGCGTACGCGGACCACGGCCCGGTGGTGTCCCCACAGGCCTCCTCGACCGGGTCCCGGTGAATGGGGCCGGTGCGCCGGGTCAGAGGCAGGCCCGACCCTCGGTTGGCCTGGGCGATGATCTCCGCGGTGATGGAGATGGCCGTCTCCTCGGGCGTCCGGGCGCCCAGGTCGAGCCCGATCGGCGAACGCAGCCGGGCCATCTGCTCGTCCGTGACTCCGGCTTCCCGCAGTCGGCGCAGGCGTTCCTCGTGGGTGCGGCGGGATCCCATCGCGCCGACGTAGCCGACAGGCAGGTCGAGAGCCAGGGACAGCAGCGGGATGTCGAACTTGGCGTCGTGGGTGAGGACACAGACCGCGGTGCGGGCGTCCACGGTCGTCTCCGCCAGGTAGCGGTGCGGCCAGTCGACGACGACCTCGTCCGCGTACGGGAAACGGGCCTTGGTGGCGAACACGGGCCGGGCGTCGCACACGGTGACGTGATAGCCGAGGAAGCTTCCGGCCCGGCTGAGCGCGGCGGCGAAGTCGACCGCCCCGAAGATCAGCATGCGAGGGCGGGACGCGTGCACGTGCACCAGGACGGACAAGCGCTCTGGGCAGGTGGCGGCGTCTCCGCCGACCTCCGCCCGAGCCGTGCGTCCGGAGCGCAGCAATGCCCACGCCTGTGCGCCCACCTCTCGGCGCACAGGCCCGGTAAGCGGTCCGGGACGGATGCCGCCGGCCGCGTCGACATAGAGCATCGCGCCGACGAGTTCCTCCGGGCCCTCGACGACCTGGGCGACTGCGACCGGCCGCCCCTCCACCACGTCGGCCAGGGCCGCGCCGAGGAGCGGCTGCGTAGCGGGGTCGAACCGCTGGACGAGGACGTCGAGTTCGCCACCGCAGGTCAGCCCGACGGCGAAGGCGTCGTCGTCGGAGTAGCCGAACCAGGCGCGCTGCGGGGCGCCTTCGTCCTCGAGTACATGTCGGCAGAGGTCGTAGACCGCGCCCTCGACACAGCCACCGGAGATGCTGCCGATCGCGTTGCCGTCCCCGTCCACTGCGACCGACGTACCGACCGGCAGCGGTGCACTCCCCCGGACGTCGACGACGGTGGCCAGGGCGAAGGGGCGGGCCTCGCGGCACCAACTCTGCAGTGTGTCCGCGATGTTCAGCATGAACAGGTCCTTCTTGCAGTGGGGGGTGTCTTGGTCGGGCCGCCGCCGCGTCACGGGGGTGCGCGCCCACGCGGCGGCGGCCCTGAAGGTCCGGCGACGGGACGGGGGGACCCGCTGCCGGACGGCCATATGCGCGCTGCGGCCAGTCGGCAGCCGACCGACCGGAGCGCGGTGTCAGATCAACGCCTCCGCCGAGATGGGAAGTTCGCGCACGCGGCGGCCGGTGGCGTTGAAGACCGCGTTCGCGATGGCGGGCGCCACTCCACAGATCACGAGCTCGGCGAGGCCCTTGACGCCGAGCGCGTTGGCGTCCTCGTCCTCCCCGTCGAGGTAGATCGCGCGGAGCTCGGGCACGTCGGCGTTGACCGGGACCAGGTAGCCGGCGAGGTCGGCGTTCACGATCCGGCCGTCACGGTGGTCGGTGACCGTGTGTTCAAGGAGCGCCTGGCCGATGCCGCCCACCATGCCGCCGAGGGCCTGGCTGTCCGCCAGCTTGGGGCTGATGATCCGCCCCGCGTCGTACACGGAGAGCATCCGCCGCACCCGCACCAGGCCGAGCGTGGAGTCCACCGCCACCTCCGCGAAGGTCGCGCTGTAGGCACTGATGGAGAGCTGTTCACCGCGCGGCGGGGAGAAGGAGGTGTTCGCTTCCAGGCGGTCCCGGTCGTTGCGGGTCAGCAGTTGCTTGTACGTCTCGCCGCGGGTCGGATTCCCCTGCACATGCAGTCGGCCGTTGCGGACGACGACGTCCTCGGCCTCGACGCCGTACAGCGGCGAATCCTCGTCGCCGATGGCGAGCCGAATCGCCTGGGTGCGGAGCTGGTTGCAGACGTCCAGCGTGGCGGACCCGATACTCGCCATGGTCATCGAGCCGCCGTGCGGCGGGGTCTGCGGGTACCGGGAGTCGCCGAGCCGGAAGTCGACCGCGCGCATGCCGAGTCCGAGAGCGTCGGCGGCGACCTGCGTCTGGGAGGTGTAGGTGCCCGGGCCCATGTCACTGGTGGCGCACTCGATCTCGGCCGTTCCGTCGGCGTTCAGACGGCCACGGGACTGGGCCGGGGCGACGCCGGTGTGGTAGACGCCCGAGGCCACACCCATGCCGATCAGCCAGTCACCGTCACGCCGCGAACGCGGCCGCGGGCTGCGCCGGTCCCAGCCGAACTCGCGGGCACCGACCGTGTAGCACTCCAGCAGTCGGCGCGTCGAGTACGGCGCGTTGCTCTGCGGGTCCTGGGTCGGCTCGTTGCGGCGGCGCAGCTCGATCGGGTCCATGCCGAGCTCGTGGGCGAGTTCGTCCATCGCCGACTCGACGACGTAGACCCCGGTGGCGGCGCCGGGGCCGCGCATCCAGATCGGGCTGTTCACGTCCAACGGGACGGTCCGGTAGGCCTGGCGGACGCTGGGCGTGGTGTAGAGGCTGGCCCCGGGGCCCGTGACGGCCTCGTTGAACGTCTCGTACGACGAGGTCTCGGCGTCGATCACCTGGTCCGAGGCGACCAGGCGGCCGTTGCGGTCGGCGCCGATGTGCATCCGGTACGCGTAGGAGGGCCGGAAGCCGGTGCCGAAGTACATCTGCCGACGGGTCAGGGTCAGCTTGACCGGACGGCCCACCTCCCTCGAAGCGAGCGCGGCGACCACCGTGTGCGGCCAGCAGCGCAGCCCGCTGCCGAAGGCGCCTCCGATGAACGGATTGATGACGCGCACGTTGTCCAGCGGAATGTCGAACACCGTGGACAGCTCCAGCTGGGTGCCGGGCACCCACTGGGTCTTGTCCCACACGGTGAGCCGGTTGCCGTCCCAGCGGGCGATCGTGCCGTGCATCTCCATCGGGTTGTGATGGTTGCGCGCCAGGTGGTACGTCAGGTCCAGCGTGACGTCCGAGTCGCGCAGTCCGGCTTCGACGTCGCCGCGCGAGTACGGCCGTCCCGCGACCGGCTCTCCCTCGGCAAGGTCGGTCGTGGGCCGCTCGGCGTCGTAGCTGACCTTCACCAGGCTCGCACCGTGCTGCGCGGCCTCCAGCGTGGTACCCACCACCACGGCGACCGGGAAGCCGTGGAAGAGGACCCGGTCGTCCTGGAAGACCCGCACCTTGTTACCGGGGAGATTGTTGGAGCCGGGGTTGTTTCGGTAGGGCAGCGTCGGAGCGTTGCCGTGGTGGATCACTCGGAGCACGCCCGGGACGGCTTCGGCGGCGTCCGTGTCGAAGCCGGCAGTGCGGCCGCGTCCGATGCTCGCGTCGACGATGACGGCGTGCACCATCCCCTCGGCGTTGAACTCGGCGGCGTACTGCGCCTTGCCGGTGACCTTGAGCCGTCCGTCCACCCGGGACAGCGGCGCACCGACGGCTGCCTGCGGCTGGGGGCTCACTTGGTTCCTCCTACGATGCGCAGCTGTCGCTCGATGGTTCGTTGCAGCAGTTCGACCTTGAAACGGTTGCCCGAGAGCGGCCGCGCCCCTGTCGCCGCCTCCTCGGCGGCAGCTGACCACAGGGCGTCCGAAGGGCGTTCGCCGATGAGGGCCCGCTCGACAGCGGGCAGTTTCCAGGGCACGGTGCCCACTCCGCCGGCGGCGACCTTGGCCTCGCGGATCACCCCGCCGCGCACATGCAGGGCGACCG
The DNA here is from genome assembly GCF_040644695.1 of Streptomyces sp. NPDC046909. Lineage (NCBI taxonomy): Bacteria > Bacillati > Actinomycetota > Actinomycetes > Kitasatosporales > Streptomycetaceae > Streptomyces > Streptomyces sp. NPDC046909. The sequence goes on along the minus strand of NZ_JBEYXC010000005.1, from coordinate 321,021 downwards.
CCGCCGAGGTCAGGGCGAACTCGTACGACTGGCGGTCGCGCACCTTCAGATAGCCCGACTTCAGCGGGCGAGGCAGGGCCGGCAGCTCGACCGCCGTGATCAGCTCGCCCTGTCGGATGGCCTGTTCGCGGTTGGGGGTGTTGCCGGGTCGGAGCAGGAAGTCGGCGAAGGGGATACGCCGCTCCCCGTCCGGACCGAGCAGGTGCACGGTCGCCTCCAGCGCGGCGAAGGCCACGGCCACATCGGAGGGGTGCGTGGCCACGCAGGCGTCGGTGGTGCCGAGGATGGCGTGCATCCGGTTGAAGCCGTGCAGCGCGGCGCAACCCGAGCCCGGTTCACGCTTGTTGCAGTCGGCCGTCACGTCGCGGAAGTAGGTGCAGCGGGTGCGCTGCATGATGTTGCCGCCGATGGTGGCCATGTTGCGCAGCTGGGCCGACGCGCTCAGCTCCAGCGCCTCCGAGATGACCGGGAACAGGGAGCGCACCGTGGGGTGGGCGGCCGTCTGGGACATGGTCACGAGCGCGCCGATGCGCAGTCCGCCTCGCTCGGTGGCCCTGACTTCGCGCAGCGGCAGGCCGCTGATGTCGACCAAGGTCTCGGGGCGTTCGACGGTTTCCCGCATCAGGTCGACGAGGGTGGTGCCGCCGGCGATGTAACGGCCGCCGCGGCGACCGGCGTTGAGGGCCTCACGGGTGGACGTGGCCTTCGTGAAGGAGAAGGGATGCATCGGTCCTCACTTCCGGCCGGCGGTCTGCTCGACCGCGCGCACGATCTTCACGTAACAACCGCAGCGGCAGATGTTGCCGCTCATCCACTCCCGGATCTCCTCCGGTGAGCCGGTGTGTCCCTCCTGGATGCAGCCGACGCCGGACATGATCTGGCCGGGGGTGCAGTACCCGCACTGATACGCGTCCTCGTCGATGAACGCCTGCTGGAGCGGGTGCAGCCGGTCACCGTCGGCCAGGCCCTCGATCGTGGTGACCTCAGCGCCCTCCAGCCGTACCGCGAGGGTGAGGCAGGAGTTCACCCGCCGCCCGTCGACCAGCACCGTGCAGGCACCACACGCGCCCGCGTTGCAGCCCTTCTTGGTGCCCGTGAGATCGAAGTGCTCACGCAGCAGGTCCAGCAGTGAGGTGCGGTTGTCCACCGTCACCGTCCGCCGGGAGCCGTTCACCTCGAGCGTCACCCGGCTGGACGGTGACGCCTCGGCGCCGGCCGCTTCTTCGGAAGCGCCGAGAAGGGTTCCTCCGATCACGCCACCCGCGACCACGACACCACCGGCCATCGTGGTGGTGGCGATGAAGGTCCGGCGGGTGGGTGTCGAAGGGGGCTCGCTGGATGCGGTGGGGGGTGGAGCGGATTCAGGGAGTTCAGTGGACATGCCTACGCCTTCGCATCACGGTCGGGATCTGTCGCACACAGCGGTACGGCGAGAGGCGGCTGGTCGTCGCCGCAGGACCAATACAAACCGGGCGCCTCTGGGGCGCATCCCGTTACGCGGAAGCGTGCCATCGTCATCGCGAGGGAAACAGGGAGATTTTCCTCCCCCCATACGAATCGCGTGTCGCAGGGCGAACGCGGCGGGGATTCACCCTCTTCCTCCTGCGATAATCCCGTGGACCTGAAGCATGGCTTACTCCGGTGACCTGACGTGCACTCACAGCCGCCCAGCAGCAGGGGAGTTGGACATCGCTCCGATCTTCGGAGCGTCTCATTTCCTGGATTCGGGCCAAAACACCGGCATTTCCTCTGCATTACCAGCGGGATTGGGTCAGGCCACTGTCGCGGTGGCCGGATGGCGGCGAACTCACATCCTGGCTTGATGGCCCGCAGTCGCTGGTCTTAGTGCTTTCTTCCGAGGCAGGCTGCGCCGCAAGACCGATCCGCTCCTCTCCTTGCGTTCCTAGGGTGATCCTCATGAGCGACGCAGCGCAGATGACCTCCCGCGACCGCGCGATGGACGTGGTCCGAGGCTATGTGCACCACGACGGCAGCGCGGTCCAAATGGCGCTGGAGGGCCTGGACGCGGACGGCTCGCTGGAGGTGTACGCCGTCCTGAACGGCCTGGTGCGCTCCACCATCAGCATCATGGAGCTCACCGGAAGGTCGTTCGGGCTGGACGACCTGGTGCGGCAGGCCGACGGCATCGCCGTAGCCGCCCCGCTCCACTACGAGTTCGCCATCGCCGAGGCAACGCGGGCGTGGGCCCGCGGAGACCAGTCGGCGATGCGCGCGGTCTCGTGCCAGGACCTCAGCGGGGCCGTACACATCACGGCCGTGGGCGTCGCCGTCCTGGGGCTCGCGCTGTGGGGCAGGACCGGATTCCTCGACGTGCTCGCGGAGTTCCACGAGGCGGACATCGCGCTCCTCCACGAATGGTCCTCCGAGGCCTGACCGCCCGAAATCCGCTGCCCCAGCCCCCCCCAAGAATCTCGTCGGCTTCGTCGTCGGTGCCACCCGCCTGAGAAGCCGACGAGGGCTATACGCGTACGACGCCCAGGGCCACGCCGCTCTGGCCGCCTCGCTGGACACGCCGGTCGCGACGGGCGAAATGCCGGCGAGCGTGGCCGAGCACCAGGAGCTGCTGCGGCACGACGCGGTGGACGTGATCCAGCCGGACGCGCCGCGGCATCACGCAGTTCCTCAAGCCGGCCGCGTTCGCGGAGAGCCGGCATCTGCAACTCGCACCCCGTTTCGCCATGGAGGTCCATCTCCACCTGGCCGCCGCCTATGAGCACGAGCCGTGGGTGGAGCACTTCGACTGGCTGGAGCCGCTGTTCAACGAGCGGCTGCGGATCAGCGACGGCCGGATGCATCTGTCGTCGCGGACCGGTCTCGTGGCCGTCGGCCCATTGACCAGCCATGCCCCTCGCCCTAACCTCCATCCTCATACGTAGATGGCATCCATATACATGGAGACGAGTTCATGTCACTGAACACGGCGGCCCAGGACGTCGCGCAGCGCCTGCGGGACGGCATGGCACGCGGCGTGCTGTCCTTCCCTCTGACCAGCTTCACGGACGACGGCAGCCTCGACCTGGACGCCTGCCGCGCCTACCTGGCCGGCCAGGTGGCCACCGCCCCCGGCGCGCTCTTCCCCGCCTGCGGCACCGGCGAGTTCACCGCGCTGGACGAGGACGAGTACCGCCAGGTCGTCACCACGGCTGTGGAGGTGGCCGACGGCCGCATACCCGTCGTCCCCGGAATCGGCTACGGCTGGGCCCAGGCCCTGCGCTTCGCCCGGATCGCCGAGGAAGCCGGCGCGGACGCCGCCCTGGTCCTGCCCCACTACCTGCTCAAGGCCCCGCAGGACGGCCTGGTCGAGCAGGTGCGCCGGATCGCCGCGGGCACCGGCATCCCGCTCATCGTCTACCAGCGCGACCAGGTCGCCTTCAGCGTCGAGAGCCTGCGCCGCATCGCGGAGATCCCCACGGTCATCGGCCTCAAGGACGGCCACAGCGACCTGGACCGCCTCCAGCGCCTGACCCTCGCCGCCCCCGACCACCTGCTCTTCTTCAACGGCGCCGCCACCGCGGAGATCCAGGCCCGCGCCTATGCCACGGTCGGCGTCCCCGCGTACTCCTCGGCGGTCCACGCCTTCGCCCCCGAGATCGCGAACGCGTTCTTCACCGCCCTCCAGAACGAGGACGACGCCACGATCGACGCGTTGCTGAGCGGCTTCTACATCCCGCTCGTCGAACTCCGCGACCGCGTACCCGGATACGCCGTCTCGCTCGTCAAGGCCGCCGCCCGACTGCGCGGCAAGCCGGTCGGCCCGGTCCGTGCCCCGCTCACCGACCCCGGCCCACAGGACCTCGCCGAGTTGGAGAAGCTCCTGGAAACGGGCCTGTCACTGGTCGGCGCCACCCGCTGAACCACCCCGGCGGGACGCACGGCCGCGCCCCGCCGGGCCCTGACGGCGGCCGTCAGGTCAGCACTTCACATCACACAGCACACGGCACACAGCTCAGCAGCACAGTTCAAAGGGGAACTGATCCATGCCTCTCGTCGTCGTAGCGGTCAGCGTGCTCGTCCTGCTGTTCCTCATGACCAGACTCAAGCTCAACGGCCTCATCGCCCTGCTCCTGGTGGCCGTGGGAGTAGCGCTGGTCCAGGGAATTCCGGCCGCGGACATCGGCGACGTCCTCGGTGAGGGGGTCGGCGACCAGATCGGCGACACCCTGCTCGTCATCGGACTCGGCGCCATGCTCGGCCGCGTGATGGGCGACTCGGGCGCCGCCCAGCGCATAGCCGGCCGGCTCGTCGACGCCTTCGGCCCACGCCACGTCCAGGTCGCGATGGTCATCACCGCCATGCTCATCGGCGTGACCATGTTCTACGAGGTCGCCTTCGTCATCATCGTGCCGGTCGCCTTCACCATCGTCCGGGTCACCCGCAAGAACCTGCTCTGGGTGGGACTTCCGATGTCGATCGCCCTCTCCACGATGCACAGCTTCCTGCCACCCCACCCCGGCCCCACCGCCGTCGCCGCCACCTTCCACGCCTCCGTCGGCCACACCCTCCTCTACGGGCTCTTCTTCGCCGTACCGATCGGCGCGGCCATCGCTCTGGTCTGGCCCAGGCTGCCGTTCATCCGGCGGATGGACCCCTCGATCCCCCAAGGCCTGGTCACCGAGCGGGAGTTCGAGGAGCACGAGCTGCCGAGCATGGGCTGGTCCCTGTTCGTCGCCCTGGTCCCGATCGTCCTGATCGCCGGGGCCGCCGTCGCCGACATGGCGGTCTCCGACGACGGCAACCGCGTCCTGCACGCCGTCGAGTTCATCGGCTCGGCCCCCGTCGCCCTGCTCCTGACCCTCTGCCTCGCCATCTGGGCCTTCGGCCCGCGCATCGGCCGCAGCCTCGACGAGGTGAGCGCCTCCTGCGTGTCAGCCGCCAAGTCCATGGCGATGATCCTCCTGGTCATCGGCGCGGGCGGCGCCTACAAGGGAGTCCTCGTCGAGGGCGGGATCGCCGACTACATCAAGGACTTCACCGAGGGCTGGAGCATCTCGCCGATCATCCTGGCCTGGCTCATCGCCGCGATCCTGCGCATAGCCCTGGGCTCGGCGACGGTCGCCGTCGTCACCGCCGCCGGCGTCGTCGCCCCGCTCGTCGCGGGCAGCGGCGTCCACCCCGAACTCATGGTGCTCGCCGTCTCCTGCGGCTCGATCGCCTTCAGCCACGTCAACGACCCGGGCTTCTGGATGTTCAAGGAGTACTTCAACCTGTCGGTCCTCGACGCCATCAAAGCCCGTACGACCTACACGACCGTGCTCGCGATCCTCGGCCTGGGCGGCGTACTCGCCGTCGAACGGACCCTCGACGCCCTGAGCATCTGACCCGCCCCCCTCAAGGAACCCTCACATGACCAGCGGAAGCCAGCCGACCGTCACCACGTTCGCGGTCTACCCCGTCGCCGGCCGCGACTCGATGGAGCTCAACCTCTCCGGCGCCCACGGCCCCTACTTCACCCGCAACGTGGTCGTCCTGACGGACTCCGAGGGCCGCACCGGCCTCGGCGAGGTACCGGGCGGCGAGAAGATCACACAGACCCTGCGCGACGCCGAGTCCCTGGTCGTCGGCGCGAGGATCGGTGACTACAAGCGGATCCTGCGCGAGATCGGGGAGCGCTTCGGCGACCGCGACACCGGCGGCCGCGGCCTGCAGACCTTCGATCTGCGTACGACGGTCCACGCCGTCACCGCCGTCGAGTCGGCCCTCCTCGACCTCCTCGGCCAGCACCTCGACGTCCCCGTGGCCGCCCTGCTGGGCGACGGACAACAGCGCGACTCCGTACGCGTCCTCGGCTACCTCTTCTACGTCGGCGACCCCGACCGCACGGACCTCGACTACGCCCGCGAACCCGACGCCGACGTGGAGTGGTACCGGATCCGCCACGAGGAGGCACTCACCCCCGAGGCGATCGTCCGCCAGGCCGAGGCGACCTACGACCACTACGGCTTCCGGGACTTCAAGCTGAAGGGCGGGGTGCTCGAGGGCGCGGAGGAGGTCAAGGCCGTACAGGCGCTCAAGGACCGCTTCCCCGACGCACGGATCACGCTCGACCCCAACGGCGCCTGGTCCCTCAAGGAAGCCGTCGACCTCTGCGCCCCGCTCGTCGGCACCCTCGCCTACGCCGAGGACCCGTGCGGCGCGGAAGACGGCTACTCCGGCCGCGAGATCCTCGCGGAGTTCCGCCGCGCCACCGGCCTCCCCACGGCCACCAACATGATCGCCACCGACTGGCGCCAACTGACCCACGCCCTCGCCCTCCAGTCCGTCTCCATCCCGCTCGCCGACCCGCACTTCTGGACCATGCAGGGCTCCGTACGCGTGGCGCAGCTGTGCAACTCGATGGGCCTGACCTGGGGTTGCCACTCCAACAACCACTTCGACATCAGCCTCGCCATGGTGACCCACTGCGGGGCCGCGGCACCCGGCGAGTACAACGCCCTGGACACGCACTGGATCTGGCAGGAAGGCCTGGAACGCCTGACGGTCACCCCGCCCCGCATCACCGACGGCGAGATCACGATCCCCCGCGCCCCCGGCCTCGGCATCCAACTCGACATGGACCGCCTCCTCGCCGCCCACGACCTCTACCGCGAGAAGACCCTGGGCGCCCGCGACGACGCCCTCGGCATGCGCTACCTCATCCCCGACTGGACCTTCGACAACAAGCGGCCGTGCCTGGTGCGTTAACGCTGATCCCCGCACCGCACACCACGAGGGCGCCGCTCGGGATCGCAGACCGGACGGAGCCCTCGCCGCATCGGTCGTCCTCACGCGATGGCGACCTTGGCGGGCGAAGGCTGTAAACCCCCACGCCCGCCTGCGGGACCGGTCTGGCAGCAGGGGCCGCCGAAGCCCCCGACGCGGCCCGGGCCACCGGTGCGAAGGCCGGCTGCGGGACGTCTCGATGTGCCTCCACTGACTGCCACGGCCATGCGGGCCGCAGCACGAGAGCTCCGACGTGATGCCGAGGTTGTCAGCAGCGGCGGCTCGCCCGGACCCTTTCGTCACGAGGTGGCGTCGTCGTCTGTCGCCCCTTCGGACATCACGTCGCGCACCGTAGCCCCTCGACGCGGCAGTTGGGTCGGCCCTACCTTCGTATTCCCTTGTCCCTGCAGCCCGAGGTGGGATATGCCGTCGCGAAGACCGGGCCTGCTCTCCACGGTGCGACTACTCGCGAGAACGATGCCGGCTCTGCAGTTCAAGCCAGGGCTCGAGCCGCACGGGGGGCGCACGCTGTTTGTGTGTGGTCTGCCCGGGTGTCGTTGGGGGCGGTTCCTTGAAGACCTGACCAAGCTCAACGGCTGCCGTGCGCACCGCGACGTCCCCGGCAGGAACGCGCACCCAGGCGACACCGATCTGGACGTGCTCTGCACGAAGCCCAGGTGCGAGGTCACGGTTTCGATCGATTGCTATGATCCTGCCGCGCACACGGAGTTCACCGTCCGCTGCGACGACCACCGGGGAGCCTGATGAGCCAGCTCAGCACCCTGGGCATCACGGATGCCGACCTGTCGCCCCGATTGAAGTTCGTGAATATTCTGCCCTCCGCCGTCTTCATCGCAACGGTGGTCGCCCTCTTGCTCAGTGGAGCCCCACGCCAGGCGCCTTCGATACACCAGCTCAGCCACAACGCCCAGCTGTACGGGTGGACGGGCGCCGTCCTCGGGACCGTCGGCTCGGTTGTCGCTGGCCTACTTCTGCAACCGTTGGAGTTGGCGTCCATCCGCTTCCTGGAGGGCTATTGGAGCGCTCGCGGACCTCTGGCACCGCTGGGCCGGATGGGCGCATGGGTACAACAACGCCGTAAGTCGAAGCTCATGTGGCAGGTGGAGCGGCTACCGTCAGGCGACCCTCTGAAGGACGACGCGCGCCATCGATTGACCCGGATGCCCCATCAATGGCCGGTACTGCCGACGGCATTGGGGAACCGGCTTCGCGCGGCCGAGGAACGCGCGGGACGGCCATACAGGCTCAACGCGCTGCTCGCATGGCCTCGTCTCTACTATGTGGTGTCTCCCGAGACCTTGCAGAAGCTCGCCGAGTACCGCAATCAGCTCGACATCATGACCCGCCTGTGCATTTCCTTTGCCCTGGCCGCCCCGGTGACCGCAGCGCTGCTTGCGCTCCACACATGGTGGCTTGCGGTTTCGCTGGCCTTCGGCTTGCTCTCGTGGCTCGCTTACAGGTCCGCTGTCCACGCGGCGACGATGTACGGTGACGCCTTTTGCGCGGTGATCGATGTCTACCGGCTGAAACTCCTGCCGGAGATGTCCATCGCCATACCCGCCGACACGGACAAGGAGCGGGAACTGAACGCATCGCTCACCAAATTGTGGCAACGCAAGGACACCGATCTGGAGCCACCTGCGGTGCCGTACACCTCAGGATCCTCCTGACGCCTGTCCCTCCGGACGAATCCTGACACCGCCCAACAGCGAGAACGTCTTGATGCGCAATGTGGGTGCCTTTGAAGGGAGTTCGTCATCCCGCTGAGTATCGGGATACTCCTCGTGTCTGACTCGCCACCCCTCCGGAACCATGAGATCGATACCGCTCAGCACCGCGGTGATGTCGATCCTCGCCTCGTAACCGAGCAACTCGTCCGTGTCCGCGTCCCGTATTTCCTGAAGGCGCGCTTCACTGAGGTCGATGACACAGCCACTCGCCACCGCCGTGACCGTGCCGAGCGAGAATTCGCCCTTCGGCCAGACCACCCGGCGTCCCTCCGCCACCGATACCAGCCGTGTGACAAGTCGTTCATCGGCGGTGGACGCGCGCACGGCCAGGGCAACAAGCATGGCGGTACCTGCCGCGAGCAGGGCAGCGGGCCAGAGCAGTGGCTGGACGGAGGCGGAGAAGGGGTCGAGAGTCACCAGCAGGAGCAGGCCGCCTGCGACGGTAACGACCATCGGGCCTCGCAGGACGTTCTTGGTGGCGACAAGAAGCCTCAATGCTCCGCCAACGCCGAGCAGTACAAGGGCGAGTGGCCACCAGTGGCGCACCGTGGCGAGGACACGCGCGGACGGTGCGAGCCGGTCGACCAGCAGCGTGAGCCCCACACCGAACAGAGCCAGAGCGATCCATATGCGCAGAAGACTTCTCACAACCGCGAACGTTAGTACGCTCCGCGCACGACTCCAGGACCGACTTCTGCGGCAACGGCCGCCTCCTCCGCGAACGCTTCGATGCTCTCGACGCCACCCGCCTCCGAGGCTCAGTGCGTTGTGACCGACCCATACCCTGAGTGCCGTCCGCACTATCCGAGAGAGTCATGACAAGCAGGCTCACCGAACTGGCCGTTGACTGCCACGATCCGGAGAGACTGGCGGCCTTCTGGTGCGAGGTCCTGGACTTCAAGGTGATCGACCGGAGTGAGGGCAAGGCCCTCAAGAACCGGCTCCATCTCGACGTCAGTCCGATCGACGCCGGCACGGAGGACGAAGTGGCGAGGCTGATCGGCCTCGGCGCCAACAGGGCGGATGTGGGCCAGGGTTCGGAGGGGAACTGGGTGGTCATGGCGGATCCGGAGGGCAACGAGTTCTGCGTCCTTCGCACGCTGGCACCGTAGGACCGCGCCCCGAGCAGCCATCCACGTTGATGTCGGGGGGCGCTCAGGCGACGTTCACCAGTCGCGGACGGAGTCCGCCCCCTCGACCAGCGCCGCGCGGGCCGCGCTCAGGTCGCGACCGGCGGTTGTCTGCGCTTCGTCCGCCAAGAAGTCCAGGGCCTCGAAGAGTTCCTCGCGTTCGACGGTCTCGATGAAGGGCGAGCGGCTGTCCAGCGCGTTGAAGGCCGTTGCGAAGGCGCGTCCGATCTCCTTGATGTTGTCGGGCTGTTCACCCTCGTTGACCTCGGCGAGGAAGGCCTCCCTCGTGGCCTTGTACTGGGCGACGGCCTTGCGGTACCCGGTGCGGGGGATGTGCTCGCGGCCGTCCCAGTCGCGGAGCGGGTTGGTGGCGTTGGCGGCGATCCACTCCGGCCTGCGGGCGCCGCGGACGTCGAGGTGCACTCCGTGCCGTACGTGGGGACGCCAGGCCTTGCGCATCGCGGCCGCGTAGTCGGCCGGAATGCCGTAGAGCCACACGTCCTCCACCGCCGGGACATCGCTCGGCAGCAGACAGTCGGAGGCTTCCATCCCGAACAGCTCCCGGATCGTGAGCCCTTGCAGCAGCGGCAACCGGTTCAGGGCGGCCGCCGAGGTGAGCGTGCCCAGGTTCCCCGACAGGGACAGGCGCGTCAGGTCCGGGAAGTCGGCGACGAGGCGGGCGCAGTCGAGCTCGGCGATGCCGTGGACGGTGAGGTGCTTGATGCCTGGTCGGAGGGTGCCGCGGGCCTGGTAGGCGGCCAGTTCCTCGGCTGCGTATGTCTGGGCGTACGGGGGGCTCCAGTTCTCGCGGTCACCGCTGTCCCAGTGCCGCTGGCGGGCGAGTTGTTCGCCCTTCCCCCACGCCGAGGCGTACGCGTAGGAGGGTTCGGTCACCAGCGGGGGCAGGGCACCGATCACCGCGAAGCTTCTCGGCAGCACCCACGTGTGGTTGCAGTACGCGAGCGTGCCGTTCCAGCTGTGGTGCGTGAGGCGGAGTGGCCGTACGTCGTCCAGGTCGGCCACCGTCGCGGGCTCGGGGCCGGACCAGTCCAGTTCGAGAACCGCGGCGCACTGTGACGCGGCGTCGATGCCGGTGATCTGTGAGGCGGTCCAGGCGTCGAGCGCGTCGGAGTACACCGCGACGACATCTCCGACGGCGACCGGCCTCGGTGGTGGGGCGTCGCGTTTCATGCCCGGATGCTAGCGGCCCGCGGCAACTCACTTCCCTCAGGCCTTACTTCACTCCTTGACGTAAGTGGTCCAGACCTTTAGATTCACGCGTCAGCACCGCACCACCTGACGCGTCCACCCCCCACGAAGGGCCATGCGGACATGCCCAGACCTCTCTCCCCGACCTTCTCAACCTCCTCTTCTCGGTTCGCCGTTCTCGCCGTTCTCTCCTCCCTGATCACCGCGCTGTTCACGGTGACGCCCGCTCAGGCCGCCGACGGCTCGATCACCGGGCTCGCCGGCAAGTGCGTCGACGTGGCCGGTGCCAGCACCGCCAACGGGACCGCCGTACAGCTCTACGACTGCAACGGCACCGCCGCCCAGATCTGGTCCAACTCCGCCGACGGCACCCTGCGCGCGCTCGGCAAGTGTCTGGACGTCGTCGATCGCGGTACCGCCGACGGCGCCCAGGTCCAGCTGTGGGACTGCTCCGGTGGTTCCAACCAGCAGTGGGTGGTCAGTTCGGCGAACGACATCGTGAACCCGGCCGCGAACAAGTGCCTGGACGTCACCGGCAACAACAGCGCCAACGGCACCCGGCTGCAGATATGGACGTGCAGTGGCGGGGCCAACCAGAAGTGGAACGCGCCCGCGCGCGGCGGTGGCGGCACCCCGTCGGGATTCGTCGTCAGCGAGGCGCAGTTCAACCAGATGTTCCCGAGCCGGAACTCGTTCTACACGTACAGCGGCCTGGTCGCCGCGCTCAACGCCTACCCCGGCTTCACCACGACCGGCAGCGACACCGTGCGCAAGCAGGAAGCCGCCGCCTTCCTCGCCAACGTGAACCACGAGACCGGCGGACTGGTCCACATCGTGGAGCAGAACACCGCCAACTACCCGACCTACTGCGACTGGAACCAGCCGTACGGCTGCCCGGCGGGGCAGGCCGCCTACTACGGGCGCGGCCCGATCCAGCTGTCGTGGAACTTCAACTACAAGGCCGCCGGTGACGCCCTCGGCCTCGATCTGCTGGGCAACCCCTGGCTGGTGCAGAACGACGCGTCCGTCGCCTGGAAGACGGGCCTTTGGTACTGGAACACCCAGAGCGGGCCCGGCACCATGACCCCGCACAACGCCATGGTCAACCAGGCGGGCTTCGGCCAGACCATCCGCTCCATCAACGGCTCGCTGGAGTGCGACGGCAGGAACCCGGCCCAGGTGCAGAGCCGCGTGGACGCCTACAACCGGTTCACCTCGATCCTCGGCGTCGCGCCGGGCGCCAACCTCTACTGCTGACGGCCGACGCTCACCATGGAGTCGAGATGTGCAAGTTGAGATCCCTCGGCAAGGCCGCGCTCGGGGCGGCCGCCGCGCTGGCGCTCGTCGTCGCCGTCCCGGCGACCGCCGACGCCGCCGTACTGACCCTGCTGCCGCAGAACGCGGACGGCCTGGACCAGACCTTCTCCCCCGCCTACGACTACGACGGCGACGGCTGCTACGCCACCGCCGCCATCGGCGCCGACGGCACCCTCAACCCCGGTCTGAAGCTCGGCGGCGACGTCAACGGCCACTGCCACGACTACGCCCAGCTGGCCAACGCCAACACCTACTCGCGCGCGAAGTGCAACAACGGCTGGTGTGCCGTGATGTACGCCAGCTACTTCGAGAAGGACCAGATCACACTCGGTCCGGCGGCCCTCGGTCACACCCACGACTGGGAGCACGTCATCGTCTGGATCGCCGGCGACCAGGTCCAGTACGTGTCGGTGTCGCAGCACAGCGGCTATCAGCTGGCGACCCGTTCGGCGATCCGCTTCGACGGCACCCATCCGAAGATCGTCTACCACAAGGACGGCGTGTCGAGTCACTGCTTCCGCTTCGCCGGCACCAACGACGAACCGGCGGAGAACGCCACGGGCAACTGGTTCTATCCGCGCCTCGTCGGCTGGAACGGCTATCCCGCCGGATACCGCGACAAGCTCATGAACGCCGACTTCGGCTCGGCGACCATCAAGATCGACGACGGTGACTTCCAAGGAGCCCTGAACTACGCGAAGCCGCCCTCGATCCCCTTCGACCCGTACGCCTGACACCCGGCCCTCCGAGAACCCGAGGCCCGCAGCCCGCGCTCATGTGAGACGACGGCCCCCGCGCACTGACTGAGCCCGCGGGGGCCGTTCCCGTACGCCGTCCCGCCGCCGAGTGGGCCACACCGGGCAGCTGGTTCTACCGTGGATGATGTGGATGACGCGGCCCGGGTGGTCAGCGGCCTCGACACCACGGTCCTCAGGCTCTCGAAGAAAGAGGGAGCGCGATGGATACGACGAGACAGCCAAGGCGCCAGGGGCGTCAGGCGGTAGTCATCGTGCACGGGATGGGCGAGCAGCGACCGCTGGCCGCCCTGAACGGTTTCATCAACGCGGGGCTTCCCGCGGACAAGAGGGGCAACGGGCAGCGCCACTACTACTCCTGCCCCGACATCGTCACCGACTCGTTCGACTCCCGCCGGTATCTGGCACCCGCGGCCGACGGCAGGCCGCAGACGGAGTTCTTCGAGTACCACTGGGCGCACCTGATGCAGGGGAACCTGCTCAGCGACCTGTTCCCGACTTTCCGTCGCCTCCTTCTCCGCAGGCCCGCGAGGGTCCCCGTCGGCCTGCGCGGGATCTGGCTGTCCTGCTGGCTGCTGATCCTCGGCGTTCTCGTGGCCGTTCCGTTCCTCATGCCGAACGGCTGGCACGAGGTGAGCAAGTGGCTGGCCGGTGTGGGCGGCGCCGTCCTGGTGGCCGCCGTCGTGACGGTCCTGGCCTCCCTGAGCCGGTTGCTGAAACGGCAGATCGTCAGCAGCTTCGCCGATGTGGTGCGCTACCTCGACACCTCTCCGCGTTCCTACGCCATGCGCCGCAGCATCCGCCAGGGCTTCGTGGAACTGCTGACCGACCTCCACAACGCCAAGTACGGCAAGAACGACCGCTACGACCGCATCATCGTGGTCGCCCACAGCCTCGGCGCCTACATCGCCTACGACGGGATCAGCTACCTCTGGGCCCGGAAGAACGACGCCGCCGGGGAGAAGGAGCCCCTGGATCCCGGAGCCCCAGACGGACTCCAGCACCTTGAAGACCTCGCGGCCGGCCTTCTCCGTACGACCGGCCCGCGCCCCGACGACCTGCACATCAAGGACTTCCAGCAAGCCCAGAACCGGCTGTGGCGAGGCCTGCGCGCCCAGGGCCACCCCTGGAAGATCACCGACTTCGTCACCTGCGGCACCCCGATGTACTTCGCCGATGTCCTCTACACCCGCACGCCTGAGGAATTCGACCGGCGCGTGCAGCGCCAGGAACTGCCCACCTGCCCGCCACAGAGCGAACAGCACACCTACGGCGAGCCCGGCACTCCCCCGCGCTACTCCTACACACGGCACGACCGACGGACCGTGCTGCACGACGGGGCCCCCTTCGCCGTCGTGCGATGGACCAACCTCTGGTTCGCCTGGCGGCCGGAGAACTTCGGCATCGAGGGCGACGCGTTCGGCGGCCCCCTGCAACCCTTGTTCGGCAACGGCATCCGTGACATCGCCCTGCGCAACAACGGCAGATGGGCCCGCTTCCCGGGAGTGGCCCACACGCGCTACTTCAAATACCCCGACGACCTCTCACAAGGCTCCGTCACCAGCTACCTGCGGCAGGCACTGGCCCTCGACGACCTCCAGGCGACGGCCACCGCGGAGCAGGTCGCCTACGCACTGTCGCTCCTGGCGAAGGCAGGCTTCTCCACCGACGTCGTCGACGCCACCTACGCTCAGCTCAATCCCCCGCCCTCCACCGGAACTCCCGTCAGGGTCTGGCTCCGCGCGATGCCCCGGCCTGCCGCCCACGCCCTCATCGCCGAACTGGAAATGCTCGCTCAGCGTGCCGCGCCGCTTCCGCAACACCTCGCTGATGGGCCCGGCCCGGTCTCGTCGTCGGATCAGCCGAGGCGAAAAGAGGTCAGCGGGTAGTCGGAGGCTGCGAGTGGAGTGAGTCGCCGATCGCAGGCAGCCCGCCTTCAGCCCTGGGCACGCCCGTAGATCGCCCCCAAGAAGACCGGCACGAGCGTGTCCAACAGGCGCTCCTCAGGCACAGCCGGTGTCTGGCCGCTGAACGTGCTGAACAGGGACCGCTCAACCATGGAGTTCAGCACGGTGGCCAGGTCGCGGGCCGGGACGCCGTCGGGAGCCGCCCCACGTCGACGCTCGGACTCGATCGCCTCCGTCACCTCCACCACGAACTGCTCCATGACCTGCGACCACAGGTCCCTGACGGCGGCACTGGTGTACTGCGCCGCCGCGGCGGCGGCGGTGATCGCCCGGTGGCCGGAGAAGGTCGCGCAGAACGGACCGATGGCGTCGCGCCAGCCCTGTTCCTCGCCGTCGGCGAGCCGCTGGAGTGCGTCACCACGGTTCGACCGGGCCTCTTCGACGACCCGGTCGAACAACGCCAGGAGCACCTGCTCCTTGGACGTGAAATAGAAGTAGAAGGTCGGCCGGGAGATACCCGCACCCTTGGCCAGCTGGTCCACGGAGATCTCGGACAGCGGCCGCTCGCCCAGGAGCCGTTCCGCGGTGGCGAGGATCGCCCGCTCCCGGTCGTCCCCGCTGAAGCCGCGTGCCCTGCGTCCCCTCGTCGACGGTGCGGGCGACGGCTCGATTGCGGAGTCCATGGCGGGAGCCTACCAATCACGTTCCCGACAGAGCGTTGACTTAATCGACACCATGTCGAATGCTGTGTCCCGGCCCCTCCGCCGCCCCCTTCCGGGCCGGTGGATCACGCCCTACGTCAACGTCGACGACTCAGGGAGCTGCGGACATGGCGCAATCGCCCCACCGAAAACGACTCGCGTCACCCCTGGACATCGGCTCGATGACGGTCACCGGACGGCTGTTCAAGTCCGCCACCAGCGAGACCCGCGCCGACGCCGACGGGTTCGTCACCGACGAGCTGCTCGCCTTCTACGAGCCGATGGCCGAGGCCGGTACGCCCTTGATCGTCACGGGCAATCTGTACGTCTCCCCGCAGGGCAAGTCGGCCGGACGCCAGGCGGGCATCGACGCCGACGACAAGATCCCCGGCCTTCGGGAGTGGACCGGTCTGGCCCACCGGCACGGTGTCCCGCTCGTCGCCCAGCTCAACCACGGCGGCCGGCAGATCGCCCAGCCGGCGCCGGGCACCGACCGGATCGTCTCCGCGTCCGACGTACGGGAGCCGCTGTACGGGACGAAGCCGTCGCCGCTGCGGCTGGACGAGATGCCCGGGGTGGTCGAGTCGTTCGTGGCGGCCGGCGAGCGGGCCCGGGAGTCCGGATTCGACGGCGTGCAGATCCACGCCGCCCACGGCTACCTGCTCAGCCAGTTCCTCACCCCGCACACCAACCGCCGTACCGACGCCTACGGCGGCAGCCTCGACAACCGCGCCCGGCTGCTCGTCGAGGTGCTCAAGGGCCTGCGCGCGCATCTCGGCGACGGCTATCCGATCCTCGTCAAGATCAACGGCACCGACGATCTCCCCTTCCGCAGGGGAGCGACGACGGAAGAGCTCGTCCGGGTCGCCGTACGGCTCCAGGACGAGGGCGTCGACGCCGTCGAGATCTCCCGGGGGCACTACGAGTCCTGGCCCGGCATGATCCAGGGCAGGTACCGGGGATTCATCCGGACCAGCCTCACCGAAGGAGCCGGCCAGCACGTCTCCGCCCGGCGCAGGGCAGTCACCCTCGCCGTCGCGCCATTGATCGAACACGTCGCCGAGCGACTGCGCCCACCGCTGGAAGGCTTCAACCTGCCTCAGGCCGAGCAGTTCTCCCGCGCCCTCGACGTCCCCGTCATCTGCGTCGGCGGATTCCACACCAGGACGGGCATGGAAGCGGCCATCGCGAGCGGGAGGACCGACGCCGTCTCGGCGGCCCGCGCCATGATCGCCGACCCCTATCTGTACCGGAACGTCCTCGGCGACGTGGCCGACCGGCCTGTCTGCGGCTACTGCAACGGCTGCATCGCCCGGTTCAGCGGCCTGCCCGTGGACTGCTACAGCGACGAGATCCGCCGCGACCGCGACGACATGATCGAAAAGCACCGCACCAGGACCGGAGAGTAAGCATGCGCACCAGACGCAAGGAGACCGCCGACCTGGTCGGCCGCACGGTCGTCATCACCGGCGGCGCCCAGGGCATCGGACTCGAAACAGCGCGCGAGGCGGTCCGCCGCGGCGCGCGCGTGGCCCTGCTCGACATCCACGCCGATGCGGTGATCCGGGCTGCGACCGAGCTGGGCGACACGACGACCGCGCTCGGCCTGACCGCAGACGTGTGCGACTCCCCGTCCCTGGAGCGGGCGCTTGCCCAGGTGACCGAGGCGTTCGGCGGCTACGACACTGTGGTCGTCAACGCTGGAATCGGGACCGGCATGAGGACCTTCCAGGCCACCACACCGGCCGACTTCCAGCGGATCATCGACGTCAACCTGCACGGCTCCGCCAACACGGTCAGAGCATCTCTCGACCAAGTCGTCGCCGCGCGCGGCCAGTACGTCATCGTCTCGTCGGTCCTCGCCTTCAACAACGGTGCTCTTCAGTCCCCTTACGCCACCTCAAAGGCGGCCGTCGAGTCTCTCGGACGTTCACTGAGGAGCGAACTGGCCCCTCAGCAAGTCGATGTGACGATCGCCTACTTCGCCTACATCGACACGGCCATGAACGCGGCCGTCTGGGCCGACGAGGCCGGCCGGAGCTACAGCGCCTCGATTCCCGGTTTCCTGAAGACCCCACTGAGTCCCGCCATGGCAGGCCGCGGCCTGGCGGATGTGATCGCCGTACCGCGCAAGACCCTGGTCGTACCCGGGCGTTGGAAGACACTGCTGCTCCTTCGCGGGCTGTGGGGCCCGCTGTCCGACCGGGTGCTCGGGAGGGACGAGGGCTTCACGACAGCCGTGCGACTCGCGGACCGGCCGAGGACGCTCACGTGACGCCGAGGGCGTCGACCAGGTCGAGGTCGGGCAGTTCGAGCGAGCAGATCCGCGCGGCCTCGTCGGCGGTCATGCCGAAGTGTCGCAGCAGCCCGCGCACGATCAGGTCCGAGGAGCGTGCGTCGTCGCGGTCGGGCTGGGCGTGCAGGAGCGTACCCAGGGCGAGTTGGGCGCTGACCGTCATCGCCAGGGCGAGGTCCAGGTCCTCCACCTCGAACCGGCCGGCTTCGATCGCGTTCTGGATATCCCGGCGAGCCCGGGGTCCCAGGCCGCGGTCGGAGTGGACCACGTCCAATCCGTGCTTCAGCAGGACCCTGCTGAGCTGCGGGTAGCGGCGATGCAGGCGGCCGGTCATGCGGAAGCTCTGGGCGTACGCGACCGCCGGGTCGTCGATCTCCGCGGTCAGCCGGTCCATGAGGCCGCCGAACCACTCCATCGCCTCCTCCACCGCGGTGCGGAAGAGGTCCTCCTTGGTGGTGAAGTGGTTGTAGAACGAGCCGACCCCGACGTCGGCCAGTTCCGTTATCTCCAGGACCGCGACGTCGGTACGCCCCTCGGCCAGCAGCCGCTGCGCCGCGCACACCAGCGCGTTCCGCGTCCGCGCCCGCCGCTGGTCGACTCGCCGGGACGTGCTCCGCTCGGCCATCGCATCCTCCCTCGCACCCACGCCGATTCAGAGTTGAAGATATCATCAACTCTTTTGTGATCCGATCCCGCGCACATGTCCGTCTCGTTTTCTGAATGTTTCGTCAGCCCTATTGACTGACATCACTATCGGAAGTGACGATTTCTTCAGGAGGTGGTGACCATGGCTGTTCACCCCGGCACCCACAACGACCTGCACTCCGAGCAGGGCGCGCTGCCTGGAGAGCATCCGGGGCGCGCGGCGAACCCGTTGATCAAGGTCCACGACATCGCGTGGCTGGAGTTCGCCAAGCCCGACCTGGACCGTGCCGAGGTCTTCGGCAGGGCGTTCGGCTTCGTGACGTCGTACCGCGACGGTCGCGAGCTGCATCTGCGGGGCAGCCAAGCGGGAGCCCCCTGCGTGATCATCCGCAAGGGCCGCCGGTCCCGGTTTCTCGGGCCGGCCTTCCGGGCCGTGGAAACCCGCGATCTGCTGCGCCTGGGAGACGCGCTCGGCGTCCGGGTGCGTCCGCTACCCGAGACGCTGGGCGGGTCGGTGATCGAGCTGTCCGCCCCCGACGGGCTGCGCGTGCGGGTGGTCGCGGACACGGACGAGCTGCCCGCCCTGTCGGGGCAGGATCCGCATCGGTTCAACTTCGGCGGCGACATCGACCGGGCCAACGGCACCCAGCGACCACCCCGTGAGCCGGCCGGTGTGCGGCGCCTGGGACATGTCGTTCTCCAGTCGACGACGTACCGGCGCACGCTCGACTGGTACCTGGAGCACCTCGGCCTGATCGTCAGCGACTTCCTCTTCTACGAGGGGCAGCGCGAGCGCGGCCCGACGATGAGCTTCATCCGCTGTGACCGCGGCGGCACGCTCACCGACCACCACACCCTCGCCCTGACGCTCGGGCCCTCCAACCGGTATGTGCACTCGGCGTACGAGGTCACCGACCTCGACGCGCTCGCCGCCGGCGGCCAACACCTGCTCGACCAGGGCTACTTCCGCTCCTGGGGGATCGGGCGGCACATCCAGGGCAGCCAGATCTTCGACTACTGGCGCGACCCCGACGGCTTCCTGGTCGAGCACTTCACCGACGGCGACATGTTCGACAGCACTCTCGAACCCGGCTGGGCGCCCATGACGGCCTCCGGGCTCGCGCAGTGGGGACCGCCGGCGACCAAGGACTTCCTGGGCATCGCCCCGGGACGGGAGGCGCTGGCCGAGCTGCGCTCGATCCTCGCCTCTCTGCGAAAAGACGACAACGAGTTCGACCTCGACCGCCTGCGCGGCCTTCTGAAAGTGGCTTCCTCGTGAGTATCACCGTCCTCCGTACCCCCGGCTCCTGGTGGGTCGCGCTCGACGAGCACGAAGCCGTACCCGTCGACACCACCGCGACCACGACCGCCGAACTGCTGGACGACCTGACGGCGGTCAGCGCGGCCCGTTCGGGCGGGCCGTCCGCGCAGGCGCGCAGCATCAGCACCCTCCAGCTGGTCTCCCCGGTCACCGCCCCGTGCCGGGTGGTCGCACAGATGACCAACTTCGTCTCCCACGTGCGCGATTCGGGCATGGACCCCGCGACCGTCCCGCTGACGTTCTTCCGCAAGACCTCGGGATCGATCACCGGACCCTTCGACGAGATCGTGAAGCCCGCCCACGTCCGGTTCCTCGACTACGAGATCGAACTCGGCCTCGTCATCGGGCGCCCCCTGAAGGTCGGCGCCACCGTGACCGCCGCCAACTGGAAGGACCACGTCGCCGGCCTGGTCATCACCAACGACATCTCCGCACGCGACGTCCAGCTGCCCAAGACCCAGTTCTACGAGGCCAAGTCGTACCCGACCTTCACGCCGGTCGGCCCCTCCCTCGTCCTCCTCGACGCCGACGAACTCGACCGGCTCTCCCAGCTGCGGCTCGTCCTCAAGGTCAACGGCGAGATCCGCCAGAACAGCGACCTCGCCGAGATGATCTACAACCCGCTCCAGGCCCTCCAGGAGCTGTCCCGCTTCCAGGCCCTCGCGACCGGTGACCTCATCCTCACCGGCACACCCGGTGGGACGGCCCTCAAGGCCCCGCCCAAGGCGGTGGAGATCATCGGCTCCCTGTTGCCTCCGGCGGCCAAGTGGAAGGCCTTCTTCAAGGCCCAGGCGAAGAACGACAGATACCTCCGCGACGGCGACGTCGTGGAGCTGTCCATCCGCACCCCCGACGGGGCCATCGACCTCGGCATCCAGCAGAACAAGGTGAGGTACGCGTGACCACCAACACCGACACCGCCGACACCGCCATGACATGGCCGCGCTACGACCGGCCCGGCGACCTGGCCGCCATCGAGGCCGTACCGCTCGCCGACCGCGGCCTGCCCGCAACGTCGTACGACTTGCTGCGTCGTGCGGCCGGGCAGTGGCCCGAGCGGACCGCGCTCACCGTCCTGCCCGAAGCCGCGTCCTGGCGCACGCCCGAGAACCGCACGTACGCGGAGCTGCTCGCCGACGTGCACCAGGCGGCCAACGCCCTGCACCGGCTCGGCATACGCCGCCACGACACCGTCGCGCTGCTCTCCACGAACTGCGACGAGCTGCTCACCGCCCTCCTGGCCGCCCAGCTCGCCGGCATCGTCACTCCCGTCAACCCGGCACTCGCCCGCGATCACGTGGCCGAGCTGATCCGCCGCTCCGGTGCCCGCGTGGTCGTGACCGCGTCCCCGGAACTGGACGCGGAGTCCTTCGCGACGAGCGCGGCGCTGGCCGAGGCGGGACTGGTGGATCACGTCCTGGTGCTGCGTCCGACCGCCGCCAAGGCCCCCGCCGCGGTGCTGCCGAAGGCGGGGGAAGCCACCGTGGCGTACCTTGCCGACGCCGTGGCCGACTGTCCACGCGAGCGGTTCCTCGGAGAGCCGCCCACCGCCGCTGACCTGGCCTCCTTCTTCCACACCGGCGGCACGACCGGGGCTCCGAAACTCGCCGCCCACACCCATGCCAACGAGATCGCCGACGCCTGGACGATCGCGGCCAACTCGCTGCTGGACGAGGACTCGGTGGTGTTCGCCGCGCTGCCGCTCTTCCACGTCAACGCGCTCGTCGTCACGCTGCTCGCGCCGTTGTTCCGGGGCCAGCGGGTCGTGTGGGCGGGGCCGCTCGGCTACCGGGACATCGCGCTCTACGGCGAGTTCTGGCGCATCGTCGAGCACTACCGGATCGCCACCATGAGCGGCGTACCGACCGTGTACGCCGTCCTGGCCACCGTGCCCGTCGGCGGGGCGGACATCAGCTCGATGCGCGGCGCGGTGGTGGGCGCCTCCGCGCTGCCCGAGGGCGTGCGGACGAGCTTCGAGGCGGCGACCGGCATCACGCTGCTGGAGGGGTACGGCCTGACCGAGGCCACCTGCGCCAGCGTCCGCAGCTTCCTGGACGTCCGCCGTCCCGGATCGGTCGGGCAGCGGATGCCGTACCAGCACCTCCGGATCGGGGACGGGCTGCCGCCCGGGGAGGTCGGCACGATCTTCGTCAGTGGCCCCACGGTCTTCCCCGGCTACGTCGAGGGCCGCGACGAGAACGGCTACCGGATCAGCGGGCAGGGCAAGGTGGTCGACGGCTGGCTGGACACCGGCGACCTCGGTCACCTGGACGAGGACGGCTTCCTCTACCTCACGGGCCGCGCGAAGGACCTCATCATCCGCGGCGGCCACAACATCGACCCACGGGTCATCGAGGACGCCCTGCTCTCGCACCCCTCGGTCACGGGCGCCCAGGCCGTCGGCCAGCCCGACCGGCGGGCGGGTGAGGTACCGGTGGCGTATGTGACGGTCGGGAACGACATGGTCGGCGAGGCCGACCTCCTCGCCTGGGCAGCGGAACACGTCGGCGAGAAGGCGGCCGCCCCCAAGGCCGTACGCGTCCTCGACGCCCTGCCCGTCACCGCGGTCGGCAAGCCGTACAAGCTCCCGCTGCGCGCCGACGCCACCCGCCGTGTGCTGGCCGAGGCTCTCGTCGACCTCGACGACGTCGAGGAGATCCGCGCCGATGCCGACTCCGGGACGGTGACGGTCACCGTGACCCTGCGGACACGGGCGGCCGAGGCCGAAGTGGCGCGCAGGCTCGGCGACTTCGCCGTGCCCTGCCGCATCGTCACGCCGGAGGGCGACTGACATGACCGCCCTCGACAACACCGTCGGCGGCTACCGCGTCATCGGCGCACTCGAAGTCGTGGTGGCCTACCTGATCGCCCTCCTCCGGAAATGAGCCACGCGATGACCAAACCAACACCGCCGACGGTCGAGCAGACCGCGGTGCTCGTGGTCGGGGCGGGCCCGGTCGGCCTGACCCTGGCCCTGGAACTCGAACAGCACGGGGTGCAGACCCTGCTCGTGGAGCGGAACGCCTCCACCACCCGGCATCCGAAGATGGACGTCACCAACGGCCGCAGCATGGAGCTGTACCGCCGCCTCGGCGTCGCCGACGACCTGCGCAAGGTCGCCATCCCCGGCGACCGCCGTACGAAGGTGACATGGGCGACGAACGCGGCCGGCTGGGAGCTGGCCTCCTTCGAGTACCCCAGCGTCGACGACATGCGGGCGAAGAACCGCGAGCGCAACGACGGCACCGGGCCCCTGGAGCCCTGGATGCGGGTCTCCCAGGTCATCCTCGAACCGGCGCTGCGGGATCTGCTGGAGGACCGCGCGCAGCACGTGAGCGTGCGGTACGGGTGGGGGCTGGAGAGCTTCGAGGAGGACGCCGACGGCGTCACCGCCCACCTGGTCTCCGCCGACGGCACCAGCCGCCGCACCGTCCGCGCCCGCTACCTCGCCGGCTGCGACGGCGCCGGCAGCCGCACCCGCAGGCAGCTCGGCATCGGCCTGGACGAGATCGACCTGCGCAAGCTGGTCGTCAAGGAGATCGGCCTGCCCCGCACGGTGGCCGCCCTCGCCCGCGCCTTCCGGGAGCGGCGGGAACGCCCGGCGGACGGCCGCTTCTACCTGGTGCACTTCACGACGAAGGACCCGCGGGTCCTGCGCCGGTTCGGCACCGTCTGGCACCTCCAGTCCCCCGACGGCTGGACCCTGATCTCGCAGAACGACGGCGACACCTTCACCCTCCACGCCCCCCTCGGCATGGGCACCGACGCCGACCGCATCGACCCGCGCGAGTTCCTCTACGACCGTCTCGGCTGCCGCTTCGAGGCGGACGTGCTGGTCGCCAACGCCTGGACACCGCGCCTGACCGTCGCCGACTCCTTCGGCCGCGGCCGGGTCTGGCTCGCGGGCGACGCCGTCCACCAGGTGACCCCGACCGGCGGCTACGGCATGAACACCGGCGTCGGCGACGCCGTCGGCCTGGGCTGGGCGCTCGCCGCGGTCCTCCAGGGCTGGGGCGCCCCCGACCTCCTGGCGGCCTACGAGCATGAGCGCCGGTCCGTGGCCCTGCGCAACCGGCAAGCCGCCGCCCGGCACGCCCTCGTACGGGCCGCCGCCATGACGGCCAACCGGGCCGAACTGCACAGCGAACGCTGGCTCGGCGCCCGCACCCGGCAGCGCGTCGGCCGCGAGATCCTCGACCTGGGCAACCTCGAGAACGAGGCACTCGGCATCGAACTCGGCTACCGCTACGACAGCTCACCCGTCGTCTGCCCCGACACCGCACCCGGCGCGAGGGCACCGCGTCTGACGATGGACGAGTACGTCCCGAGCACCTGGCCGGGTGCGCGACCCCCGAGCGTCCTGCTGGCCGACGGCAGCGCGCTGTTCGACCTCTTCGACGCGACCGGATTCACCCTGCTGCGCTTCGCCGACCACGACGTCACCGCGCTCACCGACGCCGCCGCCGAACGCGGCGTCCCCCTGGAGGTCGTCGACGTGCGCGATCCGCACGCCCGCGCCCTCTACGAACGGGACCTGGTCGTCGTACGACCCGACCAGCACGTCGCCTGGCGCGCAGACACCGTGCCCGCCGACCCGCTGCACGTCATCGACCGTATCCGGGGCGCCCGCCAGTCCGTACAGGAGCAGACATGAGCCGACCGGTGAAGACCACCTCCTACATGTCCCCCGTCTGGTTGCGCGCCGACCTGCCGAGGGAGGAAGCCCTCGGGTACTGGGCCGGGCCGCACGCCCGGATCGCCGGGCGGCTGCCCAACATGGCCGAGTACGTGCAGCGGCACTTCTCGCCAACCGACCACGGCTACTGGCCGGCGTCCCCCACCGTGGGCACGGTGGTCCCGCCGAGCTGGCGCTGCGACGGCGTGGCCGAGGTCCGCTTCGGGAGCACGGCCGCCGCGCTGGGTATGCCGATGCACATGCGGGAGGTCTACCTCGACGAACAGAACGTCTTCGAACGGGTTCTGGGACAGGTCACCGGCCCCGGCGGAGGCCGCTGGTGGACCGACGGGCACGACGACGCCGTAGGCCATCGCACGGTTCTGCTGCTGCGGCGACGCCGAGGCGTGAGCGGCCGTACCTTCCGGCGGTTCGTCCACGACCGCATCGGCCCGGCACTCCAGGAGGCCGGCGCGCGCGATCTGCGGACGTACACCTTCCTGCCGTGGTCACGGTTCGTGCACCCCACGCCCGGCGTCTGCCACGACAACCCGGCCTTCCGCCGCTATCACGCGAGCGTCGTCGTCGGAGCCGACAGCCGTGCCGCCATGGCCGACCTGCTCAAGTCCGAGCAGGTCACCGGAATCGTGGCCGAGCAGCGGGCGGTGCTGGCAGCCGTCCACGCCTACACCGTGGAGCGGAGCGTGCCGGTCATCCGCATCGGTTCGACGCCGGTCACTGCTTAGAACGCGATCGCAGGCGTCGAGGGGAGCAGTCCGCGGATCCTCGTCGGCGCCGACGCGCAGATCACCGACCTGCTCGTACGGCTGGTGCCGCGCCGGTACGCCCGGCTGGTGGTGGTCCTGAAGGGTCAGGCGCGAGCCCGTTTCAGGCCGGGGTTCTGCCGTACGAGCGCGGGCAGCAGGAGGCGTCGGGGAGTCAGCCGCATCAGGCGGCTGACGATCCGCATGGGCAGTCCGGCGACCACCACTCCGCGGTCGCCGTCGAGGGTGTCGACGCCGATCCTCGCCACCTCGCGGGACGGCATGTACAGGAACGGCGGATAGCCGTCGCTCTCCAGCCCGGCGGACTGGGCGAACTCGGTGTGCACCGGGCCGGGACAGAGCACCGCGACCGTGACGCCCGTGCCCGCCAGCTCCGCGCGCAGCCCCTCGCTGTAACGCTGCACGAACGCCTTCGTCCCCGCGTAACCGGACTGGCCGGGCTGCGGGACGAAGCCGCTGACGGATCCGACGTTGAGGATCGCGCCGCGTCCGCGGGGCACCATCTGCTGCACCGCGCGGGTGGTCAGGTCGATGACCGCCTCGACGTTCACCCGCACCTGGGCGATCTCGGCCTCGACCGGGGAGTCGGCCACCGCGTCGATGGTGCCGATGCCGGCGTTGTTGACCAGGATGTCCACCGTGAGGCCCCGCTCGGCCACCGTGTCGAACAGCCGCGCGCGCTGCTCGGCGTCGGCCACGTCGCAGGCGACGACCTC
Source organism: Streptomyces sp. NPDC046909 (assembly GCF_040644695.1). Lineage (NCBI taxonomy): Bacteria > Bacillati > Actinomycetota > Actinomycetes > Kitasatosporales > Streptomycetaceae > Streptomyces > Streptomyces sp. NPDC046909. The sequence goes on along the minus strand of NZ_JBEYXC010000005.1, from coordinate 295,093 downwards.
GACCCGGACGGCCCCGGAGAGCTCGGCGGCCAGGTCGCGCAGCCGGTCCTCGCGCCGGGCCACCAGGGTGACGCCGTGGCCGCGACCGGCCAGTTCGCGGGCGATGTCCGCGCCGATGCCGGACGAGGCGCCGGTCACGACCGCGGTGCTGGTGGGGTACGGCGTCGGCAGAGGCATACTTCGGCCCCTTCGCAGTAGACCTTGTTCGACAAGGTGGCGGGTGGACTAGGCGGTGTCGAGCGTGCGGACACCGGCGCGCAGAAAGGCCATCGCCTTGTCGACGTGGGCGTCCTCCGCGTGAAGGCAGACCTCGCTGATGATCGCTGCCGCCGCCGCGGCCGCCATACGGGGGCCGAAGTCGTCGGGGGCGTCGCCTCGTTCCTCGGCGAAGATGCGGGCGCCCTCCTGGATCACCTCGGTGAGACGGGCGTTGGTGACGGCCCTCAGCTGCGGGTTGAGGTCGAGCATGCGGTCGTGCAGATGGTCCAGATCGCTGTGCTGGGCGATCTCCTTCCGTAGCCAGACCTCCAGCGCGTCCAGGGTCGTCTGCCCGTCCGGCCGTTCGAGCAGTGCGGCGGCAAGCCGGTCCGCGACCGCGTCGAAGTGGGAGGTCGCCAGCTCCAGCTTCGAGGGGAAGTAGAGCGTGACCGTGCGCGGCGAGACCTCGGCCGCCGCCGCGATGTCGGCGATCGTCGTCGCCTCGAAACCGCGCTCGGCGAACAGTTCGTACGCCGCCCGGAGGATCGCTTCCCTGCGCCGCGCCTTGGAGCGCTCCCGCAGCCCTTCGCTCATCATGACCACCACTTTACCATCGACTGCGATTTTACAGGCAAGTGTAAAAATGCATTACGGTGTAGCGAGTCGAGCTTCGGACAACCGCAGAAGAGAGGGACACGGGCATGGCCTCACGCCTGTACACATGGGCACGGTGGGCGGTACGCCGTCGCGGCAGGGTCGTCGCGGCCTGGCTGCTGTTGCTCGCCGTCGTCGGCGGCCTCGGGATCACCCTGCACGGCAAGGCGACCACCGAGTTCTCGGTGCCGGGGATCGAGTCCCAGCAGGCACAGGACCTGCTGGAGGAGAAGTTCCCCGAGGCGGCGGGCGGGGTGGTCCGGGTCGTCCTCGCGGCCCCCGAGGGCAGCACGCTGACCGAGTCGAAGAACGCGGCGGCCATCGAGGCGAGCCTGAAGAAGGCCGCCGAGGTGTCGGGGGTCGTGGACGTCTCCGACCCGCTCAAGGCCAAGACGGTCTCCCGGTCCCTGCGCATCGGTTACGCGGACGTCCGCTTCCGCGAGCAGGCCAGCGACGTACCGGAGAAGTCCAAGGACGCGCTGTCGGAGGCGATGGACCAGGCCCGGGACGCCGGTCTCGAGGTCGAGTTCGGCGGCTCGGCGATGGAGGCCAAGACCGAGGTCGGCGGCCCAGCCGAGATCGTCGGCGTGGTGATCGCCTTCGCCGTCCTGGCCCTGGCCCTCGGCTCGCTCGTAGCGGCCGGACTGCCGCTGCTCACCGCCCTGGTGGGGGTGGCGATCGGTGTCCTGGGCGTGGAGTTCATGACCCGGTACGTCGAGATGACGTCCACCGCCACCGTCCTCGCCCTGATGATCGGGCTGGCCGTGGGCATCGACTACGCCCTGTTCATCATCTCCCGCCACCGCGAGCAGCTCGCCGATCCCGAACAGGACGTCGAGGACTCCATCGCGCGTGCCGTGGCCACCGCCGGAGGCGCGGTCGTCTTCGCCGGGGCGACCGTCATCATCGCGCTGGCCGCGCTGGCGGTCACCGGCATCCCGTTCCTGACCGTCATGGGCCTGGCCGCCGCGGCCACCGTGGCGCTCGCGGTGCTGGTCGCCGTCAGCCTCGTCCCCGCCGCCCTCGGCTTCTTCGGCGAGCGGATGCGCCCACGCGACCGCCGTACCCGTACAGCCGATACGACTCGTACGACCGGTACGGCCCGTACGACCGAACGCGCCCCCGGCGCCTGGGGCCTGGCCTGGGCACGTGCGGTCACCCGCAAGCCCCTGCTCGTCCTCCTGGCCGGAGTGGTCGGCCTGCTCGCGCTCGCCGTCCCCGCCCGCGACCTGCGACTCGGCCTGCCGAGCAACGCCTCACAGCCGGTCGACAGCACCCAGCACAAGAGCTACGACCTCCTCACCGAGGGCTTCGGGCCCGGCTTCAACGCCACCCTCACAGCCGTAGTCGACCTCGACGGCGTTCCGGCCGCGGATCGCACGGCTACCGTGACACACCTGCGGACGGCCCTGGCGGGCGACCGCGGGGTGGCCGTCGCCGCCGCGCCGGTCACCAACGCCGACGCGACCCTCGCCGTCATCGCCGTCGTCCCGAAGACCGGCCCCGACGCGCAGGCCACCACCGACCTGGTGCACCGGCTGAGGGACAACGCCACCACGGTCGAGAAGGCCGGCGGCACCCTCTACATCGCGGGCCAGACGGCCGCGGCGATCGATGTGGCGGGCAAGCTGTCCGACGCGCTGCCGCTGTTCATCGCCATCATCGTGATCCTGGCGCTGATCCTGCTGACCATCGCCTTCCGGTCCCTGCTGGTTCCGGTGAAGGCGGCCCTCGGCTTCCTGCTGTCGGTCGCCGCGTCGCTCGGCGCCACGGTCTGGGTCTTCCAGAACGGCAACCTGAACGGTGTGCTGGACATCCCTTCGGCGGGCCCGGTCACCAGCTTCCTGCCGGTCCTCCTCATCGGGGTGCTCTTCGGACTCACCATGGACTACGAGGTGTTCCTCGTCAGCCGCATGCGCGAGCACTACGAGCACACCGGCGACGCCGCCGAGGCCGTCACACAGGGGTTCGCCCGCAGCGGCCGGGTGGTCAGCGCCGCCGCGCTGATCATGGTCGCGGTGTTCGGGGGCTTCGTCTTCAACCACGACCCGATCATCAAGTCCATCGGCTTCGCCCTGGCCTTCGGCGTCTTCGTCGACGCATTCGTGGTCCGCATGACCCTGGTCCCGGCGGCCATGGCCCTGCTCGGCCGCCGCGCCTGGGGGCTGCCCGGCCGGCTCGACCGCATCACCCCCGACGTCGACATCGAAGGGGCGAAACTGCCGGCCCGCGCCGCACAGCGGGGAGACCAGCCCGCCGCGGCCGAAGAGAAGCAGCGCGAGGCCACCGTGAGCTGAGCACCCCGGACCGGCGCGGGAGGAGCCATGAGCGAGCGCTCTGACGAGGACGACCAGGAAGCCGAGCCGTACGAGCCTCACTACCCCCCTTACGACCCCTACAGTTCCTGTACCTGTCGGCGTCAAGAGGCCGACACGGCCTGAGCCACCAGACACGTCCTGTGCGCCGACCGTCCCGAGCGGACCGCCGGCGCACAGTACGGTCATGGCCACCGCCGCCCGCTCAGCAGGAGCCAGGCGCAGGCGAAGCCGGACAGGCCTGCCGATGCCGAACTCGGCATACAGAAGTCCCTCGGCACCGGCTCGCTACGGCGCCCAGGCCCGAAGCGCCGCATCCACCACCGCGTCCACCGTGTCGTGACCGAGCCGGGCGCCCACGAGGAACCGCTGATGGACGAGCGGCCCGACGGTCATCATGGCGAATGTCTCGGCCGTGACGTCGTCGCGCAGGTGCCCCCGGGCGACGGCAGCGGTGACGGCAGGGCGCAGGGAGTCGACGATCTGGGTCAGCACGGTCTGACGGAGGTGCTGCATCCCGTCGTCGTGCTGTGCCCCGCCCAGTACGGCGGCGAGAACGGCCCCGGCCTGGGCGTCGTCGAGCCGCTCGCCGAGCTGGCGCAGGTAATGGACCAGCTCGGCGCGCGGCTCGGCACCGGACGCCGCCCGCACGTCCTCGGGCGCCGGTGACAGGGGCGGCATGCCTGCCTCCAGCGCCGCCAGACGGAGACCGAGCAGGTCGGCCCAGTGACGGTAGACCGTGGCCCGGCCGACTCCGGCTCGGGCGGCAACCGCCTGGTGCGTGACGGCCTCCAGGCCGCCCTCGGTGAGCAGCGTGGTGGCTGCGGTCACCATGGCCGCGCGGCTGCGCACCTGGCGTGGATCGGCCCGCTCCTCCGGCATGTGGCACCCTTCGTGTGAGACACGTTGCCTCACATGCTAGTCGCAGGGTGTCGCGGTCCGGAGGCGTCGTGGGCGCGTCCCCGGCTTGCCTCGCGGGCACGCCTGACCAGGGCGTACGACCGGCTGGTCTGGCGCATGACCAGAGTCTGAAGGGCGAGTTGGAGCCCTCTGTCGACATCGCCTCCGACCGTGAGCCAGAAGTCGGCGGCATGATCGGCGTAGGCCTCCGGGTGACGTCCCACCAGCTCCTCGTAGCGTTCCGCCGCTCGATCCCGCCATGGCCAAGCCTCCTGGTGACGTCCGGCCGCGCGCAGGGCGAGTGCGAGGTGTGCTGGGTACTCGGGGTCGTCGCTCGTCTCCATCAGCGGGCACAGGCGGGCGACAGCGGTCTCGGGGTCACCCAGGAGCAGGTCGACCTCGGCGAGATGCCCGGTCGCCGGTGCGTAGCCCGGCACCCGGCGCCGGGCCGCGTCGAACGAGGACCGAGCCGTGGGCAGATCACCTTCGCGCAGCCACATCACCCCGCGGCGGAAGTCCAGTTGGGCGAGCGGGAAGGGCGAGACGCCCCGGTGAGCGGCGCGCGCCTCGTCGAACAGGTGCTCCGCCTCGGCGGTCTCGCGCCGCTCCGCCTGGAAGACGGCCAACGCCGACAGCTTGGTGAAATCGGGCTGATGGGGCGCCGCGCTCCGCAGCAGGGCACGGGCTTCGGCATGACAGCCGACCGCCTGGAGGATCGACGCCCGTTCAGCTTCCAGGGCGGGCTGCTCCGCGCCGGCCCGGCCCGCCGCGTCGAGGTCGGCCATGGCCTCGGCGAACCGGTGCAGGGTCGCCCGGGTGCGGGCCCGGGCCAGCAGGGCGGCACTGTCCTCAGGTGCGCAACACACCATGTGTTCGGAGAGCTGTGCGGCCCGCTCGTAGTCGGCGACGCGGCCCAGGAGGTGTCCGCGGAGTGTAAGGAGGTCAACCAGGACCGCCTGCTGTGCGACGGCGAGTGGCGCGGTCGAGGCGGCCCGACCTACGGGCGCCGCCATGCCGTCGATCTGGGCCGACAGGTTCACCAGGGCCAGGGTGCCGTTGGTCGTGACCGGTTCCCGGTCGGCGCGCACGGGCCTGCCCGTCATGCCGCTTCCACCCCAGGTTCCGGTTCCGGCGGGGTGAGCAGCGCGGTCATCACCGTCATGAGGTCCGGCGGGCTCGGGTTGGGGGCCACGAGGTACGGGAAGTCGTGCGTGGCCGGCCGGGTGGCCTGGTCGACGCCGTCGCTGATGCGCGGACCGTCGACGCCGCCTACCAGGAGTGTGTAGAGGGTGTCCACGATGTCGTCGTTGGGCGCACGGCCGCCGCAGGTCATGTGGGGGCGTCCGGCGAGCAGCGCGGTCTCGATCTCGAAGCAGCTGTCCTCGGCGAACGGCTTGGAGATGTCGACGACAAGGAAGTCGGCCAGGAGGAGTTCCGTCAGCGGGTGGGTGCCTTGGTCGTCCGGCGGCCAGACGAGCTCTCCGTCGAGGCGGTCGAAGTAGGCCAGGTTGGCGTTGAACCGCGCCCGGTAGGCCTCGGCGTAGTCCGGTCGTAGAGCGAAGGCGTCCTCCTCGTTGTAGAGGTCTCGGATCTCCAGGTCGCTGTTGACGAGGTCGTAGCTCTTGCTCGCCAGAACGACATTCTTGATCTCGGGGCGGCCCATGCGTTCCAGCCGGACCGGGCGCCCGCCGGAGGTCACGGTCTCGCCGACGACGCCGAGCAGGGGGCCGCAGTCCAGGCCGAACACCACTTCGGGGTCCACCTCGACGACGATGCTCAGCACGTTCACCCCTTCGAGGGCGTTGTCCGCGCCGGGACGGAAGGCCAGCTTCTGGGTGGCGTCGGCGGCCAGAACGCCTGCGAGGTCGATGAAGAACGGATCGAGTCGTGGTCCGGCGAAGACCCTCAGCCCATCGGCCTCGGTGGGCTTGTCCCCTCCGACCAGGAAGAGGACCTCCTCACCGCTGGACGTCGTGCAGGTGCCGATCTGAAGGGGGTCGTCGCCGCCGGGGATCCGACCAGGCGTGGCGAAGGTGAAGTCGAGGCCGTACTCGGTGTCGCCGACAGTGAACGCGGCCCGACCTGCGGCCGGGGCGACCGGCCGGACCCGGAAGCGGTAGGTGATCGCATCGGAGAACAGCGCGGTGGGAGCGGCGGCCGGAAACACGTCGAGGACGAGCACCAGGCAGCCGGGGCGGTCCGGGCTGGGAAAGGCGAAGACGTCGGCGACGTCCGACGCGGGGTCGAAGAGGACGCGCGGTCCGGAGAAGTGATCCGCCATCGGGGACTCCTTCGAGTGACGGGTGGGTCGAGGTGCGCCATCTGTGAGACACGATGACTCACAGATGCGCAATGAGTCAACCTGTCTCACAGTGGCGTGCGCCATGTGACTACCTGCGAGTAGCGCGTTGACAAGCCGGAACGGCGAACTGATGATGTAATCAGTTATGCGGGGACGGTCAGAAAGCGGGTTTCCTCCCGCTTGCACGTCACCCTGCGGTGGCCTATTTGTGGCGATACATGGAGTATTGCCGCCCACGCCCAAGGAGAGGCGCCATGAGCGAGAACGACCTGCACGCGAAGTTCCAGCAGTTCCCCGATGCGGTCCGCGAGAAGGTCGAGACCGCACTGTCGGACGCCAAGATCGCCCTCAAGCTGAAGGCCGCCGAGATCCTCGCCGACAAGGAGGAGATGGCCGAACACGCCGTCACCACCGCCGGCCGGATCGGCGCCAAGAGCGGTGAGGTGTCCGAGCTGACGACGATCCTGCCGCTGAAGCCGAACGGCGCAGAGCGGCTGCGGAAATTCTTCGGCCTGCTCAACGGGAACCTGGCGGGCGCCGGTCAGGTCGGCACCCTCCACAACATGCGCTTCGCGTTCCTCGACAACGACACGAAGCTGCTGTTCGCGACCGCCTTCGACGGCGAGTGGGACCCCTACATCGACGACTTCGCCACCAAGATCCCCGACATGATGGACTTCCTGTTCACCAACGTCGAAGGCTGGCCCGGCATCACCTCACCGGACGTGAAGGACTTCATCGTCAAGTACCAGATCCCGGCCGAGGCGTGGTTCGTCGCCCACCCCAACCTCACCGTCGCGGAGGGCCACCGGCTCAAGCGGCAGGAGGCCGCGGTGCAGCGTTTCCTGTCGGACCTCAACTGAAGGCAGGCGCACCATGCCTTCCCCGCTGTTCCGGCGGCTGCGCCGCCCGCCCACCCTGGACCTCGACGACATCCAGGCGACCCTGCTGCGGGCCCGGCCCGAGCCCTACTTCGGCACCCACGCGATCCTGGAGATCACCGAGCCGGCCGCGGGCAGGGAACTGCTGCGCCGACTGGCGCCGAGGGTGACCTCGGCGGCGCGCTGGGACGAACCGCAGCCGTCCTGGCTGGCCCTCGCCCTCAGCTACCAGGGTCTGGTCGCACTGGGGCTGCCGGAGTCCTCACTGACCTCCTTCCCTGCCAACTTCCGCGCCGGGATGGCCGCCCGCGCCGAGCGCCTGCGCGACACCGGCGTGAACGCGCCGGACCGCTGGGAGTTCCCCTTCGGCACCCCGCGCGTGCATGCCGCCGTCACGGTGTATGCCGCGAGCGAGGACGACTGGCGGGCCGAAGTCGCCGCCTACGAGAAGGAATTGGGCGAGGTCCCGGGCGTCCGGCTGCTGTCGCACCAGGACTTCGCGGCCGACGGGTTCAACGTCTTCGGCTACCGGGACGGCTTCAGCCAGCCGGTGGTCGAGGGCAGTGGCGCCGAACCCCTGCCCGGCGACGGACGGCCCATCAAGGCCGGTGAGTTCGTCCTCGGATACCCGAGCGAGACCGGGGTGCCGCTGCCCGTACCGGCTCCGGACGTCCTCGGCCGCAACGGCACGTACGTCGTCTTCCGCAAGTACCACTCCCACGTCGCGGCCTTCAACAAGTGGCTGCACGACAACGCCTCCACCGAGGCCGAACGCGAGCTGCTGGCCGCCAAGTTGGTCGGCCGCTGGCGCAGCGGCGCACCTCTCGCACTGACACCGGAGCGCGACACCCCCGCCATCGGCGAGGACCCGAACCGGATCAACGACTTCGACTACTCCGCCGACCCGCGCGGGCTGCGTACCCCGCTCGGCTCCCACATCCGCCGGATGAACCCGCGCGACACCAAGCTGACGGTCCTCAGCGATGTCAACATCCGCCGCATCATCCGGCGCGGCACTTCCTACGGCACCCCGCTGCCCCCCGACCGCCTCAAGGACGACGGCACACCGCGCGGCCTGGACTTCATCGCCCTCGGCGCCCGCGCCATCGACAACGTCGAGTTCCTGCAGAGCGAATGGGTCGGCTCAGGCAACTTCATGGGCCTGGGCAAGGAGAAGGACCCGATGATCTCGCTCCAGGACAAGGGCGCCTACTTCACCGTGCCCGGGACCCCGCCGCGCCGGGTGCAGAACATCCAGTCCTTCAACACCCTCCTCGGCGGCGAGTACTTCTTCATGCCGAGCCTGTCCGCCATCCGCTGGCTCAGCGGCAACTGACCCCCACCTCGCGCGGAGGCACTCCCCATGACCTCGTACGTCCCCTACAGCCCCGACCTCGAACAACCCTTTCCGGACGAGGACGAACTCGTCCGTCAGGTCGTCGCGGCCATGGGCAAGGCCAACCAGCAGGTCGCCGACAAACACCGGCACGGTCTGCGCGACGCCCACGCCAAGAGCCACGGCGTCCTCGCCGGTGAGCTGCGCATCCAGCCCGACCTGCCCGCCCACCTCGCCCAGGGCCTTTTCGCCGCACCGGTCACCTACCCGGTGATCGTCCGCTTCTCCTCCGCCCCCGGCGACCTGCGCTCCGACCAGGTACCTGTCCAGCGCGGCCTCGCGATGAAGGTGATCGGCGCCCCCGGGCCCCGCGCCCTCGACGACGGCTTCACCACCCAGGACTTCCTCCTCGTCAACCACCCCACCCTGCCCTTCGGCAACATCGCCGAATACGCCAAACTCCAGGACCTGTTGGAGAAGCAGCCCGGCCAGAGCGACCAGCAGCTCCAGCTCACCGGCGCCGCCGCCCGCGTGGCCGCCAAGGCCCTCACGACCGTCGGACGCCCGCTACCGCCCGCCGTCGAGACCCTGGCCGCCGCCAACGACCACATCCTCGGCGAGACCTTCCACTCCATGGCCGCGCTGCGCTACGGCGAGCACGTGGCGAAGATGTCCGCCGCGCCCCGCTCGGCGAACGTCAGAGCCCTCACCGGCAGCCACGTCGACAAGAAGGCCGGCGAGTCGGCTCTGCGCGACCTCGTCGTCGACTTCTTCGAAGGCAACAGCGCCGAGTACGACATCCGCGCCCAGCTGTGCACGGACATCGACCGGATGCCGGTGGAGGACGCCTCGGTCCTGTGGTCCGAGGAACTGTCACCGCACCAGACCGTGGCCGTGCTGCATCTGCCCGCCCAGGACGCCTACAGCGACGCCCGCCGCCGCTACGCCGACGACGTCCTCTCCTTCAGCCCCTGGCACGCCCTGGAGGCCCACCGCCCGCTGGGCTCGATCATGCGCTCCCGGCGCGCCGCGTACCCCGCGTCCAGCGACTTCCGGCACCGCTTCAACGGCATCGAGCCGCAGGAGCCGTCCGACATCAAGGAGCTGCCCGCCTGACCAGGTCCCGACCGACCCCGGATACGTCCGCGGGTCGGTCAGGACTCGCATGCCAGAATGGAGAAGTCCCTTCTCCACCCCGGCTTCTTCGAGGTTCCTTTCGTGACCCAGCCCGTCGGCCGCGTGCCCCAGCGACGCAACGCACGGTCCAACCGGGCCCGCATCCTGACCACCGCCCGCCAGGAGCTCGGCCGGAACCCCGACATCACCCTGGAGGAACTCGCCCGCGCCGCAGGCGTCGTACGGCGCACGCTGTTCGGGCACTTCCCCGGGCGGGCGGCGCTGCTGGACGCGCTGGCAGAGGAGGCCGCCGAGGCACTCCAGGCCGCCGTCGCGGTCGGCGCGGGGGTAACGGAACCGGCCGACCGGGCGCTCGCCCACTTCACGTTGTCACTCTGGCCCGTGGGCGACCGCTACCGGATGCTGCTGGCGCTGGCCCGACGGGACCTCGGCATGGACCGTGTCGCCGGCATCCTGGAGCCCGCCCGGGTCAGGGCCACGGCCATCGTGGAGCAGGGACAACGAGACGGGATCTTCCATTCCCAGCTGCCGGCCCCGGTGCTGAGCGCCGGCCTGGAGGCGATGACGGTCGCCCTGCTGGAGGAGGTCAACACCGGGGCGCTGGAGGACGACGGCACTCGGGTGGCCGTCACCACGCTCATCGCGGCCGGTGTGCCGGAGAAGCGGGCGCAGACCGTCGTGGACGAGGTGGCCGCCGCCGAGGGGTGAGATCCCCCCTGCCGTACGACGTGACCCCGGTGCGAAGCGCCGGGGTCTTTCCGTGTCCACCCCCGCTTCTTTACTTACCCCTTCATGTGCAATTATCTTGTCCATGAACTTCGGTGGACCAGACGATCTGGCCTTCTCCCACCCTGCGCCGGTGGCGGTCCTCGGCGACAGATACGAACTGCGGCTGCTCCTCGGCTCCGGAGGCATGGCCGAGGTGCACCTCGCGCACGATCTCCGGCTCGACCGCGGCGTCGCGGTGAAGACGCTGCGCACCGACCTCGCCCACGATCCGGCACTCCAGGAGCGGTTCCGGCGGGAGGCGCAGTCCACCGCTTCGCTCAACCACCCGGCCATCGCCGCGGTCTACGACACGGGCGAACACTTCTCGTACGGGGCGCAGTTGCCGTACCTCGTGATGGAGTACGTCGACGGCATGACCCTGCGTGATGCCCTGTACTCCGGACCGCCGCTGACGGTCGAGCGCGCCCTGGAGGTGACGGCCGGCGTTCTGGAGGCGCTCGCCCATTCCCACCAGCACGGCATCGTGCACCGGGACATCAAGCCGGCCAACGTCATGGTGACCTGGTCCGGCCAGGTCAAGGTCATGGACTTCGGCATCGCCCGTGACGCACGGGACGTCGGCATGACGCAGACCTCCATGGTGATCGGCACCGCGCAGTACGTTTCGCCGGAGCAGGCGATGGGACACGCCTTCGACGCCCGCTCCGACCTGTACTCGGTGGGCTGCCTTCTGTACGAACTCCTCACCCTGCGCGCCCCGTTCACGGGCGATTCGCCGATGGCCGTGATGTACCAGCACGTCCAGGAGGAACCGCGACTGCCGAGTCTCTACAACCCCGAGGTCGGACCGCAGGTCGACGCGATCGTCCTGCGGGCCCTGACGAAGGACCCCGCTTACCGCTACCAGGCCGCGCAGGAGATGCTCGCCGACATCGAGGCGTTCCTCGGGGCGCAGACCGTCCTGGACCGGGCGTTCGACAGCGTCAACGAGGAGCCGGACGGCGATGACACGGCGGAGAGCGGTCGCCGAAGAGGCAGCACTGCCGCGCTGATCGGGACGGGTGTCGCGGTCGTCGTCGCGGCACTCGTGCTCGGCTGGTTCATGTTCGGGCGCGGTACGGCCGACGACGGTAAGACGGACGTACCCGATCTCGTCGGCCAGACCCTGGAGGAGGCCCGCCGTACGGCGGACAACGTCGAGCTCACGCTCACCGTCACTAAAAGGGAACCCTGCGCGGACCAGCCCAAGGGGCACATCTGCGAGCAGACCCCACTGGACGGCCGGCTCGACAAGGGCGAGGCGGTGTCGGTCACCGTCTCCACCGGCGCGCCGAAGGTGGAGGTGCCGGATGTCACGGACAAGGACGAGGATGACGCGTCCCGCATCCTTGAGGACAAGGGCTTCAAGGTGAAGCTCCGGCAGAAGGTGTCCACCGAGGACGCGGGGACCGTCCTGGAGCAGGATCCGGCCGGCGGCGAGAGCGTCGAGAAGGGCACCGAGATCACCCTCACGGTGGCCAAGGAGGCCGAGAAGGCCACGGTTCCCGACCTCACCGGCAGCACCCTGAGCGAGGCTCGCAAGCTGCTCGCCGAGCACGACCTCGAACTGGGTGACACCACGGATGTGGAGAGCAGCGCCGAGGCGGGGACCGTCGTCGAGCAGAGCGCCGCGGCGGGAGATGAGGTCGAGCCCGGTACGTCGGTCGACGTCCAGATCGCCAAGTCGGTGCAGACCGTGCAGATACCGACGGACATCATCGGAAAGACCCTTGCGGAGGTCCAGAAGGAACTGGGTGACCTCGGCCTCCAGGTGACCGTTGCCTCCGGGTACTCGCAGGCCTCTGACGCCGTGGTCACGTCCAGCACCCCGGCGGCCGGGAGCGAGGTCGAGGCGGGCGGCACGGTGGTCGTCGTGACCGAAGAGGCTCAGGACACGCCGTCGGACGACGGCACGGCGACGACGCCGGGGGCGACGAACGGCGGCCAGTGATACATCGTTGACCGCCGGCGGACGTCATCGAGAGCGTCCGCCGGCGGTATTGGCTTGCCTACTCCTCGGGCTCCCAGGCGATGATCTGCTCGAACACCTGCCGGTCGCCCTCGATCTTCAGGTCGTCCATCGTGAGGCGACCCCAGACGAACAGGAGCAGTTGCTCGGCCGTGCCCGTGGCCGATACGGAGGCAGGCGCGGAGTCCTCGGTGAGGGGCGCGGGCCAGGCGCCGGTGCCGTCCAGCACGAGGAGCCAGGAGCGGCCCTCGGTGGCGTGGTACTGAATGGTGGCTGGCTCGTGCGGCCATGCCACCGGGGTGGAGTTGCAGGTGTCGAGGAACTCGGCCACGCCGTCGACCGCGACGTCCACCGGCATCGGCTGCACGGCGCCTGCGGCGAGCTGGGCGTCGTAGGTGTGCACCAGCAGCTCGTGCACCCTGCGCCGGGCAACGCCCCAGGCATTCGCCGGCGACACACCGGCGCTCCACCACGTCCAGCACTCGCGCTCCGGACCCGCCTCGCGCAGCGCGCTCAGCAGCAGCTCGTTCGACTCCGCGTACCAGGCCAACAGCGCCTCGAGCTCGCGCGGCGCCTCCGCGGCATCCTTGGCCGGCGGAGCCTCAGCCGGACCTGCGGCGACGATCGCGGCCCACCAGCGCTGGCCCGTACCCAGGTGCTGCAACAGATCGAACACCGTCCACTCGGGGCAGGACGGCACGGGCGCGTCAAGGCCGGGCGCGGCGGCAACCGCACTCCGAAACGCGGCCGACCGCTCGTCGATCAGTCGCAGCAGGGCGGAATACTCAAGACTCTCTGTCACATGGCTTACCTATCAGCCCAGTTCAGCGACCGCATCCCATTTCTTTTCAGGCCGTCAGCTGCGGGAGAACAGGAAGCCACTCGTGGCACGGTTCGAGGATCCCTCTCCCGGGGGGCCGAGGCGGCGTCTCGGTCGCGGACAACAAAAAAGTGGGACGGTGCCGGGTGTCCCCTCCCGGCACCGTCCCGGGGCCGTGCGCCGCTCAGGCACAGCCCGTCATGGGGGTGGAGGAGGCCGGAATCGGGGTTCCGGCCTCCGGTGTGCGGGGCTCAGGCGCCCACGGTCTCGGTCTGCTCCTCGGTGGCCGGTGTCGCTTCTTCCGCATCGTGCTTGGTGGTGTGACCCCGGCCGGGCAGGACGGCGATGACGATCAGGGTTCCGGCGGCCATGATGATCCCGCCGATGAGGCTGGTGTGGGCGATGGCGTGGGCGAAGGACTCGTGCACCGCTCCCAGCAGGGTCTGGGCCTGCTCGGCACCGCCCTGAGGGTTCTTGGCGACCTGCTCGGCGACCGCGATGCCACCGCCGACGGAGTCCTTGGCGACGTCCATGGCCTCGGCCGGGAGGTGGCCGCCGACCATGTCGGTGAGCTTGTCCTTGTAGGACGTGGCCAGCAGCGAGCCGAGGATGGCGATGCCCAGGGCGCAGCCGAGTTCCAGGGCGGTGTCGTTGGCGCCGCCGCCGACGCCCAGTTCGTCCTCGGGGAAGGAGCCCATGATGGTGTCGGTGGCCGGTGCGAGACTCAGGCCGATGGCGAAGCCGAGCAGCAGCAGCGGCGTCAGGAAGTCGGTGTAGGTCGAGCCCGTCTCGATCTGGGTGAGCAGGAAGACGCCCGCGGTGCCGATGACCATTCCGGTGCCGACCACGATCTTCACGCCCAGCTTCGGGGCGAGTTTGCCGGTGACGGCGGAGCCGACGAACACGGCTCCGGCCAGCGGCAGCAGGCGGATGCCGGTCTCCAGGGCGTCGTAGCCGAGGACGAACTGGAGGAACTGGGTGGAGTAGTAGATCGAGCCGAAGGTGCCGAAGAAGAAGAACAGCACCGCGAGCATCGAGCCGCTGAAGGGACGCTCGGTGAACTTGCGCACGTTCAGCATGGGGTTGGGGTGCTTCAGCTCCCAGGCGACGAAGGCCAGCAGGCCCACGCCGGCGACGACGGCCGCGGTGATGGGGCCGGCGCCCCAGCCGAAGTGCGGGCCCTCGATGGTCGCGTAGACCAGGGAACCCACCGACACGATCGACAGCAGACCGCCGACGTAATCGATGCGGCCCATGCCCTCCGCCTTCGACGGCGGTACCAGCAGCAGCGCGCCGACGACGCCGAGGACGGCGATGGGCACGTTCATCAGGAAGGTCGAGCCCCAGGCGTGGTTCTCCAGCAGCCAGCCGGCCGCCAGCGGACCGGCGGCGATGGCGAGACCGGAGGTCGCGGACCAGGCGGTGATCGCCTTGGCGCGCTCGGCGCGCGGGAAGATCGCGACCAGCAGCGACAACGTGGCCGGCATGACGACGGCGGCGCCGACACCCATGATCGCGCGGGCTGTGATGACGAGGTTCGTCTCGTCGACCAGGCCGCCCATCACCGAACCGCCGGCGAAGATCAGCAGGCCGAGGACGAGGGCGCCGCGGCGGCTGTACTTGTCGCCTATCGCGCCGAGCACCAGCATCAGCGCGGCGTAGGGGACGGTGTAACCGTCGATGACCCATTGCAGGTCGCTGCTGCTCAGCCCCAGGTCCTTGGTCATGTCGGGGGCGGCCACGATCAGTGACGTGTTCGCCATGACGACGATCAGCAGGCTCAGGCACAGGACCAGCAGGGCCCACCAGCGGCGGTGGTAGGGCTCCGTCATCTTCTCGACGGGTGTGTTGGGAAAGAGCGGCATGGTCGGGCTCCTCGGCAGGAGGTGAAGCGGAGGCTTCGGGGGTGCGGAATCGATGGGATCGGTGCACGTGGGCCAAGGGAGGCCTGGCACCGGGGGCAACTAATTGCCCACTGATGTGCAGACTAGTTTATTGCCCGTCGATGTGCAACTATCGAGTCGCCCTCCCCCGCCTACCGGAGGTTCGACATGATCCACGCACACCTGACAGCCGCCCCGGAACGCAGCCGCACTCTGCTCACGCGGACTCGCATCCTGGAGGCGGCCCGGCAGGAACTCGCCCGTGACCCCGACAGCAGCCTCAGTGACATCGCCGAGGCGGCAGGGGTGGTGCGCCGTACGGTCTATGGCCACTTCAACGGGCGGGCCGCACTGATGGAGGGGCTGGTGGAGGAGGCCGCGTGGGCCTTGCGGCAGGCGCTCGCGGTCCCGCGCGCACCGGCGGTGGACGCCGTCACGGAGTTGGCGCGCTTCGTCCTCGCGGTGTGGCCCGTCGGAGATCGCTACCGCATCCTGCTCCGGCTCGCCCCCCAGGACCTCGGGGCCGATCGGCTCGCTCAAGTCCTGGCCCCCGCGCGGGACATGACGGAGGCGATCATCGGCCGGGGGCAGCGGCAGGGCGCCTTCCACACCGGCGTCCCCCCGGTCGTCCTGACCCGGGCGCTGGAGGGGCACCTGCTAGGGCTTCTCGACTGCGTGAACAGCGGGGTCTGGAGCGACGACGGCACCAGCACCGCTACCGCCGCCCTGATCGCGATGGGCGTGGCCGGAGACAGCGCTGCGGCGTGCGTCGACGGGCTCGCCCGGCCCGCGGGCGATGCCGCGTAGGCGCGCTTCCCCAAGCACCACTCGAACAGGAGAACCATGTATCAGTCCCACCGCGACGACGAGTACGTCGGCGAGCCCTACTACGGCGACGGCTCGGTGTACGTGAGCCCTCCGACCCGGACCAGGCGGCGCATGATCATCGCCGCCGCGTCCCTGATGGCCCTGCTGGTCTGCGGAGTCGCGGTCGACCGGATCGCCGCTGGTCGCGCGGAGAGCCGTATGGCCAAGGCGTTCCAGGAGGGCATGGGAACCGCCGATCGGCCGTCGGTGCACGTCAGGGGCTTTCCCGTACTGAACCAACTGGCTGCGGGCAGCCTGGACCATGTCGACCTGACCGCCCACGACATTGCGGCCGACGGCTCCACCCGGCCGCTGCCGGTGACGAAGCTGACGGTCGGGATGGACGGGCTGAAGACCTCGGGGAGCGCCGACGAGGCTCACGCGGACAGCGTCACGGCGACCGCGTTCCTGTCGTACGCGGACGTGTCGAGCGCGCTCGGCGTGCAGGTGTCGCAGGGGGACGAGCCGGGCCGGGTCGACGCGACCGCGAGTCTGCCGCTCGCCGGCGACGTGACCGTGAGCGCGGCCGTCTCGGCGGCCGACGGCAACAGCATCGCCTTCACGGACGTACGCGCGGAGCGGGGTGAACTGCTCCCTCCGCTGAAATCGCTGCTCGACAAGGCCCTGGACGAGCCCATACCGCTGCGGAACGTACCCGAAGGGCTCCGGCTGCGGTCGGTCACCACCCGCGAGGACGGAATCGACGCCCGCTTCACAGGCCGCTCGGTCACGTTCCACCCGGACTCGTCGTCCGCGTGAGGTCAGGCGGCGTCAGGCAAGGGGCGGCGGGCGACCTCGTGGGCGTCGTCAGCGGGCAGGCCCAGCATCCGCAGGACCATCTCGGCGAGGTTGACCGCGGCCTCGTCGCCGTCCACCTCGGGGCGGGCGAACCGCAGTTCCACCAGGGACAGCAGGGTGCCGCCCAGCGCGGACAGGGCGACCACGGGGTCGGGGGTCATGAAGCGACCGGAGGCGATGCCGACCTGGAGGTCGCGCAGGGCACGTCGGGACAGTCCGTTGTCCGAGTGGACGTGCCCGAGGCCACGGCGGCGCAGGACCTGCATCAGCTCCGGGTGAGAGTCGGCCATGCGGGCACTGAGCCGGAAGCCGCCCGCGACCCGCTCCGCCGGGTCGTCGATCCCCGTCAGTCGCTCGTCGAATTCCTGCCCGAACTCCTCGAGGGCGTCAACCACCGCCGTCTCGAACAACTCCGCCTTGGAGTCGAAGTGGTTGTAGAAGGAGCCGAAGCCCACATCCGCGCGCTCGGCGATCGCCTGGATGCTCGCGCTGGTGTCGCCGCTCTCGGCGAGTATCTGCCGGGCCGCTCGCACGAGAGCCCCACGGGTCTCTGCGCGACGTCGCTCGAAGCGGTTGCTGGGCGGGGCTGACGTAGACATGCGAAGAGTCTAGCGGTCGCACGATGGCGATCGCAGTCCTGATGAATTCATCATTTCCTGTCGCGAACATCTTGACGACAGAACTGTCACAGTTGATGATTTCCTCATTACGGCAATGTTGCTCGGAGGGCACCATGTCTGAAATCCGCGTCAACGGGGCCGACGTCATCACGGCCCACCAGGACCTCCACAGCGAGCAGGGCGCCCTGCGCGGCGAACACCCCGGCCGCTCCCGGAATCCCGTGATCAAGGTGGCCGACCTGGCCTGGCTGGAGTTCCAGAAGCCCGACCTGGACCGCGCCGAAGTGTTCGCCCGGGACTTCGGGTTCGACATCGTCGCCCGCACCGAGCGGGAGCTGTGGCTGCGCGGCACCTTCGCCGGCTCACCCTGCATGGTGATCCGTAAGGGGCGCACATCCCGCTTCATCGGCCCGGCGTTCCGTGCCGCCGAGCGAGCCGACCTGGACCGGCTGGCCCGCGCCACCGGATCATCCATACGGGACTCCGACGTTCCCGGCGGCGGCAAGGTGGTCGACCTGCTCGACCCCTCGGGCTTCCCGGTCCGGGTCGTGCACTGCGCCGAACGGCTCCCCGCGCTGCCGGAGCAGCAGCCGCTGCTGCTGAACTTCGGCACGGATCACCGTCGTACGAACGCCACCCAGCGCCCGCCGCGCGAACCCTCCCGCATCCAGCGCCTCGGGCATGTGGTCTTGGAGACAAGGGTGTTCGGCCGGGCCCTGGACTGGTATCTGGACACCCTCGGGATGATCGTGTCCGACTTCCTGTTCCTGGACGGGCAGCGCGGACGCGGCCCGACCATGGCGTTCATCCGCTGCGACCTGGGCGGAGTGCCGGCCGATCACCACACCCTGGCCATGCACCTGGGTCCGGGCACGGGGTACGTCCACTCGGCCTACCAGGTCACCGACCTCGACTCCATCGCCGCCGGCGGCGAGTACCTCAAGGAACGCGGCTACAAGCGCAGTTGGGGCATCGGCCGGCACATCCAGGGCAGCCAGCTCTTCGACTACTGGCGCGACCCCGACCACTTCATGCTGGAGCACTTCGCCGACGGCGACCTGTTCTCCTGCGACGTCGAGCCGGGCTGGGCACCGATGTCGACCAGCGGCCTCGCCCAGTGGGGCCCGCCGGCCACCCGCGACTTCCTCGGCGCGAGCCCCTCCCCGCAACGCGTCCGTGACGTCATCGAGGCCCTGCGCGGCGACAACGAGATGGACCGGGCGCGACTGTTCGGCCTGCTCAAGGCCGCCAACTCATGAACCCCCGCACGTAAATCCCTCACAAAGGCACTGACATGAGCACTAATGTCCTGCGCACCGCCGACGGCTGGTGGGTCGTCCGAGGCGGCCGAGCCGTCCCGGTCGAGACCAAGGCCGTGACCACCGCCGAGCTGCTGGCCGACCGGCCGGCTGTCCGCGAGGCCGCCGCCTCCGGCGAACCGGGCACGCCCGTCGCCGACCTGGTCGCGCTCTCGCCGG
This sequence comes from Streptomyces sp. NPDC046909, assembly GCF_040644695.1. NCBI lineage: Bacteria > Bacillati > Actinomycetota > Actinomycetes > Kitasatosporales > Streptomycetaceae > Streptomyces > Streptomyces sp. NPDC046909. Next base: position 276,167 of record NZ_JBEYXC010000005.1, on the reverse strand, counting down.
TCACCACGCCCTGCCGGGTGGTCGCCCAGATGGTCAACTACCGCAGCCACGCCCGCGATTCGGGCTTCAAGGGCGACGTCCCGCCCGCCTTCTTCCGCAAGGCGTCAGGCTCGGTCAGCGGCCCCGGCGACGCCGTCGTCCGCCCCTCCCACGTGAAATTCCTCGACTACGAGATCGAGTTGGGCCTCGTCATGGGCGCGCCGCTGCCCGTCGGCACCGTCGTCGAGGAGCGGGACCTGCCGTCGTACGTCGCCGGACTGGTGATCACCAACGACATCAGCGCCCGTGAGGTGCAGCTGACCAAGACGCAGTTCTACGAGAGCAAGTCATACCCCACCTTCACGCCGACCGGTCCGTACCTGACGCTGCCGGAGCCAGAGGACTTCGCCCATCTCCTCGACCTGCGGCTGAAGTTGAGCGTCAACGGCGAGCTGCGCCAGGACCGCACTCTCGCCGACATGATCGTCCGTCCGGCGCAGGCGCTGACCCTGCTGGCCCGGTTCCAGACCCTGGACGCGGGTGACCTGCTGCTCACGGGGACCCCCGGCGGCACGGCCCTCAAGGCGCCGCCGAAGGCCGTCGAGAAGATCGGCGCGCTGCTGCCGCCCGCCGTGAAATGGAAGGCCTTCTTCAAGAGCCAGGCGAAGAACCCGCACTACCTGAACCCGGGTGACGTGATCACGGCGACGATCGCGACCCCGGACGGCCGCGTCGACCTCGGCGAGCAGCGCACGCCCGTCGCGGACGCGCCCGTCGCGGACGCGAACTAACCCCGAGGTGAGCCGCACATGAACGTCGACGAAGCCGCACGTGTGCCCGTCGTGATCGTCGGCGCCGGACCGGTGGGCGTGACCGCCGCCCTTCTCCTGGCCCGGCGCGGAGTCCGCAGTGTCGTCCTCGAACGCCACCGGGACGTCTACCCGCTCCCCCGCGCCGTCGCCAACGACGACGAGATCCACCGGATCCTCCAAGCCGCAGGCGTCGGCGAGGAGTTCACCTCGATCTCCCGCCCCGCCAACGGTCTGCGGCTGCTGGATTCCCGGCACCGCGTGATGGCCGAGTTCCGGCGCTCCCGGCAAGGCCACCACGGCTATCCGCAGTCCAGCATGTTCGACCAGCCCGAACTGGAACGCGTACTGCGTGACGCCCTGGCCCAGCGCCCGGAGTGCAAACTGCGCGGCGGCGTGGAGGTCACCGGTGTCGGCCCGGACACCACGGGGCCCGTACGCGTCACCTACCGCGACGACCACGGCGAGCATGAGCTGTGGGCCGAGACGGTCCTCGGCTGCGACGGCGCCAACAGCCTCACCCGCGAAGCCATCGGGGGCGTCTGGGAGGACCTGCGCTTCGAGGAGAAGTGGACCGTCATAGACGCCGAGACGACGGGCCCCGTCCGCTGCTGGGAAGGCGTCGACCAGGTCTGCGACCCGGACCGGCCGGGGACCTTCATGCGGGTGAACGAGACCCGCTACCGCTGGGAGTTCCGGCTCCGTGAAGGAGAAGGGCAGGAGACGGTCCGTGAGCTGGTCGCCCCGTGGCTGCCGCCCTCGTACAACGGGGACTTCGAGGTGGTCCGCGAGACGCGGTACACCTTCCGGGCCCGCGTCGCCGACCGCTGGCGCAGCGGACGGGTCTTCCTGCTCGGCGACGCCGCCCACCTCACCCCGCCGTTCATCGGACAGGGCCTGTGCTCGGGGTTGCGGGACGCCTACAACCTCACCTGGAAACTCGCCAGCGTCCTCCAACAGGGCGGCGACGAACGGCTGTTGGACACCTACGAGAGCGAACGCAAGCCGCACGCACGGCATGTGGTCCGCCTCGCGGTCACCATGGGCTGGGCCATGACCGGCGGCCAGGACGGCGCCGCCGCGTTCCGCCGCCGGGCGCTGGCCGCCGCCTGCCGCATACCCGGCCTGACCGAGCTGGCCGGCCGCGACCTCAGCCCGCCCCTCACCGCCGGACCGCTCGTGCGGCGCGGGGTCCGCCGCCGCCTGCCGGGCACACACTGTCCGCAACCGTGGGTGAGCGTCGACGGACGGCGTACCCGTCTCGACGAGCTCCTCGGCGACTCCTTCACCGTGCTGACCGCCACCGAACCCGGCCCCTCCCTGACCGCGCTCGCCCACAGCCTCGGCATACGCGCGCTCTCCGTGACCGACCTCGGCGACGACGGCACCCTCGCAGCCTGGCTGCGCGGCGGACGCGCGGACGCGGTCCTGCTGCGGCCCGACCGCGTCGTGTTGGACGTCGTCCCCTCGGGCGGTCACGACTTCACGGCGACCGCCGCCTGGGCCTCCTTGCTGCACACCACCCGAAGCCCCGTCCCCGCCGAACGGACGGCCACGAAACGCCTGTTGAGGAGTACGACGCGATGAGTACGCCCTTCTTCACCCCCGACCCGGAGACAGCGGCAGCCAGTCGCATCGCGGACTTCGCCCGGCTCCAGGGCAAGGACCCGGAGGACTACGCCGCCCTGCATCAGTGGTCGGTCACCGACCTGGAGGGCTTCTGGGGCGCGGTGTGGGAGTACTTCGACATAGACGCCGACACCCCCTACGAGCGGGTGCTGGCCGAGGAGCGGATGCCGGGCGCCCGCTGGTTTCCCGGCGCCACCCTCAATTACGCCCACCACGCCCTGCGTAACCTGGCCGACGACGACGTGGCGATCCTCGCCCTCGACGAGACCGGTGCCGGATACGAGGTGACGGGCGCCCGGTTGCGTGCCCTGGTGGCGTCCGTGGCCGCCACCCTGCGCGACCTCGGCGTCGGCAAGGGCGACCGGGTCGTCGGCTATCTGCCCAACACCCCGCACGCCATCGTCGCCTTCCTCGCCTCGGCCAGCCTCGGCGCGGTGTGGTCGGTGTGCGGTCAGGACTACGCCCCCAAGGCCGCCGCCGACCGTTTCGCCCAGCTCGAACCCACCGTGCTGATCGCGGCCGACGGCTACCTCTTCAACGGCACCACCCACGACCGCCGCGACGCCACCCTCGAACTCGCCAACTCCCTGCCCACGTTGAAGGCGACCGTGCTGGTGGGCCACATGGACCTGCCCTGGCCGTCGCAGGCGTACCCGTCGCTGGTGGTCCCCTGGGAGGACGCCTCCACCCGTACCGAGCAACTCGCCTGCGTGCCGGTCCCGTTCGACCATCCGCTGTGGGTCGTCTTCTCCTCCGGCACCACCGGCCTACCCAAGGGCATCGTCCACGGCCACGGCGGCGTACTCCTGGAACACCTCAAAACCCTGGGCCTGCACTCGGACTTGGGCCCCGGCGACCGCCTCCTCTGGTACACCACCACCCACTGGATGATGTGGAACCTGGTCGCCTCCACCCTCCTCACCGGCGCCACGACCTGCACCTACGACGGCAGCCCGGCCCCCTTCGCCAAGCTCGACCGGCTATGGGAACTGGCCGCCCGCCACCGGGTCACCGTCTTCGGCACCAGCCCCCAATACCTGCTGGGCATGGCCAAGTTCGGCATCGACCCGTCCGTCCACGACCTGTCGTCGATCCGCGTCGTCGGCTGCACGGGCTCGGCCCTGCCCGCCTCCGCCTACCCCTGGGTCCGCGAGCACGTCGGCGACCACGTCCTGCTGGCCTCCATCAGCGGCGGCACCGACATCGTCTCCGGATTCGCCGGCAGCGCCCCCAACACCCCCGTATGGGCAGGCGAGTTGTCGGCGCCGCACCTGGGCGTGGCGCTGGCCGCGTACGACGCCGAGGGCTTCCCCGTCATCGACCAGGTCGGCGAGCTGGTCGTCACCCGCCCCATGCCCTCGATGCCGCTGTACTTCTGGAACGACCCCGAGGGCACCCGCTACCGCGACGCCTACTTCTCCTCCTACCCCGACGTCTGGCGACACGGCGACTGGATCACCGTCACGGGGCACGGCTCGGTGATCATCCACGGCCGCTCCGACTCCACCCTCAACCGCAACGGCGTCCGGCTCGGCAGCGCCGACATCCATGACGTCGTCGAACGTCTCCCCGAGATCGCCGAGGCGCTGGTCATCGGCGCGGAGGAACCCGACGGCGGCTACTGGATGCCGCTGTTCGTGGTCCCGGCGGCCGGGGTCGAGCTGGACGACACCCTGCGCGACCGCATCCGCGACGCGATCCGCACCGGCGCCTCACCCCGCCACGTCCCCGACGAGATCCTCGAAGTGCCGGGCATCCCCCACACCCGCACCGGCAAGAAGCTGGAGGTCCCGATCAAGCGGCTGCTCCAGGGCGCCCGGGTCGAGGACGTCCTCAACCCCGCCACCGTGGACAGCCCCGAACTCATCGACCACTACGCCCGACTGGGCGAGGACCGCCGCAAGGGCAGGTCCGCCTCATGACCACCGTGCTCGCCGTCGCCCTGTCCCTGGTCTTCCTTCCGCTGGGGCTGGCGAAGCTCGCCGCGGCGCCGGTCATGCGCCAGGCGGCGGCCCATGTCGGCATGTCGGTACGGCTCTATCGCGTCGTCGGCGCGCTGGAGGTGGCCGGGGTCGCCGGTCTGCTGGCGGGTCTGGCCTGGATGCCACTGGGCGTGGCCGCCGCGACAGGCCTCGCCCTGCTGATGGTCGGGGCGGCGGTGGTCCACCTGCGGCTCGGCGACCCGCTGCCCCGGGCCGTCCCGGCCGTCGTCATGGTCCTGATCTCCTTGACGTACGCGGTGACGGCGATGACCGTCGGCTGACGTCCTGTACGGCCGGGCACGGGCGGCCCCCTGTGAGGGTGGCGGCCGTCCCTCCCCGGCTCCGTGCGGGCTGCCATCGCACACCGGCCTCCCCCTCCCTCCGAGGCCGGGGCGGCCCGCGCCGACGTCCGGGGCCTGCGAGACGGCTGGGCTCGACAGGCCCCGGACGTGACACCCCCGTTCCCGGGGATGTCAGTCGCGCTCGGAGGCGGTCGCGGGCGTCGCGCTCGGCTGTGCCGGGGGCTTGGGCAGATCGCGCCCTTCGATGTCCACGTTCGGCAGGATCTTCTGCAGACCACGCGGCAGCCACCAGCCGGCCCGGCCGACCCACATGAGCACGGCGGGCACGAACGTCATCCGGATGAGGAAGGCGTCGACCAGGACCCCGAAGGCCAGGGCGAAGGCGATCGGCTTCACGATCGCGTCCTGCATCGTGACGAAGCCCGCGAAGACCGCCACCATGATCAGCGCGGCGGCGGTGACCACCCGGAACGCCAGGGGCGATCCCGCCAGGACGGCCCGGCGGGCGTCGCCGCCATGGGCGTACTCCTCGTGGATGCTGGAGACGACGAACACCTCGTAGTCCATGGCGAGTCCGAAGAGCACGGCCATGAGGATGATCGGCAGGAAGGAGACGACCGGCCCGGTCCTCGTGACGTCGATGAAGTCCGCGGCCCAGCCCCATTGGAAGACCGCGACCACGGCACCGAAGGAGGCCGCGACCGAGAGCAGGAACCCGACCGTGGCCTTGACCGGGACCACGAGGGAACGGAAGACGATCATCAGGATCAGCAGGCACAGGCCCACGACCACGATGGCGAAGGTCAGCAGTGAGTCGCTGAGCTTCTGCGACACGTCGACGTTGACCGCGGTCTGGCCGGTGACCTGGAGCGAGATCCCGGTCTGGGACCGGAGCGAGGACTCCTTGTCCCGCAGTGCCTTGACCAGATCGCTGGTGGCCTCGTCCCCGGAGCCGGTGGTCGGTACGACGGTCAGCAGCGCGTACTCGGAGTCGAGTCGCTGGGCCGCCGAGGCGAGGGCGACGCCTTTGGTGGCGGCCAGTTCCTTGCGCACGGTGTTCAGTTCGGCGGTCAGCTGCGCGGCGGAGGACGCCTTGGCGTCGCCGGTGTTCATGAGGATGAGCAGCGGGCCGTTGAGGCCGGGGCCGAACTCCTCGCTGATGGTGTCGTAGGTCTCGCGCTGGGTGGTGCCCTGCGCGGCGCTGCCGTTGTCGGGCAGGGCGAGCTGCAGGTCGCGGGCGGGCCAGGCGACGACCAGGAGTCCGGCGGTGACGAGGACGACGGTGAGGGCGGGGACGCGGGTCACCGTACGCACCCACCGGGCGCCGAGCGCCTGCTTCGGCGCGGCCTGGTCTCCGGGCGCGGACGTCTTCTTCGGCCTGGGCCTGAGCCGGTCGCCGGCGAATCCCAGCAGCGCGGGGAGCAGGGTGAGGGCGACGAGCGCGGCGATCGCCACGCCCCCCGCGCCGGCGAGCCCCATCGCGGTCAGGAAGGGGATGCCGACGACGGAGAGCCCGACCATGGCGATGATCACGGTGAGCGCGGCGAAGGCGACCGCGCTGCCGGAGGTGCCGATGGCGCGGGCCGCCGACTCGTCGGTGGCCATGCCCGCCTTCAGCTGGTCCCGGTGGCGGGACAGGATGAACAGCGTGTAGTCGATGCCGACCGCGAGGCCCAGCATGACCGTGAGGGTCAGCGCCGTGGAGGAGATCGTGGCCAGGTGGCTCACCAGCAGCAGCCCGCCGGCCCCGATGACGACGCCGATGACGGCGGTGAGCACCGGCATCCCGGCCGCGAGCAACGAGCCGAACGTGATGACCAGGATGATCAGGGCGATGACGACACCGGCGACTTCCTTGGCGCTGATGTCGACACCGGTGCTGTTGTAGGCCTGCCCACCCACCGACACCGTGAGCCCGGCCTTTTCGGCTGGGCCGATCGTGTCCTCCAGGGAGTCCAGAGAACCGTCTTCGAGCTCGGCGTTGGTGACGGAGTACTGGACCTGGGCGAGGGTGGAGCGGCCGTCCTTGGACACGGCCCGGGTCTGCTCGGGCGAGAGAACCGCGGTCACCTGCGGGGCGTCGGCGGCCTCCTTGAGGGTCGCGGCGATTCCCGCCTGGTACTTCTTCGCGGTGACCTTCTCCCCCTCGGGAGCCATGAAGACGATCTGCGCGCTGGTTCCGCCGGCCGCCGGATACACCCTTCGGAGCGTGTCCAGGGCCTGCTGGGACTCCGAGCCAGGGATCGTGAACGTGTCGTCGGTGTCCTCACCGGCGACACCGAGCCCTGCCACGACCGCGGCGATCACCAGGGTCCAGAGGGCGAGGACGATTCTGCGGCGGCGGAAGGCGAGTTTCCCCAGGCGGTACAGGAGGGTGGCCATGGCTCACTCCGGTCATAGGGTCACAGATCCACTGATGAATACCTCAAAGTAGATGAAATGTCCCATACCTGCTCCGGTCACGCACCCGGTCGGCCGCCAGGCAGAGGGTGGCACCAAGGGCCTGATCGACCTCAGGACCCCGGGCCCCGGCCCAGCTCCGTGTCGATGAAGTGACGCAGATGCCGCCGCGCGTCCTCCACCGTCAACGGCGGTGTCTGGCGCAGGCGTTGCAGGGCCAGGCCGTCGGCGAGGGCGGCGAAGCGGACGGTGAAGCCGTCCAGGTCCGCGGAGGTGAAGTCGCCCTCGGCGAGGGCGCGTTCGGCGAGGCTCCGGATCTGCCGGTGCCAGCTCTCGTAGCGGCGGTCCTGGCCGCGGGCGAACGCCGGGTCCGGGTGGTGCTCGCCGACGTTCCAGTACTCGAACCACATCCGCCAGTGCCGGTCGGTGTCCTCGGTGAACAGCGCGTCGACCAGCAGCCGCAGTCCCTCCGCCCCGCTGGTGGCCCGCTCCGCGGCCTCGCTCAGACCCGTGTAGTACCGCTCGATCTGGAGCACCATCGCCTCGGAGAGGATCTCCTGCACGCTGCCGAAGTGGTAGGTGACCGTGCCGACGGACACCCCGGCCGCGGCGGCGACGTCCCGCACCCCGACCGAGGCGTAGCCTCGCTCGGCGATCAGCGGGACCGCCGCCTCGACGATGAGTTTGCGACGCACCTCGGTGGGCTGCCGGGTGCGGTCGGCGGCGGCGACGGCGCGGCGCGGGCTCCTCTCGGCCTTCTTCTCGGCCTTCATCCCGACGTCCTCGGGGTGGTGCGGTGCCATGCGCGCTTGGCCACTGTCTCTCCGTTCGCCCGTGCTTCGAGGTGACTGTCCATGACGAACTCCGTGGCCGTGGCCCGCAGTTCCGTCCGTGCGACTATCTCCGCATCCCATGCGGCCCCGTCCTCGCCACGGGTCAGCCGGATCGTCCACTCGGAGACGGCCGAGGCCGAGAGGGGGTCGTCGCTGCGGATACGGTACGTCTCCCGGGCGTTCTCCGCGTATCGCAGGCCGTCGGGGTAGGTGCGGGAGCCGCCGTAGCGTGGGTCGACCTCCAGGATCCACTCCCCCGCCGCCACATCATGGGTGACCAGGCGTTCCGGGCGCGGCTCGGACTCGACGTCGTACGTCACCGGGAGCGGGGGCGCCTGTTCCGGTTCCTCGAAGCGGATCGGCGGCTCGTCGCCGGGCGCACGGACCGGCAGCAGAAGGACGCTGTCCGCCGGCAGCAGGGTCAGCTCGCCGCGTTCTCCGTGCGGCCACACCCACGGCCAGTAGGCGTTTGATACGGCGACCCGGATGCGGTGGCCGGGCGGGAAGGCGTACCCGGTCGCGTTGAGCTCGAACTCGACGTCCTCGTACGTGCCAGGGGTCCACTCGACCGCCTTGTCCCGTCCGTGCCGGGCCAGCAGATTGAGTACGCCCCGGGTGACGAGGGTCGACGAGCCGTCCGGGGCCACGTCGCACACGCGGGCGATCACATGGGCGCGCGGGGTGGCGCTGTCCAGGCGGAGCCTCACGCGCGGGCGGCCCAGGATCTCGACGCGTTCGGTCAGCGGCGCCGAGTCCAGGCAGACCGAACGGCCGTCCTCCTCCCGCTGGTCGGGCGCCAGATCGCTCGCGTTGCCGAACGGGAAGAAGCGGCCCGCGTCGATGCCGGTGTGGTGCGGGGAACGGACGACGGCGGGTAGCGCGCCCTCCGTACCCAGCGAGCGTTCCCGCCAAGTGCCCCGTGGCGAGGGCCATTTCGTGTCCCCGACCCATCGGCCCGGCATCACCTCGTACGAAGTCGCGGGCGGGACCGGGTCGTTGATCCAGGCCCGGAGCAGGGGCTCGCGCATCGCCCCCGCGTCCTCGCCCTTCAGCCAGTGGTCCCACCAGCGCAACGTCTCCTGGAGAAAGCCGATCGCCGGGCCCGGCGGCAGGCCGCGGTCCGGGTACTGGTGGGACCAGGGCCCGATCAACCCCCGGACGCGGTCGGGCGGCAGGTGCTCCACGAGCCGCAACACCGTGTCGCGGTACGGGTCGTTCCAGCCGCCCACCGCCAACACCGCGGCCTGCACCGCGCCGTAGTCCTCGCACACGCTCCCGTGCCGCCAGTACTCGTCCCGCTGCTGGTGGGCGAGCCATGTGTGCAGGAACGGGTCGAGGGCGTCGAGCCGTTCGCGCCACATCGGCAGCCAGCGGTCGGCGCCGACGTTCGCCGGGTCCGGCGGGCGGGCGGCGAAGGCGAGTATGGTGCCGGCCCAGGCGAGCATGTCGATGCCGAGGACCGCGCCGCCCATGTAGTGGACGTCGTTGTCGTAGCGGTCGTCGGTGGCGCAGACGGTGACGATCGCCTTGAGGGGTTCGGGGGCCAGGGCGGCGATCTGGAGGGAGTTGAAGCCGCCCCAGGAGATGCCGAACATGCCGACCTTGCCGGTGCACCAAGGCTGCCGGGCGAGCCAGTCGACGACGTCGACGCCGTCCGCCAGCTCCTGCGCGTCGTACTCGTCGCCGGGGACGCCCTCGCTGTCGCCGTGGCCGCGGATGTCGACGCGCACGGAGGCGTAGCCGTGGCCCGCGTACCAGGGGTGGCGCTGGGCATCGCGCGGGGCGGTCCAGTCGCTCTTGCGGTACGGGAGGTACTCCAGCAGCGCGGGCACCGGGTCGGCCTCCGCGTCGGCCGGGCGCCAGATACGGGCGTGCAGCCGGACCCTGCCGTCACGGGTGGGGATCCAGACGTCCTCGCGCACGACCTGGCGCTCGAACCGCTCGCGATACTTCACGAAACTCCTTCGCCGACAGAGGTGAGGGGGGTGTTGGTCGCGCGCCAGCGGCGGACGCGGTGACCGCCGCCGTGGTCGGTCCACACGTCGTCCGGTTCCGCCGCGTCGGTCCAGTCGGGCGCGTCGGCCACGAACGGGCTCGCATCGGGGTCCGGTTCGAGGGCCGCCGCCATCAGCTCCCGGGTGTAGGGGTGGGCCGGGTCGGCGAAGACGGCCTCGGTCGGGCCCTCCTCGACCACCACGCCCTGGCGCAGGACCAGCACGCGGTCGGCGATGCCCCGTACGACGGCCAGGTCGTGACTGATGAACAGGCAGGCCAACTGCCGTTCCCGGCGCAGGTCGTCGAGCAGGCGCAGCACCTCGGCCTGGACCGAGACATCCAGCGCGGTCGTGATCTCGTCGGCGATCAGGACGTCCGGCTCGCCCGCAAGCGCCCTTGCGATGCCGATGCGTTGGCGCTGGCCGCCGGAGAGCTGGGCGGGCAGGCGGTCCGCGAACGCCGGGTCGAGGCGTACGTCCCGGATGAGGTCGAGGGCGCGGGTGGCGGCCGACTGCAGGTCGGGGGCGGTGCCGAAGAAGCGGAGCGGGCGGCGGATCGCGTCGCCGACGGTGCGGCGCGGGTTGAGGGAGGTGTCGGCGTTCTGGAACACCAGCTGGACCAACCGCCGCAGCGCGGTGGGGCGCCCGCGGGCGGGCTTGGCGAGGTCGCCGGATCCGTGGGTCATCGTGCCGCCGGAGGGGGTGCGCAGACCGGCGAGGGACCAGGCGAGGGTGGACTTCCCGCTGCCCGACTCCCCGACCAGGGCGACGATCTCGCCGCGCCGGACGTCGAAGGAGACGCCGTGCACGGCACGCGCCGAGCCGTAGTCGATGGTGACGTCCGTCGCCGACACCGCGACCGGGGCGTCCGCGGCCACCAGCGCCTTCGCCCGCACCTCCCGCTCACCGTGTTCCCCGACGAGGGCGAGCCCGTCGTCGGTCAGGCGCGGCACGCTCGCCAACAGGCGCCTGGTGTAGGTGTGTTGGGCTCCGGCGAAGAGGGTGCGGGTGGGTGCCGACTCCACGATCCGGCCCGACCGCAGCACGCTCACCTCGTCGGCCATCCGGGCGACCACCCCGAGGTCGTGGCTCACCAGCACGGCGGCCAGGCCGAGTTCGTCGCGCAGGGCGGTGACGAGGTCGAGGATGCCGCGCTGGGTGACGACGTCGAGGCCGGTCGTGGGCTCGTCGAGGACGAGGACCTTGGGGCGGGCCGCGAGGGCCATGGCGATGGCGACGCGCTGCTGCTGGCCTCCGGAGAGTTCGTGCGGGTAGCGGCGCGCGAGGTCGGCGGGGCGGGGCAGCCGTACCTGTTCGAGGAGGTCGAGGACCGGGACCTCGCCGCCGGCCTCAGCGATCTGCCGTCCGACGCGCATGGACGGGGTGAGCGCGTGCCCGGCGTTCTGGGCGACCATCGCCACCGTCCCGCCGCGCAGCCGCCGCAACTCCGGTACGGACAGGGCGAACACGTCCTTGCCGTCCACCCGCACGCTCCCGGCGTCCAGGCGCGAGCCGTGCCGCAGATGGCCGAGCAGAGTCGCCGCGACGGTCGACTTGCCGCTGCCGGACTCGCCGACCAGGGCGAGGGTGCGGCCCTCGGCGACGTCGAAGGACACGTCCTGCACGACGGGCACGTCACGCCCGCCCGAACGGTAGGAAACAGAGAGGGAGTTGACGGACACCACGGTTGCAGAGGTCATCACGAGCCCTCCCTGATCCGGTCCACGCCCCACGCCTTGGACAGGCCGTCGGCCGCGAGGTTGAGCCCGACCACGAGTGTGGCCAGGGCGATGATCGGCGCGAGGCTCGCCATCGGGACGACGGTGATGGCGGTGCGGTTCTCGGCGACCATGAGCCCCCAGTCGGGGGTCGGCGGGTCGGCGCCGAAGCCGAGGAAGGACAGCGAGGAGATCAGCAGCACGACCCAGGAGGCCCGCATGGCGAACTCCACGTACACCACGTCGGCGATGTTGGGCAGGACCTCGCGCCGCAGGATCGACCAGGTGCGCTCGCCGCGGGCGCGGGCCGCGGTCACGTAGTCGGCGGGTACGACGGCCAGCGCCGCGCCCCGCACCACCCGTACGACCTGGGGCACGAAGACGACGGCCACGGCGATCACGATGACCGCCGGGCCAGTGCCGAGCGCGGTCACGACGACGAGCAGCGCGAGGACGGCCGGCACCGACAGCACCGCGTCGAGGACGCGGCCCAGCAGGTCGTCGAACCAGCCGCCGCGCAGCGCCGCCGCACAGCCGATGACCGTGCCGAGGGCGAGGGCGATGACCGTGGCGACGACCGAGACGCCGAGCGCGTAACGGCCGCCGTACAGCACACGGGTGAGAACGTCCCGGCCGTACATGTCGGTGCCGGCCCAGTGCGACCAGCTCGATCCGAGGAGGGCCTGGGAGGGGTCGTTGGCGATGGGGTCGTAGGAGGTGAGCAGGGGGGCGAGGAGGGCGATCAGCGTGTGGACGCCGACGATCGCCAGGCCCACGAGGGCCGTTCGGGAGGAGCGCAGGGTGCGCCAGGTGCGTGCCGCGCGTCCCGGCGTCGCCGCCACGGGCACCGGCGGGGTGTCGAGGGTGGTCATCAGGTCCTCCCGCGCGTACGGAGCTTGGGGTTGAGGGCCATGGCGCCGAGGTCGGCGGCGAGGTTGCAGACGACGTACACGACGGCGCTGATCAGGGCGACGGCCTGCACGACGGGCAGGTCCCGGTTCTGCACGGAGCTGAGCATCAGCTTGCCGATGCCGGGGTAGTTGAAGACGTTCTCGACGACGGCGACTCCGCCCACCAGCCAGGCCACGTTGAGGGCGATGACGTGCAGGGTGGGCAGCAGGGCGCTCGGCAGGGCGTGCCGGGTGACAACCCGCCAGGTGGACAGGCCCTTGAGCCGGGCCGTGGTGACGTACTCGCTCGCCATCACGTCGATGACCGACGTACGGGCCATGCGGATGATGTAGGCGGCCATCACGATGGCCAGCGCGAGCGCGGGAAGCCATACGGCGGGCAGGAGTTGGCCGACGCTCGCGTCGGGGCCGTACAGGACGACCGCCGGGAACCACGGCAACGCGACCGAGAAGCACAGCACCAGGACGGTGGCGACCACGAACTCCGGGACGCTCATGCCGACCAGGCTCGCGGTCGAGATCACGTGGTCGGCCCAGCGGTCGCGGTACAGGCCGGCGAGGATGCCCAGCACCAGGGACCCGGTCACCGCGAAGACGATGGTGACGACGGCGATGAGGGCCGAGTTGCCGAGGTACTGGGCGACTTCGCTCCCCACCGGCTTGGCGGAGACCAGCGACGTACCGAAGTCGCCGTGCACGGCGCCCTTGATCCAGTCGAAGTAGCGTTCCCAGGCGGGCTGGTCGAGTCCGAGCTGCTTGCGCAGGGCGGCGACCGCGTCCGGGGTGGCGTCCTTGCCGAGGATCTGGGTGGCGACGTCGCCGGGCAGGGCCTGGAGGGCGAGGAAGACCAGGACGGAGGAGAGGAGCAGCGTGCCGAGGGCGGCTGCCAGTCGTCGGGCGACGAACACGAGCATGCTCAGGCTCCCTTCAGGCCGATGCCGAGGTAGTCGAACTCGAAGCCGTGCTCGGCGTATCCGCGCACCTCGCGGGAGATCCCCACCAGCCGGTCGGCGAACATCGGGGTCATCGCCCCGCCCTTCTCGATCACCATCGTCTGCGCCTGGCCGTAGAGTTCGCGGCGCAACGCGTCGTCGGTCTCGGCGCGGGCGCGGTCCAGGAGCGTGTCGAAGGCCTTGTCGGACCATGCGGTCTCGTTGTAGGAGGAACCGCTGCGGAAGATCTGCGTGAAGAGCTGGTCGACGGGCCGTCCCGTGTACCAGTAGGTCGCCATCAGCGGCTTCTTCATCCAGATCTGCGTGTAGTACGAGTCCGCGGCGGCGGTCTTCACGCGGATGCGGATGCCGGCCCGCTTGGCGGACTCCTGGTAGGCGAGCGCCATCGGCGTGAGCAGGGGGTCGTAGGCGGAGGTGTAGAGGTCGACGGCCAGCCCCTCCTGCCCGGCCTGCTTCAGCAGTGCCCGAGCCTTCTCCGGGTCGTGCGCGGGGTGGGCGGCGAGGTGCAGCGGATCGTCCGGCGGGACCGGGTTGTCCCAGCCCGCGGTGCCGGCGCCCTGGAGTGCGACCTTCACCACGTGCTCAGGGTCGTAGGCGAGCTTCATCGCCTGGCGTACGCGTACGTCGGTGAAGGGCTTGTCGGTGGTGAGCATCGGGAGGACGTACCACTGGGCGTTCTTCACGCGGGCGACGGTCGCGCGGTCGGAGGCGGCGACCACGCGGGCCGTCGCGAAGTCGAGGTTGGTCTGCGAGAGCAGGTCGACCTGGCCGGCGAGGAGGGCGTTGGCGCGGGCGGACATGTCGGCGACCGAGTAGAAGGAGATCGCGTCGAGGACGGGGCGTCCGGCCCAGTGGTCGGCGTAGGCGGTGATGCGGCCGGGGCCCGCGGGTGCGAAGGACTCCAGCTTGAAGGGGCCGGTGCCGATGCCGGTGCGGCCGATGGACTTCGCGCTGCCGTCGGGGACGACGTAGCAGTTGTAGTGCGTGAGCAGGCTCGGGAACTCGGCGTTGGGGGACTTCAGCGGGACGACGAGGGTGTGCGCGTCGGGGGTGCGCAGGGTCTTCGCGTCGATGAGCGGGGCGAGGACGGCGGCCTGCGGGGAGGCGGTCGCCTTGTCGATGATGTGGCGCAGGGTGTAGGCGGCGTCGGCGGAGGTGAAGGCCCGTCCGTCGTGGAAGGTGACGCCCTTGCGGAGCCGGAAGGTCCAGGTGGTGGCCTTGGCGTCGGTCTCCCAGGACTCGGCGAGGTCGGGGGCGAGGGCGCCGTCGCTGCCGACCCGGACCAGGCGGTTGTAGAGGGCGCCGAGGTATTCGTACGCCGACAGGGAGCTGGCCGGGTCGAGGGTCTCGGCGTCGGAGGCGGGCGGCCGGGCGATGCGGAGGGTGCCGCCGCGGTCCGGGGTGCCCGCCGGCGCCGCGGCCGGCAGCACCGTGCCGGCGTCCGCGCCCGAGCATCCGGACAGCAGCCAGGACGCACCGAGGCAGGCGGCGCCCGCCGCGCCGGCGGTGAGGAACGACCGCCGTCCTGGGTGGTGGGTGTCGGGCATGGGCCGACCGTCCTTCTCGTTATTCGTTCAGCGGAACGATTGAGTGGAGTGCCGGAACGATAGCCAGCTGACGGTTTCCCGCCAACCCCCGGGCGCGGAGAATTAACCGCCGAAACGGACCCGTAACCGGCGGG
Organism: Streptomyces sp. NPDC046909; assembly: GCF_040644695.1. Classification (NCBI taxonomy): domain Bacteria; kingdom Bacillati; phylum Actinomycetota; class Actinomycetes; order Kitasatosporales; family Streptomycetaceae; genus Streptomyces; species Streptomyces sp. NPDC046909. The sequence continues at coordinate 260,976 of NZ_JBEYXC010000005.1, read as the reverse complement.
CCGGAGCGGCAGGCCGGACTCCGGGGGCCGTGGCGGCACCCGGTCGGCTGGTTATCCTTTCCGCCATGACCAGCACCGGAAGGCCCCGCGACACCTCGGTGCAGTCCGTGGACCGCGCCGTCTCGATCCTCCAGTCGCTGTCCCGGCGCGGGCCGTCCGGAGTCACCGAACTCGCCGAGGCGCTGGGTCTGCACAAGGCGACGGTCTTCCGGCTCCTGGCCACCTTGGAGTCGCGCGGCCTGGTCGAGCAGGACGCCGAGCGCGGGCGCTACCGCCTCGGCTTCGGCATGGTCGAGCTGGCCGCCGGTGCCGGACGGCAGAGCGATCTGTCCCTGCTGAGCCGCCCGGTCTGCCGGGAGCTGGCTGCCGAGGTGGGCGAGACGGTGAACCTCGCGATCCACGACGGGCTCGAAGTGATCACCATCGACCAGGAGATGGGCGGCGCGACCATCTCCAGCGTCGACTGGGTCGGCAAGCGCAGCCCCCTGCACGCGACCGCGGCCGGCAAGCTCTTCCTCGCGTACATGCCGGAGTCGCGACTCGACGAGGTGCTGGGGCGCGGGCTCGTGGAGTACACCCCGCACACGATCGTCGAACCGGCGCGTCTGAAGGAGCAGTTGAAGGCGATCCGGGAGCGCGGGTACGCCACCACGTCGGAGGAGCACGAGATCGGGCTGGCCGCGATCGCCGCGCCGGTGCGCTCGCCGGACGGCCAGATCGTGGCCGCCGTCACCGTCTCCGGCCCGACGTTCCGCGTCAACGAGGACACCGTGCCGGCGCTGGCCGAACGGGTGCGGGAGGCGGGCGCGCGGATCTCCTGGCGCCGGGGGCACCGCAAGAACGGCTGACGGCGGACCGGGACCGGCGGCCGCGGTCGGCTCTTGACGGCCGCGGGTTTGCGACTCCACCATTTGTCTCGCATCGCGCATCTGTTTCGCAATGCGATACAGCCGTTACGGCTATGCAGTCACCGCTGCCCTGACGTGGCCGTCGGCACCCCACCTCCCGAGGAGCGGTCATGCCCGCCCAGAGCCTCGATCCCCTGCTCCAGCCCTACCGCCTCAAACACCTGACCCTGCGCAACAGAGTGGTCTCCACCTCCCACGAACCGGCCTTCGGCGAGGACGGCCTGCCCAAGGACCGCTACCGCGCCTACCACGTCGAGAAGGCGCGCGGCGGTGTCGGCCTGACCATGATCGGCGGCTCCGCCGTGGTCTCGCCGGACAGCCCGCCCGCCTTCGGCAACCTGCTGCTGTACCGGGACGACATCGTGCCGTGGTTGCGCCGGCTCACCGACGAGGTGCACGAGGCCGGGGCCGCGGTGATGTGCCAGGTCACCCATCTCGGCCGCCGTACCAGCAACTACACCGGCGACTGGCTGCCGGTGCTCTCCGCGTCACCGCTGCGGGAGCCCGCGCACCGGGCGTTCCCCAAGGCCGCCGAGCCGTGGGACCTCGACCGGATCACCGCCGACTACGTCTCGGCCGCGCTGCGCTGCCGCGAAGGCGGCCTGGACGGCATCGAGTTGGAGGCGTACGGCCACTTCCTCGACAGCTTCCTCTCCCCCACCACCAACCACCGCGACGACGAGTTCGGCGGCGGCCTGGAGCACCGCATGGCGTTCCCGCGCCGGGTGGTCCGGGCGGTACGGGAGGCGGTCGGCCCGGACTTCGTGGTCGGGATCCGGCTGATGCTGGACGAGGCCCGGCCCGGCGGGCTGACCTTCGACGACGCCCTGACGGCCGCGGAGCGTTTCACCGACGACGGCATCGACTTCGTCAGCACCATCCGCGGCTCCATCGAGAGCGACGCCTCCCTGGTACGGGCCATCCCGCCGATCGGTACTCCGCTGGGACCGTTCCTGGAGTTCACCGGCGAGGTCCGGCGCCGGCTGCGGGTGCCGGTGATGCACGCGGCCCGCATCGCGGATCCGGCGACCGCGCGGTACGCCCTGCGCGAGGGACTGCTCGACCTGGTCGGCATGACCCGCGCCCAGATCGCCGACCCGCATCTGGTCTTCAAGGTCGCCGCGGGCCAGGAGGACCGTATCCGCCCTTGCGTGGGCGCGAGTTACTGCCTCGACGCGATCTACGACTCGGGCGACACGAAGTGCGTCCACAACCCGTCGACCGGGCGGGAGCTCCACCTGCCCCACACCATTCCGGCCACAACGGGCGCTCGCAGGAAGGCAGTTGTCGTCGGCGCCGGTCCGGCAGGTCTTGAGGCCGCCCGCGTCCTGGGCGAACGCGGCCACGACGTGGTGCTGTTCGAGGCGGGGGACCAGCCGGGCGGCCAGATCCGGCTCGCGGCCTCCAACCCCCGCCGCCGCGACCTGCTCGGCATCGTCGACTGGCGGGTCGCCGAGTGCAAGCACCACGGCGTCGACCTGCGCTTCGGCACCTATGCCGAGGCCGCCGACGTACTCGCCGAACACCCCGACCTGGTCGTCGTCGCCACCGGCGGCATGCCCAACAGCAGCTTCCTGGAGGCGGGCGCGGACCTGGTCGCCGACACGTGGGACGTACTGACCGGCTCACTGCGCCCGAAGGGCGAGGTGCTGGTGTATGACGACCACGGCGGCTATCCCGCCCTCGACGCCGTCGAGGTGCTCGCCGCCGCCGGCGCCCGCCTGCACTACGTGACACCGGAACGCACCCTCGCGCCCGACGTCGGCAGCATGAACTCCCCCGCATATCTGAAGGTGTTCGCGGAACACGACGTGACGACCACCCTCGCGCGCCGCCTGCGCGCCGTGCGCCGCGCCCCGGACGGCCGCCTGACCGCGACCCTGAGCAGCGACTACACCGACGCCGACGCCGAACTCATCGTCGACCACGTGATCGTGGAGCACGGCACCCTCCCGGCGGACGAGCTGTACCGCGACCTCCTGCCCGGATCCAGCAACTTGGGCGAGGTGGACCACCGCGCCCTGCTCGCCCACCGACCGCAGACGGTGGTCCGCGACGACACCGGCCGCTACCAGCTGTTCCGCATCGGCGACGCGGTCGCGAGCCGCAACATCCACGCCGCCGTCTACGACGCGCTGCGCCTGTGCCTGCCGCTCTGACCCATTGTCACCAACCGTCTGGAGAAACGAAGTTGACGACATTCGCCCCCGTGACCTCTGTGTCGGACCCGGCCACCCTGGTGGCCCGCCGCACCCCCGGCCTGAGCCTCGAAGCCCCCTTCTACACCGGCCAGGAGTTCTTCGACCTCGACATCGAGGCGGTCTTCGCCCGGAGTTGGCTGTTCGTCGCCGCCGAGGCCGAACTCCCCGAGCCCGGCGACTACGTGACCGTGGCCCTCGGCCCGTACTCGGTGATCCTGCTCCGCGACGACGACGAAGAGGTACGGGCCTTCCACAACGTCTGCCGTCACCGCGGCGCCCGCATCCTCAACGAGGAGCGCGGCTCGGTGGGCAACATCGTCTGCGGTTACCACCGTTGGACGTACGGCGTGGACGGCCGGCTGCTGCACGCGGAGTCGCTGCCGCCCGACTTCGACCGGTCCTGCTTCGGGCTGCGCGCCGTGCACGCCCGTACCGTCGCCGGCCTGGTGTTCATCTGCCTCGCCGAGCAACCGCCCGCCGACTTCGACGAGGTGGCCGCCCGCATCGAGCCGTACATCGCGCCGCACGGCCTGGGCCGGGCCAAGGTGGCCACGCAGATCGACCTGGTGGAGAACGGGAACTGGAAGCTCACGATGGAGAACAACCGGGAGTGCTACCACTGCGGAGGCCACCCGGAACTCCAGTGCTCCCTCTTCCCCGTCTACGGCTACGCGGAGGAGGACGTGCCGCCGGTCCTGCGCCCGGCGTACGACCGCTACCTCCACGCCGACGCCGAGTCCCGGACGACGTACGAGTCGCTGGGCCTGCCGTACGCCGCGATCGAGGAACTGGACACCCGCGCCACGGGTTTCCGCATCCAGCGCGAACCGCTGGACGGCGCGGGCGAGTCCTTCACCGAGGACGGCACGGCGGCCTGCGGGAAACTCCTGGCCGACTTCACCACACCCCGTCTGGGCCGCCTGTCCCTGCACATGCAGCCCAACGCCTGGTTCCACTTCCTCTCCGACCACGCCATCGCCTTCTCGGTGATCCCGCTCGCCCCGGACCGCACCCTGGTCCGCACCACCTGGCTGGTGCACGCCGACGCGGTCGAGGGCGTCGACTACGACCTCGACTCCCTGACCCGGGTATGGACGGCCACCAACGACCAGGACGCGCTCCTGGTCGCCCGCGCCCAGCAGGGCATCTCCAGCCCCGCCTATCTCCCGGGGCCGTACAACCCCACCGAGTACCAGGTCGAGGCGTTCGTCAACTGGTACGTGACCCGGCTGAAGGCGCACCTCGCACGATGACCGACATCCCGATGGACTGGACCGACGCCCTCCCCTGGAACGACGAGGACGACGGCGGGCTCCTGGTCTGCAAGCAGGTCCACGTCCTCACTCCCGACGTGAAGACCTTCGTCCTCCAGTCCCCGCAGCCCCGGCTCTTCCGCCACGCCCCCGGGCAGTTCCTCACCCTGGGCGTCGACATCGACGGCCGCTCGGTCGAGCGCTGCTACACCGTCTCCTCGCCGCCGACCCGCCCCCACTCGCTGACGATCACCGTGAAGCGAGTGCCGGGCGGGCTGGTCTCCAACTGGCTCCACGACCATCTGCGTCCCGGGGGCACGGTACGGGCGCGGGGTCCGCTCGGGGACTTCTCCTTCACCCGGCACCCCGCGCCGAAGTACCTCTTCCTGTCCGGCGGCAGCGGCGCGACGCCGATGATGGCCATGACCAGGACCCTGTACGACCTCGCGCACCCGGCCGACGTGGTGTTCGTCCACAGCGCCCGCACTCCCGACGACATCCTCTTCCGCCGCGAACTCGACCTGATCGCCGCCACCGCGCCCACCATCCGGGTGGTGCACGTCTGCGAGAAGGACGGCCCCACCGAACCCTGGGGCGGCCACCGCGGCCGGCTGACCCTCGACATGCTCCGGCAGATCGCCCCCGACTTCCACCGGCGGGAGATCTTCACGTGCGGCCCGGCCGGCTACATGGCGGCGGTGCGCGACCTGCTCGCGACGGCCGGGTTCCCGATGACCCGCCATCACGAGGAGAGCTTCACCTTCGAAACGCCCCAGCCCGGCGAACACCCACCCCAGGCCGACGAACCCCCGGCCGACCCGACGGACACCGCCGAACAACACCCTGCGTACACCGTCGAGTTCACCCGCAGCCGGCGCACCCTCACCTGCGACGCGGACACCTCCCTCCTCGCGGCGGCCTCCCGGGCGGGCCTGAGCCTCCCGGCGTCCTGCGCCCAGGGAATGTGCGGTACCTGCAAGACGACCCTGCTGTCCGGGTCCGTCGACATGCGGCACAACGGAGGCATCCGGCCTCGTGAGATCGCCCAGAACAAGATCCTGCTGTGCTGCGCCAAGCCACGGGAGGATCTCGTCGTCGACGCCTGACGACGCCGCATGCGATCGGGACAGCGAGCGACAACCTCGATCGTCTACTTCGCCGTGACCTGCCGACCAGCCGCACACGGCCCCCGCCCGGCGCCTACAGGACGGGGCCATGACACGGCCGGACCATACCGCGGCCCGCGCCAACTTGCGGTTACCGCGTTGCGGTGGCCAGTGCCGTGCGGATGGCGTCCTCGTCGGCCGGCCGGCCCTTCTCGTTCGAGTACGACCCGTACGGCGTCCCCCACACCGGCGTGCCCGTCGCCTGCCGCCAGCTGTCGGTCAGCGATCCCGCATCCACCACGCCGTACCCGATGGATTCGATGAATTCGCTCACCGCCACCTTGGCCGGCGCGGAGTCCCCGGCGATCGGCAGGTACGAGCGGTCGGCAGCCCCCGCCGGGCGGGCGAGTGACAGCAGGTGCTTGAAGAAGATGTTGTTGAACGCCTTCACGACCATGGCGTCCGGGCTGTACCGCAGCAGCAGCTCGCTCGAGGTGAGCGACTCGTTGTCCAGCTCGGGGATGTGCCCGTCACGCTCAGGACCGTAGTTGCACGTGTCGATGACCGGCTTCCAGGCCAGTGGCTCTGCGGGCAGGTTGGGGAACGCCTTGACCGGCACGGTGACCACGACGATGTCACCGGCCGCCGCGGCCTCCCCGCTCGTCGCCGCGGACGCCCGCGACCCCAGTTCCGCGACCGTGTCCGCGAGCGTTTCGGGACCGCGCGAGTTGCTGAGCACGACCTGGTGCCCGGCCTCGACGGCGAGTCGCGCGAGGGCACCGCCGATGTGTCCGCTTCCGATGAATCCCACCGTCGTCGTATTCTCAGCGTCCTTCCAAAAAGTAGTGGCCGTTGTCCAAATCGGCGAGCAGGCCGGGCTGAGCGGGTTCCCAGCCGAGGGTCCGGCGGGTGATGAGGCTGGACGCCGGATAGTTCTGGGTGACTATGTTGGCGAGGAACCCGAAGTATCCCGGCACCATCAGTACGTCCGCGGGAACGCTTACGGCAGGCAGGCCCAGACGGCTGCCAATGGCCTCGGCGATCTCGCGGAACGGAATGCCTCCGTCCCCAACTGCGTGCCAGTAATGGCCGGCCGGCCCCTTCTCCAGTGCCAAGCGGAACAAGGAGGCGACATCGTGGACGTGCACGGCGTTCCACAGATTCGCGCCGTCTCCGGGGTAGCCGACGAAACCCCTCTCCTTCGCGAGCGCGATCAGTGTGGGGAGGAAGCCGGTACGGTCGGTCGTGCTGTGCGCGATGTTGGCGATCCGCACGACCGAGGACCGCACTCCCCGCTCGGCGAGGCCAACCACGGCGGTCTCCACGATGTTCCGGACCCGCAGGGTGCCCTTGTACTCGTCGCCGCCCGGAAGGGCCGGGTCCTCCTCGGTGACCGGCCGGCCCAGGTGCTGCCCGGGCGAGCCAATGCTCCCCGCAGCGACCAGTGGCTTTCCGGTTCCCGCCAGTGCCTCGCCGTACGCGAGCATGACCGGAAGCTCCGCGGCGGCCACGGCGTCGATCCCTCCGGAGGGAAGCAGGTCCTGCCGGTGCGCGACGTGGATGACGCCGTCGGAGCCCGCGGCCGCCTCCTTGAGCCCGTCGAGGTCCTCGAGGTCGCCGCGACGCACCTTCGCGCCAAGCGCGGACAGCGCCGCCGCGGCCATGTCCGACCGGGCCAGGCCGGTGACCTCATGTCCGGCGGCGACGAGCTCGGGGATGATGTACGAACCGGAATGGCCGGTCCCGCCAGTGACGAAAACACGCATGCGACTGCTCCTGGTGAAAGTGGGTGGGGGCTGCTTCTCCGCGTGCCTCGGATCCACTGGCGTGATGTGGCGCGGGAAGTGGTGGTGCGTGCGCTCAGCCGGTGAATTCGTCGACGCCGAGGGCGAAGTCCCAGTGGCCAACCCCGTTGCCGGCGAGGCCCATCGTGACCAGCCCCATTCCTTCGAGCCAGTGCGCCATTTTCAGGCCGCCGACGTCCAGCGGGCGCAGCCCGAGGCTCTCGATGAATGCCGCCACGTCTGCCTTGGCCTGCGCATTGTCGCCAGCGATGAAGACGTTGGGCCGGCCCTTCTCCAGGACATCGCGGAATATGGTGTTGAACGCCTTCACCACGGTGACGCCGGCCGGGGCCACCTTGGCGACTTCCTGCGCGATCGAGGTCTCCTCGTTGTGCGCCAGTCCGTCGAACGTGGCGTTGAACGGGTTGCTGATGTCGACGATGACCTTGCCCACGAGAGCGTCCGCGTACTCGGCGACGACCGGAACGACACCGTCGTACAACAGGGCCGTGATGACGATGTCTCCGGCCGGGACGGCGCCCCACTCGCCCGTCGTCGCGCCGCCGCCCAGGGCCTTGGCCAGGTCATCGGCCTTGGACTGATCGCGTCCCATGACCTCGACGGTGTTGCCGCCCACCACGGCGAGCGTGCCGATGGTACGGGCCATGTTCCCCGTGCCGATGAGGGTGATGCTGCTCATGAGGTGTGCTCTCTTCCTGTTCTCTTTGGAGGTGTCGCCCTGTCTTATTCGTGCACGCGAATTCGGCGCTCGCGCAACACTGTGGCCGCGCCATTTCTGATGTCTGTTCAGATGGCGGTCGTGCCGCCGTCGGCAACCAGTTCCAGGCCGTTGACGTAGCTGGAGTCGTCGGAGGCGAGGAACAGGGCGACGGTCGCGATTTCATCGGGGCGGCCCATCTTTCCGCGCGGGATGAGGGACTCGAATGCGGCCTTGGTTGCCTCGTCGAACAGTTCTTCCTGTTTGGCGGTGGCGACCTGACCGGGGGTCAGGACGTTGACCCGGATCCTGCGGTCGCGCAGTTCGTTGAGCCAGACGCGGGCCCAGGACTGCTGGACGGCTTTGCTTCCCGCGTAGAGGCTCCAGCCGGGGAAGGCGCCGAGGGAGGCATTGGAGCCGGTCATGAGAATTGAGCCGTTGTCGTTGATCAGAGGCAGTGCCTTTTGGACGGTGAACAGGGTGCCGCGCGCGTTGAGCCAGAAGGCGCGGTGGAACTGTTCCTCGGTGATCTCGCCGAGGACCGCGGGTTCGCCCATCCCGGCACTGGCCCACAGCACGTCGAGCGAGCCCTTTTCCCGCTTGACGGTGTCGAACAAACGGTCCAGGTCGTCCAGTTCGGCCGCGTCACCCTGGACGGCGGTGACGTTACGGCCGATCAGCTTGACGGCGTCGTCCAGTGCTTCCTGCCGCCGGGCCTGGATGAAAACGTGCGCTCTCCTCGACAAACAGTTTGGCTCCGGCCAGTGCCATACCGGTGGATCCACCGGTGATCACCGCTACCTTGCCGTCGAGCTTTCCCACGATCACTCCGCTGAATTAATGGGGCCCGGATGTCGAATTCTTGTGCCGAATTCAATTCGGCCCCAATGGCTGCCCTATTCAGGCTGCCATTGGCCTGAGCGGGTGTCCAAGACCTCTCTTGGCGGTGGTGATACCCTCAAGGCATCACCGGACCGGGAGACGCCATGGATCTGGACCTACGGAAATTGCGTTACTTCGCCGCCGTGGCCGACCAGTTGCACTTCGGCCGGGCCGCCGAGGAGCTGCATATCGCGCAGCCGGTGCTCAGTCGGCAGATCCGCGCGCTTGAGCAGGATCTCGGCGCCTCGTTGTTCACCAGGGACCGGCACGGCGTGGAACTCACCGACGCGGGCCGGCAACTGCTGGCCGACGCCGGTCCGCTGCTCGCCTCCGCGCAGGCGGTCCGCCGCCGGGTGTCCGCGGCCGCCCGCGGCAGCCGCCGGCTGACGGTCGGTTTCCGGGCCGGTATCCCGGTCATCCCGGCTGCGCGGGCGTTCGAGGCCCGCCACCCGGACGTGGTCGTGGACGTGCAGCGCATCGAAGGGGACGACCAGGCCTCGATGCTGCTCGACGGCCGCATCGACGTCGGCTACGTCCGCCTGCCCATCGACGAGGTCGGCCTGCGCGTCACCCCGCTGTACACCGAGCCGCGGGTGGCCGTGCTGCCAACCGGCCACCGGCTGGCCGGCAAGGAAGCGGTCACCGAGGCCGACCTGGCCGGCGAACCGCTGCTCTGGCATGCCGACCCGAGCACGCAGCCCACCAGCCGCCCGCACCCCAACGCCGGGTACCTGGTGCGCGGGGTGGACGAGACGCTCGAACATGTCGCGGCCGGCCGGGGCATCTCGTTCCTGGCCCGTTCGGCGTCCGTGTTCTCCTCCCATCCGAACGTCGTCTATGTGCCCATCCCGGATCTCGCGCCCGACCAGGTGTGCCTCGCGGTGGCGGCATCGCAAACCTCGCCAGTGGTCGATGACTTCATCACCGCCGCTCAGGAGACGGCCGAGATCACGGCAGAATGCGGGAACTATGAAATGTGGCAGCTCGGCGGCGATGCCGTTTCACAGCACGGTTGAGCGGTCCAACTGACCACAACAACACCTGGCACACGTGGTACGTGCCGCGGCAGGTCGAGCCGCTCACCGTCGAGGAGCCGTAGGACAGCATCCGGCGGGTGAACGGCACCGATGTCGCGATCACCACGATGTCGTCCGGGACCCGCTGGTAGAACACCCGGGCCAGATCGCCCTGATGCGCCCCGACGCGCAGACGATGGCGCAGTGGGAGATGTTCTCCGACACCGCGGTGACCCGGGTCGGCGGACCTGCTGCGTGAGGGTCGACGCGTTGCTCATCCGGCCCGACGGCTGCGTCGCCCGGACCTTGTCCACCGGGCATGACCTCGATGCCATCACGCCGGGGCGTGCGCAGGGCACATGGTTCGGCCAACCGGTCTGAGCAGCGCATTAACAGTCGCCTCAGGTTCGCTCGCTAGGAAGTCGGCGTCCAGACAAGCGATGCAAGCCGTATGCAGGAGGCTAGTGATGGCAGTCAACGCAGGGCCGTCCGGGGAAGCGCCGGCCGGTCGGTTGGCCGGTCGGTGGGTGCCCTGGTTGGTGATTGGTTTATGGCTGGTGCTGGCGGCGGGCATGGTGCCGCTGAGCGGAAAGTTGAGCTCGGTCACCACCGACAGCGCCGTGGACACCCTGCCGGCCAGTGCCGAGTCCACCAAGGTGGCGGTGCTGGAAGACAGTCTCCCCGACGGTGACAGCAACACGTTCGTCTTCGTGTACCACCGCGCCGGCGGCATGACCGACGCTGACCGCGCGACGGTCGAGCGCCACTACGACACGCTTGCCAAGCGGTATCCGCCGAAGGCGACGGCGGCGGGCGGCGAGGACGACGAAGGCTCACCGACGACCCCCTCCACCGACGGCAAGGCGATGATGTTCAGCGTCGAGGTGAGCACGACCTACGGCGAACCGGAGACCCTCGTCGGCCCGTTGCGGGACGCCACGAAGGACCGCCCCTCCGGCCTGGAACTCGACGTGACCGGCCCGGGCGCGATCGACGGCGACATGGACGCCGTCTTCGACGGCATCGACGTGCAGGTCCTGCTCACCACCATCGCCGTCGTCACTCTCCTGCTCATCCTCACCTACCGCAGCCCGGTGTTGTGGCTCATCCCGCTGGTGGCCGTGGGCGCGGCCGCACTGACCGCGATGGCGACCGTCTACCTGCTCGTCAAGGGCTTCGGCATCGTGGTCAACGACCAGAACTCGGCGCTGCTGACGATCCTGGTGTTCGGCGTCGGCACGGACTACGCGCTGCTGCTCATCGCTCGATATCGGGAGGCACTGCACCACCACGAGAATGTCCGGGTCGCGATGGTCCACGCGCTGCGCGGAGCGGCGCCGGCCATCGTCGCGTCCGCGGCCACCGTGGTCGCCGGCCTGCTCTGTCTGCTCGTCGCGGACCTGAACAGCACCAGCGGGTTGGGCCCGATCGGGGCGGCCGGCATCCTGTGCGCGCTGGTGGCCATGCTGACGCTGTTCCCGGCCGTACTCGTGGTGCTCGGCCGGCGGATCTTCTGGCCGGCCGTCCCGCGGTTCAGCACCGCCGTGGAGGAGAGGCCGGGGCTGTGGGGACGGCTCGGCACCGCCATCAGCCGCCGCCGGTGGGTGGCGACGCTCGGCTCGCTCGGCATCCTCGGCGTGCTCGCCCTCGGGCTGGCGGGCAACACCGGCGCCTTGCGGGAGCAGGACCAGTTCCTGTCGGCGCCGGAGTCGGTCACCGGCTTCACCGTTCTCCGCCAGCACTTCCCGGAGCTCGGCGGCCAGCCGATGACGGTCTTCACGCGGCCGGAGCAGCAGCAGCGGGTGCTCGACATCGTCAAGGACACGCGCGGTGTGGCCCTGGCCGTCCCGGAGCAGACCAGCGGTGGCTGGGCCAACATCTCCGTGTTCCCGAAGGACGCGCCGGACACCGCCGCGGAGTACGACACGATTCTGCGGGTGCGCACCGCCGTGCACGCGGTGAGCGGGGCGGAGGCGATCGTCGGCGGGCCGAGTGCGGAGAACCTCGACACCGAGGTGACCACCAAGCGCGACGAGAAGCTGGTGATCCCGCTGGTGCTCGCCGTCGTACTGATCGTCCTCGGGCTGCTGCTGCGCGCGATTCTCGCCCCGCTGGTCCTGATGGCCACCGTGATCGTCTCGTTCGCCGCGGCCTTCGGCGGCAGCGTGTTCGTCTTCGACACGATCCTCGGGTTCAAGGGTGTCGACTCTTCGGTGCCGCTGCTGGCCTTCCTGTTCCTGGTGGCCCTCGGCGTCGACTACAACATCTTCCTGGCCAGCCGGGCCCGGGAGGAGACCGTGCGTCTCGGCACCGGAAGGGGCATGCTCAAAGCCCTCTCGGCCACCGGTGGCGTCATCACCTCGGCAGGCCTGGTCCTGGCGGCCACGTTCGCGGTCCTCGCCACACTGCCGCTGGTGATGCTGATCGAGGTCGGGTTCCTGGTCGCCTTCGGCGTGCTGCTCGACGCCCTGCTGGTGCGGTCGGTCCTCGTGCCCGCCCTCACCCTGCTGATCGGCCGGCGCATCTGGTGGCCGAGCCGACTGTCCCGGCCGGCGGCGGAGCTTCCGGACCGTCAACAGCCGCTCGCCGACGACGAGGAGCCCGCGCTGCAACGGTGAGCGCGGCGGCACGGACGAGATCCGGGACGGGGCCCCAGACCCGTCCCGGATTTTTTCATGGGCCGGATGGTCGCCGCCCGTTGGTCCTGCGCTGCGCGCCGCGGCTGGGGTCGGCGCGCCCCGGGGTCCCTCCCCGACGGTGAGCCGCGCGGGGGCCATGGCCCGGCGGTCGTCGCTCTCTTGTCCTGTGCTGTGCGGCCGGGGCTGGGGTCGGCGCGCCCCTGTGCCCCGAACTGACCGTGAGCCGCGCCGGGCCGTTGCCCGACGGCCACCGCCCTTTGGTCCTGCGCCGAGCGTCCGGGGGGCTGGGGCCGGCGCATCGCGGTGTCCCGCCCCGACGGTGAGCCGGGCCGAACCATGCCCGAGGGCCGCCGTCCCTTGTCCTGCGCCGCGTGGGCGGGGCGGGGCGGGTCAGTGCACCGCGCTGTCATCCCCGGCGGTGAGCCGGGCGATCGAGGCGGGTGGAGCCGCGGCCGGAAGCTCGACCCGGAGCAGCGCGCCACCGCGTGCGGAGCGGGCGACGCCGGCCCGGCCGCCGTGGGCGTCGACGACCCGCTGCACGATCGACAGCCCCAGGCCGGATCCCGGCAACGCCCGGGCGCTGTCGGCACGGTAGAACCGGTCGAACACCCGGGGTATGTCGGCGGCGTCGATGCCCGGCCCGGCGTCGTCGACCTCGAGCACCGCCGACGCGCCCTCGGCACGGAGCCGGACCTGGACCGGCTGGTCCGCGGGGGACCACTTGCCGGCGTTGTCGATGAGGTTGAGCACCGCCCGCTCGAGCGCGGCGGGACGCCCGCTCACCCACACAGACGTCACGTCGAGCGCGACCTCGATGTCGGGCACGCGGGAACGCGCCCGGGTCGCGGCGGCCGCCACCACGTCGGCGAGGTCGAGCACCTCGGTGCTCTCGTCGCTGACGTCACCGCGGGCCAGGTCGGTCAGCTCGGCGACAAGGGTGCTCAACTCGGTCACCTGGGCGCCGACATCGTTGAGCAGCCGGGTCCGGCTCTCCGCCGGCAGTGCGCTGTCCAGGGTGCCGCGCCGATCGAGCCGTATCAGCAGCTCGACGTTGAGGGTCAGGCTGGTGAGCGGGGTCTTGAGCTCGTGGGCGGCGTCCTCGGCGAGCAGCCGCTGGGCCAGCCGGGAGTCCCGGAGCGCGGCGAGCATGTCGTTGATCGACTGGATGAGCCGCCGGATCTCCCCGCCGCCCTCGTCCGGGATGCCGGCGTCGAGGTCCCGGGTGTGCGCGACACGTACCGCGGCGGCGGTGAGCCGGTCGATCGGTGCCAGCCCGGTCCGCGCCACGGTCCGCCCGACAAGGGCGCCGCCGACCACGCAGAGCAGCCCGATCAGCAGCATGCCGAACCCGAACCGGTTGATCGGGCTGTCGTCGACGACGCGGGCCACCTGAACCGCGCCGTCGCCCGCCCGCAGCGTGTAGATGGCGTAGCCGTCCTCGTCGCTGTCGTTCGACTCCATCAGGTCGGCCGACGCGCCCTGTGCCACGCGCCCGGCCTGCTCGCTCACCGGGGGCAGCGCGGGTTGGCCGACCGGTGTCCGGATCGAGCCGTCGGGGAGGATGACCCGCACCAGCCGACCGGATCCGGGATACGGCGGTAGCTGGACCTGTGCCAGACCGGCGCGCTCCGCGTTCGTCGCGAGGACGCGGGCGTCGGCGCGCACCTCGTTCTCGGCGGTCTTCTGCAGCTCCCGGCCCATGAGTTGGCTGGCCACCTGGAAGGCCAGGAACACGCTGACCGCGATGGCCGTCGCCGAGATCACGGTCAGCCTGGCCCGCAGGGACCGTCGGCGCCACCAACGGGTCAGCCGGCGCGGTTCCCGTCCCGCGGGCCTGCTCACGGAGGAGTCTCCCGCAACGTGTATCCCAGACCGCGCAGTGTGTAGATCAATCGCGGCTCACCCTCGGCCTCCAACTTGCGGCGCAGGTAACTCACGTACACCTGGAGGTTGTTGGCGGTGGAGCTCATGCCGAAGCCCCAGATCGCATCGAACAGCGCGTCGCGGGTCAAGACCCGGGTCGCGTTGCTCATGAGGACCTCCAGGAGGCAGAACTCGGTCCGGGTCAGGTGCAGCGGCCGCTCGCCCCGCCACGCCTCGAACCTGTCCGGATCGAGCCGGACATCGGCGTACGACAGGATCTGGGACTCCTCGTCGGTCGGCATGCGCCGGCGCAGCAGGGCCCGTACCCGGGCCAGCAACTCCTCGGTGGCGAACGGCTTGGGCAGGTAGTCGTCGGCGCCCGCGTCCAGCCCCGCGACCCGGTCGGAGACCTGGTCACGGGCGGTCAGCATCAGCACCGGCAGATCCCGGCCCGCGGCCCGCAACCGCCGACAGGTCTCCAACCCGCCGAGGCGGGGCATCATCACGTCGAGGAGCAGCAGATCCAGCGTGTCGCCGCCGGCCCCACCGACCCCGTCGAGCACGGCGAAACCGTTGGTGACGGTGCTGGTGTCGTAACCCTCGACCTGGAGCACGCGCTCCAGCGAGTCACGGATGGCCGGGTCGTCATCCGCGATCATGATCCGCACGCCGGCACGCCCCCCTCCAGTCGATGCCTTTTCCGCTCATTGTCGCCGATCAACCTGAGGCCAGGATTAGAGCGTTGCTGGGGACCGCGCTGCTCCCGCATGATCGGCGGCACCACCTCCGTGAACAGCGGGCGCACATTTTTTCCACTGCGTCATTCCTACAGTCTCCGACGGAGGCTCAGATCCTCGGCCCGTCACGGGTCGTGACCGGAGCCTTCGTTCTGGCCATTTCCCGGCTGGGGAAGGCCGGGACTACAGAAGGATGACGATGAGTCATACCAGCACGCCGTCGCCGTCGGGCGACCGCGCCTGGCACATGGCCTGGGTCGCCGTCGGCAGCGCTTTCGCCGCTCTGGCCGCCGCCTTGGCGACCGTCCATGTCGCACTGCGTATGGTGATCGCACACAGCGGTCTGTACTTCGACGTCTTCGTGGCGGAACTTCTCACCACGGATTTCTCCGGGACCGTGGGCGGGTTCGCCGCCGGAAGCGGAGTGCCGGTCGACTGGAGAATGTCGCCCTTCTCCGGGCACATCACCGCCGCGTGGGCGATAGGTGAGCATTCGAGGCTGCTTCTCGTGGGCGCGGGTCCGTTCGCCGGCGCCTCGGTGCTGGCCGTGTGCACCGTCGTCGCGGCGCGCCGCCTTGCGTTACCTTGTCATGTACTGATCATCTCTGCGGCCGTCTGCTACGCGGCTCTCACTGGCATCGCGGTGGCGGTGGCGGAGCAGCCGGTGTCCGCCTCGGGCTTCGAGATGCCGCTGTCGACGGTCGGCACCGCCGGCTCGTCGGCGGCCTGGGCGCTGCTGGTGGGCGGTGCCGTGATCCGCTGGTGGCCGTTCGGTCCCGAACCGTCCTCGGTGCGCGGGGCCGAGAAGGCCCGCCGGAGCGGCGTACGGGCCGTGGCGGTCATGGCGGTGACCGGGCTGATCGCCTCACTCGTCTCCGTCGGCGCTGCCGCCGCCACTCCGGCCGACCCCACGGGGGTGGCGAACCGGCAGAAGTGGAGAGCCCCGGGTGTCGACAAGGCCGTCGACGCGCTGGGCACGGAGAAGGGGCATGAGCCGTACCGGGCGAACAACTCCGGCACCGGCACTCCGTCCATGCTCGGCGGTCTGCACAGCCCGCTGGGCGGGCACGGTGTTCTGGGCTGGCTCGGGACCCATGCGAAGGTCTTCGGGGTCGGCGACACCGACGGCATGCTGCGGAAGAACACACGGCGCGTGCAGCCGAAGGACAGGACCGGCGCCACGCACGCCTGGTACGACCAAGTCATGGACGGCGTACCGGTGTTCGGGGCGCAGGTCGGCGTACACCTCGACCGTGACGGCCGGACCGTGACGGCCGTCACCAACGGGCTGCGGCCCGATCTGATCCCGCCCGCCTCCATGACTCCGGGGATCGACCGCGCCGAAGCCGTGCGGACGGCGGTCAAGGCGGTGCCCGGCGGGCGCAGCACCGCCACCCCCGGCCTCGTGGTCTACGCCGGTGTCGCGACGGCGGGCGTGCGCACCCCCGCGTACCTCACCTGGCAGGTCGACCTGACCGACGAGACCGGGCGGAGCACCCGCGTGTTCGTCGACGCGCTCAACGCCGGGCGGTTCGTCGCCGCCGTTCCGCTGTCCATGGACGCCCTGGACCGGGAAGTGCGGGACATGCAGCACAGCACGCGCGAGAACGGCACCTTCCCGCTGGTCCGCACCGAGGACAGTTCGCCCTCCGGTGACAAGGACGCCGACGACGCCTACAACCAGTCCGGTGCGACGTACAACTACTACAGAGTGGCCTTCGGCCGCGACAGCATCGACGGCCTGGGGATGACGCTGAGTTCCCGCGTCCACTACCAGACGGGCTACAAGAACGCCTTCTGGAGCAACTCGCGGATGACGTACGGCGACGGCATGCTGTCGCAGGACGTCACGGCCCATGAGATGACCCACGGCGTCACCGAGCACACCGCGAACCTGACCTACCAGTACCAGTCCGGAGCGCTCAACGAGGCGATCTCCGACATCTTCGGCGAGATGACCGAGAGATACGTCAAGGGCCGCACCGACTGGCTCCTCGGTACGGACCTGGACGCGATGGAGCCGATCAGGTCCATGTCCGATCCCACCGCCTACGGCCATCCGAAGCACATGGACCAGTACAGGACGACCTGCGCCGACAACGGCGGTGTGCACTCCAACAGCGGGATCATCAACTACGCCTTCTACCGCATGGCGACCCTGTACGGATCCTTTCCCGCCGAGCAGATCATGTACCGGGCGCTCACCCACTACCTGACGAGCGGTTCCGACTTCGCCGCCGCCTATGCGGCGGTGATGACGGCGACCCGGGACCTCCACGGGGCCGACAGCATCATCACCTCGACCACCAACTCGGTGTGGACGAACAACGTGGGCATCAACGGGAACACTCCGGACCCGCGCCCCGCGAACTGCGGGACCGGCCTCACCTGCACGATCCTCGCCTCGCTGTACGACAGCGGTGACGCCCTGAACGCCACCGGAGTCCCCGTCGACGACCTGGCCGGTTCTCTCGTGCACCTCTACCAGGTCTCCGTCGTCGACCAGTCACCGGCCGCCAAGTACTACGGGAACCTCTTCTTCGACAACCGCGAGGAAGTCGAAGCGAACATCCCCCTCCAGGGCGAACTGCTCGACCGGTTCGTCCGGGCACTCCAGCTCTGGAAACCCGTGATCCAGGCGGTGGGAACGTCCGACGAGGACGACGTCCTCCTCACCCAGGAGCAGATCGACGCGGCCAACGATTTCGCGGACGGACTGATCGCCGCCATGGAGGAGGCCGGCCTGACGGCGAAGGCCGATCTGGCCAAGGCACAGCGTGCGCTGATCGACGACGAGCACGTGGTGGGCCTGAGCATCACGCAGCTCCGCTCGTACCTGGATGCCATCGCGGAGGACCAGCAGCACGAGACCCCGCCGACCGGAGCCCCCTCCCTCGCCGCCACCTTCGACAACGTGGGGGTCACACAGGACGGCGGCACGAGCGTCGGCGACCTCGACGGCACCGGTTCGAGTCTGTCCACACAGGCGCTGGCGAACGCGGGTGTCACCCCGGGCGCGGCCCTCGGTCATGCCGGGCTCGGCTTCACCTGGCCGGCCACGGCACCCCGGACAACACGGTCGCCGCGGGACAGGTCATCGACATCCGCGGAACCTCCGGCACGCTCGGCTTCCTGGTCTCGGCCACCTCCGGTCCGGCCGCGGGCGAGGGCACGGTGTACTACGAGGACGGTACGGCCCAGGAGTTCACCCTGAGCAGTCCCGACTGGGCCGGTGACGGCGGGGACGTGGCGATCGCCACCGCGTACCGGAACCGCCCGGGCAACACGACCGAGGACGGCGCCGGCAACGTGTACTACGTGGGTGTGCCGCTCCAGGCCGGCAAGACGCCGGTGAGCGTGCGGCTGCCCGATGCCAGTGCCACCGCGACGCCCGGCACACCCGCCCTCCACGTCTTCGCCATGACGTCGGGCACGGCCGTCCCGGAGCTGACGTCGACGTTCAACAGCGTCGCCGTCACCCAGGACGACGCCACCGGCTTCGGTGACATCGACGGATGGGGCAGCAGCCTGTCCGCACAGGCACTGGCCGCCAAGGGCGTGACCGCCGGCGGGTCCCTCGACCACGCGGGGCTCGGCTTCACCTGGCCCTCGACCGCCGGTGCCCGAAGCACCCAGGGCACGGCGGTCTACGGCCTGCCCGACAACGTGGTCGCCTCCGGCCAGACGGTCGCCATGGACGGTACCCGCGGCCGGACGCTCGGCTTCCTGGTCACGGCGAGCTACGGCCCCACCGGCGGCACCGGCACCATCCGCTACGCGGACGGATCGGCCCAGGACTTCACCCTGGGCAGTCCCGACTGGTTCGGCGGCAGCGGGGACTTGGCGGTCGGTACGGCGTATCAGAACCGCCAGGGCAACGTCACCTACGACCACGTGGGCAACGTGTACTACGTCGGTGTGCCGCTCCAAGCCGGCAAGACGCCGGTGAGCGTGCGGCTGCCCGATGCCAGTGCCACCGCGGCACCTGACACACCCACCCTCCACGTCTTCGCGATGACACGCGGCTGACGAACGTCCGGCGGAGTCCCCCGGGTCCGGGGCCCGGCCCGGCGGACTCCGCCGATTCCGTCGCTCGGCAGACCGCGCACTCGACAGACAGGGAGGAGGCCCGCGATGACCCTCGCGCCGCCGTCCGCGCATGTGATGAGCATCAGGCACAGACGGCTGAGGTCCCGTCTCCAGAAGCAGCTGGCCGCCGTCGAGAACGTACTCGCCGAGTCGGTCAAGTCCGAACAACCGCTGCTGGCGGACGCCGCCCAGCACCTCCTGGCGGCCGGTGGCAAGCGATTCCGCCCCGTACTCGTCCTCCTCACGGCCCGGTTCGGCGATCCGGACACGCCGGGCGTCATCCGGGGCGCCGCGGCCCTGGAACTGACCCATCTGGCCAGCCTCTACCACGACGACGTCATGGACGCGGCGACGACGCGACGCGGAAGGCCGAGCGTCAACGCCGTCTGGGGCGACAGGACGGCGATCAGAACGGGAGACTTCCTGCTGGCACGAGCCGTCCGGCTGACGTTCGACCTCGGCGACGACGCGGCACGCGCCCGGAGCGGCATGCTGGTCCGGCTGGCCGAGGGCCAGGCGCTGGAGTTACAGGGCCCCGGGCCGGATGACGACCCGATCCGCCACCATCTCGACGTCATCAGTGGCAAGACCGGCTCCCTCATCGCCGCCGCGGCGCAGATCGGGGCGATGCTCGCCGGCGCGGACGCCTCCACGGTCGAGCAGCTCGCCGAATTCGGTGAACACATGGGCGTGGTCTTCCAGTTGGTCGACGACCTCATCGACATCGACGGGGGCGTCCCCGCCTGGGGCAAGGAAGTCGGAACGGATCTGCGCCAGGGGGTGAGCACCCTTCCCGTCCTGATCCTGCGCTCCCTGCCGCCCGACCCCGGGGACGCCGACGACGTCCGGCTACGCACCCTGCTCGACGGCAACCTGGAGGACGGCGGCCAGCGCACCGAGGCACTCCGGCTGCTGCGCCGGCACCGGGCGTTCGCACTGGCACGGGCAGAGGTCGCGCAGCGCACAGAACGCGCCCTGCGGACGCTCCGGAACCTCCCGCGCTGCGACGCCCGCGATGCCCTCGAAGACCTGTGCCGGGCTATCACCGAGAGGGCTGCCAGGCAGGGCGCGAGTCCGGACTCGGGGCCACACCCGACATCGGCCACCTCCGCCGACAGGTCGCCGTACTGGAACAGCGACTCGCCGAAACGCGCGTGAACTTGAGGAAGGAGATTGGGCCGAAGGACCACGCCCTGGACAGGTCGGTGCTGTCCGTGGCATGTCGTCGCTGCGTTTCACGATCGCCAGGACCAGCGCGAGCGCGGCCAGGCAGTACTCGACCAGGCTGCCGGTCCAGTCGCCGTCGGCCCGGACGAGTCCGAGGCGGTGATGCGCGTCGGCCACCTGCTCAGGCAGCACCCGGGCGGCGGCGCGGTCGCCGACATCCGCGGCGGGGACCATCACCCCGAGCGGCAGACCGAGAGTGTCGACCACGACATGCCTCTTGCGCCCGTCGACCAGCTTGCGTCGTCGGCCCCGCAGCTGTCGGCGCCGACGACGGCGTCCGCCTTGACCGAGTTGACGCCGAGGGGCGACAGGAGGCCCAGCGTTCTGGACGACCGTGATCGCCGCCGCGACCAGCGACGTGTGCCAGATGGCCTGCCCCGACCTTCGACGCCGGCTCCGCATCAGGAGGCCGGTCAGGGTCCGGAAGCTGCTCGTACGGGGCGAGGGTCATCGACGGACCTCCCCCCACGCTCGTACCCCGCCGGTCCACGGCGCGACCGGCGAAGGAGGACGTCAACCGAGCTGCGCAGCGGGCGTTCAACCGTTCGATTGAACGTGGGGCTGAACCCTTGGAAAACGTTGCCCACCGGGGCGGGACACGGCCAGGATGAAGGGCGCCCGACGGCCATGGCCTCGCCCAGGCCGCGGGCTTCACCCCCCATGAGAGAGGCCTCCTCAGCGTGCCCAGATTCAGCAGACGACATGTCCTGGCCACCGGTGCCGCCCTCGGTGTCGGAGCCCTCGGCGCCACCGCGACTCCGGCCGCGGCCGCCCCGGCGGGTTACCGCCGTGCGGGCGGGCGCGAGGAGACGCGGACGCTCGACGAGCTCTACCAGGCCGCGCTCGCCGAGGGCGGCAAGCTGGTCGTCTACGCGGGCGGCGACACCCCCACCCAGCAGGACGGCACCAAGGCGGCGTTCAAGGCCCGCTTCCCGGACATCGACCTCACGTTGATCGTGGACTACAGCAAGTACCACGACGTGCGTGTCGACAACCAGTTCGCCACCGACACCCTCGTCCCCGACGTCGTCCAGTTCCAGACCCTCCAGGACTTCGACCGGTGGAAGCAGCAGGGCCGCCTGCTGCACTACAAGCCGGCCGGGTTCTCCAAGGTCTACGACGCGTTCAAGGATCCGCAGGGCGCCTGGGTGGCCACGGGCGCGATCGCCTTCAGCTTCATGTACAACACGGCGACGGTCGGTTCGGCCACGCAGCTCACTCCGCCCGACCTGGTGGACCCCAAGTGGAAGGGCAGGATCGCCTCTTCCTATCCGCACGACGACGACGCGGTGCTCTACCTGTACTCCCTGTACGCACGCACCTACGGCTGGGACTGGGTGGCTCGGTTCGCCGCGCAGGACGTGCAGTTCGGGCGTGGCAGCAACTCCCCCGGCGACGCCGTGTTCGGCGGCCAGAAGGCGATCGGGGTCGGTACCGCCGGGTCCGCGGTGGGCACTTCTCCCGTGACGTTCGCCATCGGCGCCGGGCACCCGTTCATGGCGTGGGGCCAGCGCACGGCCGTCCTCGAGGAGGCCAAGAACTCCACCGCCGCCAAGCTGTTCCTCAACTGGCAGCTGTCCAAGGAGATGCAGAACGGCTCCTTCAACGGCTGGTCCGTCCGCTCCGACGTCACTCCCCCGGCAGGCCTGAAGCCGATCTGGGAGTACCCGAACGCCAACCTGGACGGCTTCCCCCGCTTCATGGCCGACCGCGCCGCGGTCGAACGCTGGAAGCAGACCTTCGCCCTGTACTTCGGCGAGGTCAAGGGCAACCCGACGCCCGGCTGGCTGGGCCTGCACCCAGGGGCATAGACGTAGGGCGGGCGCGCCGGCCGGTG
Organism: Streptomyces sp. NPDC046909; assembly: GCF_040644695.1. Classification (NCBI taxonomy): domain Bacteria; kingdom Bacillati; phylum Actinomycetota; class Actinomycetes; order Kitasatosporales; family Streptomycetaceae; genus Streptomyces; species Streptomyces sp. NPDC046909. The sequence goes on along the minus strand of NZ_JBEYXC010000005.1, from coordinate 238,716 downwards.
CCCCGCGACCACGCGCCGGACCTGACACCCTGCCGTCCCGGGCATGATCGGTACCTTGACACCCGGGACGGCTGGAGGCCGTGAGCGAGCAGGCGGCCACCAGCACGACGAAGGGGGCCGCCGACCACGAACTGATCCTCGGGAGGAGAATTGCGGGATCAGTCATCTCATGTTCGAGGTGCTGCTGATCCTCGGCCGGGCGGGCGCACCGGGCATGTCGATGCGGGCCATCGCCCAGGAACAGCTCCTGACCACGGGCGGCGCCACCCGGCTGAGGGACCGTATGGCGGCGGGACTCGTGGCGCGCACCGATTCCCCCGAGGACCTGCGCGCGCAGCTGGCGCCGCTCCCCGCCGAGGGACTCAAGCCCACGGCCGACGGATCATGAGTCCGCTGCTCTTGCGTTCAACCCCACGCACAATTCCCCGCAGAGTTCCCTCACCGGGGCGTTGGGAACCGCCGGTTCAAAGCGCTGCGCACTCCTTGGCCAGCCGCAGGCTCTCGGTGACCGCGTGTGGGATGTCGTCGACCGGGAACAGGACGTGGCGGACGGTCCGTTCGGCGTCGGTGATCAGGATGAGCCGCTTGTGGCGGAGGCGGCCCGCGCCGCGGAAGGTGGGCAGTCGTAGGGCGGCGGCCAGTTGGTGGGACGCGTCGGAGAGGAGCGGGTACGGGATCTTCTCGGTGCTGGCGAACTCCCGCTGTTCCTCGGTGAGTTGGGTGCTGATTCCGCGGATCTGCGCGCCTGCCTGCTCGAAGTCGGGCCAGGCCTCGCGGAAGAGGCGGTTCTCCAAAGTGCAGCCCGCCGCGCCCGGGATGGGGCCCCATTCGATTCCGGTGCCGGGGTACGTGAACAGCACCGTCGCGGGGGCGTCCGGTGAGACGAGCGGGGTGTCGGTGCCATGGGCGCCGGGGAGTTGGAGGTCGGCGGGGAGACGGGTGCCGGGCAGGGCGTGGACGCGGGTGTGCTCGGCGCTGTCTGCCTCGGCCGTCGCGGTGAGGGTGCCGTCGCCGAGTACCCAGCGGTCGCCCCAGTCCTGCATCGCCACGAGCAGGGGCAGCAGTGCCGTACCGGCGTCGGTGAGCAGGTATTCGTAGCGCACGGGGCGGCGTTGGTAGAGGCTGCGGGTCAGGACCCCGCTCGCGACGAGGCGGCCGAGGCGCTCGCTGAGGACCTTGCGGGACAGGCCGATCTCGGCGGCCAGCGCGTCGAAGCGGACGTGTCCGCGGGCCACTTCGCGCAGGACGAGCACGTTCCACCAGTCGCCCAGGACGAGAGCGGCCTGGGTGATGCCGCAGGTCTCGTCGGCGTTGTGCATCCTCATGCGCCCATAGTAGGTTCCCTTTCGGGACTCACTTCATTACTTAGTGAAACTTACCGCCCGCGATCGCGCGGGCCGATCCTGAGGAGCCGCATCGTGACCGCCATCAGCCGGGTCGTCGCACGGGAGATCATCGACAGCCGGGGCAATCCGACCGTCGAGGTGGACGTGGAGCTCAAGGACGGATCGCTCGGCCGCGCGGCCGTGCCGTCGGGCGCCTCGACCGGCGCCCGCGAGGCGGTCGAGCTGCGCGACGGGGACCCGGACCGCTACCACGGCAAGGGAGTCCGGCGCGCCGTCGACGCGGTCAACGAGAGCATCGCGGACGCTGTGATCGGGCTCGACGCCGAGGACCAGGCGACCGTCGACCGCACGATGATCGACCTGGACGGCACCGACAACAAGGCGCGGCTCGGCGCCAACGCCCTGCTCGGCGTCTCCCTGGCCACGGCCAAGGCCGCCGCGGCAGCCCACCGGCTGCCGCTGTACCGCTACGTCGGCGGGGTCGACGCCCGTGTCCTGCCGGTGCCGATGATGAACATCGTCAACGGCGGTGCCCACGCCGACAATCCGCTGGACTTCCAGGAGTTCATGATCGCCCCGATCGGTGCGGCCACGTTCGCCGAGGCGGTCCGTATGGGCTCGGAGGTCTTCCACACCCTGCGCGCCGGCCTTCTCGCGGCCGGCCACAACGTCAACGTCGGCGACGAGGGCGGCTTCGCACCCGATCTGCGCACCGCCGACGAGGCCCTCGACTTCGTCGTACGGGCCGTCGAGCAGGCCGGATACAAGCCCGGCACCGACATCACCCTGGTCATGGACCCGGCCACATCGGAGTTCTTCCGCGACGGCGTGTACGACTACGCCGGCGAGGGAGTTCGCCGTACGCCCGCCGAACACGCCGCGTATCTCGCCGAGTTGGTCGACCGCTACCCCGTCGCCTCCATCGAGGACCCGATGGCCGAGGACGACCACGACGGCTGGCGCGACCTGACCGCCCGTCTCGGCGAGCGCTGCCAGCTCACCGGCGACGACGTCTTCTGCACCAACGAGACCCTGCTGCGCGCCGGGATCCGCGACGGCGTCGCCAACTCGATCCTGGTGAAGGTCAACCAGATCGGCACCCTCACCGAGACCCTGGCCACCGTGTCCACCGCACACCGTGCCGGGTACACCGTCGTCATGTCCCACCGCTCCGGCGAGACCGAGGACACCACCATCGCCGACCTGGCCGTCGCCACCGGCTGCGGGCAGATCAAGACCGGCTCGCTGTCCCGCGCCGACCGCACCGCCAAGTACAACCAACTCGTGCGCATCGAGGAGGAGTTGGGCGCCCAGGCCCGGTACGCGGGGCGGGCGGCGCTGGGCTTGCGCCGCTGAGCCTCAGTGCGTTCTCGGCAGCATCGCCGTCACCACGAGGGCGAGCAGTCCGACGTACGCCCATGAGTGGACCCGGTCCGGGATCCGCGGCGGGCGCCGGCGCAGGACCGCGATCACCGGCAGCGCTCCGATGAGCAGGGCCGCGGCGGCGAGCGGGTCGACGAGACCCACCAGGCGCGGGTGCGTGGCCGCGAGTGCCGAGCCCCCGAGGGAGACCGCGGCCGCCGGGAGCGCGATGGCGAGGGTGAGCGGGTTGGCCAGCGTGGTCGCCACGCGCATGGTGTGGCCCGACCGCCGCATCGCCGGGACGGTCATCGCGCTGCCGCCCACACCGAGGAAGGCGGCGACGGCTCCGACCGGCGCGCCCAGGAGGGGCGGCAGCGGTCGGGGCTCGGCGGATGCCGTCCCGGTCCGTGCGCCTGGGCGCAGGAAGCCGGGGCGCAGGAGCAGGTCGGCGATGGTGATCACGACGTAGCCGATGAACGCCCAACGGGTCAGGCCGGGCGGGGGGATCCGGGTGGCGAGCGCCCCGGCGGCGGCGCCGGCCGCCAGCAGCGCGAGCAGCGGGCCGGTGCCGCGCAGGGCGACGAGCACGCGGCGTGGGGTGACGGCGGTGGCGAAGGCCGCGTTCACGAGCATGACCAGGGCCGAGGTGGCCGTCGCCACCCGTATCGCGTCCGCGCCGAGTCCCGCGTCGGCCCACATCACGACCGGCACCGCGACGAACCCGCCGCCGAAGCCGAACAGCACGGTGGTGACCCCGGTGAGGACACCGATCCCGATCAACGCCACAAGATCCATGACGCCCACCCCATCAGGCGGGCCGGCCGTCCCGCATGCGATGCCCGGCACGATTCCTTCGCGTCTCGGCCAGTACAGTCACCCGGTGCGCAACATCCCCCTGGCCGACGTCGACCACCTCGACCGGGCCGTCCTGCCGATCGGCACCGACTATCCGCCGGGCCATGTGCTGGACTGGCACGAGCACCGCAGGGCGCAGCTCCTCTACGGCGCCACCGGCGTGATGGTCGTCGACACCGCCGACGGCACCTGGACCGTGCCGCCCGAGCGCGCGGTCCTCATCCCGCCCGCCACCCGGCACCGGGTCCACATGCTGGGCGTGACCACCCGCAGCCTGTACGTCGAGCCGGGCGCCGTCCCCTGGTGGCCCGCGGTCTGCACGGTCGTGGACGTACCGCCATTGCTGCGCGAACTGCTCCTGGCCAGTGCGGAGTTCGCACCCGACTACAGCCGCTCCGGCCGCGAGGGCACCATCGCCGAACTCCTGCTCCACGAGATCGCCGCCCGGGCCCCGCTCCCCTTCCACGTCGGGATCCCGGCCTCCGCCGACCTCGCCGCCCTCTGCCGCGCCTACCTGGCCACCCCGGACGCCGGCGTCACCAACACCGTATGGGCCGCGCGCACCGCCATGAGCGAGCGGGCCTTCACCCGCCGCTTCCGTACGGAGACCGGCGAGAGCCCTGCCGTATGGCGCTCCCGGGCCCGGCTGCTGGCGGCCGTTCCGCTGCTGCGAACCGCGTCGGTCAGCGAGGTCGCCGGCCGCCTCGGCTACGCCTCCCCCGCCGCGTTCACGGCCGCCTTCACGCGCGCGTTCGGCATGCCGCCGTCCCGTTTCACCGCGCGCGGCGCGGCAGGCGGGCCGTCCGGACGGGGTGGCGGCGGTCCCTGTCGGCCTTGACATTCCGGCCTTGACATTCCGATGCCCCACCACAAGGCTTACCGACCAGTCGGTATGGAGGAGTGGGGCATGTCCGAACTGAGCATCCGCACCACCGCGGGCGTCAGCCACTGGATCCCCGAGGAAGCGGCGGAGACGCTGAACGGCCTGCTGCTCGAACACCTCCGGACGTCAGCCTGACGGCGGGACGGCCGGCACATGCGACCTTGTACGCTGTAATGTATGAATAGCGCCAGTGACCCTTACGAGCTGCGTGTCGGCGTTCCGTCCTTGGAGACCTTCCGCCGCTTGCGCACCGATGCCGGCCTCTCCGACAAGGCCCCCGAGGCTGTCGCGCTCGCCCTCCCCCACACCTGGCACGGGGTGGTGCTCTGTCACGAGGGGGAGCCCATCGGCATGGGACGGGTCATCGGGGACGGCGGTACGGCGTTCCAGATCGTCGACGTCTGCGTGCACCCCGCACACCAAGGGCGCGGTCTAGGCCGGCGCATCATGGCCGCGCTCACGGAGGAACTGGAGCGCCGCGCGCCCGCTACGGCCTATGTCTCACTGATCGCGGACGGCCCGGCCCGTTTCCTGTACGAGAAGTTCGGCTTCGCCGACACCGCCACGCACGACTCGATCGGCATGTACCGCGTGATGTGACGCGGGATCCGAGCCGCCTGCGGCGTCGGCGCGGCACAACGGCCTGCGGGTCGCCTCGGCGTGCACAACGCCGCGGCGACCCGCAGGACTTCGTTCCGACCTACCGGTCCGAGGACCGGCCCCGGATCAGGCGGGGGTGATGTTCTCCGCCTGCGGGCCCTTCTGGCCCTGGGTGATGTCGAAGGTCACCGCCTGGCCTTCCTGGAGCTCACGGAAGCCGGAGGCGTTGATGTTGGAGTAGTGCGCGAAGACGTCGGGGCCGCCGCCGTCCTGGGCGATGAAGCCGAAGCCCTTTTCCGCGTTGAACCACTTGACGGTTCCGCTGGCCATGCTGGTACCTCTCAGTTGACGTCAGAACCGCACCGCGCGGTCCTGGAGGTGATCGCCCTGGTCCGGTACTGCACAGCAAAACGCCCGCACCGGAGCGCGGGCAGGTACTGCGAACCACGACAGCTGGCAGAGACGCTACACCGCGAAACAGCCCCTCACCAGAGAATTACCGTCATGATCCACACCGGGCGCCGTGAAGCAGCTGATGCTTGACGTCTGGCCTTGACGCCGTGGCTTACTGGCTCCATGACGGACCGTTTCCCTGAGATCACCTCTGTGGAGGAGTTCATCCGGCTGCGGGAGAGCGAGGACCCGGCGGAGTACAACCGCTCGGCGTGGGCAACCATGCCGTTGGCAGTCTGGTGGGACCTGGTACGCAACCGTCCCGACATGCGCTTCTGGGCCGCGCACAACAGGACGGTGCCGTCGGAGATTCTGGCCGAGCTGATCAAGGATCCGGATTGGCGGGTCCGAGACCGGGTGGCCAGTAAGCGCAACTGCCCGCCTGAGCTGCTGGAACGGCTGGTCGACGATCCGCATGACGCGGTACGGAGGCTCGTCGCAGGCCATCCGCGATCGCCGCGGTCGGCGGTTGCGCGTCTGGTTGATGACCCGTGGCCGGTCATCGCGCAGGAAGCCCGGGCCCGGCTGGCCGACTGGCCGTCCGTGCAGCCTTCGGCCCCTTCCTGGTGATGCGAGAGCGGTGGTGATCAGCTCGGTTTCATCACAGGTGCCGCCAGGTGCGCCATGGACGGGTGATGGTCTCGCGGAAGGAGTGGTGCGACGGGTTACGGCCGGAGTGGGCGAGCGCCCAGCCTTGCGGGTCGGTGAAGTTCTCACTGGTCGCCGAAGACTCCGCGCACACCGCGCACTCCATTGAGTACGTGGTCGGCTCCGCGTCCGGCTCCCGGTCCGGTGTCAGTGTCCACGTCTCGTGGCGGATCACCGAGCGCACGCTCACAGCCCCTGTTCGGTGCGCGAGTTGACCGCCTTCACGCCCGCACTGAGCCGTTCTGCGACAGTGGCCGGACGGATCTGATCGGGATCAACCTCCCACTCACGGCCACCACCGACCGGGCGCAGCATGACGTACGGCCCCGCCTTGCCCTGGAACTCACCCGCCTTGCGCGTAACGGGGTCGTACATCAGCTCTCCGCACTCAGGGACGCCTGCCTCTGTTGCTCTTCCTTGAGTCGCCATGTTGATGACGCTACGTAACGGCAGGAGTGCACCTCAATGGCACTTTGATGAGGTGTCAGACCGAAGTGCCACACCGCGTCACACCGGCACACCGATCGCGTCGGCCAACTCCCTCATCTCCGAGGTGAGGGTGCGCCGACGGGCGATCACACGGCTGAAGATGTCCCGTGCGTACCGCTGGTTGGGCAGCCACTGCGGCGCATCTGCGCGGATACCCTGCAAGACCTCGACCGTCTTCGCGTAGTCACGGGAGCGCGCATGCGCTTCCGCTACGTCCAGGAGATGTCGGTTGCGGTTGTTGGACGTGGGACGCATACCGCTGGTCGGGATGCGCGCCGAGAGTTTGAGGACCAGGTCCGGCTTGTCGACGATCATCGCGTTCTCGGCCCGTTTCAGGGCCACCGTGACCGGTCCGAACGCCTGCAAGAAGTCATCGCGCGGAGCGAACTCCCAGCCCATCGCCACCGCCGCCGAGTTGGCGTACCGCAAGGCGTCCTCGGCCTCGCCGGGCCGGTTGTCCCGGATCGCCGCGGCGGAGGTCCGCAGCAGCAGCCAGCCCCACGCGCTCAGCTCCGCCGGGGTCGCTCTCGAAACGCGCGGCTCGACCTCATCGGCCCACCGGATCGCCAGTTCGCGTGCCTCGGCGAGCCGACCGCGCCGCAGCAAGAGCCAGCACTGCGTGTTGACCGTCGCTGCCGCCTGGAGCCGGTCCGAGGACTCTTCGAGGGACCGGGACAGAGCGACGGCCGCCGCCTCGAACTGCCGGGTCTGGGTCAGCAGCCAGCCGGTCAGATGCGAGAGCCGGACTCGCACGGCCCGCCCCTCGGGACCACTCTCGGCAATGAGATCAGCGTCCCGAAGGAGGGGTGGAAGGATCACGCTCAGCTCTGCGAAACGATCACCGGAGAAGAGGGGGAGAGCCGATTCCAGGGCTTCCCGCACTCCTCCCAGTGTCGGCTCTTCGGTCACTCCATCCATCCGTACCGGGCTGACGAGCGAGCGCCGGACGGACTCCCAGCGCTCAGCGGCCCCAGGCGCCTCCGCCTCGACCTCTTCGTGCTCACCGATGAGGTTCGTCGTCGGCACCCGCAGGGCTTGGGCGAGTTGACGCGCGGTCTCCAGACGAGTGTCTGCCCGCTCTCCTTGCTCCAGCTTCCTGATCAAGGACAGAGAAACACCGGACTCGCTCGCCAGCTGACGTTGTGTCATGCCGCGCCACTTGCGTACTTCCTGAAGCCGCTTGCCAACGCTGGCGCTCATGATTCGAGCGTACGGCCACCCGCGGGGGCCTGCGTAAGCTTCCTGTGAGGTATCTGATGTGGGCGCCGACTGGTACGGCCGCGCCGGCGGTGGGCGTCGCCGGCCGGGTCCTGCTTCCGGAACAACAAGGTCGCGCCGAGCGTATAAGTGAGCTTCACGCACCAAGGTTGACGGGACGCGTCCGGTCGGGCACCGAGGTGCCAAGCTGCTCAGGCCCGGCGGCGGGAAGGACGAAGCCTGCCATCCCGGTGGTGACCAGTGCCATGATCACCATCATGGTGAACATGGACTGATCGAGAACTCCCAGGGTCACCCCGGCATTCAGGATGACCAGTTCGGTCAGACCCCGGGTGTTCATCAGGAAGGCCAGCAGTCGGGAGTCCGGTCGCGACAGGCCGATCAGCCGTCCGCTCACGTAGGCGGCGACCATCTTGCCGAGACACGCCACAGCGAGGATTCCCGCGAGTTCGAGCAGGGCGCCGCCGGCGATGCGGGTGATGTCGACGGACAGGCCCGTGGTGACGAAGAAGACCGGCATGAGCAGCGCGGTGATCTGCCGTATCGGTGCGGCGATCTGCTCGCTCGGTTCGTGTCCGAGGTCGCGCGGCATGACCAGGCCGAAGGCGAAGGCACCGAAGATGGCGTCCAGGCCGATCGCCGCGGCGGCGTAGCCGGAGGCCAGGACACCGGCAGCGAGCAGCGGCAGGACGTGCCCGGGCGGTCGGCCGTCGCGCGGCTGGAGCAGGCGGCGTAGCAGGGGCCGTACGAGCAGGATCAGGACCGCGGCGTGTACGGCGCTCAGCGCGGCGACCTGGACGAGTCGTCCGGGACCTCCCGCGGCGGCGATCACCGACACCACGATCAGCAGGCACCAGGCGATCAGGTCACCGACCGCGGCGGCGGCCAGCGCGAGGACGCCAACGCGCTGGTCGCGCAGCCCGCAGTCCGTGATGATGCGGGCGAGCACCGGGAACGCGGTGATGGACATGGCCACACCGACGAAGAGCAGGAAGACCAGTGTGTCGACCTTGTGGCCGCCGGCCTCCGCGTGGCGGGCGTACAGCCAGCCCGCCAGGGCGACGCCGCCCACGAAGGGCAGGACGATCGTGGACAGGGACACGCCGAGGACCTCGCCGGGCTGGCGGCGCAGCTGGTCGAGGTTCATCTCCCAGCCGATCAGGAACATGAAGAGCAGGATGCCGACTTGGGCGATGGCGGCGAGGTCGGTGCGTACCGTTTGCGGGAACAGCACATCGGTGGGGTTGCCGGGGAAGAGGCCGAGCAGGCTGGGGCCGAGGGCGAGCCCCGCGACGATCTCGGCGATGACCGGGGGTTGGCGCAGTCGGCGCAGCAGCGGTTTGAGCAGGGAGCCGAGCGCCAGGACCAGGGCCAGGTCGGCCAGGACGAGGATGGCGGGGTTCAGCACGAAGGGGTCTCCGGGTCGGGGTGCGGTCCGGTGCGGTGCGGTCCGGCAAGCGGTTCTGTGAGGAGGGGAAGGTGAGCAACCCCCTCACCACCAACTCGCCCGACCACGCGCTCAACTCGGCCGACAGCCATGCCATGAGCGCATCAAGACATCGTTTCAGCTCGGAGCGGGGTCGGATCCAACGAGGTCTCCTGAACGCGGCGAGGCCACGAGACCGGACAGGTACCCTCCGTCGGCCCTCACCCCACCCCCGGCGCCGCCGTACTCTCGCGGATCATCAACCGCGTCGGCACCAGAGTCGTCCCGTGCGGCGGCTCCTCATGGCGGAGTTTGCGCAGGACCGCCTGGACGCAGAGCCGTCCGACCTCGGCGAAGTCCTGGTGGACGGTGGTGAGGGGCGGCAGGAAGGAGGAGGCCTCGGCGATGTCGTCGAAGCCGATGACGCTGACGTCCTCGGGGACGCGGCGGCCGCGTTCGTGCAGGGCGCGCAGCAGGCCGAGGGCCATCTGGTCGTTGGCGGTGAAGACCGCGGTGCAGTCCTCGCGGGCGGCGAGGTCGAGGCCCGCCCGGTAGCCGGATTCCGCCGACCAGTCGCCGCGTACCAGCGGTGGCACTCTGCGGCCGGCGTCGACGAGCGTGGCCTGCCAGGCATCGCTGCGGCGCTGGGCGGCGTAGGAGCCCTCGGGGCCGGCCAGGTGCCAGACCGTGTCGTGGCCGAGGTCCAGCAGGTGCTGGACGGCGGTGCGGGTGCCGCCGGCCTGGTCGGTGTCGACGACCGTGTAGCGCTCCCCCGCGTCGGAGTCGGCGACGACCACCTGGACGCGGGGCGGGAGGTTGACGGTGGCCGCGTCCAGGAGGTGCACCTCCATGATGACGATCACCGCGTCGACGGCGAGTTCCTCGAGGCGGGTGAAGGCGCCGCGCACCTCGTCCTGGGTGGGGACGGCGACCGGCAGCAGGGTGACCGCGTATCCCTCGGCCGCCGCGGCGGTCGCGATCGCCTCCACGGTGCGGACGTTGCCGGTCGTGGTGAGGGAGAAGGTGATCACGCCGAGCGTGCGGAACTCGCCGCGTTTCAGGGCGCGGGCAGCGCTGTTGGGTCGGTAGCCCAACTCCCGCATGGCGGCGAGGACTTGACGGCGCGTCTCCTCGGTGACGCCCGCGTAGCCGTTCGACACGCGCGAGACGGTCTGGGAGGACACGCCGGCGAGCTGGGCCACGTCGGACATGGAGACCGAGGGGCGGGCCGGGCCGGGTGAGCGTCGGCCGCCGGCCACCGCCGGTGCGGGTGCCTGCGTCGGCATGCCGTGTGCCGCGTCCATCTCCTACCCCCTGCCTCTCCTTGCATCGCTTCGGTCACGATCTCCCCGGGTGACCCTTGACCGGTGTCAACGGAGGAGTGTAGACATGCCGCCATCAGATGTTTACGTAAACATAACAGCACGAGTCTCTTTTTTTGCTGATCGATGTTTGCGTAAACATCGGGGCGGCGCGCACAGGGAAAACCGGGGCGGGCCGCGGGTTCCATGAGTGAGCGAGCGAGGAACGATCATGACGACGCTGCAACCGCCGGCCGCCGCCGAGCCGCGCCCGGCACCGCCCCCGGCGAAACGGGACCGCCGCTCCTGGACGGGGTGGGGATTCATCGGACCGTTCGTCGCGGTGTTCGCGCTGGTCTTCCTCGCGCCGATCGCGTACTCGATCTACCTGAGCCTCTTCCGCGACCAGCTCATCGGCGGCAACCAGTTCGTCGGCCTGGACAACTACACCCAGGCCCTCGAGGACGACCAGTTCTGGCAGGCCGTCGCCCGAGTGGCGCTCTTCCTGGCGATCCAGGTGCCGATCATGCTGGGCATCGCCCTGCTGGTGGCCCTCGCGCTGGACAGCGGCCGGCTCTACGGCAAGAGCTTCTTCCGGATCACGATCTTCCTGCCGTACGCCGTCCCCGCCGTGGTCGCCACCCTCATGTGGGGCTTCATGTACGGCACCAAGTACGGCCTGGTGGGCGACATCAACGAGGCGTTCGGCACCTCGCTGCCCGACCTGCTCTCCCCCGACTGGGTACTGGCCTCCATCGGCAACATCGTGACCTGGGAGTTCGTCGGCTACAACATGCTGATCTTCTACTCGGCGCTGCGGGTCATCCCGACCTCGCTGTACGAGGCGGCGGAGATCGACGGCGCCGGTCAGTGGCGGATCATCAGCTCGATCAAGCTGCCCGCGATCCGGGGCGCGATCGTCATCGCCACGATCTTCTCGATCATCGGCAGCTTCCAGCTCTTCAACGAGCCGAACATCCTGCGCCCGCTGGCGCGCAACGCCATCACCACCGACTACACCCCGAACTTCTACACGTACTCGCTGTCCTTCAACGGCCAGCAGCACAACTACTCCGCGACGGTGGCCATCATCATGGGCGTCCTCACGATGATCGTCGCCTACGCCGTCCAGCTGCGCGGCATGCGCAAGGGAGCGTGACCCGATGAGCACCTCTGTCGCCGCTCCCCCCACCAAGAGCGCCTCCCCGCTGCGCACCCCGCGCAAGAAGCACACCCCGGGCAAGCCGAAGCGCAGCCTGCTGCTCACGGGACTCATGGCCCTGATGGTCGTCTACACAGTGGCGCCGCTGATCTGGCTGGTCATCAACTCCACCAAGACCCAGGCGGGTCTGGGCGACTCCAACGGACTGTGGTTCGCCCACGACTTCGCCCTGTGGGACAACATCTCGACCACCTTCACCTACCACGACGGCATCTTCGTCCGCTGGCTGCTCAACACCCTGCTCTACGTGGTGCTCGGCGCGGGCGGCGCGACGCTCCTCGCGGTGCTGGGCGGGTACGCGCTGGCGAAGTTCGACTTCCCCGGCAAGCGCGGGATCTTCGCCGTCGTCATCGGCGCGGTGGCCGTGCCGGGTACGGCCCTCGCGGTGCCGACCTTTCTGATGTTCAGCAAGATGGGGCTCACCGACACCCCATGGGCGGTCATCATCCCGTCCCTGGTCTCGCCGTTCGGCCTCTATCTGATGTGGGTGTTCGCCGCCGAGGCGATCCCGACCGAGCTGCTGGAAGCGGCCCGGATGGACGGGGCGAGCGAGGTGCGGACCTTCTTCCAGGTCGCGCTGCCGCTGCTGGCCCCCGGGATCGTGACCGTGCTGCTGTTCACCACGGTCGCCACCTGGAACAACTACTTCCTCCCGCTGATCATGCTCAAGGACCCCAACTGGTACCCGCTGACCCTGGGTCTGAGCGCCTGGAACTCCCAGGCGGAGACCATCGGCGGTGACGTCATCTTCAACCTGGTGATCACGGGCTCCCTGCTCACGATCATCCCGCTGATCGCCGCCTTCCTGTTCCTCCAGAAGTACTGGCAGTCCGGTCTCGCCGCCGGAAGCGTCAAGGAGTGACGGCGGCGACGCCCCCCAAACCCCCCAATGCAGCACCCCTGAAACACCCCTTGAAACACCACCACCCTCACCTGTCCCACCCACGAAGAAGTGGAAGCACCTCCATGCGCAGAACAACGAGCCGCGTCCTTCGCGGCATCGCCCTCGTCTCCACCCTCGCCCTGGGCATGACCGCCTGCGGCGGCTCGGACGACGACTCCGACACCAAGGCCGTCTCCGCCGCGGACATCAAGGCGGCCCTGGACAAGGGCGGCGACATCACGGTCTGGGCCTGGGAGCCCACCCTGAAGACCGTGGCCGCCGACTTCCAGAAGAAGTACCCGAAGGTCAAGGTCAACCTGGTCAGCGAGCGCTCCGGCGACAAGCACTACACCGCGCTGTCCAACGCGATCTCCGCCGGCAAGGGCGTCCCGGACGTCGCCCAGGTCGAGTACTTCGCGCTCGGCCAGTACTCCCTCACCAAGGGCCTGACCAACCTGGCCCCGTACGGTGCCGACAAGCTCGCCTCGAAGTACACGGCCGGTCCGTGGAACGCGGTCAGCGACGGCGACAAGGTCTACGGCCTGCCGATGGACTCGGGCCCGATGGCGCTGTTCTACAACAAGACGGTCTTCGACAAGTACAAGATCGCCGTCCCGACCACCTGGGACGAGTACCTCGACGCGGCCCGCAAGCTCCACAAGGCCGACCCGAAGGTCTACATCGCCAACGACGCCGGCGACGCGGGCTTCACCACCTCCATGCTGTGGCAGGCCGGTTCGCGCCCCTACAAGGTCGACGGCACCAAGGTCGGCATCAACTTCGACGACGCGGGCGCCAAGAAGTTCGAGACCGTCTGGCAGAAGCTGATCGACGAGAAGCTGCTCGCCCCGATCAACGGCTGGACCGACGACTGGTACAAGGGCCTCGGCGACGGCAGCATCGCCACCCTGGCCAGCGGCGCCTGGATGCCCGCCAACTTCGAGACCGGTGTCCCGGGCGCCAAGGGGCAGTGGCGTGCCGCGCCGCTCCCGGCCTGGACCAAGGGTGACAAGGCGAGCGCGGAGAACGGTGGCTCCTCGCTGACCGTCCCCGAGCTGGCCAAGAACAAGGAACTCGCCTACGCCTTCACCGAGTACGCCAACTCCGGCGCCGGTGTCGCCACCCGGGTCTCCGAGGGCGCCTTCCCCGCCACCAAGGCTCAGCTGGAGGACCCCGCATTCCAGAGCAAGAAGTTCGACTACTTCGACGGCCAGGAAGCGAACAAGATCTTCGCCGACTCCGCGGCGAACGTGGCGAGCGACTGGTCGTACCTGCCCTTCCAGCAGTACGCGAACTCGATCTTCAACGACACGGTCGGCAAGGCCTACGTCTCCAACACGACGCTGGCCGACGGTCTGAAGGCCTGGCAGGACGCCTCGGTCAAGTACGGCGAGGAGCAGGGCTTCACCATCGAGAAGTAGTTCTCGCGCAAGCCGAGAACCAGTTCTCGCGCAAGCAACGAACGCCGGGCGGCGCGGCTCCCGGGCCGCGCCGCCCCCGTGCACCACCCCTTCGGAAGGACCGCCATGATCTCCACCCTCCACTCCCGCGGAAGCGGGGCGGACGGTGACCTCACCCCGCGTCTCGGCTTCGGCGCCGACTACAACCCTGAGCAGTGGCCCCGGGAGGTGTGGGAGGAGGACGTCCTGCTGATGCGCGAGGCCGGTGTCACCGTCGTCTCGGTGGCGATCTTCTCCTGGGCACGCCTGCAACCGACCGCCGACACCTGGGACTTCGGCTGGCTCGACGAGGTCATGGACCTGCTGCACGCGGGCGGCATAGGAGTCGACCTGGCGACCGCCACCGCCTCCCCGCCGCCGTGGCTGACCACGGCCCATCCGGAGATCCTGCCGGTCACCGTGACCGGCGAGACCCTGTGGCCGGGCGCCCGCCAGCACTGGCGGCCCACCTCCCCCGTCTTCCGCGAGCACGCCCTGCGTCTGGTCCGCGAGATGGCCGGCCGCTACGCCGACCACCCGGCGCTGGTCGCCTGGCACGTCTCCAACGAGCTGGGCTGCCACAACGTCTACGACTACTCCGACGACGCGGCCCGCGCCTTCCGCGACTGGCTGCGCGCCCGCTACGGCACGCTGGAGGCCCTCAACCACGCCTGGGGCACAGCATTCTGGTCGCAGCGCTACAGCGACTGGGAGCAGATCCTGCCCCCGCGCCTGGCGGCCTCGCACCCGAACCCGACGCAGCAGCTGGACTTCAAGCGGTTCTCCTCCGACGTCCTCAAGGACTATCTGCGCGCCGAGCGGGACCTGTTGAAGTCGATCACCCCGGACGTCCCCGTCACCACCAACTTCATGGTGATGGGCGAGACGAAGGGCATGAACTACGCGGACTGGGCCGAGGAGATCGACTTCGTCTCCAACGACCACTACGTCCACCCCGGCCCGCAGTCCCGCGACGAGCTGTCCTTCTCCGCGAACCTCACCAGCGGCATCGCGAGCGGCCGGCCCTGGTTCCTGATGGAGCACTCCACCAGCGCGGTCAACTGGCAGCCGGTGAACGTGGCCAAGCGGCCCGGCGAGCTGGCCCGTGACGCGCTGCTGCACGTGGCGCACGGCGCGGACGCCGTCTGCTACTTCCAGTGGCGGCAGTCCGCGGCCGGCGCCGAGAAATACCACTCGGCGATGGTCCCGCACGCCGGCGCCGACAGCGAGCTGTTCCGCGCGGTGGCCGAACTCGGCGCCACCCTCAAGACCCTGGCCCCGGTGGCCGGTTCGCACCGCGAGAGCGCCAAGGTCGGGATCGTCTTCGACTGGGACTCCTGGTGGGCGAGCGAGCAGGACTCGCACCCCACCTCGCTGCTCAACTACCGCCAGGAGGGCCTGGACTGGTACTCCGCGCTCCTCGCGCTCGGTGTGCGCGCCGACCTGATCACCACCAAGAGCGACTTCGCGCGCTACGACGTGCTGATCGCGCCGGTCCTGCACGTGGTCCCGGCGGAGCTCGCCAAGGAACTGACCCGCTACGCCGAGCAGGGCGGCCACCTGGTCACCACCTACTTCTCGGGCGTCGTCGACCAGAACGACCACATCTGGCTCGGCGGCTACCCCGGCGCCCTGCGCGAGGTGCTCGGCATCCGCGTCGAGGAGTTCGGCCCGCTGCTCGCCAACGAGTCGGTGTCCCTGGACGACGGCTCCATCGGCACCCTGTGGACCGACCGCATCACCGTGGCCGACGACCGGACCGAGGTCCTCGCCCGCTACGACTCCGGCAACCAGGCCGGGCGGCCCGCCGTGACCCGCCGTACGGCGGCGGCCGGTTCGGCGTCGTACGTCTCCACGCGCCTCGGCGTCGAGGGGCTCACCGCGCTGCTGCCGCGCCTCCTCGAACCGGCCGGTGTGGAGAGCGAACTCCCGGCCGAGGCGCGCGGACGGGTCGAGCTGGTCGTCCGCAAGAACGACCAGGACCAGTTCCTCTTCCTGGTCAACCGCACCGACGACACGGTGCCGCTGCCCGGATTCGCCGGCGACGTGCTGTACGGCACGACCGGCGACGGCGGGCTCGTCCTCGGGCCGCGCGAGGTCGGCGTGGTGCGCCGGCCACAGGCCTGACCGCAGTTGTCTCCCCGGGCGGCACATGGCCCGCCCGGGGACACCCCTCCCCATAGGTCCGGCGGGAGGGACCACCGCAGCGTTTCCACCTATGAAAGCTGGGAGCACACGATGGCAGGACTCACCCGCAGCAGACGGCTCCTCGGGGCCGCGTCGATGACCGCGCTGGCGACCGGAGCGGCATTGCTCTCGGGGCCCGCGCCGCTCGCACAGGCCGACACGGCCACCGCGTCGGTCACCGTTCAGCCCGATCCGTCGTACAAGCAGGACAAGTTCGAGGGCTGGGGCACCAGCCTGGTCTGGTTCGCCAACGCCACCGGCGACTACCCGAAGGAGATCCGCGAGAAGCTCGCCGATCTGCTCTTCGGGGACGACGGTCTGGCACTGAACATCGCCCGGTACAACATCGGCGGCGGCAACGCCCCCGACGTGAAGGACTACCTGCGCGCCGGTGGCGCGGTCGAGGGCTGGTGGAAGGCGCCGGAGGGCACGACCCGGACCGACACCGACTGGTGGAGCGCCGACGACCCCGCCGACTGGAACCCGGACGCGGACGCCACGCAGCGCTGGTGGGTCGAGCGGATCAAGAACGACATCGACCACTGGGAGACGTTCTCCAACTCCCCGCCGTGGTTCATGACCGAGAGCGGCTATGTCTCGGGCGGCTTCAACGCCAACGCCGAGCAGCTGAAGGAGAGTTCGGTCGGCGACTTCGCCACCTACCTCGCCGGGGCGACGAAGCGGCTGGAGAAGTCCGAGGGCATCAAGGTCGACACCGTCGACCCGTTCAACGAGCCCAACACCGGCTACTGGGGCACCCGTCTCGACGCGAACGGCCAGCCGGTGGGCGGCCGTCAGGAGGGTGCGCACATCGGACCCGCGATGCAGGAGAAGGTGCTGGCGGCGCTGGCGCCCGCGCTCAAGAAGGCCAAGGTCAAGGCCGACATATCGGCGATGGACGAGACCAACCCCGGCCTGTTCTCCACCAACTGGAACTCCTACTCGCAGGCGTCCAAGGACCTCGTCGGCCAGATGAACGTCCACACCTACGGCACCGGTCAGCGCACCACCGTCCGCGACCTCGCCAAGGCGGCCGACAAGCCGCTGTGGATGAGCGAGGTCGAGGGCGACTGGGGTGACGGGCAGAGCTTCACCGACATGCGCCCCGGCCTGGGCCTCGCCCAGCAGATGGTGAACGATCTGCGTGAACTGGAGCCCAAGGCCTGGGTGTTCTGGCAGCCGGTCGAGGACTACGACAACATGAAGCCGGGCGGCGAGTCCGCCAAGGGCGGCAACTGGGGTTCTATCCAGCTGCCGTTCAGCTGCACGTCGACGGACACCCTCCAGTCCTGCCCGATCTACACGAACACCAAGTTCGACACGGCCCGTAACTTCACGCACTTCATCAAGCCCGGCGACCGCCTGATCAAGGTGAACGACACCTCCAGCGCCGCCGCCGTGACCAAGGACGGCAAGGGCGCCTCGCTGGTCCACGTCAACTCCACGACCGCGCCCCGCGCGGTGACCATCGACCTGTCCAAGTTCGGGAAGATCAAGGACAATGCGACCGTCACCCCGACCGTGACCGACGCGGCCGGCAAGCTGGTGAAGCAGGCCCCGGTCCAGGTCGTCGACGGCAAGGCGACGTACACCGTCCCCGCGCAGTCCGTGACCTCCTTCGCCGTCAAGGGCGTCTCCGGGGTCGCGAAGGACGCGAGCCTGTTCAGCAAGGGCGCGTCCTACACCCTGACCGGCGTGCAGAGCGGCAAGGCGGTGACCGTCGGCGCGGGCGGCACCAACCTGGTCATCAACTCGGCCAACGGCACGGTCGCGCAGGAGTGGCGCCTTGAGGCCAAGTACGGCAAGAAGGGCAGCAACCGTGCCCGCTACGTCTTCGCCAACCCGGCCGAGGGCAAGCGGCTGGCCGTACGGGACAACGTGCCGGTGATCGAGCCCGACACCGGTGACCGCGACCCGGCGACCGAGTGGATCCTGTCCACCACCGGCGACGGCACCTGGACGCTGGTGAACGCCGCGACCGGGCGGCTGCTGGAAGTCGGCGGCCAGGCCACCAACGAGGGCGCGGCCGTCACGACCTGGCAGGCCAACTCCGGTGCCAACCAACGCTGGCGGATCACCGAGGTGAGCTGACCGACGAGCGCGAGGGCCCGTTCCCCTTCGGGGACGGGCCCTTCTGCGTTCTTATGGCCCTTGGTGAGGAAGCGGTGAGAGCGGAGCAAAGCAGGAGACAAGGTTGCGTCATGAAAGGACGTCACCATTGTCACTCCGCCCTGCCTTCGTACGCTGGTTCTGCGGCCGGAAAAACCATCCAGCCGCACCACCCGGCTTGCCTGGAGGTAGAGAAATGACGCAGATCGTCGTCGCCGAGCAGCTTTTTATCGGCAGCATGGAGGCTCCCAGGATCACTCCGCTGGGAGCCCTGGACGACGAACAGGGTGTGACCGGAATGGGTTTGGAGGAACAGGCTCCCAAGCCGGTCATGGCCATCATCTACAACGGCATCTGATCGCCCAGGTGTCATAGAAAATGCCAAGGCGGATCTGGGTGGCCGAGGGAGTCGCCGGCGACGGGGACATCTACGGCCGTGCCCTGCACCTGCCCGACCGGCGGGGCGGCGACGCTTCAGGAGCCGCCCCCCGTGGGGCAACCGGCGTGCAGCGCAAGGCGGGAACGATCCTCAAGAGCCATCTGGGAGACATCCCGTCCTGCCCCTGCCTGGCCGCACTGACGCCCGCACGGGAGGCACTCGATGTCTGACACGGCCCTGCGCACCGGCATCGAGGCCAATCTGCGTGCGGTCTTCGGTGGTCAGGACGGCGTGTTCCTGACCGACGAACCCACGCTCGCCGCCTGGCTCACGGACCTGGGAGCGCCGGCCGCCACCTTCGACGACGTCCTCTCCGGCGGCCACGCACCCCCGGCCCGCGCCATCGCCGTACCCCTGGACTACGGGCGTCTGCCGTCCCGTCTCGCACTGCGGGACATCTTCGCCCGGAGCAGCATGCTGTGGATTTCCCTCGCGTCGTTCTCCGGGGAACTCGACGTCGCCACCTACGCCATCGAGAAATTCGCGGACATCGATCTGTCGGGCGCGGTGGCGGCCAACCGGCGGGTGATATCCCAACTTCTCCTCGCCCGCGAGGAAATCCGCATGACCGGACCCGGAACCGATCTCACCATCCGACTCCCGGAAATGCTCCAGCTCTCCAGCCGCACCCGGACGGAACTCCTTCCCGACGAACACTCCACCATCGGGAACTACTTCGAAGTGGCGATGTCACCCACGGACCTGGCCGGTCAGGTCGACTCGGAACTCGTTGTCTCCGGAACCCTGCGCGTGGATTCGGTACTGGTCGCCAAACACCGGGAACTGCACGGAGAAAGGGCCGACTATTTCACCACGGCGAAGAACATCGCCGCACAGATGCGCACGGCGTGCCCCCTCTACGTCACCATCGAGGACAACCGCTTCGTCGACGGCTTCGGCCCCTGGGCCGACGGCATCGACGCGACGAGCGGTCGCGAGTACGGCGGCGCGGTGACCGAACTCGCCATCGGCACCGGCCTGTTGGACCCGGGACGTGTCGACTGGAGCCTGAACTGCCTGCTCAACGAGGGCGCCGCGGGTATCCATCTCGGGGTCGGCAACGGCCTCACCGGTATGCACTTCGACTTCATCGCCACGGAGGCCGCCCTTGTCCGCAGCTGAGACCGCGACCCGACTGCGCCTCGTGGACTCCCTCCATCTCGAAGCGGAGCCCGACGGCGGCGCCCACGTCATCGACGACCGCACCTTCACCGCCGCCCACGTCAATGTGTCCGCGCGGATCCTCCTGGAGGCCCTGCGCGAACCGCGCACGCACGACGACCTCCACGCCATCCTCGCCGAGGCCGCCGACTGCCCGCCCTCGCAGACGGTCCACCCGGTCGCCCGGCTGGTGGAGGAACTGACGGCGTACGGATGGGTCGAAGCCGTCTGAGCGAAAAGGGGAGTTCGAGCAGGCCTCTCCGACGTTAGGCTTCCCCGGCAGGGACACGACGGGGGGCCTGAAGCCATGAAGTCCGAGGTAGTGCCGCGATGGGAGTCGAGTCTCGACGCGGTCGTGGTCTATGCGCGGGGCGCGGTGTGCAGCCGGGTGGCGCGGGGTGATGTGCCGGCCGACGGGCGGGTGTTGGTGTCGGGGCTGCCCCGTTCCGTGGATCCCGCCTCCGTGCGGGCCCGTGTCGTGGACGGCTCCGGGGTGCGGGTCACCGAGGTGCGGGTCGAGGTGGACGCCGAGCCGTCCGACCGGGGTCCTTCGGAGGGGTTGCGGGAGTCCTTGGAGCGGCTGGAGGACGAGTGCGAGGCCGCCCGAGGGCGGCGTGACCGGCTCCTCGACCGGATCAGGGAGATCACCGGCCTCCACCCGGTTCCGCCGCCCCGTAAGCGCGAGGATCCGCACCGCCCGACCCCTGCCGAGGCGTGGCTGGTGTTCGCGGACTTCGTCGACGAGCGGCTGACCGGCCTGCACGCCCGCCTCACCGCGCAGGAGGAGGAACTGCGCCGTCTCGAACACGACGTCGCCCTCGCCGTCGACCGCTGGAAGCGCGCCTCCACCGGCACACCGTCAGGGCCGGTACGGACCGACGTGTGCGCCGCCGTCACCCTCACGGGGTCGGGCGAGGTGCGACTGGAGATCGAGTACGCCGTCCCGGGCGCCGTATGGGTTCCGGCCTACCGTCTGACGTACCGCCAAGGCGACGACGACGGCACGCTCGTGCTGCGCGCCTCGGTGGCCCAGCGCACCGGCGAGGACTGGACCGGGGTGCGCATCGCCCTGGCCACAGCCGATCTGAGTCGCCGTATGGAGGCGCCGCGGCTGCGCTCGCTGCGGATCGGGCGCCGACAGGCCGTCCCCGAACCGGCCGGTTGGCGGGAGCCCCCGGCCGGGCTCGCCGATCTCTTCACCGCGTATGACGCGGCGAGCCCGCGCCCGGCGCCGAGAGCCGTGTCGGCGGCCGCTGAGGCCGTGGCCGTCGGGGCCGCGCTCCCGCCGGCGCCCGGCTCCGCCCCGCCGCCCCCGCCTCCGCCCCCTCCATCGGCCATGCCGGTGTACGGCGGTGCGCCTGTGCTGCCCGCGGCCGCCGGCGGCGCCCTCCAAGCCATGCCCGACGCCCCTCAGCCGCAGCGGGCGCAACCACGGCGGCCCTCCCTCGCCGGTGCGCCCGCGGCGGCTCCGGCCGTCATGCCGGCGGCGCCCATGGGTCCGGCCGTGCCTGGGGGTTCGGCGGCTCCCTCGGCGCCTCCCGCGCCGGTGGCCGGTCCGCCGCGGCCCAGTGGCACCGAGCTCGACTATGCCGGTCTCGTCCTCAGCGGTCCCGGCGAGCCCGCCGCCCGCAGGGGGCTGCTGTTCCCGGCCGCGTCCTTCGACGCGGTCGCGGTGGAACACCGGCGACGGGCCGAGGCGGTGGCCTCGCTGCCGTTGCCCGGTCACGCCGTGCGGCCGCGGGAGTCGGCGGGGTCCTTCGACCACCGTTACGACGCCGTCGCCCGCGTCGACGTTCCCTCGGACGGCACCTGGCGCACCGTCACCGTCACCGAGATCCCGGTCGGTCTGCGCACCGAGTACGTGTGTGTGCCGGCGGTGGAGCAACGCGTCTACCAGACCCTGGTGTTGTCCAACGCGACCGACCAGGCACTGCTGGCCGGGCCCGTGGAGGTCGGCGTCGACGACGACTTCGTACTGACCGCCGCGCTGCCCACGCTCGCCCCGGGCGGGGTGCGCAGGATGGGGCTCGGCCCGGCGGAGGGCATCCAGGTCACCCGGCGCACCAGCCTCAAGGAGTCGACGGCGGGGCTGCGCAGCAACGTCACCGTGCTCGACCACGGGGTCCACGTGGAGCTGGCCAACCGGCTCGCCCGGCCCGTCACCGTCGAGGTCCGCGAACAGGTGCCGGTCACCTCCGATGCCGATGTCCGGATCGAGGAGCGGGCCGACTGGACCGTGCCCCAGGACGGCGACGGGCCCGATCACTTCACCCCCGGCACGCGCGTGTGGCGCGTCGACCTGCCCGCCGCGGGCACCGCCGCCCGCCACGGCGGCTACGAGATCCGTATCCCCGCCGCCAAGACCCTGGTCGGCGGAGACCGCAGGAGCTGAACCGTCATGTCCACGGACCTTGAGCCGATCCCCCTCCCCGTCACCGCCGTCACCTGCCTGGAGGACCGCGCCCAGATCGAACGATCCGCCGCGATCGACCTGCGGGCCGGCGTACAGCGGCTGCGTCTCGGGCCCGTCAGCGCGCTGGCGGTCGACCGCACCCTGCACGCCGAACTGACCGCCGACCAGCGGGCGACCGTCCTCGACGCCCGCGTCGTCCGCACCTGGACGCCGCGTGGGCCGCTGCCCGATGCGGACGACTCCGCTCTGCGGCGGCGCGTTCACGACATCGAAGAGGAACAGTCCGCGCTGGAGCGACGGTGTGACCGGCTGCGCGCCCGCCTCGACCTCCTCGGCCGCCTCACCACCGACCTGCTGCGCGAGATCGGCGAAGGCACCGGGCACGGGGAGACCGACACCGCGCGCTGGACGGCCGAACTGGACCGAGTCGACCAGGAACGCGACGACCACGGCGACCAACTGCGCGCCGCGGAGGCCCGGTTGAAGGCCCTCGCCGCCGAACTCCGGGAAGCCGAACTCGCCGTCGAGCTGTCCGAACAGCGTCCCGCCGAGCTGGTCGCCCATGTCGAGCTGACCGTCGAGGCCGACACAGCCGGCCCGGCCCGGCTGCGGCTGACTCACCTCACCGCCTGCGCGCTGTGGCGCCCCGCCTATCGGGCCGTGCTCGACGGGGAGGCGCTCACCCTGGAGACCGACGCCGTCGTCTGGCAGCGGACCGGCGAGGACTGGTCGGACGTACGTCTGACGTTGTCGACGGCCCGTTCGGCGTTGTCCACCGAACCGCCCCGGCTCACGGAGGACCGGCTGGCGCTCAAGGACCGGGCTCTCCTGGATCGCCGCACGGTCGCCGTCGAGCTGCGCGAGGAGGAGATCGCGGAGCTGGGCCCGGCGCCGGTGCAGGGCCTGCCCGGCGTGGACGACGGCGGCCGCACACAGGTCCTGCACTCCCCCACGCCCGTCTCCGTCCCCTCCGACGGTCACGCCCACCGGGTCCCGCTCTCCGTGGCCACCACGGCCGCGAGCAGCGAGTACAGCTGCTCCCCTGAACTGTCCCCCCTCGTCACACACATGGTGCGCTGCGACAACCCGACCGGACACGCGCTCCTGGCGGGCCCGGTGGACCTCGTCGGCGCCGGCGGATTCATCGGGCGCGGCACACTGGACTTCACCGCTCCCGGCGCGCCCCTCGAACTCGCCTTCGGCAGCCACGACGACTACCGGGTGCTCCGCGACGTCGAGGAGCACCGCGACACCGCGACACTGACCCAGCGCACCACGGTCACACGCACGGTCCGGCTGAACCTGTCCCGCTTCTCCGCACCGGGCGAGGAACGCGAGCAGGTGGTGGCGGTCCGGGAACGGATCCCGGTCTCCGAGGTCTCCGCGGTCGAGGTCAAGCTCCGCAAGGAGGCCTGTTCCCCCGCCCCCGACGCGGTCGACGCCGAGGGCATCGCCCGCTGGGACATCGCCCTCCCGGCGAACGGCCGCCGCACGCTCACCCTCGTCTACGAGCTCTCGGCGAGCGGGAAGGTCACCGGGCTCTGAGGGCTCTGAGCCTGCTCCGCGGCGGAGTCGTCACGGCTGTTCGCCGCTGTGGGGTACGGGGGCGTTGCCCAGGTCGATGACCAGGCGGATGACGAGTTCGCCGGCCACGGTGCGGGTGCGGTCTCCGATGATGCGGTTGAGGTGGTGGAGGCCGGGCTCCAGGGGCAGGACGTGGGTCAGGAGCGGGTCGGCGGTGTCGTCGGTGCGCAGGGACTCGGCGGCGGCGAGGAGTTGGGTGTTGGTGACGCCTCGGTTGCCGCTGAGGGTGACGTGCAGGCCGGGGCGGGTGAAGGTGGTGAGGGCCGGGGGCCAGGGACCGCCGGTGCCCGCGCGGCGGACGCCGTCGAGGTCGACGCCGGGAAGGAGGGGGGTCGTGGCGCGGGGCGGGACGCCGCCCAAGGGGTGGACGGCGACCAGGCGTTCGCCCAGTGCGGTCAGGGCGGCTTCGACGGCGGGGACGGTGCCGCCGCGGTGGGTGGTGACGAGGAGCGCGACGGTGCCCGTCACCTGCGGGGCCAGAGGGTCGGTCGCCAGGAGGCTGCGCACGTGAGGGGCGTGGGTCTGGGTCCACTTGAGGCCGGCCTCGGTGCGGTGGACCACGACGACTTGGACCGTGGGGAACAGGAAGCGGGGCGCGAGCAGGGCGGCGAGGTTGCCGGTCAGGCCGTCGCCGTGGATGACGAGGGTGTCGGGGGTCGAGGCGGCCAGGCAGGACAGGGCGTAACGGACGACGGCGTACGGCTCGACGAGGGTGGCGCGGGCGGCGGGGAGATCCTCGGGGAGGTGCGAGACCAGGCCGCCGCTGACGGCCGAGGCGCCGATCAGGACGCGTTGCTGGAAGAGGCCCGGCACGTTGTGGCCGAGGAGGAAGGACGGGTCGCCGGGGTGGGTCGGGTTGACCACCACCCGGTCTCCGGGGGCGAAACCGTCGGCGCCGGGTCCGGCGGCCACGACCTTGGCGGCGCCCTCATGGCCGACGACGGGTGACGGGTCGTCGCGGTCGCCGCGCAGGATCTGGATGTCGGTGCCGCACAGGCTCACGTGCTCGGGGGCGAGCAGGAGTTCGCCCTCGCCGGGGTCCGGAGTGGGGACCTCTTCGATACGGCAGGTGGTGCCGTGGCGGACGATCGCGAGGTGGGTGGCCGTGGCCGACATGGGGTCCTTCCGGGGAGCAAGTGGGGGCTGGTCTCAGTGTTTGGTGATGGTCAGTGACCCGTGGGAGAGGGCGACCGCGCCTGCCATCGGGTCCACCTCGCCGGGGCGGCACAACCGCAGACCCTGTGCGGCCTCGTCGGCGCCGGTGTCGCGGTCGGCGTAACTGCGTATCTCGCTGATCTGGCGGACCAGTTCGGTGCGGTAGGGGTCGCCGAGGCCTTCGGCGTAGCCGCCGCCGATGCCGATGAGGTCGATGCGGGGATCGAGGCAGCGCAGGGTGCGGACGATCTCGGCGATGGGTTCCACGACCGTGGTGAGGAGGAGGCGGGCGGCCCGCTCCCCTGCCCTCAGCCTGGCGGGGAGGCTGTCGCGGATGCCCTCCGGGTCTTCGATGCCGAGCGCGGTCGCCACGTGCGGGAGGGCGGGGCCGGCGGCCAGGGCGGCGACGTGGCCGGTGCCGCCGCAGGGGCAGGTCAGTGCGCGGACGGCGGCCGGTGCGGTGGAGACGGCCGGGAGGTGGCCGACCTCGCCCTGCATGCCGTGCGCGTCGACCGGGACGGAGCGTTCGGTGAGGTCGGCGGTGCGCAGGGCGATGCCGCTGCTCACCGTGATGTACACGGCACGGCGGTGCTGGGGGTGGGCGAAGCGTTCGACGAAGCTCGCGAGGCCGGCGGTGACGTCGTTGAACAGGTGCCAACTGACGTCCGGGCGGCGGGCTGTGAGCAGGGCGCGCAGCGGGACGGGCCGGTCGGGGCCGCCGCCCCAGAGCGGGCCCGAGCCGTGCAGTACGCCCTCCGCCTCGTCCATGGCGGCACCGCAGGACATCGCCACGCGCGCGTGCGCGGGCACGGCGTCGGCCAGTTTCTCGATGAGCTGGTCGAGGAGTACCGCCGGGTCCTCGCCGGGGCGGTTGAGGATGCTGGGCGCGGGGAGCCGTACGGGCTCCCCCTGCCCGGTGCGGATCCGCAGCCAGGTGCCGCCGAGGTCGACGGCGACCTGCGTACGGAGCCGGTCGTCGCGGTCCTGGGTCACCGACGGGGTGCTCACCGCCGTATCCCCTCCGCGAGTTCGGTCTGTGCCTGGGTGATCTCCAGGTGGATACGGCCGTCCTGGGGGCGGGCGGTCAAGGCGGTCAGGTCGTCGACGCGATACGCCGCCGGTTCGGTGGTGAGGGCGGCGACCGCGACCGGGGTGCCGCCGGAGCGGCGGGCGGCGAGCAGACCCGGGGCGGAGTCCTCGAAGAGGACGCAGTCGGCGATGTCCACGTCGAGGAGGCGGGCGGCGGCGCGGAAGCCCTCGGGGTCGGGTTTGCCGGAGCGGACGTCGTCGGCGCAGACGGCGACGGCGGGCAGGGGCAGGCCGGCGGCGGTGAGGCGGCGTTCGGTCATGGTGCGGGAGGCGGAGGTGACGACGGCCCAGGTGCGGTCGGGCAGGGAGGTGAGCAGCCGACGGGCGCCGGGGATCTCGGTGACGGTGTCGGCGGTGGCCTCCTCGCGGGCCCGGATCCAGGCGACTTCGGCGGTGACCTCGGCCGCCGGGAGGAACCCGGCGACGATGTCGTGCGCGGTGCGGCCGGGCAGCGCGGCGAGGACGGTGGCGGGGTCGAGACGGTGGCGGCCGGCGAACTCGCGCCAGACGCGGTCGATGGACTCGGCGGAGTCGACGAGGGTGCCGTCCATGTCGAACAGGAGGGCACGGGCGGTGAGGGAGGTCATCCGAGCTCCAGGGTGTGTGCGGCGAGCCGGATCAGTTCGAGGTCTTCCTTCCAGTGCCTGCGCAGACGCTGGTCGCCGGGGTCGGTGTCGAGGATCACGTGGTCGGCGCCGAGCTCGCGCAGGAAGGCGATGTCGGCGCGGATCTGGTCGGGTGTGCCGTAGCCGAGGGGGCGGGAGTCGGGGTCGGCGGGGGTGGCGGTGGGGAGGAAGAAGATCCTCGGGGCGAACTGCTTGCCCTCCGCGAGCACCGCGGCAGCCCGGGCGCAGAGTTGGCGGTTGGGGTGCAGCGGGTGCCAGGCGGTGCCGACGCGGTTGACGCGTTCCAGGGCGCGCGGTCCGTTGCCGCCGATCCACAGCGGCGGGTGCGGGTCCTGTACGGGGCGGGGTGCGGTGTGCACCCGGTGGCCGCGGTAGGTGACGGTGTCGGAGGTCCATGCCTCGACCAGGACGTCCAGGGTGTGGTCGGTGAGGCGGCCGCGTCTGCGGAACTCCACGCCCAGGACGTCGAAGGCGCGAGGGGCCCAGCCGACGCCCACACCGATGACCAGGCGGCCGCCGCTGAGCTGGTCGATGGTGGCGGCGGCCCGGGCGAGCGCGATCGGATGGCGGTGCGAGGCGATCAGGACGCCCGCGCCGAGCCGGACGCTCTCGGTCTGCCCGGCCAGCCAGGAGAGCGTGGCGAGGCTCTCGTAGAAGGGGGCGGGTGAGCGGCGGTGCGCGTCGTCGGTGAGGGCGAGGTGGTCGGAGACCAGGACGGTGTCGAAGCCCAGCCGCTCGGCCTCGCGGGTCCAGGTGAGCATGCCCTCGGGGGTCATCTGGGGGCCGAAGTTGGGCAGGTTGATGCCGAATTTCACGTGGCGACCGGTCCGGGGAGGGTGAGTCCGAAGGGGGCGTGGTGGGCTTCGGGGGCGGGTTTCGGGGTGGCGTGGAGTTCGAGCAGGTTGCCGCCGAGGCGGTCGAGGGCGCGCGGCGACTGCC
The DNA here is from genome assembly GCF_040644695.1 of Streptomyces sp. NPDC046909. NCBI lineage: Bacteria > Bacillati > Actinomycetota > Actinomycetes > Kitasatosporales > Streptomycetaceae > Streptomyces > Streptomyces sp. NPDC046909. The sequence goes on along the minus strand of NZ_JBEYXC010000005.1, from coordinate 210,889 downwards.
GGTCGGGGATTCCGTGTTCGAAGAGTTCGAGGTTGAGGGCGTCGTCGACGACGACCATGGCCATCGCGGAGGTGCCTTCCACGTCGAGGCCGAACTGGCGTTGCATGAAGGCCCGGTCGGCGGCGATCTCGGTGCGCAGGACGACGCGTGCCTGGTGGTGGGTGACCAGGTGGTCGATCGTGGCGTCGAGGTCGTGGACGCTGTAGCCGGTGTGGTCCAGGCCGAGGAGGGTCGGCAGCGGCGCGTCGGCGGCGGGGCGCTGGCCGTGGTGGAGCCGTTCGGTAGTGGTGTCGGCGTAGCCGGGGGTGTCGGGCCACTGCTGGAGTTCGAAGAGGGTGCCCCAGGGCGAGCGGAAGTAGATCCAGCGGTTTCCGCGGATCGGGCCCTCGGGGATGGTGATGATGTCGCCGAGTACGTCGACCCCGGGGAGCTGTTCCAGGTGGGCGACGGCCGCGTCGACGTCGCCGACGCGGAGGCAGAGGTGGTTCGTGCCGATGTCGACCAGGCGGGGCGGCGTCTCGGGGGTGGCGGTGGCCGCGGTGGGGACGAGGCGCACCTCGATGCCGGGTGAGAAGGAGACGACGCCGTCCGCGCCGTCCCGGTCGACGGTCGAGGGACCGGCGAGTTCCGCGAGGAAGGCCGTTGCCACGTCCACGTCGGGCACCGCGACCGTGATGCGGTGGGCCGGGGTGCGCGGGCTCGGGGTGCGGGACAGGGAGGTGTCCGGGGCCGTGGTCATGCGGGACTTCCTTCGGGGTCGGGGTCCGATTCGACGGTGCGTAACCCGGTGGCCGGGTGTGGGGGCGTCGGCGGGTGCGAGTGGGTCACGGCAGCAGGAGGACCTTTCCGCGCAGGCCGCCCGCGGCGAAGTCCTGGTGGGCGCGGGCCGCGTCGGCGAGGGGGTAGCGGCGGCCGACCGGGACCGTGAGGCGGCTGGTGGTGATCAGGTCGCTGAGGGTCTGGAGCTGGTCGCCGTTCTCGTTGACGTAGCTCTTGCCGGGGGTGATGCCGCGCTCCGGCTCGGGCTGGAGGTTGTCGTCGATGGCGACGAACTGGCCGCCGTCGGCGACCGATCGGATCGAGGCGGCCACGCCCGCGGTGTCGACGACGGCCGTGTGCGTGGCCTCCGGGAGGTCCTCGGGGCGGGTGTGGACGGTGCCGGCACCGAGGGCGCGCAGGGGTTCGGTGTCGGTGGGGCGGGCCAGGGCGTCGACCGGGTGGCCGGCGCTCAGCAGCAGTTGTACGGCGATCCGGCCGACCGCGCCGGCGGCGCCCGTCACGAGGACCGGGGCGCCGGGCGGCAGCGTCAGCTTGGCCAGGGCCTGGACGGCGGTCAGCCCCGCGAGCGGGAGCGCGGCGGCCTCCTCCAGCGGGAGTCCGGCTGGGGCGTGGGCGAACAGGCCCGCGTCGGCGGTGACTTGCTCGGCGTAGGTGCCGTAGCGGTGGGACGGCTGGGCGATCATGCCGATGGCCTGGTCGCCGACGGTGAACCGGGTGACCTCGGCGCCGGTCTCGGCGACGACGCCGCAGACGTCCCAGCCGGGGACGGACGGGTAGGTCAGGTTCAGGTCGAGGAAGCCGGAGCGGGTCTTGAGGTCGACCGGGTTCACGGCGGCCGCGGTGACGGTGACGCGGATGTCGTGCGGTCCGACGGGCAGTTCGGGCACCTCGGCGAAGGTGAGGACGTCCGGGTCTCCGGTGTGCTGGAAGGTGACGGCTTTCATGCGGGTGGGTTCTCCCTCGGGCTTGCGGGCACGGTGGTGAAGGCGTGGCGGGCGTTGGCCTCCGCCGCGGTCAGGGCGAGTCCGCCGTCGGCGAGGACGGAGGCGCCGGTGAGGTAGCCGGAGTGGGGCCCGGCGAGATAGGCGATGAGCGAGGCGATCTCCTCGGCTCCGGCCGGGCGTCCGAGCGGGATGTCGGGGCGGGATATCTCGCGGTAGGTGTCCTCGTCGTGGACGCCGTTCATGGCGGTGGCGGTCTCGCCGGGGGCCACGGAGTTGACCCTGATGCCGTGTCGCCCGAACTCCAGCGCGAGCACCTTGGTGACCATGCCGAGGGCGGCCTTGCTGGCGCAGTAGAGGGCGCCGCCCGTGATGGGCACGGTCTCATGGACGGAGGTGACGTTGACGATGCTGCCCCGGACGCCGGCCCTGATCATGTGGTGGCCCACCGCGGACGCGAGCGCCATGGGGGCCAGGGCGTTGACCGCGAACACCTCGTCGGCGCGCTTGAGTTCGAGGGCGTCGGCGGCGCTGCGGTCGTTGATGCCGGCGTTGTTGACCAGGCAGTCGATGCGCCCGGCTCGCTCCACCGCGGCCATGCAGCTGTCGACGGCGGCCTCCGGATCGCGGAGATCGGCCCGGACCGGCACGACCTCGGCGCCGCTGGTGTCCGCCAGTTCCTCTGCGATCCGGCGGATCCGGTCCTCGCCGGTGGCGTAGCCGAGGAGGAGGCGGTGGCCGGGGCGGGCGAGCGCCCGGGCGGTGGCCCGGCCGATGCCGCTGCTGGCGCCGGTGATGAGGGTGGTGTGGAGGTCGACGGCGGGCCGGCGGTCAGACAAGGCTCAGCACCACCTTCGGCCGCGTCCGCCCGTGCTGGAGCACGTCGAAGGCGCGGGCGACCTCGGCGAGCGGTATCACCTGGTCGACGAGGTCCGCGGCGAGTTCGTCGACCAGTGCGACGGCCCGCGCGTAGTGGTCCACGCCGTGCCGGACGCCGGAGATGCGCAGACCGTCGAGGGTGATCCGCCCGGGGTCGACGGTCTCGGTCCGGGCGGCGACGCCGACCAGGAGACACAGCCCGCCGGGGCGCAGCCGGTCCAGGGCGGCGGTGAGGGTGCCGGGGGCGCCGGAGCACTCCAGGACGAGGTCGTAGCCGGTGGGGGCGTCGGCCGTACGCGGGACGTGGTCGCGGTAGCTGCCCGGTGGGAGGTGGCCGACGCTGCCGGGTTCGGCGATGTCGACGGTCACCGGGTAGCGGGCGAGTACGGCGGCGGCGAGGCTGCCCATGGTGCCCGCGCCGATGACCAGGACCTGGTCACCGGGGCGGAGTTCGGCCGCGCGGACCGCCTCCAGGACGGTGACCAGGGGTTCGACCAGGACGTGGGCCGGGCGCGGCCGCTCGGTGCCGGGGCCGAAGGGGACCAGGGCGTGCCGGGGCATCACCAGGTACTCGGCGGCGGCGCCCGTCCAGCCGTACAGGCCGACCTCGCGCAGTTCGGTGCAGAGGTTGCGGTGTCCGTTGGCGCAGGAGCGGCAGGACTGGCAGGGGATCATGGTGGAGCCGGTGACCACCTCGCCGTGGCGCAGTCCGGTGACGCCGGTGCCGAACTCCTCGACGGTGCCCGCCCATTCGTGGCCGAAGCGGTGCGGGAAGGCGGCCCGTCCGTCGGCGAGGTAGGGGGAGGTGCCGTGGAGGAGTTCCAGGTCGCTGCCGCACAGGCCGACGTAGGCGATCCTGACCAGGACCTGGCCGGGGCCGGGGGTCGGGCGGACGGTCTCCACCAGGGTCGCGCTGTGGGGTTTGTCTATGACGGCGGCCCGCATCAACGGCCCTCCCCCGCCGTACGGGTGCGGCGGGTGCCCAGGGCGAGGGCGAGGACGGCCGCCAGCGCGAGGGCGGCGCCGACGGCGGGCAGCGAGGCGAGCGAGGCGCCCAGGGAGAGGGTGGCGGAGCCGATCCAGGCGCCGGCGGCGTTGGCGAGCTGGAAGCCGGCGATGTTGACCGTGGCCGCGAGGTTGGGGGCCTCGCTCGCCGCGGTGATCAGCTTCGAGGCGAGCGGCGGGATGATCGAGAAGCCCGCGGCACCGAGGACGAAGAGCCAGGGCGCGGTGAACCAGGTGCTCGATCCGAACAGGGCCAGCAGGCCGAGCGCCACGGTGAGCGCGCCCAGCGCGACGAGCAGGGTGCGGTCGATGGAGCGGTCGGCGAAGTGTCCGCCGAGCTGGTTGCCGAGCACCGAGCCCAGGCCGAAGACGAAGAGGAGCAGGGTGACGTGGCCGGACGAGAAGCCGGTGTAGTCGCGCAGGTAGGGCGCGATGTAGGTGAAGACGACGAACAGGGCCGCCTGGCTGAGCGCGGTCAGAGTGAGCGCCGCCCACACCGAGGGGCGGGTGAACACGGTGAGTTCGGCGGAGATCGACCCGGCGGGGCGGGCGGGGGCGTTCCGGGTGACGGCGACGAGGCCCACGGTGACCAGGGTCTGGAAGACCGCGACCACCACGAAGGAGGTCCGCCAGCCGAACTCGCCGCCGATCAGGGTGCCCAGCGGCACGCCGAGGACGGTGGCCAGGTTCAGGCCGAGGGAGACCCGGGCGATCACCCGGCCCTGGAACTCCGGCGGCACCAGCGAGGTGGCGAGGACCAGGCAGAGGGCGAAGAAGGTGGCGTGCGGCAGCGCGGTGACGATCCGGAAGACGACCAGCAGCGCGAAGTTGTCGGCCAGCGCCGTGCCGAGGGTGCCGATGACGAAGACCGCCATGGAGCCGATGATCAGGGCGGTGCGCGGCACCCGGGTGGTGACGATGGTGAGCAGCGGGCCGCCGATCATCACGGTGACCGCGTAGACGGTCACCAGGAGGCCGGCGGTGGCGTCGGAGACATTCACGTCGCCCGCGATGTCCGGCAGGACGCCGGCGACGAGGTATTCGACGGTGCCGACGCCGAAGACGGCGAGCAGCATCCACAGGACGGCGGCGTTGGCGCCCGTCCCCACGGTGGATGGCGGTGTCTCGGTGCGGGTGGTGGCGGTCAACGGACGCTCCCCTTCTTCTCGTTGGTGTCGGTGGTGGGTGCGGGCTCGCCGGTGTACTCCACGACGGCGCAGCCCCAGGTGAAGCCGACCCCTATGCCGGTGAGCAGCAGCCGGTCGCCCGGGGTGAGGGCACCGGAGCGGCGCAGCAGGTCCAGGCCCACGACCGGGTCGGCGGCGCCGGTGTGCCCGATCTCCCAGCCGCGTGCGGCGAGCGTCTGAGCGGCGTCGATCTTCAGCGGGCCGAAGCACTGCTTGCGCAGCAGGACCTTGCCGAAGTTGGGCACCAGCCAGTGGGCGATGTCGGCGTGCGCGGTGCCGGCGTCGGCGAGGGCGGTCTCCGCGCAGCGGGACAGGGCGGCGGTGTTGCGGGTCCAGAACTCCTCGGTGCTGCGGGCCTCGGCGAAGGCCGCGACCCGTCGGCGCAGGTCGATGGGGGCGCCGGAGCCGTAGTACGGCATCGCCATCGAGTCGTCGCCGCGGTGCATCCGCTCCAGCAGTGGGTCGCTGACGACGGAGGTGGACAGCACCCGGAAGGGGCCGCCCCGGTGACCGAGGATCAGGGCGCCCGCGCCGTCGCCGTAGACCAGTCCGCTGTCGGAGGACCAGCGGTCGAAGAGCGGCAGCTGCCAGGCGTCGGAGGCGGTGACCATGCCCTTGCCGGAGCCCGCGCACCAGCGGCCGACGAGTTCCATGCCGACGACGGCGCCCGCGCAGGCGGTGCGTATCTCGATCGGCACGCATTCCTCTATGCCGAGCTCGCTCTGCAGATAGGCGCCGCAGTTCCAGCCCTCCAGGCCGTTGTGCAGCACCACGGCGTGGACCAGGACATCGATGTCGGCGGGGTCGGTGCCGGCGTCCGCGAGCGCGGCGCGTCCGGCGGACACGGCCATCTCGGGTGCGGTCTCGCCCCGTTCGGGCCGGGCCACGGCGGCGGAGATCTGCCCGGTCTTGCGGTGTTCGACCTGGCTGTAGCGGCCACTGGCCACCATCTCGGCGGCGTGCTCGCGCTCTTCGGGCAGATAGGAGCCGAAGCCCTCGATGTAGAGGCTGTCCCACTTCACGCTGCCTCACCTGCCCGGACGAGTCCGGCGGCCGGTGCGAAGTCCTGGCCGGTGCGCCGGCGCGCGATGTCGAGTTCCTTGAGGGCGGTGTCGAGTTCCTCGGGGGTGACGTCGTTGACGAAGCGGTGGTGGCCGATGCCGACCGGCAGCGGCAGCCGCTGCTGTCCGTCGCGGTGGCGCACGGTGTCGGCGAGCGCGCCGTCCAGGATGCCCGGGCGGGCCAGCACCTCGGTCCACAGCGGCAGTCCCAGCCGGTCCATCAGGGTCAGGACGCGCTGGGCCTGGTGCTCGCTGACATCGCCGCGCAGCCGTCCCATCACGGTGGTCAGCGCCATGTCGACGGTGACCGCCTCACCGTGCAGCAGCTCCGGCAGCGCCTCCATCTCGATGGTGGGGCTGAAGGTGTGCCCGTAGTCGACGCAGCGTTCCAGGCACTGTTCCCACAGGTTGGGCTGGAGTTCTTCCAGCATCAGGTGGATGGCCTCGGAGACGATCCGGCGGGCGGCCGTCTCCAGTTCGGGGGTGCTGCCCTGGAAGCGGTCCTCGATGAGCCGCGGGCCGAAGTCCTCCAGGAGCGCGAAAAGTTCCGCCGACTTGATCAGCGCCATCTTGAGGATCTCCGCCAGCCCGTTGGAGAGGTGGCGGGCGTCGAGGGTGCTCAGGAAGGAGCGGTCCACGAAGGTCGCCACGGCGGGGGCGTAGGTGCCGAGCCGGTTCTTGCCCTGGCCGTAGTTGATCCCGGTCTTCACGCCGACCCCGGCGTCGACCAGGCCCACCAGCGTGGTGGGGACGCGTATGTAGGGGGTGCCGCGCCGGTACAGGCTGGCGGCGAGTCCGACGACGTCGAGGAGGACGCCGCCACCGATCGCGATCACCGGTTCGCGCCTGCGATCGATACCGAAGTCGTTCATCGCGTCGACCACGTCGGTCACCAGACTGAGCCGCTTGACGCTCTCGTCCGCGCGCACCGGGAGGAGGGTGACGGTGATGCCGTGGTGGTCGAACCAGCGGCTGATGCGCTCCCCGTGGAGCGCGTGAACGGTCGAGTCGATCACGACGAGCCGGCGGTCGCCGGAGCTCAGCGGGGCGTCCGGGCAGCCGGACAGCAGCTGGGTGCTGTCCGGGTCGAACAGGCCCGATGCCTCGACGACGTGGTAGCGGACCTGCTTGACGGCCTCGACGGTCCAGGACGGCGAGGTGGAGTGTCGGCGGGATAAGCCATCGGTGTAAGGGGCACTTATACGCACAGGAAGTCCTCACGGTGTGCAGGCGTGATGGGTCATGGCCGCGACCGCGCTGTCGCCGCGCCGCGCCGCACCGAAGTGCGGGAGGAACCACGCATGGTGGGCGCAGCGGTTCCGTTCACGGGCCTGGCGACCATATCATTCGTTTAGCGATCGCTACATGAATAATGGATCACACTGACGTGACGTCGCGCCTCCGGCCGACGCACGCGACCGAGCTCGCTCAACGACGACGTGGGAGCACCACATGGCAGGCGTACGCGGCCAGGGCCGTAAGTTCGATCTCGACGACGCCCTGGAGAAGGCCATGCTCGCCTTCTGGCGGCACGGCTACGACGGCGCCTCGGTGGCCACCCTCACGCGGGACATGGGGATCAACGCTCCGAGCCTCTACGCGGCCTTCGGCAGCAAGGAGGGGCTCTTCTACGCCGCCGTCGACTACTACAACAACGGCAGAGGCAGCTTCATGCAGCGCGCCTTCGACGAGGAGGACCGCTCCCCCGCCCTGATCCGGCGTCTGCTGCACGAGGCGGCCGACACCTACACGCTCGCCGACGGCCCCGGCGGCTGCCTGATCATCGGCTCCGCCACCCGCGTCTCCGACGCCGCCCAGCAGGTCGCCGACCGCCTCCGCGACCTGCGCAACGCCAACATCGACCGCCTGGAGGCCCGCATCAGAGCCGACGTCGAGGCGGGGCTCCTCCCGGCTGCCACCGACGCGCGCGCAGTGGCCGAGTTCGCCGGGGTGGTGGTCCAGGGCATGTCGCACCGGGCCCGGGACGGCGCGTCGACCGAGGCGCTGCGGACGGTGGCGGGGATGGCGTGGGAGTCGGTCCGGGTGCTGCTGGGCGAGGCGTGACGCGTCCGGCGCAGGGGGCGGAGCCGGGGGCCCGGGGCTGCGGGCAGCGGGGCGGACGGGCGTCCGCTGATAAAATGACCCCACGCTTCGACTTCACCGGGGCCCGTACCGGAGGGTACGGGCCCCGGACCATTCCGGGGCGCCACCTCAGGAGGGTCCCCCCATGAACGCGAAGCCGTCGGACTCCGGATCTGCCGCTGCCGGTGCACCGCAGACTCCCCGGACGCCTCAGACGCGGTCCCCGGGCCTGCCCGCCGCCGCTTCCTTCGACGCGCTCGGACTGCCGGCGAAGCTCGTGGCGACGATGACCGACCTGGGAGTGACCGAGCCCTTCCCCATCCAGGCCGCCACCCTGCCCAACGCGCTGGCCGGCCATGACGTCCTCGGCCGCGCCCGGACCGGCTCCGGCAAGACGCTGGCCTTCGGGCTGGCGCTCCTCGCCCGGATCGCCGGCACGCGGGCGGAGTCGAAGCGGCCACTCGCGCTGGTCCTGGTGCCGACCCGGGAACTCGCCCAGCAGGTGAGCGACGCGCTGGAGCCCTACGCGCGGACCCTGAACCTGCGCCTGGCCACAGCGGTCGGCGGACTGTCGATCAACCGGCAGCAGGCGGCGCTGCGCACCGGGACCGAGGTGCTCGTCGCCACGCCCGGGCGGCTGACCGACCTGGTGTCACGCCGGGACTGCCGCCTCGACCAGGTGCGGATCACGGTGCTGGACGAGGCGGACCAGATGTGCGACCTGGGGTTCCTGCCACAGGTGACGGAGATCCTGGACCAGGTGCGCCCCGACGGGCAGCGGCTGCTGTTCTCGGCCACGCTCGACCGCAACGTCGACCAGCTGGTGAAGACGTACCTGCACGATCCGGTGCTCGCGTCCGTCGACCCGGCGGCGGGCTCGGTCACCACGATGGAACACCATGTGCTGAACATCCATCCCGCCGACAAGTACGCGACCGCGACCGAGATCGCCGCGCGGGACGGCCGGGTGCTGATGTTCCTGGACACCAAGGCCGGCGTGGACCAGTTCACCCGCCACCTGCGGGCCAGCGGCGTCCGCGCCGGCGCCCTGCACAGCGGGAAGTCGCAGCCTCAACGCACCCACACGCTGGGCCAGTTCAAGGACGGCGAGATCACCGTGCTGGTCGCCACCAACGTGGCCGCGCGGGGCATTCACATCGACACACTCGACCTCGTCGTCAACGTCGATCCGCCCACCGACGCCAAGGACTACGTGCACCGGGGCGGACGCACGGCCCGCGCCGGGGAGTCCGGGACCGTGGTCACCCTCGTCACCCCCAACCAGCGGCGGGACGTCAACCGCATGATGTCCGACGCCGGCATCCGCCCGACGGTCACCCAAGTGCGCTCCGGCGAGGCGCAGTTGACCGCCATCACCGGTGCGAAGCGGCCGCCGACCGCGACGAGGTCCAGCACCGGCAACATCCCCTTCCGCGGCCTCGGCAACCGTACGGGCCGCCCCGCGAAGGAGTCCCGCAAGTCCGCCGAGGCCCGCAAGGCGGCGGAAGCCCGCGCGGCGGCCCGGGTGCGCAAGAGCCGCTGACGCCCACAGGGGCTGTGCCCGCCCACAGGGGGCATCCGAGTGCAGGGGCACGCGTGCGCCCCGCCCCACCCGAACACGGCCTCTCACAACGCCTTTTGACGCCGGATCATCCCGCAGTCACCCGTGCGGCCCAATTGATCAATTTCGGTTACCTACGCCCCAGATGGGGGTGATATGAAACCCCTTGATCAAGTGCAGCACTCCAGAGGCGGGTATGAAGAAACGGTTCCACTCGGGGGAACAGGTCGCAGTGGTCATCCTCGGAGCCGGCCCGGCGGGGCTGGTCCTGGGGAATCTGCTGCTCGACCGAGGCGTCGACTGCGTGATCCTGGAGCGGCGCAGCCGTGCGGCCGTGGAGGGGCGGGCCAGGGCGGGCTTCCTCGCCGCGCACTCCGTACGGGTGCTGGCCGACCACGGGCTGGCCGCCGGTGTGCGGGCCCGGGGGCGGACGCACCGGACCTGTCTGTTCCGTAGCGACCGCGGGGAGTTCACCCTGGACTACGGGAAGCTCGGCCAGGGTGAGGTGCACACCGTCTATCCCCAGCAGGAGCTGGTGCGGGACCTGGTGGCCGAGTATCTGCGGCGGGGCGGTGACCTGCGGTTCGAGGCCGAGGCCGAGGAGATCGTGCGGGGCCGGGTGCGGGTGCGGGGCGGCGCGGAGGTGACGGGACGGTATGTCGCCGGCTGCGACGGGCACCGGGGCGTAGCACGCCGGGCGCTGACCGCCCGGGGGACGCGGGTGGACCGGTGGGATCACGGAGTGTCCTGGCTGGCGGTGCTGGTCGAGGCCCCGCCCAGCATGGCGGCCGTGGGATACGCCCTCCACGAGCGGGGATTCGCCGGGCACATGGCCCGTACCGAGTCCGTCACCCGGTACTACCTCCAGTGCCCGAGAGGAACCGATTCCGCGGACTGGAGCGAGGATCGCGTCTGGAGCGAGCTGGCCACACGCATGCGGACCGGCGAGTTCGGCCCCCTCAAGCAGGGCCCGGTCCTGGAGAAGGCCGTCGTCGACCTGCGCTCCGACGTACTGGAGAGGCCGGGCGCCGGACAGCTGTGGCTGGCCGGTGACGCCGCCGGGCTCATCAGCCCGTCGGCGGCCAAGGGCGCCAACCTCGCCGTCCTCCAGGCCGAACTGCTCGCCGAAGCGCTGCACCGGGCGCTGACCACTGGAGACGACAGCGGCTTCGCCCGCTACACGGCCAGTTGTCTGCCGCGCGTGTGGCGTGCTCATGAGTTCTCGCACTGGATGAGCGGGCTCCTGCACGGCCCGGCCGGCGACGGCGCCGAGGCCGGCTACGGGCGGGCGCTCCAGTACGCCCGGCTGGACAGTCTGCGCGACTCCCGCGCCCATCAGGACTTCTTCGCCGAGAACTACACCGGCATCTGACCGCCCCCTGCGGCAGATCCACTACCCCCAGCTCCTCTGCATCCCGGGGACCCGCACGTCCCCGTCCTGCCCCCACCATCATCGGGAACCCCCTTTCATGAACCTCCCTGTCGCTCAGGCCTGCCTGCACGCATCCGACCTGGAACGGATCGACCGCGCGGCCGCTCAGATTCGCGACCTCGACACCGAGAAGGTCCTCGCCGACCTGCTGCCCGGACTCACGGCCCAGGAGCGCGCCGATGTCTGCCGTCATCTCGTGTTCGACCACACCGCCGTGCTCGTCTTCCCCGCCACCCTCGACGGGCTGTGCGAGGACCTGCGCGGACACGGGTTCGCGCCGGGGCCCGTCACACCGAGCGTGGTGGTCCGCGAGCGGCTGATGCGTCGCCACGGCTCGCTCGTCGGTGACACCCCGGTCGCCATCGTGCACGTCCCCGTCGACGGGCGGAGCGTGGAGATCTTCGCGCTGCCCGTGCCGCCCGGCTCCCCCATGCAGAGCGTCGCCGACGAGGAGCGCGTCCACGAGCACGAGGCGCATCACGCCTTCGCCCTCACCTCGCCGGGGACGGTGGTCCCGGCCGGGCTGCGGACGCTGCTGACGGAACGGGGCGGGGCGGTGCCGGACGGCGGCGGGTACAACGGCCACGAGAACGTCACCGTCCTGTACTTCCGCACCCGCCGGCACCGCCGCTTCGAACTCCGGCTGCCCGGCCGCCACGAGCCGATCCCCGACCCCGCGCTCTCCCTGCTCGGCGTCATGACCGGCGCCTGGGCCACCCAGGCCGTCGCCACCATGGCCGAACTCCGCATCGCCGACCACCTCACCGACCGGCCCGGGCTCGGCGCCGACGACCTCGCCGAGCTCACGGGCACGGACCCGGACGCGCTGCGGCGGCTGCTGCGCTATCTCAGCGCGCTGGGCCTGCTGACCTGCGCCGAGGACACGTACCACCTCACCGCGCTCGGCCAACCCCTGTGCACCGCCACCGAGTTCTCCCTCCAGCCGCTGGCACTGCTGTACGGCGGCCCGTTCTACGACTCCTTCGCCGACCTGACGTACTCCGTGCGCACCGGACGCGAGGCCTTCGCCCACCGCCACGGGCAGCATCACTTCGCGCACTTCGCCCAACGGCCCGAACTGGGCGACCTGTTCCACCGGGCGATGGCCGCGAGCGCGGACATGTTCACGCCGGTACCGGATGTGGTGGACTTCTCCGCCGCGCGGCGCGTGGTCGACGTAGCCGGCGGGAACGGCGCCCTGCTCAGCCGGGTCCTGCGCGCCCATGGGCATCTGGAGGGCGTGCTGCTGGAGCGGCCCGAGGCGTTGGAGGCGGCGCGCAAGGAACTGGCCACGGCGGGACTGGACGAGCGCTGCTCCTTCGTCGCCGGGGACTTCACCACGGCCGTACCGGAGGGCGGGGACGTCTATCTGCTCTCCCGGGTGCTGCACGACTGGGACGACGAACGGTGCCTGACCATCCTGGGGCGGTGCGCGCAGGCGATGCGGCCGGGCGCCGAACTCCTCGTCGTGGAGCGGCTGTTGCCCCACGAGGAGGGGGCGCCGTCGCCCGCGGTGGCGTGGGACGTCCACATGCTCTGCAACGTGGGCGGCAGGGAGCGGACCGCCCAGCACTACGAGCATCTGCTGGCGCAAGCCGGCTTCACTGTGACGGCCCGCCATGATCTGCCGCTGGGCGCCGCGCTCCTGCACGCCGTCCGGAACCCATGACCGTGACGACCGGCGCGCCCGAGGGACCGCACGGGTTGCGTGGTGATCATGGTCGGCCGGCGCCGTGCTGCTCCGTCCGAGTGGTGCCCACCGGTCACCGGTCGTAGCGTCGGAACCGGGACATCCGGCGGCGAGCGGCAGCGGGGAACGGTCATGCGGATACGTGTACTGACGACGGCGATCGCGCTCTGCGGGGTCGCCGCCCTCGCCACCGCCGCCGGTACACCGTCCGCGAACCGGTCGGGCCCGGTGGCCGTCGAGCAGGTCGCCCAGGTCGCTCAGCCGGTTCTCGTCGACTGCCTGTGGCACCCACAGGTCCGTCCGACCGAGTTCATGCTCGCCTGCGGCGACGGAAACAGCCGCCTGGCCTCGCTCCAGTGGTCGCGGTGGGGTGCGGACGCGGCGCGGGCCGAGGGCGTGAACTGGGTCAACGACTGCACGCCGTACTGCGCGGCGGGCCGCTTCCACGCGTACCCGGTGACCGTACGGCTCGATCATCCGCGCCCGTGGAAGAAGCGGCCGCAGCTCTCGCACTACTCCCGGATCACGCTCACCTACACGGCGAGCCGCCCGGAGCGGTTCGCGCCGACCGTGTCGTATCCGCTCTGGGACTGAGCCGCCCGGCCGCCTGTACGCCTCTAGCCAGCGAGCGGCGCTGTTACTGGGCGGCCGTCACCTGCTCCTGCTGCGCGCCCGACGTCGCGATGACCTCGGAGCCGCTGCCGTCGCGGTCCAGGAGGCCGCCCATGAACGCCAGGCCCAGGCCCGCCACGCCGAGGGCCGCGCCGACCAGGACGGGTGAGGCCCAGCCCCAGCCCGCCGAGATGGCGAGGCCGCCGAGCCAGGCGCCGCCCGCGTTGGCCAGGTTGAAGGCGGAGTGGTTGGAGGCCGCGGCCATGGTGGGGGCGTCCTTCGCCTTGGCCATCAGCAGGATCTGGACCGGCGTCGTGATCAGGGCGCCCATCGCGCCGATGAAGGTGATCGTCACCAGGGCGGGCACGGTGCTGTGGACGGTGAAGTAGAACGCCACCAGCGCCGAGGACAGCAGGGCGAGGCCCGCGTACAGAGTCGGGCGCAGGGCGCGGTCCGTGAGCGGGCCGGCGATCAGTGTGCCGAGGGTCATGCCGACGCCGTAGAGGGCGAGGACCAGGGTGGTCGAGGAGTCGGAGAGGCCCGTGATGTTGGTCAGCATCGGCACCAGGTAGCTGTAGACGGCGAAGAAGCCGCCGAAGCCCACGACCGCCGTGGCCAGGCCGATCATGACCTGCTTGTTGCCCATCGCCCGCAGTTCGTGGCGGACGCCGGACTGCTGACCGCGGGGCTGGTGGGGCACGAAGACGGCCAGCGCGGCGAGGGCGACGAGACCGATGACGGCGACCGCGACGTACGCGGACCGCCAGCCCAGTTGCTGGCCGAGGGCGGTACCGGCGGGGACGCCGACGATGTTGGCGATGGTCAGGCCGAGGAACATCTTCGACACCGCGCGTGCGGCACGGTCGGGGGCGACCAGGCGGGAGGCGACGACCGCGCCGACGCCGAACAGCGCTCCGTGCGGCAGACCGGCCAGGAAGCGGGCGGCGAAGAGGAGCCCGAAGTTGGGGGCGAGCGCCGATGCGACGTTGCCGATGACGAACAGGCCGGACAAGAGCAGCAGCAGCCGCTTGTGCGGGACGCGCGCGCCGATACCGGTCAAGACCGGGGCACCGACGACGACACCGAGCGCGTACGCGGAGACGATGTTGCCCGCCTGGGGCACCGACACATCTATCCCGTCGGCGATCTGGGGCAGCAGTCCCATCGTGGCGAACTCGGTGGTGCCGATGCCGAAAGCGACAACAGCCAGGGCCAGGAGAGCCAGCGGCATGGCGCAGGACAACCTTTCAGGGGCGGCGAGCGGGAGGGCGTGCGGGGGCGCGGCCTCGGTCTACTGGTGATCCGTCGTGCCTGGCATCGTCGCCCGGCGCCCCCAGGGCATGGAAAGCCCGTAACGGCTACAGCAGTGGCACGGTCCCGGACATTCCAAGATCCCGCCCCGGCCGCCATGATCCATGTCACAGGCGTGCCGTTTCGCTTCCTTCGGGCTCTGCGCCGTCCGGTGCATCCGTGCGCCCCGCCGCTTGGCCGGTTCTCCATCGTCGGTCGAGCATTCGTTCGGCCCGCTGGGTAGTTCTCCGGAGTCCGCGTAGGCAGACGCAGGGGGGCTGACACTGTGGCACGCCCGTCATGGACGTCCGATCACGGTGGGGAGCGCGGTGGGCATCACGGTGGGGATCAGCGTCATGGGAAACGGGACACGGTACGTCGGCTGCGCAGGCAGGGCCGCTACGGGCCCAGGTTCCGGGATGTGCTGCCCGGGTTCGTGGTCCTGGCGGCGGTGGTGTGCGCGGTCGTGGCCGTCCTGGTCCTGGGGTCCCGGGCCGCCGGGATCGTCGTTCCCGTAGTCGGTGTCCTCGTGCTGGGCGTCGTGCTCGCGATCGGGCTCAGGCGGCGCCGCCCGGGCGCCCGGCGCCGCAGCGGCCACTACACCCCGCAGGAGCTGTTCGAACTGGACATCCAGGGCCTGGCGCTGGCGGTGGCGCGGATGCTGCGCCGGGACCAGTGGAAGGTACGGCTGTTACCGGCGCCGGACCGGCCGCGCCTGTGCGCCCGCCATCCGGACGGCCGCCGGCTCGACGTGGCCTTCCGGCCGGTGGCGGAACCCCTGCCCGACGAGGATCTGCCGCACCCGCACGCCCACCGCGGGGGTCCGGACCCGCTGGTCCACCTGATAGTGCACCGGGGCACCTTCCAGGCCCGCGACATCCGCTGGGCGCAGCGCGACGGCACGACCGTCCTGCTGGACAGCCCGGCGCTGGAACGCTGGGCGGGCGGGACACGGCTCGACGACCTGCTGCCGAGGAAGCGCTGAGAGCCTTCACGCCTTCCAGACGCGGGCCGCGTAGTCGACGAAGTTGCGGCCCATGATCTTCTCGATGCGCTCCGAGGAGAATCCGCGCCGCTCCAGCAGCCGCATCAGCTCACGGAACTGATCCACGCCCCGCAGATCCACCACGAAGGGGGAGGTGTCCGCCCGCTCGCCCGCGGCGGAGACCCCTGCCTCCTGACGCCGGGCGACGTGCTCCGCCAGGTGGGCCCGGTAGGCGTCGAGGTCGTCGATGGCGGTGACCGGTCCGTCGGTCCCGATGCCGACGTGGTCGTCACCGCAGACGTCGACCGCGTGCGCGATGTGCTCGACCACGTCCGCGGCGCGCGCGTGCCCGGTCGGGTTGAGGAACGGCATGAAGTAGATGCCGACGAACCCGCCCCGGGAGGCGACCAGACGCAGTTCCTCGTCGGTCTTGTTGCGCGGCAGGTCGGTCAGGGCCCGGCACCCGGTGTGGTTGACCGAGACGGGGACGCGCGAGTGCCGCGCCGCCTCCAGGCAGGTGCGCTCGCCGCTGTGCGAGAGGTCGACCATGAGGTGGTGGTCGTTGAGGGCGTCGATCACCTCACGGCCGAAGCCGGTCAGCGCGGTGTCGGCCGGTGCCATCGAGCCGCCGCCCAGGTGGTTGGCCTGGTTGTACGTCAACTGCACGACCCGCACCCCGCGTTCGGCGAAGGTCGCGACACGGCCGGCGTCGTCTCCCACGGCCTCGGCGTTCTGGAAGCCGTAGATGACGCCGGTACGGCCTTCCCGCGCGGCCGTGTCGATGTCGGCGACCGTGGTCACCTTCAGGAGGTCGTCGGGGTGACCCGCGACGAGGCGGTCCCAGACGTCGATCTCGTGCAGGGTGTGCTCGTAGGGCGGCAGGTCGCCCATGACGTACCCGAGGGTGATGTTGACGGCGGTCAGGCCGGAGGCGCGGGCCTCGGACAGGGTGCGGGCGTCGAGGGTGAACTGTTCGCTGGTCTGATTCAGTTCACCGGCGGCGGCCCGCGACCGCTCGGCGTTCGGGTTGTCGAGCTGGCCGAGCGCGTTGACGATCATCGGCGTGCCGGTCAACGGTTCTCCCGGGGTCGGTAGGCGGAGCGCGGGAAGCGGCGCCCCCGCTTGACGGTCAGGGTGATCGTGCGCAGGTCGTCGATGTCCGCCAGCGGGTCGCGCGCGAAGACCGCGAGGTCGGCCAGCTTCCCCGGCTCGACGCTGCCGGTGAGATCGCCGGCCCCGGCGCTGCGGGCGCCGACGAGGGTCGCCGACCGCAGGACGTCCGAGGCCGGGATGCCGCATCGCCGTACCAGGAAGGCGAGTTCCTCGTACAGGGCGGGGAAGGGCTCCTCGGGCGGGGTCTCGTAGTCGGTGCCGGTGGCCAGCTCGACGCCGGCGCGGTGGGCCTGTGCCGTCAAGGCGATCGCCAACTCGGTGTTGCGGGCCGCTCGTTCGACCACCTCGGGATCGTCGCTCGCGAACTCGCTGGACGCGTACAGCCCCGCGGTCGCGTCCAGCACGACGCCCTGCTCGCGCATGCGGGCGAACAGCTTCTCCAGCCGCTCGTCCTCGCCGGTGACGAGACCGGCGTGGTCGACGGGCGGCTTGTCCTTGTACGACGTCAGCGGCGCCGTCGCCGCCTCATGCGCGAGGAGGGTGACATGCGAGACGGCGTCCACACCGGCCTCGACGACCTCGCCCGGCGTCGCGGGGAACACGGCGGCGTGCGCCCAGACCGGGATGCCCTGACGGTGCGCCTCGGCGGTGATGGCGGCGACGTGGGTCGCGTCGAGGTCGGCGTAGACCTTGATGGCGGCCGCGAAGGTGCCGCGGGCCATCGCGACCGCGAGCGGCAGGTCGGTCGCGTCGGTGACGGCCTGCATCCAGGGCACCTCGCCGGGCGCCGCGCCCTGGGTGACCTGATGGGTGCGGGGGTCGTCGAAGAAGCCGGGGCCGGCCATGAGGGCCGCGTAGTGGATGTCGGGGCCGGCGATCTCGCCCACGCGGGTCGCCCGGGCGAGGTCGCCGATCTGACGGAGGTCATCGGCCATGTCCCGAATGGCGGCGACGCCGCTGTGCACGAGCCGGCGCAGTACGGCCTCGGCGGCCGGGCGGTCGGGCGGGGTGGCGAGGTGCTGGTGGGCGTCGACGAGTCCGGGGGTGACGAAGTGGCCGGTCAGATCGACGACTTCGGCGCCCTCGGTGAAGGCCTCGGCTTCCTCGTCGTCGACGACCGCCCGGATCACGGAGCCGTCCACGACGATCGACGTGCCGGGGCGGGGCGGGGTGCCGGTTCCGTCGAAGAGGGTGACGCCCCGGTAGACGACCCTCGGGCCCTGCTCCGGGGGCGCGTACGGCGTCGCCGCTCCGGCACTCTCGCTCATCATGAACCTTCCGTTGTTGCGCTCTGGGTAACAACTCTCTCGCTGAACAAAACAAGCGGTACCCTACCTCCGGACTCCGGCGGTGAACAGGCGGTGCATACGCCCCGCCGGATCGTTCTCGCCCCAGAGCCGGAAGGGATTCGATGCCGCAAGCGCCGCGTACGGCCGTGGACAAAGCGCTGGACCTCGTCGAGGCGGTCGCCCGGGCGCCCAGGCCGCCCCGGCTCACCGATCTCGCCGACGAGGTCGGACTGCACCGGGCCACCGCCTACCGCATCCTCGTGGACCTGGTACGCCGGGGCTGGGTCCTGCGTGCCGACGACCGCTACCTTCCCGGTACGGCCGTGCTGCTGATGTCGGCCCGGGCGGCGCACAACTCCCTGACCACGCTGGCCCGGCCCGTACTGGAGGACCTGTCCGAGCGGACGGGCCTGATGGTCAACCTCCAGGTCCTGGAGAGCGACCGCTCCCGGGTGGTGGACGTGGTCCGCCCCGACCGGCTGGCCATGATCAGCACCCTCCTCGGCGACGGCCTGCCCGTGCACCGCTTCGCCGGGCCACTGGCTCTGGTGGCCGCGCTTCCGCCGGAGGCACGCGCCCCGTATCTCGACGTGGCCCGGACCGCCGGGCACCCGATCGACGGTGCCGCGGGGCTGCTCGCCGACCTCGAACGGACCGCGGCCCACGGATACGCCGTCGAGGACGGACGCAACGACCGGTTCGTCGCGTCCATCAGCCGGGCCGTCGTCCCCGCCGCGGGCGTGCCCGTCTGCGCAATCACCGTCGTCGGACCGTCGGCGGAGATCGACGACAGCCGCCTGGAGCGACTGCGCACCGACCTCGCCACCGCGGTCGACGCACTCGGTGAACTGCTCTCCGGAACCCGCGCGGAGGCCGCCGTATGAGCGACATCCTCGTCCTGGACAAGGAGGCCACCCTCGCCGCCCTCGACCCACGGCAGCTGATGACCGCCGTCGCCGAAGCGCTCGTCGCCGTGGCACGGGGCCATGCGTCCGCTCCCCCGCGCACCGCCGCCTTCGCCCCCGGCGGGCTGCTCGGCGCCATGCCGGGTTACGTCCCCGGGCTGGGGCTGGCGGCGAAGCTCGTGTCGGTGTTCCACGACCCCGATCGTCCGGGCCGGAGCAGTCACCGGGGCATCGTCGCCCTCTTCGACCCCGAGGACGGCAGGCCGCTGGCCGTGCTGGACGCCGAGCCCATCACGGCCTGGCGTACCGCCGCGTCCGCCACGCACAGCGCGTTGGCCCTGGCCGGTCCTGGGCCGGTCGTGGTCGTGGGCACGGGCGTCCAGGCCCGCGCCCAGGTGTCCCTGCTGGCCGTACTCCAGCCGGACGTGCCGGTCACCGTCGTGGGCCGCGATCCGGCTGCGGCGCGGGCGGTCGCCGCGCTGCACCCGGCGGGCCGTGCGGGCGACGGCATCGAGGACGCCGTACGCGAGGCGGCGACCGTGTACTGCTGCACCGGTGCCACAGAGCCGGTCCTGCGGCGGGAGTGGCTGGCGCCGGCTGCGCATGTGAGCTCGGTCGGCGGCTCCCACGGGCATGAGCTGGACGCCGAGACGGTGCGGGAGGCGGAGTTGTTCGCCGAGTGGCCCGGAGCGGCGGGGACGGCACCGCCTTCCGGGGCCCATGAGTTGCAGGGGCTGCCGGACGACTGTGGCGTCACCCTGCTCGGGTCCGTCCTGGCGGGCGAGGCACCGGGGCGGTCCTCCCCCGGCTCCCTCACCGTGTTCAAGTCGACCGGGCACGCGGCGCTCGATGTCGCCGCCGCGTATGTCGTGCACCGGTCGGTGTCGGGCGGGGCGCTGCGGTAGGCGGAGCGGCGGGCCGGGGCCGGGCGGCACGTGGATGGGGGCGGCCCGGCCGGTGCGGTGCCTCTTCTGCCCGCCGGGCGCGGGTCAGCCGTTGTACGGGGCCGGTACGTCCAGGACCCAGGTCACGCCGAAGTCGGCCCACCCCAACTGGCCGCGGCCTTCGCCGAACTCGCCGCCCGCTACGCCCGAGCCGGGGCGAGCCTCTGGATGCGGGCGCCTCGACCTGAGGGGGGTCGGTGTGATCTCCCCATGGTCAATGCGCGGGGGTCATGTCGTCCGGCCGGGGGTTCCTGGGCGGATGGTCGTCACCGCCAGCACCGGGTCGACCGGTTCGACGACTTGCGCGACGGCGACAGCCATGAGGTGGGCGGGGAGATCGCCGTCCAGCAGTGCGCTGACGTACTTCAGTGCCTCTGCAGGCGACAGCACCGGAAGCCTCTGCCGCAGAGCACGCGCGGCCTGCGCGCGCCCATGGACGGAGGCCACTTCGCGTATCTCGTCATGCAGATCGTCCACTGCGGTACGGATGGCCAGTCCGCGGATGCGTGCGCGGTAGTCGGCCTCCCAGTCGCCGAACTGCGCGGAGAGGACTCCGATCTGGTGCAGCCCTCCGTCGACACGGTCGACGAGGTAGGGCCCGTTGCCGACCAGCATGGCATCGCGGCGCCGGGTGCGAACGTACTCCGCGGACTGCCAGTGGACGATCCACTCTACGGGCTCCGAATCGGCCAGCGAGTTTCCGTCGAGGTCTGCAACAGCAGGTCGCGCAGGGCTGTCGCGGTGGGTGAGGGGGCCGTGGGGGTGAGGACGATCTGGTCGGCGGTGGTGGAGGGGCCGGTGAGGGGGATGGTGCGGAGGCCGGGGGGTTGGTGGTCGAGGGCGGATTCGACGGTGATGCCGATGCCCGTTCCGGCGGCGACGTGAGCGGCGATGGCGTGGACGTTGTCGGCGGTTCTGATGATGCGCAGGTCGGCTCCGCCGATGTGGAAGGCGGCCAGGAGGCGGTCGCAGAGGCCGCTGTTGATCTGGTGGGGCCAGGTGAGCAGGGCGGTGGTGGACAGTTCGGAGGCGGTCAGTTCGGTGTGGCCGGCGAGGGGGTGGGTCTCGGGGACCAGTGCCATGAACCTCTCGGTGGACAGCACGCGCGCGCGTACGCCGGTGATGCCGTCGGTCGCCCAGCCGATGCCGAGTCCGATCGTCTCCGTGCGGAGGGCGGTGAGCTGGGCCGTGGTGGGCATGGGTTCCGGCACGATCGTCACGTCGGGGAAGCGGTCGCGCAGTTGTGGCAGGCAGCGCAGCAGCAGCTGGTGGTCGGTGTATTCGGCGTGGCCTACGACGAGGGTGGTGCGGGTTCCCTCACCCGCGGCCAGGGAGCGTCCTCGCTGCTGGAAGCGGCGCAGTTGGGCCAGGGTGGCGTGGGCGTCGGGCAGCAGCGCCGCGCCGAGGTCGGTCAGTGACACCCGTCGGCTGGTGCGGTGGAAGAGCCGTCCGCCCAGAGCGCTCTCCAGCCGTCTGATGGCGTCGCTGACGGTGGGTTGCCCTCGGTGCAGGCGTTCGGCGGCGCGGCCGAAGTGGAGTTCCTCCGCGACGGCGACGAATGCTTCCAGTTCGATCCGGTCCACGGGGACAGGCTAACGCGATCGATCGGTGCTACCGATCGCTGCACGTCGAAGTTCGGCGTTGATGCCGTGCCCTGCGCGGGATGTGATGGCTGGGCAAGCAGGCAGAGGTCGTCACCTCGCGACGGAAGTAGTGAAGTAGATATGGCTGTCAATGGAGTTGACCGTGGGCACGAGGGCGTTGGCCTTGGGCACGAGCGAGTTGGCCTTGGGCACGTGGCACCGACCGTCACCGTGACGGTGGTTCACCACTCGGTGCACGGGCACACCCGGGTCCTGGCCGAGCATCTCGCCGACGGGGCGCGGCAGGTGCCCGGCGCCCAGGTGCATCTGGTCGAGATCCGGCCCGAGGACGTCGTCGCGGGCCGTTGGCACGACGCGGAGGTGCTGGCGCTGCTCGACCGCTCCGATGCGATCGTCCTCGGCTGCCCGACGCTGATGGGCAGCGTCTCGGCGGTGTTCAAGGCGTTCATGGAGGCGGCGTTCACGCCATTCACGACGCAGGCCTGGAAGGACAAGCTGGCGGGTGGGTTCACCATGTCCGCCTCGCAGAGCGGCGACAAGCTGACGGTTCTGGAGCAACTGGCCGTGTTCGCCGCGCAGATGGGCATGCAGTGGATCGGCGTGGGCGACATGCCGGGCAACAACTGGAGCGGCGGCAGCCGCGACGATGTGAACCGGCTGGGCTCGTGGCTGGGCCTGATGAGCCAGAGCCACGCCGACCAGGGCCCGGAGCACGCCGGATCGCGCGGCGACCGCATCACCGCGGAGCGGTACGGCGAGCGGATCGCCCGGCTGACACAGCGGTGGGTCAACGCCGTCCCGTACGAGACCTCACGGATGACCGAGCACGAGGCCCGCGCCCTGTCGGCGTCCCTCCGCGAGACGGACGACGCGTCGGCGGCGCTGACCGGCGCCTGACCTCGCGCATCGCGCCGCCACGGACGCGGCCGGCCGACAGCTCCCGAGGAGGACCGGCCCTCACGTCGCGTTCAGGTCGGCCTGGAACATGTCGTGGTCCGAGTACTGGGTGGGGTGCACTCGGTGCCCGGTCGCGGTGATGCCGCGCAGGAACACGTAGTCGAACTTGCTGTGCCAGTCGGTGGTCGTCTCGCAGGTGCCGCCGAGGGTGGGATGGCACTGCGGGTCCGCGTCCGTGGCCAGGGCCCACATCGGGGCGAGTTCGGGGGCGTCCGGTACAGCGTTGAAGTCGCCGAGCACGATGGTGCGGTCGTACCGGGCGACCTCCTTGGCGAGAACCTTGGCCTGCTCGGCCCGGACCGACTCCTGGCGTCGTTCGGCGAGGTGGGTGTTGAAGACCCGGATGCGCCGGCCGTCCACCGTGGTGGTGACCGCGACATAGCCGCGGTCCTCGGATCCACCGTCGGGGTATTCCTCGTGGACGCGGTCCGTCATCGGCGCCGCGGACAGGATCGCCTCACCGAACGCCCCCGGATTCCACGGCAGTCCGCCGCAGCGGCTCCATTTCTGCAGAACCGACCCGTACTCGACGTGGTACACCAGCCCGTGCAGGTTCTCCAGATACTCCCGGATCTGCTCGACGTCCCGCACACAGGCTTCTTGCAGGCCGATGACCTGGGGGGCGTACCTGGCGATCTCCGCCGCCCGGTCCACGTTGCTGGTGTCGCAGGGGTTGCAGATGTTCCATGTCATGACGCGGTTCGGTACGACCTTCCGGGCGTCCTCGACCGGCTGCGAGACCCCGAACAGCGGACCGCCCGGCGCGCTGGGGCCGAGCAGCAGCATGAAGGCCGCGATCACGGCACCCGCGAGCACCCACGTGCCCTTTCCGAACACCCTCGCCCCCTCGGATTCAGTACGCCCGACATCCCGAAACTCTTCGATCTCCTCAACGAGATTACGGGACCTACCTGTTGAACAAGTCCGCGCGCGCCACGCCACGGCGAGGGCGCGCCGAGAAAACACTTGGGGCCTGTCCGTCTGTACGGACAGGCCCCAGTTGGAGCGCCGGGCAGGCCTTGCACCTGCATTTCCCCACAGGAAGTGGGGCGTCTTTCCTTGGACCACCAACGCGTGAACAACCGCCCTGAGTTGTGGCGGCCAGCTCGTGATCAATATTACCGCACCCGGCGAGCACCGGTGACCGGGCGCGGGCGTGGTGCCGTCCCGTTCAATCGCGGCCCTGCCACGATGGCCGCATGGAACGTGTACTTGGAATCGGCGGATACTTCAGGCGCGCCGCAGACCCGGCGGCCCTGAGCGCGTGGTACCGCGATTGTCTGGGCCTGGACACCGACGAGCACGGGCTGTGGCATCCGGAAGCCGGGCCGACGGTGTTCGCGGCGTTCGACTCCGAGACCGACTACTTCGGGTCCCGCACCCAGCAGTCCATGCTCAATTTCCGGGTCCGCGACCTTGACGCGATGCTCGCGCAACTGCGCGCCAAGGGAGCGGATGTGTCCGAGGAAACGCAGGACATGGACGGTGTCGGACGGTTCGGCTGGGTCACCGATCCCGAGGGCCATCGAATCGAGCTGTGGCAGCCCGCCGCCGAGCCGGAGGCGGGGGCGTAGCGCGGCCTCCCCCGTACCGTCGCCCTGCTACCCCCTGTCGACGTCCTGGTAGCGGGCGAACTCCCATGGGTCGTGGGCGCAGAAGGTCTCGACCTGGTCGCCGTGGTCGCGGAGCAGTTCGCGCAGTCGGGCCTGGGTGCCCAGGCGCAGATCACGGTGGACCTCAGCACCTGTCTGGACGAAATCCAGCAGGGGGTGCGGTTCCTTCACGTCCTCGACTTCGCGGTGGTAGTAGTAGGCGTCGCCGCAGTGAAGGAGCCATCGGTCACCGGTGTGCACGGCGACCGCGGTGTGGCCCGCGGTATGACCGCCCAGGGGGACCAGCTTGAACTGCGGTGGCAGTTCTTTCGGTTGTACCGCGGTGAAGCCGAACCACTCTTCGCCGGGCCCGGGTTCGTAGGTGACCCAGTGGGGTTCGTGCGCCCAGTGGGCCGGGCGATAGCGGCGACTGGGCGACTCCGCGCGCGCCGCCCGGAGTTCAGCGGCGAGCACATGGACCTGGGCGTCGGGGAAGTCGGGCAGGCCGCCGCAGTGGTCGACATCCAGATGGGTCACGAGGATGTGACGGACGTCGGACGGCGCGTACCCGAGCCGGGCGACCTGCCGTACGGCCGTCTCCTCCTCGGCGAGCGCGGGCTGCGCCATCTCCACCCACTCGGCGCCGAGCGTGCCGACCGGGTCGCGGACGTCGGCCAGGCCGAGCCCGGTCTCGACCAGGACCAGGCCGTCGGCGTCGGTCTCGATCAGCAGACAGTGGTTGACGGCGGGTGCGGGCCGCGGGCCCTCGTAGGTGGCCTCGATGGTGCGGACCGAGCCGCAGTTCAAGTGATGGATCCTCATGGCGACTAGGCTGCGACTTGAACCGCGGTTCAAGTCAAGGAGGCTTTTGATGGACGCGTCGCTGCTGGACATCGCCGAGGTCGCACAGCGGACACGGCTCGCGCCGTCGGCGCTGCGGTTCTACGAGAAGAAGGGCCTGATCACTCCCGCCGGCCGCAACGGGCTGCGCCGCACCTACCACCCGGACGTCCTCGAACGCCTGGCGCTCATCACCTGCGCACGCAGCGCCGGATTCTCCGTCGCCGAACTCGGCCGCTTCCTCCAGGCCCGGCCGTCCGACACGGACTTGCGGACAGGCATGGCCGCCAAGGCCGACGCCCTCGACGAGCAGATCGGCCGGCTAACCCGGCTCCGCGACAGCCTGCGGCACGCGGCCGTCTGTGACCACGAACCGCTCGTCGACTGCCCGGACTTCAAGCGGGCCGTGGGCAATGTGGCCTCGGCGGGCGCCGCCCTCCCACCTGCGGGGCGGGCGGACCACGCGGGGTCCTACCGATGAGGCTGCTGTGAATTTTCCGTGCGGTTGAACAGAAGCGGCGCCGCGTCCGTATGGGGCCGGGGGGATTTCCATGCCGGGACGGACTACAGGCGCAGGAGTACTTCCGTGGGACGCAGTAAGCGCAAACGCCCGACAGGTGCGCGGCGGGCGACATTCGCCGCCGTGGCCCTGATGCTGGGCGGTGGTGGCTTGGTCGCCGTGAACGTGTACGCCTCCGCGACCGAGGACGGCCAAACCAGCCAGCCGTTCTCGGCCAGTTGGGGAGCGGGCACGGTGGGCTGCCCCGATGTGGGCGACGCCCTGACCTACGTCCCCGACGGAGCGAGGGCCGAGGTCGACAAGGAACTCGCGGTGCTCGACCAGCAGACCGCCGAGGCCTACCAGAAGTTGCAGGACCCCTCGGTGCAGAGCCGCGAGGACGCCGAGAGCGAGGTCATGGGCCCGCTCGCGGAGAACCGCGGCGCGACGATCGATCGCATCGCCGGTGCCCTTGAGGGTGCCGGGGCGAAGCCGGACGGCCTCGACGGCATGGCGGCGTGCTCGATCCAGGAGTCGGACGACCAGGCCGGGGGCCAGGACGACGGACAGGGCGGCGAGCAGGGCGACGGCCAGAACGACGGGGCCCAGGACGGGCAGAACGGGCAGGACGGCCAAGGCAACCAGGGCGACCAGGGTGACCAAGGTGGTCAGGATCAAGGCGACCAGCAGCAGGGCAACGGCGGGCAGTCCGGCAACGGCCCCGTCGCGGCCGACTACGCCGACATCACCTCCGCACCGGCCGCCGCGCAAGCCCCGAACGCCGGAGCCGACGCCTCCCGCGGCACCTTCGTCACCAGCTGCGGCGTCAACGCCAACGGCCTGTTCAACTCCGACAACGTGATCGTGGCCCCCGGCGTCTCCAACGGCGCCCACCACTTCCACGACTACGTCGGCAACCAGGCCAACAACGCCTTCGCCGACGACAACGAACTGGCGGGCGGCGGTACCAGCTGCGTCGACCAGGGCGACAAGTCCTCCTACTACTGGCCCGTCATACGTCTCCAGAACGGCACCCAGGAGCAGGACGCGGGCAGCCCGGGCGGCGGCATCGAGGGCAACGCGGGTGAGATCGTCACGCCCAAGGAGGTCACCCTCACCTTCGTCGGCAGCCCGAACAGCAAGGTCACGGCCATGCCGCGGCTGCTGCGCATCATCACCGGCGACGCGAAGGCGTTCGTCAACGGCACCGCGAACGCCAACGCGTCCTGGAGCTGCACCGGCTTCGAGGACCGCCAGCTGAAGGACAAGTACCCGCTGTGCCCCCAGGGCAGCGACGTGGTCCGCACCTTCAAGTTCCAGAGCTGCTGGGACGGGCGCAACATCGACAGCGCCAACCACCGCACCCACGTGGCGTTCGCCCAGGCCGACGGCGCCTGCCCGGCCGGTTTCCAGGCCATCCCGCAGCTGGTTCAGCGCATCGTCTACGACATCGACGCGCCGAGCCTCCAGGACGGCGGCCGCACCACCCCGCTGTTCGCCGTGGACGCCTTCCCGGAGCAGCTCCACAAGCCCGTCACCGACCACGGCGACTTCATCAACATCTTCGACGAAGACCTGATGAACGAGATGGTCGGCTGCATCAACGACGGCCGCCAGTGCGGCGCGGGCACGGGCGGGGGCGAGGAACCCGGCCAGGGCGACGACAACGGCAACGGCAACGGCGGCGACAACGGCAACGGTTCGGACAACGGTGCAGGCGACGGTGCCGGCAACGGCTCGGACGACGGCGCCGGTCAGGAACCGGGCTCCGGTTCCGGTTCGGAAGGCAACGGCGGCTCCGACGACGAGCCCCAGGAACAGCCGACCCCGACCGACACCGCCACCGCCACCCCCACCGACTCGACCGGTGACACGAGCACCGCACCCGCCGACAACCAGCCCAAGACGTACACCTCCCCCTCGGCCGAACCCGCCGCCTCCTCCCCGGAGGCCACCTCCTACCCCCGTCAGGAGACCACCGCGAACCCGTCCGAGAGCAGCGTCGCCGTGGCGCAGCCCCCGGTCGGAGGGCAGACCGAACCGCAGGGCGGTCAGGGCAGCCTCGCCGAGACCGGCACGCAGTTGTGGCCGGCCGCGGCGGGAGCGGTCCTCCTGATCTCCGGGTTCGTTCTCCTCCGCCGTACCAGGCGCCGCTATATGTGAGCGGCGGCGCGACGTCCCACCGGCGCACCGGCCCTCGGCCCGCCCGCACTCGAGTACATGTGACCCACACCACATGGCGAGAGTGCATAGCGGGCCGGGGGCCGGCGTCTTTGTTAAGGGTGAGAGGGCGCGGCCGCGTCCGACTGGGGGCAGGGGGTCGACGTTGATGGGGCAGGCGCGGGCCGACGCGTTCGACCGGTTCGTGGCGGCCCGTTGGTCGGCGTTGCTCCATCTGGCGCGGCTGCTCACCGGCGGGGACCGGCACCGGGCCGAGGACCTGTTGCAGGAGTCGCTCGTCAAACTGTGGTTCGCCTGGCCGAAGGTGGGCGCCGAGGCGCCCGAGGCCTATGTGCGCAAGGTCCTGGCCCGGGCCGCGGCCCGCTCGGCGCGGCGCCGCTGGTGGGGCGAGCAGCCCGTCGAACGGTTCCCCGACCCGCCCGAGGTGGGCGACGCGACCGCCGCCGTGGACGAACGCACCCGCTTGGAGGCCATGTTGGCGTTGCTTCCGGCGCGGCAGCGGGCCGCGGTGGTGCTGCGTTACTACCAGGACCTGCCCGAGCGCGATGTCGCGGAGGCGCTGGGGTGCCCGGTGGGTACCGCCCGTTCCCTCACCACGCGGGGCGTCGCCCGGTTGCGGCAGCTGCTGGCCGCGGCTGTCGAGCCGGTGGAGTGAAGAAGGAGTCATGGATCACTTCGAGCAGGAGCTGGCCCGCATGATGCGGGAGAGCCGAGAGGACTCGCCCTACGAGGAGCGGCACCGCTCCCGGCTGCACGCCGGTGTCCGCGCCCGGCAGCGGGTGCGGGCGCTCTGGATGGCCACCGCGTCCGTGCTGACCGTCACCGGCCTGGGCGTCGGACTGCTGGTCCTGGCGAGCTCTGTCGCGCAGGGCGGCCCGGGCGGTCCTCAGCCTCGCCCGGTCACCTCCGCCGAGTCCTTCCTGACGCCGTCGACGGCCCACCCCGCCTCCACCGCGGGGCGGATGCCGGTCCCGCCCCGGACCTCGACCGTGCGGCAGGTGGCGCCTCAGCCGGGTGCCAGCGGCGCCGGTGAGTGACAGCGAGTAGAAGGCTCCCCCAGTGATCCACGAGAACACGCCCACGGTCACCGACGTGCCCCGCAAGGCGGCGAACCGCCGACCGGCCTCCTGGGAGCAGCGACTGCGCCGGTTCGGCTATGTCGAGCGGCCGCGGATCGCCGTACGAGATCGGCTGGTCGTGCCGTTTCCCGAACCGGCGTCGTGGGTGTGGCGCAGGCTCGGTCTGTCCCGGGCGGCGGCGGAGCGTCTGGCGCGTTGGTCGGGGTGGGGCGGGCCGCTCCTGGTGGCGCTCGTCGCCGGGGTGGCGCGGTTCTGGCGGCTGGGCAGTCCGCGGGCGTTGGTGTTCGACGAGACGTATTACGCCAAGGACGCCTGGGCTCTGCTGCGGCTCGGTTACGAGGGCAGCTGGCCGGACCGCAAGATCGCCGATCCGCAGATCCTGGCCGATCCTCAGGTGATCCCGCTCTCCGATGGCGGGGCGTTCGTCGCGCATCCGCCGACGGGCAAGTGGGTGATCGCGCTCGGCGAGTGGGGGTTCGGCCTCGATCCGTTCGGCTGGCGGTTCATGACGGCCGTCCTCGGCACGCTGTCGGTGCTGATGCTGTGCCGAATAGGCCGCCGCCTGTTCCGTTCCACGCTGCTGGGCTGCCTGGCCGGAGCGCTGTTGGCGATGGACGGGCTGCACTACGTCATGAGTCGCGCCGCGCTCCTCGATCTCGTCGTCATGTTCTTCGTCCTGGCCGCGTTCGGGTGTCTGCTCATCGACCGGGACCGTGCGCGGGCCCGGCTCGCGGCGGCCCTGCCCGCCGACGAGGACGGCCGGGTACGCCCCGACGCACCCACCGGCGACCGTGCCGGGACGGGAGTTCGGCCCTGGCGGATCGCGGCCGGGTTCTTCCTGGGCCTGGCGGCCTCGACCAAGTGGAACGGTCTGTACTTCCTCGCCTTCTTCGTGGTCCTGACCCTGCTGTGGGACGTCGGCGCCCGCCGCGTCGCGGGGGCACGGCGGCCGTACCGGGCGGTGCTGCGCCGGGACTTGGGCTGGTCGGTGCTCTCCCTCGTCCCGGTCGCTCTCGTGACGTATGTGGCGACCTGGACCGGCTGGTTCGCGTCCGACGACGGCTACGGCCGCCACTGGGCCGACGGCCGCGGCGGCACCTGGGCGTGGATCCCGGCGCCGCTGCGCAGCCTGTGGCACTACGAGTACGGGGTGTACCAGTTCAACGTGGGCCTGCACTCGCCCCACAAGTACGAGTCGAATCCCTGGAGTTGGCTGGTGCTCGGGCGGCCCGTACTGTTCCACTACGAGTCGCCCGAGCCCGGCACGGACGGCTGCCACACCACCGTCGACTGCTCCCAGACGATCCTCGCCCTGGGCACCCCGCTCCTGTGGTGGTCGGCCTGCTGCGCGCTGCTGTACCTCCTGTACCGGTGGGCGCTGCGCCGCGACTGGCGGGCCGGTGCCGTCCTGTGTGCGGTGGGGGCCGGTTATCTGCCCTGGTTCCTGTACCAGGACCGCACGGTCTTCTCCTTCTACGCCGTCGTGTTCGTGCCCTACCTGTGTCTGGCCGTCACGATGATGCTGGGGGCCGTGCTGGGCCCGCCGGGTGCGACTGCCCAACGCCGTACACAAGGTGCGGTGGCCGCGGGGGTGTTGGTGCTGCTCATCGCCTGGAACTTCATCTACTTCTTCCCCATCTACTCCGGGCAGACGATCCCGTACGCCGACTGGCGCGCCAGGATGTGGCTGGACAGCTGGATCTGAGGTCAGGGCTGGGACAGGTCGATCGCCCTGTCGATGTCCTGGGGTCGAAGGACACGCAGGATGCCTTCGAGGAGGTAGTAGTCGGCGTACGGGAGGGAGATCTCGATGCCGTCCTCGGCCGGCCGGTTGCGGGTGCACCGGGCCACGACGGCCTCGGCGCGCGTGGACTTCCTCGTCAG
The DNA here is from genome assembly GCF_040644695.1 of Streptomyces sp. NPDC046909. Taxonomy (NCBI): domain Bacteria; kingdom Bacillati; phylum Actinomycetota; class Actinomycetes; order Kitasatosporales; family Streptomycetaceae; genus Streptomyces; species Streptomyces sp. NPDC046909. The sequence continues at coordinate 180,497 of NZ_JBEYXC010000005.1, read as the reverse complement.
GCAGGTCTCGGACAGGGCGGTGAGCAGGCGCAGCGCCGTGTCACGGTAGGACGGAACGCCGGTGGCGGCGGACAGGTCGAGGAGGCCGCAGGCCATGATCGCGCCGGCGGAGGCGTCCTTGATGTCATGGGGTTGTTGGGGGGCTCGGTAGTCCCAGACCGGGAGGTGGTCCGGGGTGAGGGCGGACATCGCGTAGTCGGCGAGTCTGCGGGCGGTGGCCAGGAACTCGGGGTCGGCGGTGCGGCGGTACATCGTGGTGAATCCGTACACGCCCCAGGCCTGTCCGCGCGACCAGCAGGAGGTGGGGCTGTAGCCCTGCACGGTGTTCGGGCCGAGCGGTGTGCCGGTGTCGGGGTCGAAGTCATAGACGTGCGGGGTCGATCCGTCAGGGCGCGGGAACACGCGCTGGGCGGTCCTGGCGTGCTCCACGGCAATGTCCAGATAGGTGGCATCCCCGGTCTGGCTTGAGGCGAAGGCCAGCAGGTCCAGGTTCATCATCGTGTCGATGATGACGCGGCCCGCGTTCTTCTGGTCGTCCAGCGCGCCCCAGGCCCGGATGAAGCGGCCGCGCGGGTTGTATCTCCGGATCAGGGAGTCGGCCGCCCGTACGGCCCCGGCGCGCCAGGTGTCGTCGTCGGTGAGCCGCCAGGCGGTGACCCAGGAGGGGTAGAAGAGGAAGCCGAGGTCGTGGGTGCCGGTGTCGTACTGGCGTGGGGCCAGCTTCTGTGCCGACGCCAGTGCCCGGGTGCGGAAGTCGTCGTCGTGGCTGTGGAGCCATGCCATCCAGAGGGTGCCGGGCCAGAACCCGCCCACCCAGTCGCCGCTCTGGGAGTAGACCCACTTCTCGGACTTGGTCCCGACCGGGAACGCGGTCACGTTCGGTGCGACACTGCGGACCTTTTCGACCGCGTAGTCGGCCGCGGAGCGGAGCGTACGCAGGGTGGGTGCGGGTAACGGGCCGTCGGCCGCGCCCGCGGTCGGTGCCGATGCGGCCAAAGACGCTGCCGCCGCGGTCGTCAGCACGGTACGCCGGGAAACACTCATGTCCGTCCCTTCAGCCCGACACGGGCGGTCAGCGGTGGCAGGTGGTGACGCCCGGGCTCCATGGGCAGGCGAGGCCGGCGAAGCCGCCGTTGGCGGTGACGTCGACGGCGAGCGTGTCGCCGCCGCGCAGTACCTGGCGCTCCTGGACCAGGCCGTCGGCGCCGTCCCGGATCGTCTCGACCAGCCAGCGGCCCGGACCGATGGCGAGCGGGACCTCGGCCGTGTGGGCGGCGCCCGCGTAGACCCCGCCCAGGAACCAGCGGTCGCCGCTGCGCCGGGCCAGCACCGCTTCCTGCCCCGGGGCGCCGGCGAGCAGCCGGGTGTCGTCCCAGGCGGCGGGGAGCTGGTCGTAGAAGTTCCGGGCCAGCGGCCGGGCGTCGTACGACTCTGGCGTGCCGGCGTACATCTGCAAGCCCGACTCGTAGACGACGGCGAGGCCGGTCTCGGCGGCGTCGGAGTTGGGGCGCAGGCCGACGCGTTGGAAGGCGCCGGGGGTGAAGTCCATGGAGCCGATGACGTTGCGGGTGAAGGGCAGGGTGGTGAGGTGGGCGGCGGTGTTGGTCCGCTTCTCCTCCCCCGCCACGCCTTCCAGGGTCATGACCTGGGGCCAGGTGCGTTGCATGCCCTTGGGGATCGTGGAGCCGTGGAAGTCGACCATGAGGTGGTGGGCGGCGGTCTCCGCGAGGATCGCGTCATACCACTGGAGCATGGAATGCGCCTCGGAGTTCATGAAGTCGATCTTGACTCCCTTGACGCCCCAGCGCTCCAGGGTCGGCAGCCACTGGGCGCGTTCCTCCGGTGTGTCGAGGTCGCGTTGGTGGATCCAGACGACGATCCCGACGCCCTTGGCCCGTGCGGACTGGACGAGTTCGGGCAGCCAGCTGTTGGTCTGCCAGTTCGGGTCGGTGGTGTCCCACTCGTCGGTCTTGAAGTACCAGCCGGCGTCGACGGCCTCGTACGGCCAGCCGCGTTCGGCCGCGTAGTCGACGTAGGCCTTCTGCGCGGTGAGGCTCTGGCCCGCCGTGCGGCCGCCGGCGAGCCAGGTCCACAGGACGGTGCCCGGCCGGATCCAGCCGGTGTCGGGGACCTTGGACGGGGGTGCCAGGTCGTCGGTGAAGGTGGAGCGGGTGACGGTGGCGAGGTCGCCGGTGACCATGGCGCGCCAGGGGGTGGTCAGCGGGCCTTTGGTGGGTACGCGGTCGTCGGCGAGTTGGATGCGATAGGTGCCGGTGCCCTGGACGTGGGCGAGGCGGGCGCCCGAGTAGGCGCCGGTGAGGTCGGACTCGGCGAGGAGGGTGTAGCCGCCGTCGGTGGCGAACAGGGCCTGGGGCGAGTAGGCGGCGGTAGGGGCCGTCGCCGCGGTGTACTGGGCGAACTGGCCTTCGTTGTCGACCCGGTAGGTGCTGAGCCACGCGCTCGCGTCCGGCGGAAGCCGGAATGCCGAGGTCTCGGAGAGTACGTCGCCGAGGCCTGCGGGCAGGACGTAGCGGTAGGCGACGCCGTCGGCGGAGGCACGGACGACGAGGTCGAGGCGGGCGCCCGCGGTCGTGGCGAAGGAGAGCCGGGTCTCGTTCATGCGGACGCGCCGGTCCAGCCGTTTCCCGGACGTCGTCCGGTACCGCTCGTCGACCGTACGGTCCTTGCGGTGCAGGAAGCTCAACCCCTGTGACAGGTCGGCCTGTTCGGTGACGATGCCGACGGGCGACGGTTCGAGGACCGTGCGGCCGTCCCGGGTCACCGTGAGGCTGAGCGTGCCGGTGGTGGCGTCCAGGGAGACGCGGGCGCGGGGTGCGTGGGGCGCCTCCGTCACCGTCCAGGCCTGGTCGTGTGGTTCGGCCCGTGCGGGGGCCGTCGTACAGAGGGTGGCCGCCAGTCCGGCGCAGAGCGCGGCGACCGCTGTTCTGATCGGAACCGCCATGAGATTCCTCCCTGTCGGGTTCTTCGGTTACGGCAGTCCCCAGGCCGGACCCGGTTCGCTGATGGCGACGGGCGCGATGACGAGGTCGGGGCGGGCGCCGGAGTGGACGAGGACCTCGCGGCCCTTGGGGAGGTCGATGGCGAGGGTGCCGTCGCCCAGATCCTCGGTGCGGGCCGGGGTGCCGTCGTCGAGGAGCACGGTGAGGCTTCCGCTCAGGCCGTGGCGGAGTCTGAGCGGTTCGCCCGCCAGGCTCCTGATCCGGATGAAGCGGGTGGCCCCGGCCTTGCGAACGGCACTGACCAGGAAGGCCCCTTGAGTGCGGAAGTCATGCAGGGTGACGTCCCGCCACGCGGTCGGAACCGCCGGGAAGACACGGACGACACCGCCCCAGCTCTGGCAGAACATGTCGTGCAGGGACTGCGAGGCGGACAGCGGCGTCTCGATCACCGGCCCTGCCTCGGTGTAGTGGGTGTTGGGTCGGCAGGGATAGCGGGTGCTGGTGTCGAAGAACTTCCGCAGATAGCCGATGGCGGTGTCGCCGTCACCGGTCATCGCGTAGATCGACGCGGCCCCGGTGTAGCTGTAGCCCCGGTGGGCGCCGGTCAACGCATGCCAGCGAACGACCGACTTGGTGATCAGATCGCGGCTCTCGGGCTGGTCCCAGTTGACGAGGTACAGCGGGTACACCATCAGCAGGTGCGAATAGTGGCGGTGGGACTGCGCGTACGGGGTGTCGGCACCGATCATGAAGCCGTTGCCGTCGACCGGATACGGCGTCAGCCGGGCCAGTACCTCCTGCCAGCGCGGGGTCAACTCGTCGTCGATGCCGAGGAGTTCGGCCGCGTCGATGAGGGTCCGGCAGCCCCAGCGGATGAGGGCGAGATCGTAGTTGGTGTCCTGGGGCGGTACGACGGGGTACTCGGGCGAGAGGGTGCTCGGCAGGTGGAGCTTGCCGTCGCTGCCCGGGGTAAGGAAGTGCAGGTAGTAGTTGATGGCCCGGCGCAGCACCGGGTAAATCGTGTCGCGCAGCAGGGACTTGTCCATGGTGTGGCGGTACGACAGCCAGACGTTGTGCAGCGCCCAGGTCAGATCGCCGGTCTCGGCTCCGGTCCCCGGCATGCCCACGCCGCGGTTGGCGAACATGTCGGAGCTGCGGCCGACGCCCGAGCTGTCGGCGCGGTACGCGGCGGGCACGTTGGCGATGAGCTGTTCCTGGCTCTGGCGCAACGTGGTGGCGAGGGAGTCGAGTTCGAGGTGGTTGGAGCCGTGGATGAGCCAGTACTCCAGCTGGACGTTGAGGTTCCACCACACCGCGGGCCAGGGGGTGGGCTCCAGCCACGGCCCCGAGGTGGCCATGACGGGGCCGCCCGCGCGGCTGGCGGAGGCGACCTTGTAGAGCTGGATCCAGTGGAAGCTCTGCAGCCGCTCGTCGGGGAACGAGACGAAGCTCTTCCGGTAGAACGCGTGCCACCAGCGCAGATGCCGGCGTCTGAGGACGTCGTACGACGGGGCGCGCCGGAGGTTGCGCAGGGAGTCGGCCTCGGCGGCGGTGGCGGAGAGGAAGCTGTGGCCGACGCTGAGGAGCAGGTCGTCGCCGGTTCTGCGGTAGGAGGTCGCGGTCTGACCGCCGCCCGTGAGGGGCTGGAGCACCTGCTCGGCGCCGTCGGTGGTGGTGCGGGTGGTCCAGGGCGGGTTGGGGGTGTAGCCGGTGGGTGGGGACTCCAGCGGTGATGGTGCCGGTCGGTTCGAGGGTGAGGTGGCCGACCGGGAGGCGTGCGGTGCCCCAGCCGCTGCCGAACTCGGGGCGGTGGTCCTGGACTCGGCCGTGCTGGACGGTGAAGCGGATCCGATCCGTGCCGGGTTCCTGGTAGATCATGCTGCCGAGCAGGCCGTCGCCGAGGAACGGACCCTCGTACCAGAGCGTCGGCAGCCTGCTCCACCGCAGATCCTGGCCGCGCAGGAATCCTTCCCAGGCGCGGTCGGTGGTCATGGTGTCGCGGAGTCTCCAGGGGCGCGCGGCCGCCTGTTCGGCATGGGCCGTTCCCGGCAGGGCGGCCGCTGTCGCGCCACCGAGCGCGCCGCCCAGTACGGCTCTGCGGCGCAGTGGTGGAATCTTCCCCGAGGGTGAGGTCATCGTCGTCCTCCGGATCCGAAGAGATCTGCGATTCATCGGGTGTATCCGGGGACCGTAGGCAGGCGTCATGCAACTGTCAATAACCCTAACAGTGGTGAGATCAAGCCATCGTTCAGCGGCCTGGAGGAGGGGTGGGGCTACTGTGACGTCCAGCTGCTCGACACGACTGACGGACTCATCCGATGTATTGACGCACAGATGTATTGATGCACAGTCGAAAGGAGCGGTGACATGCGCCGGACCGATCCCCTCAACCGGTTGACCCTGGAGGAGCTGCGGCAGCGCACCAGCATGAAGTGGCGCACCCATCCCGCGGACGTGCTTCCGCTGTGGGTCGCGGAGATGGACGTGCCGCTCGCCGAGCCCGTCGCAGAGGCCCTGCGCGCGGCGACCGCCCTCGGGGACACCGGATACCCGTACGGGAGCGCCTACGCCGAGGCCCTGGCCGCCTTCGCCGCGGAGCGCTGGGGGTGGGAGGGGCTGCGCGTGGAGCACACCGCGATCGTGCCCGACGTCATGATGGGCATCGTCGAAGTGCTCCGGCTGATCACCGATCCCGGGGACGCGGTCGTGGTGTGCTCACCGGTCTACCCGCCCTTCTACGCGTTCCTCTCCCACGACGCCCGCCAGGTCGTCGAGGCACCCCTCGGCCCGGACCTGAGGGTCGACATGGCGGCGCTGGAGGACGCGTTCGTACGGGCTCGGCGCGGGCGTCGGCGCGCGGCGTTCCTGCTGAGCAACCCGCACAATCCGACCGGCGTCGTGCACGCCCGGCGGGAGCTGGAGGCCATGGCGGCCCTCGCTCGCGCTCATGGGGTACGGGTGGTGTCCGACGAGATCCACGCTCCGCTGGTGCTGCCGGGCGCCGCCTTCACCCCGTTCCTGAGCGTGTCCGGCGCCGAGAACGCGTTCATGCTGGCCTCGGCCTCCAAGGCGTGGAATCTCGCCGGCCTCAAGGCCGCCGTGGCCGTCGCGGGGCCCGAAGCCGCCGACGAGCTACGGCTGTTGCCCGAGGAGGTCAGCCACGGGCCCAGCCACCTCGGGGTCATCGCCCACACCGCGGCCTTCCGCGACGGCGGCCCCTGGCTGGACGAACTCCTCCTCGGGCTCGACGCCAACCGGCACCTGCTGGGGGAACTGGCCGCCGAACACCTCCCCGACGTGCGGTATCACCGACCCGAGGGCACTTACCTGGCGTGGCTGGACTGCACACGACTCGGACTGGACAGCGGGCCCGGCGGCGACGGCCCGGGTGTGGTGAGCGACGTCGCCGGTCCCGCGAAGATGTTCCTCGACAAGGCCCGGGTCGCGGTCAGCTCGGGCCATGTCTTCGGCTCGGGCGGTGAGGGACATGTGCGGCTCAACTTCGCGACGACGCCGGGAATTCTGCGGGAGGCGCTGAGCCGGATGGGAGAGGCGGTGCGGGGCCTTTGAGGCGCGGTGCGGGGCCTTGAGATGCCGGTCGGGCGATCCGGCGGCAGGGCCTGGGCCCGCGTGACCCCGTGACTCCGCTCCTCCCCCACGACCGACGGCCCGGCACCCGGCGGCCGGCAGCCTACCGCCCGAATACTCGGATGCGGTCGGCATCCGCGCGCCCCTAGGCTTTGCGCTCCAAGTGGCGGCCGGGTGCCGTCGACATCGGTCGATCAGCAGATCGGGGATGCGCAACGCTATGACGTCTCAACTGTTCGCACTCTGCTTCGACGCACACGAGCCACTGCGCCTCGCGCAGTTCTGGTCCGGGGTCCTGGGCTGGAAGCCGGCCGACGACCCGCACGGAGCCACGCTCCTCCCCAACGACGACACCGGGTTCCAGCTGCGCTTCCTGCCCGGCCAGGAACCCAAGAACGACCAGAACCGTATGCACTTCGACCTGACCAGCTCCTCCCTGGAGGACCAGCAGGAGACGGTGGAGCGGGCGCTGGCACTCGGCGGGCGCCACATCGACGTCGGCCAACTCCCGGAAGAGGACCATGTGGTGCTCGCCGACCCCGACGGCAACGAGTTCTGCGTGATCGGACCGGACAACAACTTCCTCGCCGACTGCGGCTTCCTCGGGGCACTGGCCTGCGACGGCTCACAGGACGTCGGCTACTTCTGGAGCCGCGCGCTGGGCTGGCCGCTGGTCTGGGACCAGGACCAGGAGACCGCCATCCGCTCACCCCACGGCGGCCCCAAGATCACCTGGGGCGGTCCCCCGGTGGCGCCGAAGGCCGGCAAGAACCGCCTCCACTTCGACCTCACACCACCCGAGGGCAGCGACTGGCAGACCGAGCTCGACCATCTCCTCTCCCTCGGCGCGACACGGATCGACACCGGACGTCAGGACGAGGGCCGGATCGAGCTGACCGACCCCGACGACAACGAGTTCTGCCTGCTGACCTCCCGGTAGCACAGCCGTCGGCACGGCGCGAACACGGCGGCTGACGGCGCTGTCAGACCCACGTGGCACCGTGGAGACAGCACCGGAGGCGGGCAGACCGTAGGGGGTCGAGACGTGACCGGCATCGACACGCAGTTCCTGCGCGGGCTGTTCGACGAGGAGGGCGGCCTGTACGCCGGTGGCCGGGTCGCGCTGTACCGGCTGTACGGGCGCGAGGGGCTGCTCTATGTCGGCATCACGAGCTGCCCCCTCACCCGCATACGCACCCACCTTCGCGACCAGCCGTGGGGGCCTCAGGTCATCGCCGTCCGGGTCGACTACCCCGACGACCCGGAGACTGCCGAACGCCGAGCCGTGCGCGCCGAACATCCCCGGCACAACGTCGTCTTCAACGGCTCCACCCCGCCTCCTCCCCCCGATCCCGCTTCGCGCCTGAGGACCCAACTGGCCGTTGAACGCAGACGGCTTGAGGAGTTCGAGGCGACGGTGCCCGAGTCCTCCACCCACCTACGCCTGCTCACCCGGGCGATCAGCGCGAAGAGGGCGAGGGTCGCGAAACTCGCCGAGGCCATAGAAGCCGTGGAGAAGGCTGGGGACTTCACGTCCACACGGCCGCGCCACCGCCGCATGCCGCACAGGCGTGCATGACCGTCGCCCGTCGGCGGAAATTCCCTCGCGCACCGGCCGGGCAGCACGGAGACTCATCTCATGACTGACATGGGGGCGTTCCGGGAAGCCGTCACCGCGTGGGCGGCCGGTGGGCCCGGCGACCCCGCACATGAGCTGGCCGCGCTGCTGTCCGTCCAAGTCGTGGTGCTCCTCGAAGGGCCGAGCGATGTCGCGGCGATCGACGCGCTCACCGCCCGACGCGGGCGGGATCTGGAGGCCGAGGGAGTCTGTGTCGTGTCGATGCGCGGGGCGATGAACGTCGGGCGTTTCGCCGGTCTGCTCGGCCCGTCCGGGCTGGGGCTTCGTCTGATGGGGCTGTGCGACGAGGCGGAGCGCCGCTATTACGCGCGTGGTTGGGAGCGGGGCGGTGCGGCGGAGGAAGGCATCTTCGTGTGCGCGGCGGATCTGGAGGACGAGCTCATCCGCGCGCTGGGCGTGACACGGGTGAAGGAACTCGTCGAAGCCCAGGGCGATTTGCGCCCTCTGCAGACCTTCCTCAACCAACCCGCCCAGCAGGGCCGCACCTCACAGCAGCAGCTGCGGCGCTTCCTCGGCACGAAGAAGGGCCGCAAGATCCACTACGGGCGCGTCCTCGTCGAGGCCCTCGACCTCGACCGCGTGCCCGCACCACTGGACGGACTTCTCGCCGCGCTCTGAGGTGAGCGCGGTCAGTTCTCGGCGGGCGAGACGTCGATGACTTTGCCGTGGATGTCCGTCTCCAGAATGCCGGCCCCGTAGTCATCGGTCAGATAGACGAGCAGGCCCGCGGGAGTGTCCCTGAGACTGTTGGGCTGACGGACCATCACATAACGGTATTCCGGCTTCTCCACATTGAGCTTCTGGTCCGCTTCCTTGAGCAGCGCGGGAATCCTGTCCCAGTTGAAGCCGTCGAGGCTGACAGGCTGGTCGCCGCCCGACAGGGTGCCCTTGTCGAGCCCTTCCTTCACGCCCTCGCCCGGGCGGTACGTGTAGGAGTCGTACCGCGTGTCGCTGCCGTTGACCATCAGCTTGGCCGTGACGAAGTCGGAGTAGACGGTGAAGTCGCCGAATCTGTCCCGGCCGCTCTCTTTCTCCAGCGCCTTGATGACGGTGCGGATGGCATCGGGGGTGAGCAGCGATCCGGTGGCGGCCGGTGATGAGGGTGAAGACTGTGAGACCGTCGGCTGGGTGGCCGATGTCGACGGCGAGCCTCCTGCCTTCGCGTTGCCCGAGTCCTCGCCGAGGGGCAGCAGCCACCACGCCAGGGCGAGGGCGCCGACGAGCGAGAGGGCCGATGCGCTGCGCAGGGCAAGGGGGCGGCGGTCCACACGCACGGGTCCGGTCGACGGCTGAGGCGCGGCGACAACCGGTGGGCTCAGTGGGTAGGAAGTGGGCTCGTCCCGTGGGGCCGTCGAAGCCGCGCCCGGCGCCGACTCGACCTCGGCGAGCCTGGCGTCCAGCACGGCGGCGGACGGGCGTGCCGACGGGTCCCGTACCAGCACGCTCATCAGGACGTGGCCGAGGGCGCCGGCGCGTTCCGGTGGGGGCACGGCCTCGTTGAGGACCGCGGCGAGGGTGGCCAGGGTCGTGGCCCGGCGCAGTGGGTGGCGGCCCTCCACGGCGGTGTAGAGCATCATCGCCAGCGACCACAGGTCGGAGGCGGGGCCGCCGTCGTGTCCGGATATGCGTTCCGGGGCCATGAAGTCGGGGGTGCCGATGATGGCGCCGGTGGCGGTGAGGTTGGTCGTCTCGCGGATCGCGGCGATGCCGAAGTCGGTGAGGACCGGGCGTCCGTCCGGCCGGAGCAGGACGTTGGCGGGCTTGACGTCCCGGTGCTGGATGCCGGCGTCGTGGGCGGCCCGGAGCGCGGCCAGCACGCCGCGGCCGACGCGCGCCGCCTCGGCCGGTGGCATCGGGCCCTTCGCGAGCCGGTCGGCCAGCGAGCCGCCGCTGACGAGCTCCATCACCAGCCATGGGTAGGTGCCCTCGCCGCCGTCCACGATGTGGTGGATGGTGACGACGTTCGGGTGGTCGATCCGGGCCAGGGCCCTGGCCTCGCGCAACACTCGCTCGCGCAGCATGCGCGCGCCGTCGGGGTCGTACTCGGCGAGGTCCCGGTCGGGCGGGCGGACCTCCTTGACGGCCACCAGCCGGTGCAGCACCAGATCCCTGGCCCGCCAGACCGTGCCCATCCCGCCGCCACCGAGACGGCTCTCCAACTCGAAGCGCCCGTCGACGACTCGTCTTTCGGGGCCTCTGTCTGCCTCACTCATGGGCGGGAGCCTAATGGGCGCCACTGACACCTCTCGCCACACCCTGACCTGCCGGTCTCAACCCGCCCTGGCCTCCGCTCTCACCCCGCCCCGACCCTCCGCTCTCACCCCGCCCCGACCCTCCGCCCTCCGCCCTCCTCCCCCGCCCTGGCCTGCCGCCGAGACCCGTGACCTGGCCTGCCCACGCGTCAGAGGCCGGCTTCGGCGAGGATCCCCAGCATCCGGGCCGGCCGGAGCACGGGATTGGCCGCGGCGTCGTCGGCGACCTCGGGGGCCGGGTCGGCGAGGAGTCGGTCCAGCAGCGGTGCGGTGATGCGGGGGTGGCGGGCGGCGCCTCGGCGGACGAAGACCTCTGGATCGGCGGCGAGTTGTCGCAGGACGGGCACCGGGAGTTCGGGGTCCTGGAGGGCGACGAAGCGGACGTGCGGGCTCGGTTCGTCGGCGAAGGTGCGCAGGGCGTGGCGGGGGAAGTTGGGGTGGTCGACCAGGAGAGGGCGGATGTGGAAGGCGTCGCCGTGGGCCCGTACCAGCTGCTCCAGGATCTCGGGCGGGGTGTCGGGTCTGCGGGCGGCGGTGCGGCGCACCAGCAGGTCCGGGTCGGCGTCCAGGCGGCGCCATGCCTCCTCGGGGAGGTCGCGGCAGCCGGCCAGGACGCGCCGGAACACCGGGTACGGGGAGTCGAGGTGGGTCATCCGCTCGTCGAGAGGTGCGTCGCGCAGCCAAGTCGGTTCGGCGGAGCTCCAGTTCAGTGCCACGTGCGCGTCGACGCTTCCGTTCGCGCGTTCCTCCTCCACGCGCGCGTACAGCCGGACGCGGGTCGGGGCATCCACGTGGCGGCTGTGCGCGACCGCGATCCGCACCATCGGGTCGTCGAGGTCCAGGAGTCGGGCGATCATGTCGGCGGTCAGGTGCGGGTTGGCGGCGACGGACCGGTGGAGCTCCTTGCCGCCGGTTCGTATGAGCTCGGTGAACTGGTCGGGCGTCAGGGGGACTTGGCGTGCCACATTCACCCGCACGGCGGGGTCCGCGAGGCAACGGGCCCACCACTCCGGTGGGACACCCGGGTGCCGGTGGCGGGTGGCGGCGGCACGGACCTTCGGATCCGGGTCGCCGAGCAGGGCCGCCTGGACCGTGTCCGGCCGGTCGTGCCAGGCTCGGGCGACCGCGGCGCGCAGCGTCGGATCCGGGGCCGCCGCGAGTTCGGTGCGGGGGTGGCCGTAGGCCTCCTCAAGGTTGTCGATGCCGGTCGACACCTCTCGCTCGACGGTGTAGCGGATGAAGTCGGCGAACGCGTTCCGGATGCCCTGGTCGGGGTGTTCGGCGATCCTGCGTCGCATGGCCGGGGAGACACGGTCCCCGTGCAGGCCCACCGCGCTGTGGCTGTCGCCGTGGGTGAGCAGGGCCTCGACCACCGCGTCCGCCAGCCTGCCGCGCCGCATCTCGATCCCGTGCCGGCCGGCCTTGTGGGCGGCGAGACGGACCAGGACGTCGACGGAAGCGGCCGGGTTGCGGCCCAAGCCGGACAGCCGCGGATGCTTGAGGTTCGTCATGCGGCTCAACGTAACCGTCACGCGTGCTCGCCGCCGAGGCGCCCGCGCACGCCTCTGAAGCGCCCCCGCAGGCTTCCCAGGCGTCTGGTGTCACTCCGTCGGGTTTGTCATGCCCTGAACGCGAAGCGCTTGATTTCCGTACGAGTTGGAGGGAGCCGTGATCGGCTTCGGAAGCATGCGGTCAGGAAACGGTGCCGTCGTCGAGAGGTCGGAAGTCGCGTGGGGAAAACAAGAGGAGCAGCGCAACCTCCGGACTCCGCACCGGAGTCGGCGAAGCGGGCGCCGGGGCGGTTCTCCACCCGGAACTGGCGCGTGGCACGGCGGCTGCGGGCCATCCTGCTCATTCCGGTGCTGGTGACCCTGGTGTTCGGCGGCTTCCGGGTGAAGCGGGCGGTGGACACCTGGCAGAGCGCCGACGACGCGGTGCGGGTGGCCGAACTGGTGCAGGCGGCGAACAAGTTCGCCAGTGACGCGATCAACGAACGTGACCTGTCCGTCGTCCCGTTGCTGCGCGGCGACACCGACTCCGACGTGGTGGCCCGGGCGCGCAAGGTCACCGATCAGGACCGGGCCGCCTTCGACGTGGCCGTCGGGCGCATGCCCAAGACCGATCGCCTGCTGAGGCGGGTCGAGGTCGTCCAGCAGGGCGTGAAGCAGCTGGACGCCATTCGCGCGGATGCCTTCACGTCCCGGCTGCCCGGAGTGCAGACCGAGGAGAAGTACCACCTGATCCAGCATCCGCTGATGGAACTCGCCAACGAGCTCGGGTTCGGCAGCAGCAACCAGGCCAGCTTCGGCCGCGCCCTGTACGCCATGTCCCTCACCCAGGCCGCCGAGGCGCTGACCCGGGCCATCGGCACGCACATCCTGGTCGAGGACCGCGCCGCCCTCCAGGAGGGCGAACTGGAGACCCAGCTCGCCTCGTTCCGCAGTTACGCCTATCTCCAGCAGGTCGCGCTGGTGGAGTTCGACGGGGCCGCGACGAGCCAGGACAGCGCGCGCCTCGACCAGGCGCTGACGTCCGCCAAGGCCAAGGGCGAGCAGCAGGGCGTCAAGGCCGCCGAACAGGCCGAGGCGGCCGGGAAGACGTATGTCGCGCCGCCGGACATGACGACGATGATCAGTGAGATCGCGTCGGGGAAGTCGGCCGCGGACCTCTCGGCGCAGGGCATCACCAGCGACTCGTTCTTCGCCGCGTCCACGCTCTCCTTCGACGCGTACCGGCAGGTCGAGGTCTATCTGACCGACACCGCGCTCGCCAACGCGAACGACATCGCCGACAGCGCCCGCCGTGACGCGATCATCAACTCCGCGGTGGCGCTGGCGGCCGTGCTCGCCGCGTTCCTGATCGCCGCCGCGGTGGCGCGCTCGATGAGCACCCGGATGAGCGTGCTGCGTGCCTCGGCGTTCCAGATCGCCGGGCAGCGGCTGCCGGCCCTGCTCGCCCAGCTCTCCCGTTCCACCCCCGGACGCGTGGACTCGCGGGTGGCGCCGATCCCCATCACCTCGACCGACGAGATCGGCGAAGTGGCCCGCGCCTTCGACCAGGTACACCGGGAGGCCGTACGACTCGCCTCCGAACAGGCCCTGCTGCGGGGCAACATCAACGCGATCTTCACCAACCTGTCGCGGCGCAGTCAGTCGCTGATCGAGGGTCAGTTGTCGCTGATCACCGATCTGGAGAACAACGAGGCCGATCCGGACCAGTTGGAGAACCTCTTCCGTCTGGACCACCTCGCGACCCGGATGCGCCGCAACGGCGAGAACCTGCTCGTCCTGGCCGGCGAGGAGTCCAACCAGCACGGGATGGGACCGCTGGCCCTGATCGACGCGCTGCGGGCCGCCGCCTCCGAGGTGGAGCAGTACGAGCGCGTCGAGCTGTCCGGTGTTCCGGAGGCCGAGATCCACGGCCGCGCGGTCAGCGATCTCGTGCACCTGTTCGCCGAACTCCTGGAGAACGCCACCGCGTTCTCCTCGCCGCAGACCCAGGTCCAGGTCACGGCGGGGCGGCTGCCCGACGGGCGCATCATGGTGGAGATCCACGACAGCGGTATCGGTCTGACGGCCGAGGACTTCGCGGCCATCAACCACAAGCTGGCCCATCCGCCCACCGTGGACGCCAACATCTCCCGGCAGATGGGCCTGTTCGTGGTGGGCCGCCTCGCCGAGCGGCACGGCATCCGCGTCCAGTTGCGTCCTTCTCGTACGCAGACGGGTACGACGTCGCTGGTCATGCTCCCCGACACGATCACGTACACGGCGGGCGACCCCGGCGGGGGAGGTGCCGAACTCCCCTACTCCCCGGAGGGCGCGCCGCCCTACGCGGCGGTCGCCGCGATCACCGCGGAGACCGCCGCCCGGCACGGCCATGGCGTCCACGAGACCTGGGACGACCAGGGAACGGACGCGATGAGCCGCTTCCTCCACCGCCAGCAGCGGCGCGGTCAGTTGACCGGGGGCGAGCACGGCGGTCCGGCTCCCGACTCGCCCCGATGACGGTACGGGGGGCTACCGCCCGGCCTCGGCGGCCTTGCGGGTGGGCCTGCCCAGGGCCCAGAACAGCACACCGCAGAGGATGAACGCGGCGAGCGGGAGGGCCTCGGTGAGCAGGTACTGCCAGCGCTCGTCGTGGCTCCAGCCGTCCGGGGCGTAGTCGGCGCCGAACCAGTGGTCGCCGAGCCCGGGGGCGACGAGCTGGACGCTCGCGAACAGGACGAGCAGGGTGAGGACGGTGCTGATCGTGCGGGGGAACGGGGCCTTGTAGGGGCGCGGGACGTCGGGGGCCTTGCGGCGCAGTACGGCCAGGGCCGGGAAGATGCCCAGGTAGCTGACGAGGGTGGTGGAGACGGCGAGGCCGAGGACGGCGCCGAAGAGCTTGGCGGCGCTGCCGTCGGTCAGTTCGTGGGCGAGGACCAGGACGACGGTGGAGACGATGCCGCTGAGGAGGTTGACGCGTACCGGGGTGCCGAAGCGGCTGGAGATGACGCCGAGGAAGCGGGGCGCGGCGCCGTCGTAGCCGGAGACGGCCAGCGCGCGGTCCGAGCCCATGATCCAGGTGACGCCGGACGACAGCACGGTGAGGATGAACAGGATCGCGGCGAGTGCGCCGAGCAGGGTGCCCGCGCCGCTGAGGGTGACGGTTCCGTCGGCGGCGACATCACCGCCGTAGACGGTGAAGACCTGGCGGATCGCGTCGATGAATCCGCCGAGTCCGGTGATGGCCTTGACCGGCAGGACGAGCAGGATGCCGAGGATGGGCAGCGCGTACAGCAGTACGGCGAGGGCGGCGCTGCGGAAGATGGCGAACGGCACGTCCTTCTGGGCGTCGGTCATCTCGTCGCCGGCCGTGTTGGGGAGCTCGAAGCCGACGTAGTTGAACATCAGGACGGGCACCAGGCCGACGAAGCCCACGTAGGTCGGGGAGAAGTCGCCGAACCCGAATCCG
Source organism: Streptomyces sp. NPDC046909 (assembly GCF_040644695.1). Lineage (NCBI taxonomy): Bacteria > Bacillati > Actinomycetota > Actinomycetes > Kitasatosporales > Streptomycetaceae > Streptomyces > Streptomyces sp. NPDC046909. The sequence goes on along the minus strand of NZ_JBEYXC010000005.1, from coordinate 165,102 downwards.
TGCAGGCCGTGCTGGACGCCGTAGATCACGACGGTGACGGTGAACAGGCCGAGGAGGATGAACCGGCTCCAGGCACCGAGGGTCGGAATCCACTTGCCGACGTCGAAGGAGAGGATCGCGGCGAGCACGCCCACCCAGACGAAGATGACGGTGAAGGCGTAGAAGGCCGGGGTGCTCAGGTCCTTGCCGTCGTTGAAGAAGGTGGTGAACGCCGTGACGGCGGAGACGGCGAGGGTGCCGCCGAGCCACACCGGGTTGGTGATCCAGTACAGGAAGTTGTTGACCGCGCCGGCCAGGCGCCCGAAGGCCCGGCTGGTCCAGATGTAGGGACCGCCCTCGTCCGGGAACGCGGCGCCGAGCTCGGCGGTCAGCAGTGCGGACGGCACGAAGAACACGGCGGCCAGCACGATGAGCCAGGTGAAGGCCTCGGCGCCGGAGGAGGCCACCGTGCCGATGGTGTCGACGCCGACGATGGTGCACAGCAGGAAGAAGAGGATGTCGAAGCGGCCGAAGTGCTTGCGCAGCTTCTGCCGTTCCGCCACGGCTGCGGCCGGTACGGGGGCCGGCTCGGATGTTGTCGGGGCAGCGGCCACCGAGGCCTCCAGTGTGCTCAGGGGGCGGTGGGGGGTGCGCGCCATGATCCGCCGTCGCGTCACAACCGCACAAGCGTTCATGGAGAACTCTTGACCATCTCTTCCCGTCCCCACGTGATTTGAACGCGTTCAAATATGCGCGCTAGGCTTACGCCGACCGACATGGAGGGGGTTTTCGATGAAGGTTGTGCTGCCCGGGGGAACCGGACAGGTGGGCACGGTCCTCGACCGCGCGCTGACCGCTGCCGGACACGAGGTCGTGGTGCTGACCAGGCGGCCGCGGCGGGAGGGGGAGATCGCCTGGGACGGAGTGACGCTCGGCCCCTGGGCCGAGGCGATCGACGGCAGCGACGTCGTGATCAACCTCGCGGGGCGGAGCGTCTCCTGCCGCTACACACCCGAGAACCTGCGGGCCATGATGGACTCACGCGTCGACTCCGCGCGCGTGGTCGGCGAGGCGATCGCCGCCGCCGCGCGGCCGCCGCGGGTGTGGTTGCAGATGAGTACGGCGACGATCTACGCCCACCGCTTCGACGCGCCCCACGACGAGGCGACCGGGGTGATCGGCGGCCGGGAGGCCGGGGTGCCGGACTACTGGGCGTTCAGCGTCGAGATCGCCAAGAACTGGGAGCGGGCACAGGCCGAGGCACCCACGCCGTCGACCCGGAAGGTGGCGTTGCGCTCGGCGATGGTCATGAGCCCCGACCGAGGTGGCGTCTTCGACGTACTGCTGCGGCTGGCCCGGCTGGGACTGGGCGGACCGGTGGCCGGGGGCGCGCAGTACGTCTCCTGGATCCACGACGAGGACTTCGTACGAGCGGTGCGGTTCCTGATCGCCCGGGACGACCTCGAAGGACCGGTCAACCTCGCCTCCCCCGGCCCCCTCCCCCACCGCGAGTTCATGCGGACGCTCCGCGCGGCCCGCGGTGTCCCGGTCGGACTGCCGGCGACGCGGTGGATGGCGGAGCTGGGCGCCTTCGCGCTGCGCACGGACACGGAGTTGCTGTTCAAGAGCCGGCGAGTGATGCCGGGGCGGCTGCTCGGGGCCGGGTTCGAGTTCACGTTCCCGGAGTGGGACAGGGCCGCCGCGGATCTGGTGCGGCGGGCCGGGGCGGCTCGGGTGGGGCGGGGGACGGGACGGACGGCGGTGGCACGCTGAGCCGGGGTCGGCGGGTTCCTTCCTGCGGGGGCGCGCTGAGCCGGGATCGGCCGGTTCCCTCCTGCGGAATCGGTCCCGGCCGGGAGCCTGCCGCGAAGGGAATCCGGGCCGCACCCCCCGCCGCGAAGGACAGCGCCTCCGCGGGGCGAGTACAGCCTCACCGAGCTCGGCCGTACCTCCAGGAGCCGATCGTGATGCTGACCGGGTGGGCGCGGGCCAACGGTGAAGCGGTCGTCGCCTTCCGGGAGCCGGCGGGCGCCGAGCCGAACGGCTGAGAAGGGTTCGGCGCGGCCGACTGCGGCATCCAATCGCGCTCCGGGGTCCAATCACTCTCCCCGCATCCACGCGCGCGTGCCGAACGAGGTGCACGCCCGTGAGGCGACGACGGCCGCTGCCCGCAGCGCCTCGACGAAGCCGCCCGACGTCAACTCGCCTCGCAGCGCGAGGTGGTGCGTGAGTGCCCCGTGCAGGAAGTCCCCCGCGCCGAGCGTGTCGGCCACCCGGACCTCGGGCACCTCGACGGTGCCGCCGCCGTCGGGGCCCGCCCACACGATGGGGCCGCCTCCCTGACTGACCGCCGACCAGGCGACCCCCTGCTCCCGCAGGAACCGCAGGGTCCGCGTCGGTGTGCCGGCGGCGCCGGGTGGGCGGAAGTCGGCGGAGCAGACGGCGACGTCGATCGACGGCAGCAGGTCCCAGGTGCCGTCCTTCCAGCTGCCGGCGTCCAGGACGGTCGGGCGGCCCAGAGCTTGCGCGGCGCGGGCTGCGGCGAGCGCCAACTCCGTGTGGTGGCCGTCGAACTGGACGATGTCGCAGGCCGCCACGAGCGCGTCAAGGTCGTCGGGCGGGGTGAGCCGGTGGGCGGTCGCGTTCGTCGAGGCCACGGCGCGCTCGCCGGTGGACGCCGTGACCAGGATCGAGGAGACGGCGGGCGGGTCCATGGACGAGGCGGCCAGGTCCGTCACGGTCACACCGAGGTCGTGCAGGTCGGCCGCCGCGGCGAGGCCGAGCGGGTGGGAGCCGATCGCGGTGAGGAGCCGGGCCGCGCCGCCCAGGTGGCTGAAGACGGCGGCCGCGTTCGCCGCGGGGCCACCGGCGGCGATGGCCTGGTCCCGGGCCGTCAGTTTCTCGTCGGAGGTGGGCACGTGGTCGACGAGTTGGATGACGTCGAGGGTGCAGAGACCGACGAACAGGCCGACCGGCGTTCGCTCCGGCACTTCGGTCTCCTCCTCCCGGTTCCGGCAACCCTTCCGGCCCTGACCATCCCCGGCCCTGACCGTCCTCCCGGTCCGGATCACCGCCTGGTCCTGATCATCCTCCCGGTCCGGATCAACGTCCACGCGGCGGAGCGAGACCGCGCGGAGACCGATCAGCGCCTCCTGCGCTCCCGCTGGGGATCGAGCGACTGAGCTGCGACACCGGCCATCACCAAGCCCGTCGCGATCAGCAACCCGTTGGCCACGACGACACCGCCCACCAGGACGACCGCGCCGATCGCCAGCGCCCACCACGCGAACCGGGCTTCGAGCGCCGACAGTTGCCCGTCGTCGGATCGGGGCATGGCATCTCCTTCGCGCGAGGTCAGACGGAAGGGGTGGATGCTCCGAAGCGCAGACGGCACGCACGGCACAGACCGTACGGACGGCACGGACACGGGCGCGCTCGCGAAGACGTCTCGCCTTATTCTCCCTGGTAGTTGACGCCTGCAAACGCCGGTGGCCGCATCCCGACGGACTTCAGGGCACGTGCCAACAGGTGGGCACGGCCCGCCAGTACGGGGCCCAGGACCGCGAGGACCAGGACGTAACCGGCGATGAACGGCCCCAGCCGGGCGTCGAGTCCGGCGCTGGTGGCCATGGCGGCGAGGATGAGGGCGAACTCCCCGCGGGCGACCAGGGTGGTGGCGATGTCCGCGGCGCGGTCGGGACCGTAGCCGTACAGACGGGCGACGAGGAGTCCGGCGAGCACGTTCACCGCGACGGTCAGGGCGGCCGCCGCGGCGACCGGTCCGGCGACGTCGGCGACGACGGCCGGGTCGATGGCCAGTCCGAAGGCGAAGAAGAAGATCGCCGCGAAGGCGTCCCGCAGGGGATGGACGAGCCGTCGGATCCGGGCCGCGGACGGGGTGCCGGCGAGGATCAGGCCGACCATGAAGGCGCCGATCGCGTCGGCGACGCCCAGCACTTCGGAGACCCCGGCGACGAGCACCGCCGCGCCGAGGAAGCTGATCACGAGGAGTTCGTTGTCCCGTACGGCGATCAGGCGGCCGACCACGCGGGTCCCGTAGCGGGCCGCGGCGGCCAGCACGAGCAGGAAGGCGAAGGCCTTGCCCGCCTCCAGCAGGACGTCCGCGACGCCCCGCGCGCCCCCGATGACGGGTTGGAGTGCCGCGAGATAGAGGGCGAGGAAGATGTCCTCGACCACGATGACGCCGAGGATCAGGCGGGTCTCGGGGCGGCCGATACGGCCCAGGTCGATCAGGACCTTGGTGACGATCGCGGACGACGAGATGCCCAGCACCCCGGCGAGCACCAGCGCCTCCCGGGCGCCCCAGCCGAGGGCGAACCCGAAGCCGAGGCCCGCGCCGACGTTCAGGAGGAGGTAGATGCCGCCCGCGGCGAGGAGGCGCTTGCCGCCGCTTCTGAGGTCGTCGAGGTGGAACTCCAGGCCGAGGTAGAACAGCAGGAGGACCAGTCCGAGCGCGGAGAGCATCTCGAAGTCGTGGGCGTCCTGGACGAGGACGATGCCCGGGGTGTGCGGGCCGAGCAGGATGCCGGCGAGCATGAAGAGGGGGATGGTCGGTAGTCCGATGCGGCCGCCGAGGCGGGCCAGGAACGCGGCCGCGAGGAAGGCGCCGCCCATGGCGAGCAGGGTGTCAGCGTGTCCCATGGGTCACCGCCTTCGGCCGGGCGGAGGGGATGCGGGGGTGGTGTGGTGTCTGGCGGGGGTGGATACGCGTTCTCCTAGTGGTGGGTCGTGGTGGGCTGCTGCCGTCTGCGTCCCCTCCACGCTGGCACGGCCCCCGCGTCCGCGGCCATCGGTGTCAGCACTCATTTCGGCAGGTGGCGGCGCCCCTCACGGTTGCGCCCCAGCGGGGTCAGGCGAGCGGGCCCAGGATCTCCTGGGACTCGACGAGGCCCTGGTCGCTGGGTGCCTCGCCGTCGGCGAAGACACGCGCGGACTGCCGGGCCCGGAACTCGAGATGGGCTTCGGCGGGCTTGGCGAAACCGTGCCGGGTGCGGGCTTCCTCGGGGGTGAGGACCTCTTCGGTGCGGGGCCGGATACCGAGCTTGATCGGCGCGACCACCGCGACGCTGGACGGGGAGAGCATGCCGAGCAGCCGGAGTTCGACCGTGGGATTGAGGTGGGCGAGCGCGAAGGACACCTTCATGACCGGCACGATGAGCGCGTCGACGAGCCGTGACTGACGGATCCCGGCCATCTCGCGCATCCAGCGCGGCAGGGTGGCGAGCGTGGCGGCGCGCTGGGTCCGGGCGACGGCCACGGCGATCGGCTTCGCCCAGCGCGGCAGGGGCGGAAAGACCAGTTCGGTCTTGAGCAGGTGGTTCATGGCCTGCCGGGCGATGGGGCTGGCGGACAGCCGCGGGCGCATGCGGGCGAAGTACTCCCGGATGCCGTCCCGGCTGCGGGGGAGGTCGTCGGGCGAGCAGGTCTGGAGTTCGGCGGCGAGTGCGCAGGCTTCCCAGTACTCCGTCTCCTCCTGCGCGGTGAGCTTGCCGGGTCCGTACTTCTCGTAGGCGTAGAGGATGGAGTGCCAGCCGGTGAGCTGGATCCACAGCTGCGAGTCGGGGGCGTTGGCGTCGTACCGGCCGCCGCCGTAGGGCAGTTCGCCGATCGCCTTGGAGTGGACCTTGACCAGGACGTCGGCGGCCTTGCACACGTCCCGCGTGCCGGCGAAGGCGACCATGGCGAAGTAGCGCAGGGTGCGGTCGTAGCGGGTGCGGGAGCGCTGGTAGATGCCCTGGGTCGCGTCGACGGCGGCCACAAGCGGCGGGTCGAGCTCCTCGACCACCACGGCGCGCTGGAAGCCCACCGTGGGTGCGGTCGGATAGCCCCAGACCTTCCACACCACCGAGCCGGGGCCGAAGAAGCCGTAGTCGTCGTGCGGTCGGACCTCGCCGCGCTTCCGCTTCGCCATGGAGCCGCTCCCTCGTTCGTCCGCGGCGTGGGCCGCTCCTCGATCAGGACACCGCCCTTAAGACAGTGCTGTCGTAAATTAAGACACGAGTGTCGTAAACTGCCAAGGTGTCAGCGACCACGTCTTCGCACGACCGGCCCCGCAGGCGACGCCCCTACGCCCCGCGCGTCCCGATCGAGGAACGCCGCGAGCAGCTCCTCGACGCCGCCCTGGGCGTGATCGTCGAGGACGGCTACGACCGGGTCTCCATCGACGCCATCGCGAAGCGGGCCCAGGTCGCCCGGTCGGTGGTCTACGGCGCGTTCGAGAATCTCGACGCGCTGCTGGGGGCGCTGCTGGACCGGCAGCAGGCGCGTGCCTTCGCGCGGCTGCTGGAGACGATCCCCGATGCGCGGAACCTGTCCGGTCCCGCCGTGTTCGGCGCCGAGGCGGTGCGCCGGATGGGCGCCATGCTCCGCGAGGACCCGGACACCTGGCGGCTGATCCTGGCGCCTCCGGGCAACATGCCCGCTGTCGTCCGCGACCGTGTGGAGGCGGACCGGCAGCGGTTCCGGCGCCGGGTCGAGGCATGGATCGCGCACGTCCAGGCCGACCGCGACGCCGGCCCGCGCCTCGATCCCGAGATCCTCGCCCACGCCCTCGTCGCCTGCGCGGAACACTTCGGCCGCGAGGCGCTCACCGATCCCGGCCGGTTCGACGCCGAACGCCTCACGGGCCAGGTGCGGTTGATCCTCGGGGTGCTGTGGCCGGCCGGCTGACACCCCGGTGTCTCGGTGTGCGGCGCGTCAGTGTGCGGCGAACTGCACCCCGGCCGGCTGCACCGCGTCCGGGCGCACCGCGATGCCGCTGACGGTCAGTCGCTCACCGTAGATGTCGGTGATCCTGATCTCGCCGCCGCAGCCCGCGCCGTGCTCGGAGAGGAAGTAGTTGTAGTCGGTGCGGGGCAGGCTGGTCCATCCGCTGCCGGTGCGGACCTCCAGGCGCGCCAGCGGGTTGCGGTGGCCGATGGCCTGGATGCCGCACCAGTATTGGCTGGAGCCCGTCTTGTACCGGATCGAGATCTTCTCGGACGTGGCGGGGCTGAGCAGCGTCCAGGTGACGGGTATCTGGCCGCGCGAGGGCTCGGCGAGCTTCGCGAACGCCTGGGCACTGAGGTCGAGTTGGCCCGGAGCGCAGGGCAGCGGGCACTCGTTGGTGATGCGGACCGTGATGGTGGCACCGCCGGACGCGCGGACCCGGACGTACGCGCCGCACGCCTTGGACGTCTCGTAGTCGGTGTGGTTCATCGCGGCGGTCATGACGTCGGAGGTCGGCCCGTAGGAGCAGGCGCCGCCGCCGTCGCCGGCGTCGTAGAAGGTGGCGACCCCGTCGTAGGTGGTCCCGGGCCGGATCCGGCCCGCCGCGGAGCCCGTTGCCACGGGGGCAGTTGTACGGCGGGGGCTCGCGGTGGTCCGGCTCGCCGCCGGGGTGCTCGTCTTCGCCGACGGGGTGGCCTTGGAGGCCGACGGGGTCGGCGACGGTGTGGCCGAAGGCGTCGTCGCCGCGGGCGTCGAGGGCGCGGCGCTCAGCTGGGCGCCCGCCACGGGTGCGGCCGACTCGGAGCCGGAGTCGGAGCCCCGGTCGGGGGCGAACGCCGCGATCAGGGAAGCGACGAGCGCCAGTGCCGCCACACCGAGCACGGGCAGCACCCAGGTGGCCTGTCTGCGGGGACGGCGGTGATGCGAAGGGGACGCCACGGATGAGGTCCTTAAGGGGTTCGGGGGCACGTGTGCTTCGTACGAGACTCCGTACGTGATTCCGCACGCATTTCCTTACGTGTCTCCTTACGTACGGGAGCCTCTGACTCATCAGTGGTCACCGAATCCGTAAAGGTTGCCGCCCTCCCGGGAAAATCTTCTAGGGTCCCTGCTCATGACACGATCTTCGGACGGTCCGCCGCTCTGGCGGGACCGGCGCTTCGCCATGCTCCTGGCCGCACGGGTCGTCTCCGTGCTGGGCAACGGATTCGCCCGCGTGGCCCTGGCGTTCGCCGTGCTCTCGCTCCCGGGGGCGAGCGCCGGCCGGCTGTCACTGGTGCTGGCCTGCCAGGCGCTGCCGCAGCTGGTGTTCGTCCTCGTGGGCGGAGTGATCGCGGACCGTATGTCACGCTCGCGGCTGATGGCGCTGGCGGATGTGCTGGGGATGGGCGCGTACGCGGGCCTCGCCGCGATGGTGTTGAGCGGGCACGCGCCACTCACCGCGATGTGTCTGCTGGCCGTGGCCGCCGGAACGGCCACCGCGCTCTTCGCGCCCGCGATGGACGGACTCGTACCGCTGCTGGTGCCCACCGAGCGGCTCCAGCGGGCCAACGGTCTGCTGCGCGTCGGCACCAACTCCGCCCTCCTGCTCGGCCTCGCGCTGTCCGGGGTGACGGTCGCACTGGTCGGCGCCGGCTGGGCGCTCGCCCTCAACGCCGCCTCCTTCGCCGTCAGTTCCGTACTCACGGCCCGGCTGGGGGTGGTCTCCACGCCGCGCGGCAAGGCGTCGGGGTGGGCCGATCTGCGGGAGGGCTGGCGGGAGTTCGCCTCCCGGCAGTGGCTGTGGGTCGTGGTCGCGCAGAGCGCGGTCGTGGTCGCCGCGCTCAACGCCAACCTGGGCGTCCTGGGGCCGCTGATGGCGGAGCGGCACCTCGGCGGGGCCCGGGCATGGTCGATCATCGTGGCCGCCCAGGCGGTGGGCACCATCGGCGGGGCGGGACTGGCCGCCCGGGTGCGGGTGCGCCGCCCGCTGCTGGTCGCCGTGGCGTGCATGTTCCCGGCCGCGGTGCCGATCGCGCTGCTCAGCGTCCGCGCCCCGGTCTGGACGGTGGCCGCGGCCATGTTCGCCGCCGGGGTCGCGAGCGATGTCTTCGGCGTGCTGTGGTCCACCACCATCCAGCGGCAGATCCCCGAGCACGTCCTGTCCCGGGTCAGCTCCTACGACTGGTTCGGCTCCCTCACCCTCGCCCCGCTCGGCCTCCTCGTCGCCGGACCCATCGCCGCCGCGGTGGGCGTCGGCCACGCCCTCGCCGGGTGCGCGCTCCTGGTGGTACTGGCCACCGCGGGGGCACTGCTCTCCCCCCAGGTGCGCACGCTGTCCTCCTCCCCCACGCCCTCCACAGAGCAGGCTGCGTCGGCCGACCAGCCCCCATCCGCCTCCGAAACCAAGTCCGGGTAGCGTTTCGATCATGGTGGACTGGAACATGCGGCCGGCTTCCCCGGCCGACCTCGAACCGGCGGTCGAGATACGCGCCGTGGCCATGCGGCCCGATCTGGAACGCCTCGGACGCTACGACCCGCATCGGGTGCGGCAACGCCTGCGCGACGCCTTCCAGCCGGAGCACACCTGGGCCATCGAGGTGGACGGCGCGTTCGCCGGCTGCGTGGCCCTGCGCCCCGCCGAGGACGCCTACTGGCTGGAGCACTTCCTCCTCGCCCCGCATCTCCAGGGCCGTGGCATCGGTTCGGCCGTACTGGCCGAGTTGCTGGAGCGGAGCGACCGCGAGGGTGCGCTCGTGCGGCTGGACGTGTTGCAGGGCAGCGCGGCGCGGCGGCTCTACGAACGGCATGGGTTCACGGCCGACTCGGAGGACGCGGTGGATGTGTTCATGGTGCGCAAACCGGTGTAGGACACCAGCACAGGACAAGATGGGACCGGCGGTACGGCGCCACAGTGCAGGAGGTCCGATGACTCACTCCGTGCCCGAGACCGTGGCCGCCGCGGTCACCGGGCAAGTGGTACGGGCGCAGCGGCGGCTGGCCTCGGCGGTCACCGAAGTCGACCTCGACGGTGGACCGGTGGTGGTCAAGGACGCCGGAAGTCCGGACGCGGCGCGGGCCGAGGGCGCGGGGCTTGAGTGGCTGGGCGATGCCGGTGCGGTGCGGGTGCCGGTCGTCCACGGCCGGGACGGGCGGTGGCTGGTCACCGGGTGCGTGGCGCAGGGACGGCCGAGTGCGGCGGCAGCGCTGCGGTTCGGCCGGGATCTGGCCGCTCTGCACGCGGCCGGTGCGGACGCGTTCGGGGCGCCGCCGCCCGGAGGGCCCACCGAGGCGTATATCGGGCAGGCCCCGATGCGGAACGTGGTGGGCGGTGACTGGCCCGGCTGGTACGCCGAGCACCGGGTGCTGCCGTATGTGCGCCAGGCCGTCGACGGCGGTGTCCTGCGGTCGGCCGAGGCGACCGTGTTCGAGCGGGTCTGCGCGCGGCTCCCGGAGCTGGCCGGACCTCCCGAGGAGCCCGCGCGGCTGCACGGGGATCTGTGGAACGGCAACGTGTTGTGGGGTGCCGACGGGCACGTCTGGTTGATCGATCCGGCGGCGCACGGCGGGCATCGCGAGACGGACCTCGCGATGCTGAGCCTGTTCGGCTGTCCGTACCTCGCGGAGGTGGTGGAGGGCTACGAGGACGCCGCGCCGCTCGCCGCCGGATGGCGCCGACGCGTCGGACTCCACCAGCTCTTCCCGCTCCTGGTCCACGCGGTGCTCTTCGGCCGCTCCTACGCCGACCAGGCCCTCGGTACGGCGCGGGAGCTCCTGGCCGCGCACTGAACCGGCGCCCTACGGTAGGGCGCCATGAAGGTACTGATCATCGGCGGCAGCGGGTTTCTCGGAACGGAACTCGTACGCCAGGCGACCACTGCGGGCCTGAAGACGGCGGCGACGTACTGTTCCCGTCCCGGCAGCGCTCGCGGAACCTCCTGGCACCGACTCGATCTGCGGGTCCCCGAACAGATCGACGAGGTGCTGGAGGCGGTTGCCGCGGACGCCGTCGTCAACGCGACCAGCGGACACGACGACTGGTCGGTCACCGCCGACGGCTCGATCCGCCTAGCGATGGCCGCCGCGCGGCGCGGGTGCCGGCTGGTCCATGTCTCCACCGACGCGGTGTTCTCCGGTTCCCTGACCCACTACGACGAGAGCTGTCTGCCGGATCCGGTGACGCCGTACGGTGCGGCGAAGGCCGCCGCCGAGAGCGCGGTGCGGCTCCTGGTGCCGGGTGCGGCGGTCGCCCGCACCTCGTTGATCATCGGGGACGGTGGATCCGCGCACGAGCGGATGGTTCACGGCTTGGCCGAAGGAACCGCGGACGGCGTGCTGTTCACCGACACGATCCGCTGCCCGGTCCACGTCGAGGACCTCGCCGCCGCACTCCTGGAACTCACCGAGTCCGACCACGCCGGCATCTCCCACCTGGCCGGACCCGACCCCCTCAGCCGTCACGAACTCGGCGTCCTCATCGCCCACCGCGACGGCCTCGACGCCACCCGGCTGCCTGCCGGACGCCGAGCCGACCTCCTCGGTCCCGGAGCACTCGACGTCCGTCTCGACAGCACCGCGACGCAGGCACGCATCCGCGTACGGCTGCGGGGCGCGCGGGAGTTCCTCAAGATTGGTCGGGCAGGGGCGCCCTGCGAGGATGGGAGTTTCACAGGGGGGTGACCGCTGATGCGGAAGTTTCGGGTGGGGCTTGCAGTGGGTGTCGCCGTCGCGGGGTTGCTGGTGAGTGGATGTTCTGCCGGTGATCCCACCGAAGAGGGGCGTGACACCACCGCGTCGACCCCGGCCCCGTCGATCCCGGCCGCGTCGGCTCCTGCCTCCGCCGTGCCCGTGCAGGGCCCCTGGCAGGCCTGGAAGCGCACACCGTCCGGCGGCGAGGCCCAAGCGCTCTGCGACGCCACGAAGCATCAACTCGTGTGCGGCACAGGGGCGGACGGCCTCGTCGGCCGGTCACGGACGGACGGTTCCCTCACCTGGTCCCTACCCGCGACCACCCCCGCTACCGGCACCGACACCGACCAGAGCAACGCACCCGTCCTCGACTCCGCCGACGAACGCGCGCTGATATTCGCCGGCCGTGTGCTCCGGGCCGCCAACCTCCGTACCGGCACCCAGGCTTGGTCCGACCAGCTCCCCGAGGGGCGTGAGTTCGTCCGCGTGGTCGCCGCGGACGGGACCGTCTACGCCCTCGACACGCCGACCGGCGACCACTCGAACACGGATGTCGCGCTCGGCGCGTACCGGGCGTCCGACGGTTCCGCCCTGTGGCACAAGAGCCTCGACGCGGACCCCTCCGGTGGCCTCGCCGCCTTCGGTGGGCGGGTGTACACCACCGACGGCACCCAGGTCACCGCCCGCGCCGCCCGTACCGGCACCGCGACCGCGTCCAGCCCCTCGGGCGTCGAGTGCCCGCGCCTCCTCTCCGGTGGCGGCCACCTGGTGTGCACCGGCAGCCCGGCGTCGGCGAGCGACGTGTTCCCGCCTCTGCGACGCCTCGACACGACGACCCTTCGGCCGCTGGCCACCGCCGAGGACAGCGGCATGAAACCCTTCCGCGGACTGATCACGGCCGACGGCGTGCTGTTGCTGTACGAGGACAGCGCGGAGGACCCGGGCGCCGGCACTTGGTACGCGTACGACCTCGACCAGGCCCGCAGGCTGTGGCGTTACCCCACCACCACGCAGGAAGGCGGCGTGACCGACGGGCGCTTCGTCACCTTCACCCCCGTCAACGATCCGACCAAGTCGCGTGTGATCAGCATCGACCTGCACACCGGACCGGACGGGACGGGCGCGGCCGCGCCCCGCACCTCACCGGTCTATCTGGAGGCCCGGGACGCCGAGATCCCGTCGCTCGTCGTCCCCGGCGGCGACGCGGGCCATGTCGTCATCAAGCCCCGGGCGCACCCCGCCCTGCGCTCCGTACCGCTGCCCTGACCGCCCCGACGCACAGAGCCGGTCTACTTCCCGAACACCATCGTCAACGTGTCCGGCTTGACCGTGATGACCGCCTGCCTGCGAGGCGGGCGGGACGTCACCTCGAAGCGGGGCCAGGTCCGCAGGACGGTCGCGAGGATGATCTGGAGTTCGGCCCAGGCGAAGCTCTCGCCGATGCACTTGCGCCGGCCGTCTCCGAAGGCGAAGAAGGAACCGCGGGTGCTCGGGGCGCGTTCCCCGAGCCAGCGGTCGGGGTTGAAGGTGTCGGGCTCGGTGAAGTGGGCGGGGTCGTTCTGGTGGAGATACGGGCTCCATACGACGTCCGCGCCTTCGGGGATCCGGTACCCGCCGAGGTCGACGTCACGGGTGGTGGTGCGGGTCACCATCCAGGCCGGGCCGTACTTGCGGACCGCCTCCTGCAACACCCTCAGCGAGTACGGCAGTCGGTCCAGGTCGTCGTACTCCAGAGGTCGGTCCGCGCAGACGGAGTCGAGTTCCTCGCGCAGCCGCCGCTCGATCTCCGGGTTCTGTGTCAACTCGAACAGGGTCCACGCCAGTGTGGTGCCCGTCGTCTCGACCGCGCCTTGCAGCAGGGTGATCGCCTCGTCCTGCAACTCCTCGCGGGTGAGTCGCACATCCGCCGTCATCAGCGTCTTGAAGAGCCCGGCCTCCGGCTGTTCCCGCTGTGCGGCGGCCACGTGCGGGCATCCGGCCGCCTGGGCCGACGCCGTGTCACCGGCGGCCGCGTGGTGGTCGATGGCCTGGTCGATGAGTTCGCGGAGCCGGGCCACCCGCCGCTCGTGTGCGCGGTTGGCGGGCAGGGGGAGACGGCTGATCCACGACGGCAGGATCGTCTGCCGAATCGATCCTGCCATGATGGCCGGCATCAACGTCGTGAACTCGACCGCCATGTGGTCGGGCAGGTCGGTGCCGAACACGGCGGCCAGGAAGGCCCCGAGGGCGACCACGTTCATGTCGGCGAAGACATCGCGCGAGCTGCCCTCGGGCCATGCCTCCACGAGGGTCCGGACCTGGTCGATCATGGCCTCGCCGCGGCCGGCGATGTGCGCCTTGTTGAACATCGGCTGCATCAGACGGCGATTGCGCATGTGCGTGTCGCCGTCGCCTACGGTGGCCAGGCCGTCGCCGAAGACGAGCCGCAGCGCGTCGAAGATCCTGCCGCCCTTGGCGAAGCTCACGGCGTCGGTGACGAGGACCCGGCGGGTGAGGAGGGGGTCCGTCACCACGTAGGCGGGTGAGGGGCCGATGCCTATGCGGACGACGCTTCCGTGTTCTCGTAGTGAGTCGATGAAGGGCAGGGGATCTCGGGCCAGCCTGTGTGCGTGGCCGAGCAACGGCAGGCGGCCGGGGGCGGCGGGAGCGGGGGTGGCGGGGGCCGGTGACATGGCGGGGGCGCTCATCGGGCAGTTCACTCCTTGTGGGGTACACATAAACGCCCCCATGCATGCCCGAGATCATCCCCACGGAACCCGAACCTCCCTGATCCCCACATCACGCTCACATCCGGCACCCGTGCCCAGGGCGTGGCAGGCGACTGCCGGCACCCCGGGCACGGGACGGGCCTCACCCGGCAGCGGCGGGCTCCGGGGCGGGGGCGGTGGCCGGCGGGTGCGTGAGGTCGTAGGCGCTCTCCGCGTGCAGGTGGACGTCGACGCCCTCCTGCTCCGCCTCGGGGTGGACCCGCAGGCCCATCGTCTTGTCGAGCGCCTTGGCGATGAGCCAGGTGATGGCGAAGGAGTAGGCGAGTACGGCGAAGGCGCCGACGGCCTGCTTGCCGAGGAGGGAGAGGCCGCCGCCGTAGAGGAGGCCGTCGACGCCGTTGGGGGCGTCCGATGTGGCGAGGACGCCGACCAGGAGGGTGCCGGTGAGGCCTCCGACGAGGTGGATGCCGACGACGTCGAGGGAGTCGTCGTAGCCGAGCTTGTACTTGAGGCCGACGGCGAGGGCGCACACGCCGCCGCCGATGGCGCCGAGGACGAGCGCGCCGACCGGGGAGACCGCGCCGCAGGACGGGGTGATGGCGACCAGTCCGGCGATCGCGCCGGACGCGGCGCCGAGGCTGGTGGGGTGGCCGTCGCGGAGCTTCTCGACGAGGAGCCAGCCGAGCATCGCGGAGCATGTGGCGGTGAAGGTGTTCAGCACGACGACCGAGGCGGCGTTCGAGGACGTCAGCGCGGAGCCGCCGTTGAAGCCGAACCAGCCGAACCAGAGCAGGCCCGCGCCGAGCATCACCAAGGGGAGGTTGTGGGGCCGTTCCTGGGCGCCCTCCTTGCCCCAGCCGATGCGCTTGCCGAGGACGAGGATCACGGCGAGGGCGGCGGCGCCGGAGTTGATGTGGACGGCCGTGCCGCCGGCGAAGTCGATGGCGCCGAGCTTGTTGACGATCCAGCCGCCGGTCACGTTCTCGCCGTCGAAGGCGAACACCCAGTGCGCGACCGGCAGATAGACCAGGGTGACCCAGATGCCGGTGAAGGCCATCCAGGCGCCGAACTTGATGCGGTCCGAGATGGCGCCGCAGATCAGGGCGGCGGTGAGGGCCGCGAACAGGGCCTGGAAGGCGACGAAGACGGAGAGCGGGATGACGGCCTTCGGGTCGTCCTTCATGACGCCGCCGAGGCCGAAGTACTCGGTGACGTCACCGAGGATCCCGGCGCCGCCGATCGAGTCGCCGAAGGAGGCCGAGTAGCCGTAGACGACCCAGATACAGCCGACGAGCGCGACGGCCCCGAAGGTCATCATGATCATGTTGAGGACGCTCTTGGCGGCGACCATGCCGCCGTAGAAGAGCGCGAGGCCGGGCACCATCAGACAGACCAGTGCCGTGCTCGCGAGCATCCAAGCGGTACTTCCGGTGTCCATGCGCACACTCCGCGGAGAGGTCCAGCTACAGGAGACTTCGTTTCACCGCAGTAGACCGAAGGTGCGTTACAGGACACGTTCATGGCCGATTAAAGCCGGGTTTCAGTGCTGCGGGCTGTCCCCGAAGGCCGTCACCGTCAGGAAGCGGATCGGCAACTCCACCAGCCGCTCCGGGCCGTGCGGGGCCTCGCCGTCGAACTGGAGGGCGTCACCGGGGCGCAGGGTGTAGCGGGACTTGCCGTGCCCGTACACCATCTCGCCCTCCAGCATGTAGAGGAGCTCGGTGCCGGCGTGCTGGAAGAGCGGGAAGACCTCGCTCTGTTCGGTGAGCGTGACCAGCAGGGCGTCCATCCGCTTGTGCGCGCCGCGCAACGAGCCGAGCTGGGCGTACTCGTGGCCGACCTTGGTGCCTCGGCGGACGATCCGGGCGCCGTGCCCGGCGGGGACGAAGACGGCCTCGCGTTCGTCGTCCATGCCGCGGAACAGGGCGGTGACCGGGACGTCGAGACCGCGCGCGAGCCGGGAGAGGGTGGTGAGGCTGCACGCGGTCTGGGCGTTCTCGATCTTCGACAGCATGGCCTTGGAGATGCCGACCCGCTGTGCCATCTCGCCGACCGACAGCCCGGCCGCCTGCCGGTACTCGCGGGCCCGGACCGCGATGATGCGCTCCAGGGCCTTGTCGTCGAGGTCCGCCGCGGGTTCCGGTTGATCGGTCACCGGCGCATCCTATGCGGTGGGCTTCAGGCGGAAGCGGTCGTGGGGCTCGGCCCGGCCCGTGGCGAGATCGGCGGCCATCGCGCCGATGAGCGGGGTGAACTTGGCACCCTGGCCGGAGCACGGGGAGACGATGACCAGCGGGCCGTGCCGGTCGAGGACGAAGTCGTCCTTCGGGGCGATGGTGTACAGACAGGTCGCCTCCGCGACCGGGTCGGGGTCGAGACCGGGCAGCCGGTCGCGGACGAAGTCGCTCACCCGGGTGCGCGACGACGGGTCGACGACACCGGTGCGGGTACTGGCGGTGGTGCGGGTGCCCCGGTCGTGCTCGGCGATCTTCACGGCGGGCAGCGGACCGCCGTCGCCGCCCGACGGCAGACCGTACGTCTGCATGAGGTCGTCCTTGAAGACCAGCGTCGGCCACACGACCGAGGGGTCGCGCTGACGGAAGTGGAAGACCTGCTGCTGGGTCACCTTCAACAGCGGCAGCGGGACCGGCAGTCCGAGTTCGGGCAGCCAGGCTCCGGCGGCGATCACCACGGTGTCGGCGGTCAGTTCACGGCCGTCGTCCGTGCGCAGGAGCACCTTCTCCCCCACCTCGAAGCCGGTCACCCGCACCCCGATCCACGCGTCCGCCCCGTGCTCGATGGCCCTGCGTACACACGCGGCGACCGTCTCGTCGGCGTCGATCACCCCGGCGCCCGGGTGGTGGAGGACCGGTCCGTCGAAGCGGACGTACGGCCAGCGCTCCGACGCCTCCTCGGCGGAGAGGACTTCGTGCGGCACTCCGGCCTCGCCGAGCACCCGTCCCAGGCCCTTCGGGTCACGCCCCGCCCCGAAGTCGAGCCCACCGGTCAGGCGCAGCAAGGGAGTCGAGCTGTCGCGCTCCAGCTCGCGCCACTCCTCGTACGCCTGCCCGGTCAGATCCACGTAGAGCTTCTCGCCGTAGGCCCGTCGGAAGATCCGCGAACTGCCGTGCGAACTCCCCCGCTTGTGGCCGATGTCGTACGCCTCGATCAGCGTGACCTCGTGGCCGCGGCGGGCCAGTTGCCAGGCGGTGGCCGCGCCCATCAGGCCTGCACCCACGACTGCGATCACAGGCCCTCCCCGGGGATCCAGTTCGTGCCCGCGAGCGGGACACGGGCCATGGCGGCGGACTCGATCGTAAGCGCCACCAGGTCCTCGGGCTCGAGATTGAGCAGGTGCCCCTTGCCGCAGGCGCGGGCTAGGGTCTGCGCCTCCATGGTCATCACCCGCAGGAAGTTGGCGAGCCGGCGGCCGGCGTCGACGGGGTCGAGGCGGGCGGCGAGTTCCTCGTCCTGGGTGGAGATGCCGGCCGGGTCGCGGCCGTCCTGGTAGTCGTCGAAGTAGCCTGCGGCGGAGCCGAGTTCGCGGTACTCGGCGTCGTACTTCGGGTGGTTGTCGCCGAGCGCGATCAGTGCCGCCGTGCCGATGGCGACCGCGTCCGCGCCGAGCGCGAGGGCCTTGGCCATGTCGGCGCCGCCCCGGATACCGCCGGAGACGATCAGCTGGACCTCGCGGTGCACGCCCAACTCCTGCAAGGCGCGAACGGCTTGGGGCAGTGCGGCGAGGGTGGGGATGCCGACGTGCTCGATGAAGACGTCCTGGGTGGCGGCCGTGCCGCCCTGCATACCGTCGACGACCACGACGTCCGCGCCCGCGTGCACGGCGAGCTTCACGTCGTAGTACGTCCGGGTCGCGCCGACCTTCACATAGATCGGCTTCTCCCAGTCGGTGATCTCGCGCAGCTCCAGGATCTTGATGGCGAGGTCGTCGGGGCCCGTCCAGTCGGGGTGGCGGCAGGCGCTGCGCTGGTCGATGCCGACGGGCAACGTCCGCATGCCCGCGACCCGTTCGGTGATCTTCTGGCCGAGCAGCATGCCTCCGCCGCCGGGCTTGGCGCCCTGGCCGAGGACGACCTCGATGGCGTCGGCCGCCCGCAGGTCGTCGGGGTTCATGCCGTAGCGCGACGGCAGGTACTGGTAGACGAGGTGCTTGGAGTGGCCGCGTTCCTCGGGCGTCATTCCGCCGTCACCGGTGGTCGTGGACGTGCCCACCTCGCTGGCCCCGCGTCCGAGGGCCTCCTTGGCCTGGGCGGACAGGGCACCGAAGCTCATGCCGGCGATGGTGACGGGGGTCGCGAGCCGCAGGGGGTTCTTGGCGTGCCGGGTACCGAGCACGACGTCCGTGTCACAGCGCTCGCGGTAACCCTCCAGCGGATACCGGGACATGGAGGCACCGAGCAGCAACAGATCATCGAAGTGCGGAAGCTTCCGCTTCGCGCCCCAGCCACGGATGTCGTAGATGCCGGTCTCGGCGGCACGCTGGATGGCGTGAATGGTGGCGCGGTCGAAGGTCGCCGACTCGCGCAGGCCGTGGGATGCGGGGTCCAAGGTCAACTCCTCTGGAATGGCTGAGTTGTAGCGCCCCGTAAGGGGCGCGGGGAACTGCGCGACCAGCCACACACGGCCCGCAGCCAAGAGACGGCCGTCCGCCGGAGCTAATACGCCCCCGTGTTGTCGACCTTGAAGTGGTACAGCTCCCGAGCCGACCCGTAGCGCCGGAACCCCGCCGGGTCCTCGTCCCGCTCGGCCGCTTTGAGCAACTCGGCGAGTTCGGTGAGGTGTTCGGGCCGCATCTCCTTCTCCACGCAGTCCGCGCCCAGCGACTTCACCGCGCCCCGGACGTAGATGCGGGCCTCGTACAGCGAGTCCCCGAGCGCGTCACCCGCGTCCCCGCAGACCACCAGGCGCCCGGCCTGCCCCATGAACGCGCTCATGTGGCCGACGTCTCCGCCGACGACGATGTCCACGCCCTTCATGGAGATACCGCAGCGCGCGGACGCGTCGCCGTCGATCACGAGGAGTCCCCCGTGGGCGGTCGCCCCCGCCGACTGGGACGCGTTGCCGCGCACGCGCACCGTGCCGGACATCATGTTCTCGGCGACCCCGGTACCGGCGTTGCCGTGCACGGTGACGGTGGCCTGCTGGTTCATGCCGGCGCAGTAGTAGCCGACGTGGCCGTCGACGTCGACGGTGAGGTTCTCCCGGATGCCGCAGGCCACGGCGTGCGCACCGCGCGGATTGAGCACCCGCCAAGCCGCCGCGGGCGCCTTGTGCAGGGCCTGGTTGAGGTCGCGCACGGAGGTCTCGGCCAGGTCGATCAGCGTCGCCATACGTACACCTCTTCCGGCTCGGGTTCGAAGATGCGGGCGTCCTCGATGCCCGGCAGGACGTCGAGGGCCCGGTATTCGGAGGCCATCGCGACCCACGCGTCGGTCTCGGCGACGAGCGCCGGCTTGCAGGCGATGGCGTCCCGGACGACCGCGAAGGCGTCGCCGGTGGAGACGAGCAGGGTGTAGAAGCCGTCGAAGCGTTCGCACAGCAGCCGCAGCGCCTTCTCCAGGTCGGCGCCCTGTTCGAGGTGGTGGGCGATGAAGCGGGCGCCGACCTCGGAGTCGTTCTCGCTGTCGAACTCGACGCCCTGGGCGCGCAGTTCGCGGCGGATGGTGGCGTGGTTGGCGAAGGAGCCGTTGTGCACGAGGCATTGGCCCGGACCGACGGAGAAGGGGTGGGCGCCCTCGGGTGTCACGGCCGACTCGGTGGCCATGCGGGTGTGGCCGACGCCCTGCCAGCCAGTGACGGAGGCGAGCCCGAAGGAGTCGGCCAACTCGACCGGATTTCCGGTGCCTTTGAGGACGGCGAAGCCTTCGCCGGAGCCGATGATCCTGGCGCCGGGCAGCGCGGCGGCGACTTCGGCGGGGGTCGCGTGCACGACGGTGGTGGCGTCGGCGTCGTGGGCCGGCGTGCCGGGCAGGGCTTCGGCGACCTCGGCCGGCGAAATGCCCAGGACCGATACGACGGTTCGGCCGGGCGGCGACAGGCGCGGGTCGCCGTAGACCGCGACGCCCGCGGAGTCCGGGCCGCGCTCGACGACCTGGCCGAGCATCGCGGTCAGCAGTTCACCGAGCCGCGGTTCGAGTGCGGGCTCCCGCAGATGGAGTCCCACGATTCCGCACATCTCAAGTCCCTTCGGAAGGCGGGCGGGAGGCGGTCAGAAGGCGGTGAGATAGCGGTCGAGCTCCCAGGAGCCGACCGTGGCGTGCCAGTCGAAGAACTCCTCGCGCTTCAGGTCGGCGAAGTACCGGCTGACCCCCGGCCCGGCCGCGTCCAGGGCGCCGCTGATGACCTCGTCCTCCTGGAGCGCCTCGACGGCGTGCAGCAGGGTGGGCGGGAGTTCGGGCCCCTTCCCGGCCGCCCCTGGCTCACCGGGGTCGAGGCCGCGTTCGATGCCGTCGAGGCCTGCGGCGAGGGCAGCGGCGGCGGCGAGATACGGGTTCGCGGCGCCGTCTCCGCCGCGCAGTTCGATGCGGTTGCCGTCGGGGACGCGGATGAAGTGGGTGCGGTCGTTGCCGCCGTAACTCGCCTGGCGCGGTGACCAGGTGGCGCCCGAGCGGGTGGAGAGCGCGCCGGTGCGCTTGTAGGAGTTGACGGTCGGCGCGATCACGGCCTGGAGTGCCCGGGCGTGTTCGACGATCCCGGCGACGAAGGAGTAGGCGAGCGGGGACAGGCCGAGGCCGCGTCCGTCGGCGGCGTCGGGGAAGGCCGGCTCGTCGCCCCGCCACAGTGAGATGTGCAGATGCAGGCCGGTGCCGGTGCGGTCGGTGAACGGCTTCGGCATGAACGTGGCGGTCATGCCGCGCTGTTCGGCCAGGACCGAGACCAGGTACCGCATGGTGATGACCCGGTCGGCGGTGGTGAGGGCGTCGGCGTGCTTGAAGTTCTGCTCGAACTGGCCGTTGCCGTCCTCGTGGTCGTTGGCGTAGTTGCCCCAGCCGAGGGAGTTCATGGCGCTGGAGACCGCGGTGAGGTGGTCGTACATCCGGGTCAACCCGCGTGCGTCGTAACAGGGTTGGGCAGCGGTGTCCTTGGGGTCGGCGACGCTGAGTACGCCGTGCTCGTCCCGGTTGACGAGGAAGTACTCGACCTCGGCGCCGACCGACGGGGCGAGCCCGTGGGCGGCGGCCCGCTCCAGCAGGCTGCGCAGGATGACGCGCGGGGCGTACGGCCAGGGCTCGCCCTCCACGTACGGGTCGCAGTGGACGAGGGCGAGGCCGGGCTTGACGAACGGGACGGGTGTGTACGACCGGGCGTCCGGACGGGCGATGACATCCGGGTCGCTGGGCTGCTGGCCGAGCGCGCCGGCGGCGTATCCGGCGAACCCGACGCCCTCGTCGCGGAGTTCCTCGACGGCCTGCGCGGGGACGAGCTTGGCGCACGGTTTGCCGGTCAGGTCGACGAAGACGGCCAGCACGAACTCGATGCCGTCGGCGCGGACGAGTTCGGCGAGATCGGGGGCGGCGGTCACCATGGGCCCCTCCTTAGGGTGTCCACTGTGGTGAATCTTTGTTGCACATGAGTAGACCCCGAGGGCGTTACAGAGGGATTTCCGGCGTGGAAGGACCCGGTAATGCGAAGGGCCGGGCTCCGCCCCCGAAGAGGCGGAACCCGGCCCTGCTGCACGGTCAGGACCCTCCAGCGGGTTGCAGATACCTGGCCAGCAGGTCGTCCAGCGTCACCATGCCCGTGAGCGCGCCGGCGTCGTCCCGTACCACCGCGAGGGAGGCACGGTTGCGGCGCAGCAGTTCGATCGCGTCGGCGACCGTGTCGTCCTCGGTCAGCTCCGGTACCGGGCGGGCCAGGGCGCGGGCGCTGGTGGTGCGGGCCTGGGCGCGGGCGACGAGGGCGTCGCGGGCGTGGACGGAGCCGAGGACCGCGCCGGAGTGCAGGACGAGGAGGCGGGTGCGGTCGTGGTCGGCGGCGAGGCGCAGGATGTCGTCGACGCCCGCGTCACCGTCGACCGAGGTGATCTGCGCGGCCGGGATCCGGAGGTCCCCGACGGGGGTCTCGGGCTCGACGAGCGAGCGGGTGAGCAGCTCCGAGTCGGTCTCGCTGATCAGCCCCAGCCGCTCGGACTCCTCGACGAGGTGGGTGAGCTGCTCGCGGTTGTGAACGGAGGCCAGTTCGTCGCGCGGGGTGACCTTGCACAGCCGTACGAGCGCGTTGCTCATGCGGTTGAGGACCGCGATGAGCGGACGGACCGCCTTCACCACGGCCCGGAAGGGCGGGGAGAGCAGCATCGCGGAGCGTTCGGGGTGGGCGATGGCCCAGGACTTGGGGGCCATCTCGCCGAGCACCATGTGCAGGAACACCACGACGAGCATCGCGAACACGAAGGCCACCGCGTAGCTGACCGCGCTGGGCAGGCCCACGTCGTGCAGCAGCGGGTCGAGTTCGTGGGAGATGGCGGGCTTGGAGACCGAGCCCAGGCCCAGGGTGCAGACGGTGATGCCGAGTTGGGCGCCGGCCAGCATCAGCGACAGCTCGCGCATCCCGGCCAGGGCCGCCTTGGCGCCGCGCTGCCCCTGCGCGACGGCCTTCTCCATGCGGTGCCGTTTGGCGGCGACCAGGGCGAACTCGGCGGCGACGAAGAATCCGCTGCCGATCAGCAGCAGCACGGTCACGAAGAGCGCCATCGGGAAACTCAAGACTGCTCCTCCCCCACTTCCGCGATCATCTTCTCGGTCACCTTCTCGATACGGACCCGCTCCGGAACATGCCGGTCCAGTGTGCGTACGACGATCAACGCGCGCCCCTCGTCGAGGAGTTCGACGGTGAGACGGTCGCCGATGGCCGGGAAGCGGCCCAGGCGGTCCACGATCAGGCCGGCCACGGTGTCGTAGTCGTCCTCCTCGGGCAGCTCGACGCCGGTGGCGTCGGCGACCTCGTCGAGGCGGCGCCCGGCGTCGACCAGCCAGCCCGCGCCGTCCTGGACGGCGACCTCGATGACGGTGTCGGTCTCGTCGGCGATGTCACCGACGAGTTCCTCGGCGATGTCCTCGTAGGTGACGATGCCGGCGACGCCGCCGTGCTCGTCCAGGACGACGGCGAACTCGTCGTCCCGCTCCCGCATCCGCTCGACCGCGTCGGGCAGCGGAAGGGTGTCGGGCAGCAGCAGCGGGCGGCGGGCCAGCGAGCCCGCGCCGGTGGTGGCCAGCCGCGCGGCGGGCAGGCTCATCAGCTCGCGCACGCCGACGACTCCGGGGACGTCGTCCGGGTGGTCGCCGAGGACGGGGTAGGTGGAGTGGCCGTGCTTGGCGATCAGGTCGACGGCCTCGGCGGCGGTGGCGTCCTTGCGCACGAACACGGCGTCGACGCGCGGGACCATGACCTCGCCGAGGGTGCGCTCGGAGAACTCCAGGGCGTGGTCGATGAGTTCGGCCGTCTCCTTGGGGAGCTCGCCCTGTTCGTGGGACTCGCCGATGAGATGGCCGAGCTCCTCCAGGGTGGCGCCGTGGTGGAGTTCCTCGACGGGTTCGATGCCGACCTTGCGCAGCAGCCGGTTGGCGGCGCCGTCGAAGACGCGCACGACCGGGCCGACGACCTTGAGGTAGGCCAGCGTGGAGGCGGCCAGGGACTTCGCCAGCCGCTCCGGGACGGCGATCGCGAGGTTCTTCGGAGCCAGCTCGCCGAGGACCATCTGGACGACGGTGGCCAGCACGAAGGCGAGCACGACGGAGATCCCGCCGACCGCGCCCTCGGGGATGCCGACGCCGGTCAGCGCGGGCTTGAGCAGCGCGGAGACGGACGGCTCGGCGATGAACCCGACGACCAGGCCGGTGACGGTGATGCCGAGCTGCGCGCCCGACAGCATGAAGGACAGCCGCTCCAGGACCGTCAGGGCGCGAGCGGCCCGGCGGTCACCCGCCTCCGCCTCACGGGCGAGGGCGAGCCGGTCCGCTGAGACGTAGGCGAACTCCTGGGCGACGAAGTAACCGGTGCCGGCGGTGAGGACGAAGACGGCCAGCAGGCCGAGCCATGCGTTGGCGGCACTCATCGGACAACCACCCCGCCCTGTGTAGCGAACAACTTCTGCTCCTTCGGAACTTATCGGCCCGACCGCTAGTTTCTACGTTGCTGTAGATACCGACCGTACCGACCGTATGGAGTAGTCATGGCCCTGTGGGACCGTTTCAAAGAATCCGCGTCGACGATGCAGACCCAGCTCATGGCGAAGAAGAACGACCTCAAGAGCGGCGCCTTCCGCGACGCGAGCATGGCCATGTGCGCGCTGGTCGCCGCCGCCGACGGCACCGTCGATCCCTCCGAGCGGCAGCGGGTGGCTCAGCTGATCGCCTCCAACGAGGTGCTCCAGAACTTCGACGCCGCGGACCTTCAGCGTCGCTTCGACGACAACATCAACAAACTGACCGCTGACTTCGCGTTCGGCAAGGTGAGCGTGTTGCAGGAGGTCGCCAAGGCGAAGAAGAAGCCGGCCGAGGCTCGGGCCGTCATCCAGATCGGCATCGTCATCGGCGGCGCCGACGGCGACTTCGACAAGACCGAGCAGGCCGTCGTGCGCGAGGCGTGTTTCACCCTGGACCTGCCGCCGCACGAGTTCGACCTCTGAGCCACGAGGGCATGCGCGGCGGCGCCCTCAGAGCGGCGTCGCCGCGTGCAGGATGACGATCATCGTCACCGCCGAGTTGGCGGACGACAGCGCGGAGACGGCCGTACCGGCGGCCGCCGCCCAGGCCGCCACGCCGACCGCGGTGAACACCGAGGGCCAGTCGGGCGTCGCGGGAGCGGGTGCCAACAGGGCCGCCACCCGGCGTGGCACCGGGCCGGGCAGGGCGAGGCCCGCCAGCGTCGGCACCGGCGTGCCCCGGGAGACCAGCGCCGCCCTGCCTATGGCGCGGGCCACGGCCCTGCGGTCGCCGACGAGACGGGCCGCCTCCTCGTCCGCCCAGCGTTCGGTGGTGTACGACACCGCCGTGCGCAGCGGGCGCAGGAAGGGGTTGGCGTGCGCCGCGAGCTGCGTGAGCAGCAGGAACCGGTGGTGACGGGCCGCCAGGTGGGCGCGCTCGTGGGCGAACAGGGCGCGCCGTTCGGCGGGGCGCAGCCCGGACAGGAGTGCCGTGGTCACCACGACCCGGTCCCCGTCCCGGTCACGGCCGGGCAGGGCGTAGGCGTACGGCTCGTCGTCGGGCAGGACCGCGACCCGCGTGCCGGGGAGACCGGCCAGCGCGCGGTGGGCGCGTCGCCGTACCCGGGTATGGCGCCACAGCACGCGTGCGCAGAGGGCGGCGACGGCCAGCAGGGCCGGGATGGCGGCCCGGCCGGCGATCCCGTCGTACGGGACGGCCTCGCGGACCTCCGGGTCCGACCAGCCGTCCGGGAGCGGGTTGCCGGGCAGCTGCGCGGTGCCGACCACCATCAGCAGCCCGAGACAGACCGTGCTGCACAGGGCCATCACCGCGGCCACGCCCGTCAGCAGACGGGTGGCGACCCGCGGGTGCAGACGCTGCTCGGCCAGCCGGGCGATCGGCCATGCCGTCAGGGGCAGGACCAGTGGCAGGAAGACGAACACCCCCATGCGGATTCAGTGGTCCCCTTCGTCCTTCGCCTGTCCCAGCAGTTCCCGCAGGAGTTTCTCGTCGTCGGGTTCGAGGGAGGTGACGAAGCTGGCGAGGACCGCCTCGCGGTCGCTCTCGCCGTCCAGGAGCCTGCGCATCCGGTGCGCGGCCAGCCCGGCCTCGTCGGACACCGGGGTCCAGGTGAAGGAGCGGCCCGAGCGTTCCCGGGTCACCGCGCCCTTGGCCAGCAGCCGGGTCAGGATCGTGATCACCGTCGTATAGGCGAGGTCCCCGCCGAGGCGCTCCTTCACCCAGCCCGCGGTCGCCGGCGCGTCCGCCTCCCGCAGGGCCGACAGGACCTGCACCTCCAGCTCGCCCTGCCTCCGCCGCCGGGGCCGCCGGTGCTCCGTCACGCCCTGTCTCCCTTCCGCTGCCGCGCACTTCACGGGCGGTCCATCGTACGGACACCGCGCTGCCCCGCGCGGCCGCCTGCGGGTACGCTTCCGGCCTGGCCGGGATCGCCTCCGACTTCGGCGTCACCGTCCGATCCGGAGGGATCCCCATGTTCGGAATGAGCGAGCTCGCCGTCATTCTCCTCGTCGTCATCGCCGTGCTCGCCGCGAAGAAGCTTCCCGGGCTCGCCCGTTCCGCGGGCAAGTCGGCGCGCATCCTCAAGGCGGAGGCGCGCGCCGCACAGGACGAGGGGGCGGCCCCCCGGGTGATCCGGGGCGAGGTCGTCACGGACCGGGCCCAGGGGGACGCCGCGCCCCGGTCATGAGAACAGGGTGTCCAGATCGGGCTTCTTGCCGCCGAACAGGCCGTCCTGCTCACCGAGGCCGGCGAGCTTCTCCAGGGACGCCATGTCGACCTCGGCCGGCCAGCTGGGCAGGATGAGGTTCTTCAGGACATCACCGCTGATCTTGGTGTAGGTGGGGAGGATCTGGCGCGCCTCGTCCGGATGGGCGGAGGCGTACTCCAGGGACTCCGTCATCGCCGCGGTGAAGTTCTTCACCAGGTCGGGGTCCTTCTGGACGGTCTGTGTCGAGGTGAAGTACGTCGCCACGGTCAGCTTGGGGTCGGTCTCGGCGAACGGTGACGCGACGACGCGGGCGCCCTGTGCCTTGGCGATGGTCTGCGCGGGCTCGCCCATCCACGCTGCGTCGACCCGCCCGTCGTCGACGGCGGCCGGCATCTGGTCGAAGGGGATCTCGACGAACTTCACCTTGTCCGGGTCGCCGCCATCCTTGCGGACCGACTCGCGCACGGTGGTGGAGCCGATGTTCTGCAGGGTGTTCACCGCGACCGTGCGGCCCGCGAGGTCCTTGGCCGACTTGACCGGGCTGTCCTTCTTCACCATCACGGCGGTGACATCGCCGCCCACCTTGCCGTTGGACGCGGCGCCGTTGGCGACGGACTTGACCGGAACTCCCTTGACCTGGGCGACCATCAGGGAGGTCGTGTTGCTGAACCCGAAGGTGAACTGGCCGCTCACCACACCCGGGACGATCGCGGCGCCGCCCTGGGCGGGAACCATCTCCACCTTGATGCCGCGGCTGCCGAAGAAGCCCTTCTTCTGGCCCAGATAGAGCGGGGCGACGTCGACGATCGGCACGATGCCGACCTTGACCGTCGTGGTCCTGCCGCCGCCGGAGGACGACGAACCGCTCGTTCCCGAGTCCGAGGATCCGCATCCGGCCACGCCGACGAGGGTGATCAGTGCTGCGCCAAGCCCGAACATGCGCCTTTGCATGGGCTCTCCTGGGGGAAGGGGTGGGGAAGAGACCACGGCTGTCCTGGTGCGCGTCGACAGCCCGACGTGCGTGTCGACAGCCCGACTGATTTTGTGCACTTTCGTGACGGCCGCAATCTACACGCCACACTTCGCGCTGTCAGTACTCCCGACAAGGGTGGTCGCGTCCCGCGCAGGCGGCCGCCGCCCCGCCCTCCACGATGCGCCGACGACCGCCGGACAGTACGGTGCTGTCCTGGTGTTCCGGAGCACGACGGGCGTGGAGGCGGCATGACCGGCGACAAGTCAGACAGGCTGCCGCGCAAGGCGTACGAGAAGGAACTGCTGCGCCTCCAGACGGAGTTGGTGAAGCTCCAGGAGTGGGTGCGCGCCGAGGGCGCCCGGCTGGTCGTCGTCTTCGAAGGGCGTGACGCGGCGGGCAAGGGCGGCACCATCAAGCGGGTCTCCGAGCATCTCAACCCGCGCGTGGCACGGATCGCGGCGCTGCCCAAGCCGACCGAACGCGAGCGCACCCAGTGGTACTTCCAGCGCTACGTCGAGCATCTGCCGGCCGCCGGGGAGATCGTGCTGTTCGACCGTTCCTGGTACAACCGGGCCGGAGTCGAGCAGGTGATGGGCTTCTGCACCAAGGAGGAGCACCAGCTCTTCCTGCGCCAGTGCCCGGTCTTCGAGCGGATGCTGGTCGAGGACGGCATCCTCCTGCGCAAGTACTGGTTCTCCGTGAGCGACACCGAGCAGCAGGAGCGCTTCCGGCGCCGCCTGGAGGATCCCCTGCGGCGCTGGAAGCTGTCCCCGATGGACCTGGAGTCGATCACCCGCTGGGAGGCGTACTCCCGGGCCAAGGACGACATGATGGTCCACACCGACATCGCCGAGGCCCCGTGGTACGTCGTCGAGAGCGACGACAAGCGCCGCGCCCGGCTCAACACCATCGCCCATCTGCTGAGCTCGGTGCCGTACCACGAGGTGCCCCCGCCGGTCCTGGAGCTGCCGGAACGCCCCGCGTCGACCGGCTACCAGCGCACACCGCGCGATCTGCAGACCTACGTCCCGGACCACGCGGCGCGCCTCTGACTCACTGGGCCCCGGCGGCCCCCTCCGGGTAGGCGGTGACCGTCGGTTCGGTGTCGAGGAGCGGGACGAGGCGGTACTCGTCCTGGTTGTGTCCGACGATCATCGACGGCTCCTCAAGGGATCTGCGGTACATCCGACATCCGTGACAGATGCGAAAAACAATCCACTCGACGCACAGCGACCACCGCTCACCTCGAAAAACTTCCCCCTCCGGGCCGGGTGATCGCCGCGTCGGCCACGGCGACCCGTTCCGCGAGGCCCGCGGCGGCGATGTCGACGAGCTCGTAGCCGAACTCGCGGTAGCTCCGCTCGTGGACCTTCTCGAACTCCAGTGACTCCGCGAAGCTGATCCGGCGGGCGCTGGTGGGCTCGCAGAAGCCGAGGTTGCGGACGAAGAGCACCTGACGCTCGTAGATCCCCTCGGTCGTGATCCGTTCGAGTTCCGCGGCGAGGGAGGGCGGCACCGGTCGTCCGAGGTATCGCGCGAGCGCGTGGGTGCAGACCGGCGAACGGTCGTACACCTGGAGGGAGTTCGTGGCGGGTGCCGTCAACTGGCGGGTGCGTTGCAGTTCGACGATGTCCTCGATGAAGGACGCGCGTGTCCACGGCTCGTCCTCGCCCCGGGCCTGGGCCCGTGCGATGACCGAGGTCGCCGCTTCCTCTACGACGACGTGGCCGAGGCCGGCGAGGGCGCGCAGGATCGATGTCTTGCCCGCGCCCGGCGTGCCGGTGAGAACGTAACGGCGCATGGTGAGGATGCCTCTCGTGCCTGAAGGGAAGGGTGGGGCCGCGACGAAGGCGGCTTCTCGACGGCTCGGATGCCGGAGACGCCCGTCACTCCCAGGGCACGCGGCAGGCCCAGTTCGCCCGCGTCGCTCGTGCCCGGTGGCGGCAGTGTAGGTGACATACGCAGGTCGCGATGCGGTGCATCCTGCCCGCGACGACCCTCACCCCGTTCACGACCGGACGCGGCCGTGCGGAGCGGTACTTGGCCGATGTCGTCCTCGGTGCGACACCGGCGGGCAGCGGGGACTATGTCGACCGGTGGCGTGTGGCCCGGTCGTCGGCCAAGTCGTATGACAGGGAGCGGGAGCGCCAACTCTGGAAGGTCGTCGGGCGGTTCACGAACCCACCGGGAACGGCACACCCCAGGGCTCCTCCGTCAGGAGAAGGCCGTTCGCGACATAGCTGATGACGCGGTACCAGCCCGCGAGGACGAGGAATTCGAGGAGTTGGGCGTCGTCGTAGTGGGTGCGCAGGGCGTCCCAGGCGGGCTGCGAGAGCCGCGCGGTGTCGTGCAGTTCGTCGACCGCGGTGAGCAGGGCCGTGTGACGCGGTGACCACTCCACCGTATCCGCCTCGGTGGTGGTCGTTTCGGCGGTGGCCCGGAGCTGGTCGGGGGTGAGTCCGGCCTGCGGGGCGAGTGAGGCGGCGTGCACGCCCCACTCGTACGCGCAGCCGGTGCGTGCGGTGACCCTGGCGATGACGAGCTCCCGGTCCTCGGCGGGGAGCAGTCCGTGGTTCAACAGGCCGGAGCCCAGGACGAACATGCGGGAGGCCAGGTCCGGGTTGCGGTGCAGGGACCGGAACAGGGTGAGCGGGTCCTGCGGCGCGCCCGGGGGCATCCAGCGGTGCAGCGCTCGGTCGATCGGGGCCGGGTACGGCGGGTGGAGTGGTTCCATGCGCGGCATGCGGCACCTCCTGCTTCGATTTCCGAACCAGCGTTCCGGAATCAGTATGGCGATTCGGAAATCGAAGCACAAGGGTGCGCTCAGCCGATGCGATGCTCGGCCGGTGCTCAGCCGGTCGCGCAAGCACTCCCGTTGAGCGTGAACGCGGTCGGGGCGGTGTTCGTGCTGCCCTTGTTCCCGATGAAGCCGACGGTGACCGAACCGGCGGCGGGGACGGTCGAGGTGTACGACGCGGGGGCCACGCTCACCGTGGAGCCGGACTGGGTGGGTGTGCCGCCCCACATGTTGGCGATGGTCTGTCCGTCGGCGAACGAGAAGCCGAGCTTCCAGCCGCTGATCGCCGTCGCTCCGGTGTTGCGGATGACGATCTCGCCCTGGAAGCCGCCGGGCCACTCCCCCACGACGCGGTAGCCGACGGAGCAGGCGAGCGCCGGGGCGGTGCCGGTCGTGACGTTCACCGTGGCCGAGCGGGCGGACCGGTTGCCGGCCGCGTCACGGGCGTAGACGGCGAAGGTGTACGCCGTGGCGGGCGTGAGGCCGGACAGCGTCGCCGAGTTGGCGGTGGAGGCCGCGATCTTCGTCTCCGTACCCCCGCTCACCCGCACCACGTCGTATCCGGCGACACCCACGTTGTCCGTCGACGCGGTCCAGGTCAGGGCCGCGGACGTGGCGGTGACGGCGGAGGCGGTGGGGGTGCCCGGGGTCGTGGGCGCCTGGGTGTCGCCCGGGGTGCCGCCGCCGTAGACCGTGGCTTCCTTGGAGGTCTGGGCGATGCCGTTGACGCCGTTGAAGATGCGCTGGCCCCACGCGCTGAGCTGGGTGGGGTCGAAGCCGATGGACAGGTCGAGGATCGGGTCGGTGTTGCCGCTCCAGGACCAGGCGAGGTAGCCGAGGTCGAGCTGCTCGGCGGTGGCCATCATCGTGTCCTCGTCCGGGTCGCCCCACTGGTCGGCGGGGCCGCCGAACTCACCGATGACGAGGGGGAGTTTGGCGGTGACGAAGGCGTTGAGGTAGTCGGTGATCTCCGCGGCGGTGTCGAAGACGCTGTACATGTGGATCGAGAACAGCAGGTTGCCGGTGGTGTCGGCGGCGTACACGGACTGGGCGTTGGCGCGCATGACGCCCTGCCAGTCCTGGCCCCAGTTGGGCGCGTCCACCATGATCGTGTGCTCGAAGCCGGCGGTGCGCAGCTTCTTGATCGCGGCGATGGTGGGGGCGGTCCAGCCCTCGGGACCGGTGTTGCCCCAGGGCTCGTTGCCGATGTTGATGATGATGTAATTCTCTTGACCGGCCAGCACGTCCTTGAGGCCGATCCAGTAGTCGGCCGCCTGGTCGAGGGTGCCGGCGGCGGCGTCCTCACCGTATCCGGTGGTGTCGTGCACCTCCAGGACGCAGATGAGCCGGTTGACCTTGCACTGGCTGACAACGTTGGCAACGTCCGATGCGGTGTTGGCGGTCCAGCGGTGGCCGTCGGCGAGGACCACGCGGACCGTGTTGGCGCCGAGCGCCTTGACGTCGGCCAGCGACTGAAGCTCGTTCGGGTACCAGGTGTGGGCGTGGTTCACGCCGCGCATCACGAAGTCGTTGCCATTGCCTTCGAGCAGCCTGCCGTTGCCGATGTGCAGCCCGGTGGCCTGGGTGCCGACGTCGGCCGGCTCGGTCTGCGCCTGGGCCGCGGCCGGGCACAGCGCGCCGACGACCACGAGGCCGAGCAGGGCGATCACGAGGCGGGCGAGGAGGCTCTTTCTTGTCGTGCTTCTTGTTCTTCTCACTGCGACTCCAGGGAGTGAGCGCCAAGAAACTCAGGCTTCGGAAGGGGAGTTGGGAGCGGGTTCAGGAGCAGGTTTGGGAGCGCTCCCATGAAAGCCACCCTGCCGAGTACACGTCAATAGAAAGCGCATGCATGGCTGACGCGATGCCCGACTGTCGACACTATCCGGAATGGCGAACGCCACCACCCTTGACCGCGCCATAGTGTCGACACTAGGAATGGAGGGCGAGCCGTACCGCGGTCTCGTACGACAGCCCAGTGAAGGGGGTCCACGTGACCGGCAGGCTCTCCGGAAAGGTCGCGCTCGTCACCGGCGCGGGCGCGGGTATCGGACAGGGGTGCGCGCTGCTCTTCGCCGAGCAGGGCGCGACCGTCGTCGGCTGCGACATCGACGCGGACGCGGCGGAGGGAACGCGCAAGCTCGCGGCCGAACGCGGGCTGAGTGTCGACATGCTGGCCCCGCTCGACATGACCCGGCCGGCCGACGCCCGCCGCTTCGCCGACGAGGCGGCCGCCCGGCACGGGCGCGTGGACGTCCTCGTCACCGCCGGCGCGATCGCCCCGCACATGGCCACGGCCGCCGGCATGGACTTCGACGCCCAGTGGACGCCCACTCTGCAAGGTGAGGTCGACGTCGTCTTCCTGCCGGTGCAGGCGGCGTGGCCGCACCTGGCGGCGTCCGGAGGCGGTTCGATCGTCAACTTCGCCTCGGTGAACGCCTTTCGGGGCAGCGGCACCTTCGGCATGGTCGCCCACTGCGCGGGCAAGGCGGCCGTGCTCGGGCTGACCCGGCAACTGGCCGTGGAGGGCGGGCCGTCGGGCATCCGCGCCAACACCATCTCGCCCGGGATGGTCCGTACGCCCGCGACCGAGTCGGCCGGTGCGCACGAAGGGGCCGCGCGCGAGGCGCTGCTGGCCCGGATTCCGCTGGGGCGGACCGGGACGCCCGAGGACATCGCGTGGTGCGCGGTGTATCTGGCCTCGGACGAGGCGGCGTGGGTGACGGGCGGCAACTTCCCGGTGGACGGCGGAGTGCTCGCCAAGTGACCACGAGCCGGAGGCCATACGCGCCGAGTGCTCGCCAAGTGACCACGAGCCAGAGGCCATGCGCGCGGAGCACTCACCGGGCGACCGTGCGCCGGGCGCCGGCCCTCAGGACACGGCGGACCGCTTCCGCGTCGGTTTGCGGGTGCGCGCCGCGTCCTGCTCCATCTGTTCCTCCACGGCCCGCAGCGCCCGGACGGTCGCCCCCGCGATGAGCGCCGACGCCAGCTCGCCGTCCCGCTCCTCGCAGGCCTGGAGGAGTCGTTCCTGGTCGTCGATGCTGTAGGCGAGGCGCCCGGCGCGGGTCAGGCTCAAGTGGCGCAGCATGAGGGTGCGCAGGGCCAGGGAGTCGAGGATCTGCTTCAGGGTGGCGTTGCCGACGACCTCGGTCATGCGCTCCTGGAGCTGGACGTGGGCCCAGAAGTACGCGTCCACGTCCCCGGAGTCGGCCAGTTTGCGCATACGTTCCACCCGGCCGCGGAGTTCGGCCAGTTCGGTGTCCGTGGCGCGCTCGACCAGCAGCCCCGCGAGCATGGCCAGCAGCTGTCGCCTGACCTGGTAGATGTCCCGGATGTCCTGGAGCGAGGGCGCCGCGACCCGGGGCCTGCGGCGGGCCTTCATCTCGACCAGGCCCTCCTGTTCGAGGAGCATCAGCGCCTCGCGGACGGGCGTGCGGCTGGTGTCGAAACGGCGGGACAGGTCGACGCTGTTGAGGTCCTGGCCCGGTTCGAGGCGTCCCTCGATGATCCCGGCGCCGACCCATTCGGCGATCTGCGCGACCAGCGGCTCGCGCCGGTCCCGCAGCCGCAGCAGGCGCTCCAGCACCAGGTGCGTGTCCTGATCGGTCATGCGGCGATTCTCCCTGCCTGCCACGGCTCACAGCCGGTTCAACGGTGTCGACACTATCTCATCCCCTCACAAGCCCTTTCGGCCATCCCTGTTCACCTGTCGACAGACATCACGTGTCGACAGACATCACACCCCTGGGAGGATCCATGAATGCGGACCGCACCTCCGCGGCCTTCAGCAGACGAGCGGTGGTCGGCGGCGCCCTGGCCGCGCTCGCCGTCACCGGAGCCGCGCCGGGCCCCGCCCACGCAGGCACATCTCATACGCCGGAACCGTGGGAGCCGGTCGCGATACCCGAGCAGGTGCCGGTGACCGAGTACCAGGTGCCCGTCTCCGGCGGCGGCAGCCTGTGGTGCTGGGACACCGGCGGCGACGGCGAGCCGGTGGTGCTGCTGCATCCGGGGTCGGGCAGCGGCGAGAGCTGGCCGTACCAGCAGCCGGTGCTGGCAGGGGCAGGTTTCCGGGTCATCGGCTACTCGCGGCGGGGCGCCTACGGGTCGGTGGCCGGCACCAGAGCGGAGTCCGACACCGCCTCCGGGGACCTCGACACGCTCGCCGACCACCTGGGCCTGGACCGCTTCCACGTGGACGGCTCGGCCGCGGGCGGCCCCGTGGCGATCGACTACGCGCTCTCCTATGGCGACCGTCTGCTCAGCCTCACCGTCTCCGGCAGCGTCATGGGTATCCAGGACGCCGAGTACCAGGCGCTGACCGCCTCGCTCCAGCCGGACCCGTTCGGGGACATGCCGGTCGACTTCAAGGAGCTCGGTCCGTCCTACCGGGGCGGCGACCCGGACGGTGTCGCCGCCTGGCTGGCGATCCACGAACGGGCCCGGGCGGCCGACTCCTTCCCGCAGTCCCTGGCCAACACCATCACCTGGGCCGCGCTGGAGACCCTCACCCTGCCCGTCCAGCTCATCACCGGCGACTCCGACCTCTACAGCCCGCCCTCGCTGATGCGGCTCAACGCCCAGCACCTCCAGGACGTCGAGACCCATGTCGTCACCGAGGCCGGGCACAACCCGCACTGGGAGCAGCCGGACGCCTGGAACAGACTGCTCATCCGGTTCCTGCGGCGTCACGGCCGCCGCTCCTAGACGTCCAGGGCGACCAGGAAGCGGGACACCATGTTGTACGCCGCCACGGTCGCCGTCAGTTCGACGAGCTGCGCGTCGGTGAAGTCGCCACGCAGGGCGTCGAACAGCTCGTCCTTCACCTGGATGTCCCGGGTCATCGCATCGGTGTACGCGATGACCCGTCGGCGCCGCTCGTCGAACTCCGGTTCCTCCCGCCGGAGTTCGACGAGATCGGCGTCGGTGAGCCCGGCCCGGCGCGCCTCACCCTCGTGGGCCGTCCACTCGTACTCGGCCCGGTTGAGGACCGCGATGCGCAGGACCGTCATCTCCCGGATGTCGGCGGGGAGTTCCATGCGGCCGCGGACCGCTCCGAGGAGGCTGTTCCAGCCGTCGGCGAGCTGAGGGCTGTGCAGGAGCATGCGGTCGAGGGGGTGCAGGGTGCCGCCCCGGCGGTCGCGGATGCGCTGGGCGATGTCGCCGCTGCCGTCGGTGTCGGGGAGTCTTGCCATGCGGGGTCCTTCCAGAGGGGGCAGTCGGTCATCGAGGTCAGAGAGGGCGGGGGCAGCGGGCCAGCAGTCGCATCGCCTCGAGGCGTTCCACGGTTCCCGCCTCGACCGTGTCCCCGAGGACCATCGCCTCGGTTCCGGTGAAGGCGGGCCAGACCGGGAGGTCTCCGCCGTTCGGATCGCCGGTTTCGATGAAGCGCGCCCAGGCGTCCGCCATGGTGCGAGCCAGCTCGCGGTCACGGTCCGTCCAGGGCCAGGGACGGCAGTCCAAGTTGTCCAGCGCGTACGGCAGTTCGGCGGTGTGGTGGACGCCGTAGGAGCCCAGGCCGTCGCGTGGCGGAGCCACCTCCAGATCGGCGGGGAGGGGTGGGGTGCGTTCGAAGCGGTACAGCCAGGTCGGTGCCTTGGTGCGGTGGGCGGTGGCCCAGTGCCATACGGGGTAGGTGAAGCGGCTCTCGCCGGTGAACCGCCGTGCCGTGCGCCGGACTTCGTCGGCGTCGCGGACGGGGTACAGTTCGTCGCCGCCCGGCCCGAGCGGCAGATGTCGTACGGCGTCCAGGGTGGCGTACACCGACCCCTCGTCGCGGTTGCTGCCGAGCAGGAGCGGTACGGCGTGCTGGCGGCCCTCGGCGAACACGTCGTCGCTGGGCTCGGTGAGGAGGTGGCCGTCGACGACCGGTCCGAAGTGGCCCTGGAGGACGAGCTCGACGCCGTCGAGACGGCGGAGTGAGGTGATGCCCCGCCCACCGAAGTGCTCGGCCCAGCGCAGTCCTTGCTTCTGCGCGGTGGCCTGTTCCGGCAGCGGTCCCTCCGCGCGCCCCACGCCCGAGGCGCTCTGGGCGAGGGCCGCGCGGAAGAGCGGGCGGGACCGTTGTGCCGCCATGAGGTGGCAGATGTGGGCGGCGCCCGCGGAGTTGCCGGCGAGGGTGACTCGGTCGGGGTCTCCGCCGAAGGCCGCGATGTTCTCGCGTACCCAGGTCAAGGCGGCGACGATGTCGAGGAGTCCGTAGTTGCCGGAGGCGCCCGTGTCGTTCTCAGCGGCCAGTTCGGGGTGGGCGAGGAAGCCGAGGGCACCGAGGCGGTGGTTGAGGGTGACGGCGACGAGGCCGCGGCGGGCCATGGCCGTACCGTCGTGGATCTCCTGGCCGCCGTGGCCGTAACGGTTGCCGCCGCCGTGGATCCACACCATCACCGGCAGT
Source organism: Streptomyces sp. NPDC046909 (assembly GCF_040644695.1). Taxonomy (NCBI): domain Bacteria; kingdom Bacillati; phylum Actinomycetota; class Actinomycetes; order Kitasatosporales; family Streptomycetaceae; genus Streptomyces; species Streptomyces sp. NPDC046909. Next base: position 128,470 of record NZ_JBEYXC010000005.1, on the reverse strand, counting down.
CCGCCGGCGGTGTCCGGGGTCCAGACGTTGAGGTAGAGGCAGTCCTCGCTCATCACCAGGGCCCGCCGGTCGGCGAAGTTGGTGTGGTACATGATCGAGTCGCGGGGCGGCTGCGGTTGCAGGGGCGCGGGTCCGAAGGTGTCCGCCCGGCGTTCCCCGTCCCAGGCCGGAGCCCGGCGGGGCGGCCGCCAGCGCAGCTCCCCCACGGGCGGTTCGGCGAAGGGGATGCCCTTGAACACGGCGACACCGCTCTGCCGCTCCCCCACGAGCCGTCCGCCCGCCGTCCGGACCCGGGTCACGCCGGCGCCTTGTGGAGCACGCCGTCCTTCATGATCGCCGCGAGCCGGTCGCGGTCCTGGAGGATCGTGATGTCCGCCAGCGGATCACCGTCGACCAGGACGAGGTCGGCGAGGAATCCCTCCTGAATCAGGCCGAGTTCATCGCCCATACCCATGACCTGGCCGCCGTGGAAGGTGGCGGCGCGCAGGGCCTCGGCCGGGGTGAAGCCGAACCAGTCGACGAACAGCTCCAGGTCGCGCAGGTTGCGCCCGACCGGGTTCCAGGCGAAGCCGTAGTCGCCGCCGGGCACGACCCGCACGCCGCGCCGCACGAGTTCGGGGACGACCTCGCGTACGGCCTCGGCGGTGGCCTCGACCTCCATGCCGGGCTCGGGTTCGCTGCCGGCCTCGTGGAGGTTGGCGTGGATGATGCCGGGGGTCGGGGCGACGAAGAGGTGGTCGCGGGCTGCTTCGAGAAGGTCGAGGGCCTCCTCGTCGGCGAAGGTGCAGTGGTAGATCGCCCGGATGCCGTGCCGTACGGCCATCTTGATCGACTCGGCCGCGTGGGCGTGCGCGGTGAGCCAGACGCCGTGCTTCTCGGCGGTCCGGGCGGCCGCGGCGACCTCCTCGTCGGTGAACTGGACGATCCGTGAGGTGCCCTGGACGACCGCGCTCTCGCCGGACAGGGACAACTTCACGATGTCGGCGTCGAGTTCGGCCATCTCCGTGACGAAGCGGGCAACCGACTCGGGGTCAGAGGCGCGTCTGTCTGTGCCCGGGAAGTCGTACACGCCGGGCTCGACCATGCCCGCGCTGCCCTCCCAGGAGGCCGCCTTCAGTCTCGGCCCCGGCATCCAGCCCTCGGCGAAGGCCTTGCGGGCGGCGGTCTCGGTGCGCGGGAGCCGGTTGCCGCCGGAGTAGGCGCTGGTGATGCCGTGGTCGAGGAGGACCCGCCCGGCGTGGGCGACGAGCAGGGCCTTCTCCTCGTCGGGTTCGTCGCGGCGCAGGGAGCGGTGTTCGACGGTGGAGCCGAAGCCCAGGTGGGCGTGGGCGTCGACCAGTCCGGGGAGCAGGGTGCCGCCGCCTCCGTCGATCACCCGGGCGCCGACGCGCGGGACGCGGTCCGCGACGGCTGTGATGCGGTTGCCCTCGACGAGGACCTCGGCCGGGAAGGGGTCCCGTCCGGTGCCGTCGAAGACCTGGACGCCGGTGAAGACGGTAGGGGTCATGGAGTCGCCTTCCGGAAGCGGTGCCGCATCTCCCCCACCGAGCCTATGCGGCTGACGAGTTCGTCGTCCGGGGTGAGGAACCGCTGGGGGGTACGCCGGTTGCCGACGCCGGCCGGGGTGCCGGTGAAGACGAGATCGCCCGGCAGCAGGGTGCAGAACTCGCTGAGGTAGGAGACCAGTCGCGGGATCGGGAAGATCATGTTGCCGGTGCGGTCGTGCTGGACGGTCTCGCCGTTCAGCTCGCAGGTGAGTTCCAGGTCGTCGCGGTCCTCGATCTCGTCGAGGCTGACGAGTGCGGGGCCGATGGGACCGAATCCCGGGTGTGACTTGGCGAGGGAGAACTGGGCGGGGCGGCCGGCGAGTTGGGCGAGCCGTTCGGACAGGTCCTGGCCGACGGTGAGTGCGACGACCGGGTCCCAGCCCTTCTCCACGGGGACGCGGCGGGCTTCGTGGCCGATGACCGCGACGAGTTCCAGTTCCCAGTCGACGTTGCCGGGGGGCAGGTCGACGGTGGTGTGCGGGCCGGTGAGGCAGGTCGGGAACTTGGTGAAGACGAGGGGGGCGTCGGGTTCCTCGTAGCCCGCTTCCGCCGTGTGGGGGCGGTAGTTGAGGGCGACGGCGAAGATCTGGCGGGGGGCGGGGACGGGTGCCTGGAGGGCGGCCGGGTCGTAAGGGCGGGCGCCGGTGGCCGACGTGGACCACTCGCGCAGGTCGTCCCAGCGGGCGAAGAGGTCCGCGGCCGGCTCGGCGGGGACGTCGATGGCGCCTTCGTCGGTCAACAGCACGGTGCGGTCGTCGAGTTGTGCGATGCGCATCGGCGATCAGACCCAGTTCTCCGCAGGCGGCTCTTCGGTGCCGTACGCCTCCGACCAGGAGACGACCGGGTTGCGCAGGATGCCCAGGCCCTCGATCTCGGCCTCGACGACGTCCCCGGGCTTGAGGTAGTTCGCGAAGGGGTCGTCGGTGCTCGCGGCGACCCCGGCGATGGTGCCGGTGGTGATGATGTCGCCGGCGCTGTAGGTCTGCGGGGAGTGGTAGGCGACGAGTTGCGGGATCGACACCGACATCCGGGCGGTGTTGGACTTCTGGCGGACGTCGCCGTTGACCCGGAGCTCCATGTCGAGGTCGTGGGGGTCGTCGATCTCGTCGGCGGTGACGATGTACGGGCCGATCGGGCAGAAGGTCTCGATGGCCTTGGAGAAGGAGAAGACCCCGGACTCCATCTCGCGGCGCTGGATGTCGCGTGCGGTGATGTCGTTGAAGACGAGATAGCCTGCGATGTGCTCGGCGGCCTGGTCGGCGGAGAAGAAGCGGCCCGGTTTGCCGATGACGACGGCGAGTTCGAGCTCGTAGTCCAGTTCCCGGGTGAGGTTCGCGGGGTACACGATCGGCTCGTCGGGGCCGATGATCGCGTCGACGTTCTGGAAGAAGACGATGCCCTTGTTGACCGGGTGGGACCAGTCGACCCGGACCAGGTCGTCGTGGTGTTCACGGAAGTTGCCGGCCGTGTGGAAGAACTTCCTGGGCACGATCGGCGCGCGCAGTTTCACGTCGGCGAGCGCGAACGTCCGCCCGGTCTCCCCCACTTGGCCTTCGCGCTCGAAGAATGCCCGGGTGGACGCCACGTCCAGTTCCACGACGGTGTCGCCGTCGATCCGGCCGACGAGACCGTCGTCGAATGTCACCAGCTTCATCGGATCACTCCTTAACTGTCGACACTCAGCCTGCCCAGACGGCCATTGATCGTCAATAGCTGCGCAAAGTGTGGACACAAATCACAGGCAGGGCTTACGGTCCAGAGCATGCGCACTACATGGGACTTCACGGGCACCCGCGCCCTGGTCGCCGGCGCGGGCGGGATCGGAACGGTGATCGCCCGGGAGCTCTCGGCGGCGGGAGCGACGGTCGTCGTACTCGACGTGGACAAGGACAAGCTCGCCGAGACGGGCGTCAACAGCCTTGCCGCCGACCTCACTTCACCCGACGCCTGCCGCGCGGCCGTCGCCGAGGCCCGCCAACTGCTGGGCGGCATCGACGTGTTCGTGCATGCCGTCGGGGTCAATGACCGGCGGCCCGTGCTGGAGACTCCGGACGAGGTGTGGGACCGGCTGATCGCCGTCAACCTCACCAGCGCCTTCCATCTCGGCCGGGCCGTCGGGGCCGTCATGGTGCCGAGCGGCTACGGGCGGGTCGTCTACCTCTCCTCCGTCTCCGGCCTCCTCGCCCACAGGCACCACGCCCCGTACGCCGCCACCAAGGGCGGCATCAACCAGCTGCTGCGGGTCATGGCCCGCGAATGGGCCCCGCACGGCGTCACCGTCAACGCGGTCGCCCCCGGCTACACCGAGACCGACCTCACCCGCGACTACCTCGCCACCCCCGGCATGCGCGACTCCCTGGAGTCACTCGTCCCCGCCGGGCGCCTGGGCCGCCCCGACGACCTCACCGGGCCGGTCCTCTTCCTCGCCTCCGCCGAGTCCGCGTTCGTCACCGGGCAGGTGCTGTACGTCGACGGCGGCCGCACCCTCGTATGAACTCCCTTCCTCCCGACCGGACTTCTTCAATCGACCAGACTTCACGAACGGAGCCCGTATGACCACCGTCCCCGGCCGCTTCCACGGCAAGACCGTCCTCGTCACCGGCGCCGGCACCGGATTCGGTGCCGAGATCGCCGTACGGGCCGCTCAGGAGGGTGCCGATGTCGCCGTCCACTACCGCAGTTCCCGCGAGGGCGCCGAGGCGACGGCCGAGAGGATCGCCGCGCTCGGCCGCAAGGCCTGTGTCGTGCAGGCCGACATCGCCGAGCACGACCAGATCAAGCGGCTCGCGGACGAGGTGTGGGCGCACTTCGGACGTCTCGACGTGGCGGTGAACAACGTCGGGGACGTGGCGCGCGAGCAGATGTCCTGGCGGGACATCACCGAGGAGTCCATCGACCACGTCCTCGCCGTCGACATCAAGGGCACGCTGCTGTGCACCCATGAGTTCGGGGCACGGATGCTGGAGCAGGAGGAGGGCGGCGCCATCGTCAACATCGGCTCCACCGTGGTGGTCCGGGGCAGTGCGCGGGCTCCGCAGTACGCGGCGGCGAAGTACGGGATCATCGGGCTGACCAAGTCGTACGCCCACGCCTTCGCGCCCCGGGTGCGGGTGAACGTCTTCGCGCCCGGGTTCATCGAGACGGCGGCGACGCTGGGGCGGGAGGACTGGAAGGGCGGGCGCGGTGACGTGCTGCGCGCGGCCACGCCGATGGGGCGGATCCCCGGGCCCGAGGAGCTTGCGGGGGCCGCGCTGTTCCTCGCCACGGAGGACGCCCACCACATCACGGGTGGCTTCCTGGTGGCCGACGGCGGCTACAACATGATCGGCGCGTAGGGCCGGGGCCACCGCCCGGACGCGTACCGGGAGTGGCCGGCTCCGCCCGGCTCAGAGGGTCAGCAGCTCCTCGTGGAAGCCGCCGAACTCCCGCTCCCCGTCGATGAGATGGATCTCCAGGATCCAGTGGCAGCGGCGCCCGGCCTTGTCGGTGCGCCGCAGCGGGGTGTCGTTGGCGGGCGTGATGTACGACTCCACGTCCGCGCCGTCGATCCATTCGTGCGGGAACTCCCCGACCAGGTGCCCGGCGTGCCAGCCGCCCAGCTCCCAGCCGTGCTCGGCGGCCAGCCGCTCCACCTCGGCGTACAGCCGCTTGCCGGTGCTGTCGGGGTGGTCGGCGAAGTACCGCTTGCCCGCCGCGAAGATCTCCGGCAGGTCGTCCCGCAGCCGGTGCTTGACCGGGTCGTCGCCCAGCACGAAGGTCCGGCCGAAGTCGGCCTCGTACTCCTCGAAGATGGGCCCGAAGTCGGCGAACACGATGTCGTCCGTGCCGATCACCCGGTCCGGCGGGTTCTCCCGGTACGGCTTCAGCGTGTTGGGCCCCGAGCGCACGATCCGCTTGTGCCAGTGCCTGGTCGTGCCGAACAGCTCGTTCGCCAGATCACGGACACGGTCGCTGACGTCCCGCTCCGCTCGCCCCGCCGCAATCAGGCCACGGTCCTCGATCTCCGCGAAGAGCCGTACGGCCTTCGCCTGGGCCTCCAACAGCCGTGCCGCGCGTGTGGGTTCGTCGTCTGCCATGGACCCGACGGTAGGCTCCTAGATCGTTTCTCGGCAACAGAGGCGGTTCGGAGCCCTCATTCGGACGCCCTGAGTCGCGCTGTCGCACGACCGGCGTGACGCTCAGTACATGACAACAGCCTCTGCCGACAGTACGACGGTCGCCCTCACCAAGGGGGGCGCCTCACTGGTGGACCTGGTCGTCGACGTTCCCGAGGTGCGGATCGTCGTCACCGGTCCCCGGATGCTCATCGACCGTCTGGTCCTCGTCACCACCCTCTCGCCGTTCGACGGCTGCACAGCGCACCGCGTCGCAGAGCTCGCCGAGAGCCTGGAGGGGACTGTCCACTGCGGTCTCGTCGGAGTGCGGCCGGCGGAGATCGGCGTCGAGTCGAACCGCTCCGGGGTCCTGCTCAGCGTCGGACTGGGCCCCGCGAGCATGTACCAGAGCGAGCTGGCCCTGCGGACGCGGACCGGTGAGACGTTCCGGGCGCTGATCGGCCGGCTACTGACCGACGATCCCGCGCGCCCGTTCTTCGCCGGTCTGTACGGCGTCCCGGCCACCGGACATCTCGAACACCAGCACGCACACCCCGCTGAAGGGGGCGGCCATGGACATCCGTAAGAACGCGGTCGACCTCACCGACGAGGAGCGGGACCGGTTCCTTGAGGCCGTCATCCGCCTCAAGCACCGCCCCGCTTCCTCCGGGCCCGCGGGTCTGAACGTCTACGACCAGTTCGTCGCCCTGCACTCCGCGGTCATGGCCGTCGTCCCACCGGGATCCCCGCCCGGCACGACCGTCAACTACGGGCACTGGAACATCGGCTTCTGCCCCTGGCACCGCCAGTACCTCCGGCGGTTCGAGAAGGCGCTCCAGGCCGAGGTCCCCGGCGTCACCGTCCCGTACTGGGACTGGACCGATCACGCGGGCGCCACCGCCAAGCTGTTCACCGGGGACTTCCTCGGCTCCCTCACCTCGGACGAGCCCGAACCGCTCGCCGACAGCGTGCTGCGCAACCCCGTTCCGCCTCCCGAGCGTCCCGCCTGGTGGCCGACGGACATCGTGGGAGTGACCGGGTACGCGGTCCATCCGCTCCTGGAGGAATCCTTCGGGACGAGCCTGGCCCGAGGCAGTGACGTGGCGGAGTGGCCGCCCGGGAGGACCCACATCGCCCGGCTCGAACAGCTCGTACTCCAGCAGCCCGGCGTCCACCCCTTCTGGTACTTCTGGGCGGCCCTCGAAGAGGGCTTCATGGGCCGCGACGACAACGGCGCCCAGGTGTTCGTGCCCACGCACAACACCGGGCACAACTTCATCGGCGGCCATATGTCCGGTGCCTTCTCGCCCAACGACCCCGTCTTCTGGCTCCACCACGCCAACGTGGACCGGCTGTGGGCGAACTGGCAGGCCCGGCGCCTCGCCGCCGTCCCCGGCTCCAAGCCGCAGGACCACTATCCGCCGCCGCAGCAGCTCTCCCCGTTCACCCACGACCCGCAGCCGCCCGGCCACGCCCGGGACGACCGGATGTGGCCCTGGGTCGGTACGACACCGGGGTACGACACGCTGGTGACGTCCCATGTCAAGGCGCTTCTGCCCGACTTCTCCGGGGACCCGGCCGTGAGCGTGCGGGACGTGCTCGACACGCGGACCATCGACGCCGAAGGGTACGCGTACGCGCCGCCGCTCTAGCCGGCCCGTGCGCGGGCGCCGGCCCCCGGGACCCGATGCGCGTCCCGGGGGCCGGCGCCCCTCGTGCGGCTACGCCACGGTCAGGGTGAGGGCCCCCGTGTACGTCTTGCCGGCCTCGATCGCCGTGGTCGTACCGCCGACCGTCAGGGTGACCGTCTTGCCCGAGGGCGCCGTCACCGACGCGCCCGAGGCGAGGGTCAGGGAGCTCAGGTACGAGGTTCCCGTCACGGTCCAGGTGGAGCCGCTGCCCAGGGTCACGAGGACGCCGTTGTTGACGACCGCGCTCGGGGTGTTGGTGACCTCACTGATCTCACGGTAGGTGTCCTTGGTGATGGTGGAGACGCTGTGCTTGGCGGTGCTCGCGGAGATGACGCCCTCGATGGTGGAACGGGTGAAGGAGAGCGAGAGGTTCTGGCCCTGGAGGCTCGCGTTGCCGCCGCCCCAGACCGAGTTGTAGAAGTCGCCGGTCAGGTCGATGTCGGTGAACGTGCCCTTCGCGTCGGTGGACTGGGAGCTGGTGGTGACCCAGCTGGAGGACTTCGTCGGGGAGCCGGTGGGCTCCGTGTAGGTGCCGATGGTCTCCGAGGACCGGGGCTGGCCCGACACGGTGACGCTGCTCGGCCGGTCGGTGTCCATGAGCTGGAAGATGACGCCGTTGCCCGAGTTGATCGTCGCGCCGTCCGAGCCGTCGACGGTGACGGTGCCCGCGACCGCCTTGGACACGAACGTGGTCTCGCCGGTGTTGACCGTGGTGCCGCCGTCGATGGTGACGGAACCCGCCGCGTACCACAGGACCATGAAGCGGCCGGCGTCGATCGTGGTCGACTTCTCGGGCAGGGCGCTCAGTTCGGCGGAGGTGAGGCCGATACCGAGGGAGGAGTTGAGCGCGGCCACCGCGCTCGCGGTGCTGTCCCCGTAGTGGGCGGAGGCGCCCCAGTGGATGAGGGCGTAGTCGCCGACGTCGAAGGTGCAGCCGAGGAAGTGCTCGGTGACGTTGCCGATGGCGTACGAACCGTAGCCCTGGCCACCGGTGTTGGCGATGGTGCTGTTGATCGCGGTGAGCGTGCAGTAGCTGCCGCCGTCGACGGACAGGGCGCCCCACTTCTCCGAGGAGATCGTGGAGTTGATGTAGGAGGCCTTGGTGCTCGCGCCGAGCAGGTTGGTGGTGCGGACGTTGCCGGACAGGCCGAGCATCCACGGCACGGTGATCATGTAGCGGGTGTCGCCGGTGCCCGCGGCCGGGTACTCGTCGGGGACGACCCCGTCGGCGCAGTGCAGGGTGGAGTTCTTCACGATCACGTTGGCGGTGGCGTCGGCGATGACCGCCGTACGGACCACGCCCACGTTGCTGATGTTCGCCCCGTCCAGGACGAGTGTGGTTCCCGAGCCGGTGCCGACCACGGATGCGCCGTAACCGATGAAGTCGCAGCGGCCGTTGCCGTCGAAGGCGATCGTCGGGTCGGTGAGCGTGTAACTGCCGCCGCCGGTGACGTAGACGCCGTTGAAGGCCTCGCCGTTGGAGGTGAGGGTGATGCCGGAGGCGCCGGTGTCGGTGACGGTGCCGCCGAGCACGTCGGAGGGCACGGACTTGGACTCGTCGACCCCGTCGGCGTCGACGTAGAGCGCCTGCCGGAAGGGCAGGGTGAGGGTGGAGTAGGTCAGGTCGTTGGCCTCGGCGACCGTCAGGACGATGGTGCCGCGGTAGGTGCCGGCGGCGATCGCGGTGGCGACGCCGCCGTATCCATCGGTGAGCGCGGCGAGTTCGCTGCCGGTCTCCACGCCGTTGACGGTGAGGGTGAGGCTGTAGCCGTCGGGGACGGTGATGAAGCCGCCCTCGGCGATGGTGAGGCGGGTCGCGGTCGTCGTCGCGGTCAGTTCCAGGGTCTGCCCGGAGGCGACGGTGATCCGCTTGCCGGCCTTGGTGGTGGCTGCGTGGGCGCTCGCGGGGACGACGAGCGTCGGCGCGAAGGCGGCGGCCACCGCCACGAGCAGGGCGCGGGGACGGGCCCGGTAGGTGACCTCTGGGACTGGCCTGCTGGTGTCTGTCACGTGAACTCCCTTGTTCTCGGTGTTTTCAGGCATGGCTGACCGCGGGGGTGGCGGTCGGCCGGGATGAGGGGCAGGAGAACCGGACGGTCAGGGGGTCCGGTTGATCAGTTCGATGAGATTGCCGAACGGGTCGGACACGAACGCCATACGGGCATCCGGCCGGGGTGCGGGACACGGGCTCATCCGTGCGCCCGCGCCCGCGGCGACGAGCCGGGCGAACTCCGTGTCGACCTCGCCAGGAGTGTCGACACTCAGGCAGAGGTGGCCGTAGCCGAGCGTGCCCGCGGCCGTCACGGGGCTGTCGGCCGCGATGCCCGGTGCGGCGGCCGGGCGGTGCAGCAACTCGACGCGGTAGCCGCTGGGGTGACGGAGCATCACCCCGCGCAGATCGGTGCCGGGAACCGCGAAGGCACGTTCCTCGGTGAGGTGCAGTGCCCTGCGGTACCAGACGACGGCGGCCGACAGGTCCGGCACGGAGATGCCGACGTGGTCGAACCTGGAGGTCACGCGCGTGCCGTCGCCGGCCCGGACGGCACCTTCTCGCCGCGGATCCGGGCGAGGACCCGGGTGCGCAGTTCGGCGAAGCGGGGGTCGGCCCGGGTGGTGAGCTGGTCGCGGTCGGGGCCGAGCGGGACGGTGAGGTTGTCGAGGACGGCGGTGGGCCTGCCGCCGAGGACGATGACGCGGTCGCCGAGGTAGACGGCCTCGTCGATGTCGTGGGTGACCACGAGGACGGTGATGCCGAGTTCCCTGCGCAGCCGCAGCGTGAGGTCCTCCAGGTCGAAGCGGGACTGCGCGTCGACCGACCCGAACGGCTCGTCCATCAGCAGCACCGGGGCGTCGTACGCCAGTCCGCGCGCGGTCGCGACCCGCTGCTGCATACCGCCGGAGAGCTGCCACGGGTACTTGTCACCGACGTCCGGCAGGCCCACCGCCTCCAGGCACTCCAGGGCCCGCCGCTTGCGTACGGCCTTCTTGACGCCTCGGCCCTGGAGCGGGAAGGCCACGTTGTCCCAGGCGCGCAGCCACGGCAGCAGGGAGCCGCGGTAGTCCTGGGAGACGACGGCGATGTCGGGGTGCGGTTCGGTCAGGGGCTGGTCGCCGTAGCGGACCCGGCCGGAGGTGGGGCGGGTCAGTCCGGCGAGGCAGCGCAGGAGGGTCGTCTTGCCGGCGCCGGAGGGGCCGACGACGCACACGGACTCCCCCGGGTCGACGCTCAGGGTCAGGCCGTCGAGCACCCGGTGGTCCCCGAAGGACATGGAGAGGTCCTCGACGTACAGGGTGGATCCGCGTGTCATACGACGACTCCGTTGCTCTCGATGCGCTCGGTGACCGCCGGTCGCGGCGAGCGGGTCCGGGGGGCGCGCTCGTGGTACCAGCCGAGCAGTCGGTGTTCGACGAGGAGGAGCAGCACGCTCAGGGCGTACCCGAGGATGCCGATGAGGACGGTTCCGGCCCAGGTCTCGGCGACGTGGAAGCTGGAGCCGCTCTGGAGGATGAAGTTGCCCAGGCCCACGGGCGATCCGTAAATCTCGCTGACGACCATGAGGACGACGGCGATGGACAGGGCGACCCGGATGCCCGCGAGGATCTGGGGCAGTGCGCCGGGCAGGATGACCCGGCGCAGGCGCAGCGGCCAGGGGATGCGGTAGCCGCGCGCGGTCTCGTGGACGGCGGGGCCGATGCCCTGCACGCCGCTGACGGTGTTGAGGAGGATCGGCCAGACCGAGCCCAGGAAGATGAGGAAGATCTTCGGTCCGGAGCCGATGCCCAGGGTGAGGATGATGACGGGCACGAAACCGACCGTGGGGGTGGCGCGGGCGAAGTCGAGGAGAGGTCCGGTGGCCAGGCGCAGGGTCCGGATCTCACCGATGACGAGGCCCGCGCCGACCCCCACGACGGTGGCGAGGGCCAGCCCGCACAGGATGTTGCGCAGGCTGAAGAGGAGGTCGCCGACGAGGCCGCCGTGCAGGAGTTCGTCCCACAGGGTGGTGAGGACCTCGGTCAGGGGCGGGAAGTAGAAGCTGGTGCTGCCGGCGGTCGACACCAGCAGGACGAGGAACACCAGGGCGGGGAGCCAGAGTTGGCGCAGGATCGGCTTCCAGGGCATGCGGCTACTCCTCTCCCGTGCGGGTGGGCGGGCGCCAGCGCAGCAGCCGGTGTTCGGCGGTCTGCGCGAGCAGGGTGATCGTGTAGCCGATGGTTCCGGCGGTGAGGATGTAGGCGTAGGCCCGTGCGGAGGCGCCCGCCTGCTGGGACTCCATGATCATGTGGCCGATGCCGGGGAGCGTGGTGAGCACCTCGACGCCGATGGAGACCAGGACCGAGGTCGTCGCGGCCAGCCGCAGGCCCGTCATGATCGAGGGGGCCGCGGCGGGCAGGACGACCCGGCGCAGTCGCAGCAGCCAGGGGATGCGGTAGCCGCGCGCGGTCTCGTGCACGGCCTGGCTGACGCTGCGGGCTCCGTACTGGGCCTGGAGCAGCACCGGGAAGACGCAGGCGATGAAGACGACGGTCGCCTTCATGCCCGGGGTCGAGCCGAGGACCAGCAGGAACACCGGCAGCAGGGCGATCACGGGGAACGACCTGAGGATCTCCATGAGCAGTCGGGAGGACTCCTCGGCGGCCGCGTACACGCCGGTCAGCAGACCGAGCGGGATGCCGATCGCGATCGCCACGACGAGTCCGGTGACCGCGCCGCGCAGGGTCTCCCCCACCGCTTCCCAGAAGGTGCCGCTGCCGAGGAGGTCGGCGAGGGCGGCGGCCACGGAGCCGGGGCCCGGGAGCGCGGTCGAGCTGACCACGCCCACGGCGGCGACGAGCGCCCACAGCAGCAACACGGCGACGACGGCACCGAGTTGCAGCAGTCGGACCTTGGCCATCGCTACTCCCCGGCCGAGGTCGGGGCCTCGTCCCAGTAGATCGCGTCGTCCTTGGGCTCGTTGTCGAGCAGGTCGAACTCGTGCATCTTGGTGATCACCGTGCGCATGACGGTGGTGTTGAGGTTCTTGTCGTAGTAGTTGGTGTCGTGCGCGTCGATGAAGGCGGCGGGGACCTGGGTGTACTTCTTGTCGATCGCCTTGACGGCGTCGTGGTGGGCGTTGGCGTAGTCGATGGCCTTGGCGACCGCGTCGATGAACTTCTTCGCCGTGTCCTCGTTCTTCGCCAGGTACTCCTGGCTGGAGAACAGCAGGCCCTGGACCATGCCGGGTACGTCGTTCATGCCGTTGCCGATGGAGCGCAGGCCGCCGTCGAGGCCGGCGAAGTAGAAGGGGCCGAAGGAGAAGACGGCGTCGGTCTTGCCGGAGGTGGCGGCGTCGGTGAGCGAAGTCGTCGGCAGGGCCACGAACTTGACCTTGCCAGGGTCGCCGCCGGCCTTCTGCACGAGGTACTCGCAGATGAACTGGATGGTGCCGCCGAGCGCGGAGATGCCGACGGTCTTGCCCTCCAGGTCCTTGAAGGACTCGATCTCGCTGTCCTTCTTCACCAGGAGTCCGTCGGTGGGGTCGGTCTTCGTCGTCGCCGACTGGAGGCCGGTGACGACGCGTATGGGCATGTCCTGGGCGGCGCCCTTGAGGAAGCCGGAGCTGTCCGTCATGGCGAACTGGGCCTCGCCGTTGAGGACGGAGGGGGCGTTCTGGGAGGTGTCCTGGGCGCCGGCCTTGATGGTGACGTCGAGGCCCGCGTCCTTGAAGTAGCCCTGCTGCTCGGCGATGTAGAGGGGTTCGAAGATGGCGCCGTTGGAGCGCAGGACGGTGATCTCGGCCTTGCCGTCGCTGGTGGTGGCGGCGTCCGAGTCGCCGCCGCAGGCGGTGACGGTGAGCGAGAGCGTGACGGCCAGCGCGGAGAGGGCGAACAGGGTGCGGCGCCGCGGGGTTCTGGTGGTGGTGTCCATGGAACGGCTCTCCTTCAGTGGGTCCGCGCGCGTCCCGCGGCGGCGTAGGCGGTCGTGGATTCCTGCGGGGTCATATAGGTCCGGAACAGGCCGTCGGGGTCGTACGCGGCCCGGATCCGTTCCAGGCGTGCGGAGTTGGCCGGGCTGAGTCCGTGGTCGAAGCGGTCGGCGAGGTTGTTGTCCGAGAACTGGAGACCCTTGGAGAGGTGCTGGATGTCGGCGAGCAGGCCGTGCGTCCAGTGCTCGTGGGCCAGGTCCTCGGCGGGGTCGGTCCAGCCCGCGTTGGGCGAGAGGTAGAGCTTGGCCTGGCTGGACCAGCAGGCGTCGGGCCGCTCCGGGAAGCCGCCCCAGAGCATCCACAGCACATGGCTGGTGGTGTCGGGGATGGCGGCGAACAGCGGCCGGGCGGCGTCCAGGACCTTCTCGACGGGTTCGTCGGTCCAGATCCCGTCGAGGGCCCAGCGCATCCCGGGCGGGGTCATGCGGTCGGCGTAGTCGTACAGCTCGGCCATGCTCGTCTCCTCCGCGACCACAGCGCGCACGGCCCGGTCCCGGAAGGGGGCGTCCTCCAGCGGGGCGAGGGGGTTCTCGTCGGTGTCGCAGAAGGCGGTGGCCGTGATCGAGACCGTCTGCTGCTCCAGCCAGGGTGAGAAGCCGACCTTCGCCGAGAACTCGACGGCGGGTGACAGGAGTTCGAGGGTGTCGTACGACCAGGCGAGTACCTCGTCGAGGAGGTCGAGGGGGTAGGTGTGGGCGGTGCGCAGGATGCGGTGGGGCAGGTCGTGCAGGTCGAGGTGGAAGCGGGTGACGACGCCGAAGAAGCCGGGGCCGCTGCCGCGGGCCGCCCACAGGAGGTCGGGGTGGGTGTCGTCGGTGGCGTGGACGAGGGTGCCGTCGGCGAGGACGACGTCGACGGCGCGGATGCTCAGACAGGCGGGGCCGAGGCGCCGTGAGTCCCAGCCGTAGCCGCCGCCGAGGAGGAAGCCGCCGATGCCGACGGTGGGTGCGTGCCCGGTCGGGAAGAACAGGCCGTGGGGGGCGAGCCGTGCGAGCAACGCCGGTCCTGTCACGGCCGGTTGGACGGCGGCGGTGCGGGTCGCGGGATCGACGCCGATGCCCTTCAGGCGTGAGAGGTCGAGCAGCATCCCGCCCTCGCGCACTCCGTTGCCCACCCAGCTGTGACCGCCGGACCGGATCCCGATCCGCAGGTCCTCGCGCCGGGCGAGACGCACGGCGGCGAGCACGTCCTCCTCGGTCTCCGCGAGCACGATGACGTCCGGGTGGCGGTCGGGCTTGCGCTCGTTCCAGACGGCGTCGAGACGGGCCTGTTCGTACGCCGGCTCGCCGCGTCGGAGGAGCCTGTCGCGGGGAAGCTCAGGCATGGCCGTTCTCCTCACGTGGGGTTCGAGTCGGGACACTACTGTCGACACTTTGGCGCTTCAAGGGATGTGACAGCGAAATACCTGCTATCTCTGCCGACACTAGTGAACTCATATCGCTCTCTCAGGAAGCTCAGGAAGCTGACGGGAAGTCATAGAGCTCGGCCGGGTTGTCGACGAGCAGCCGCCGCAGATGCGCGGGGTCGGGTGCGATGCGCTCGACGAGGTCGACGAGGAGGCCGTCGTCGGGGGCCTCGCCGACGATGTTGACGTGCGGATAGTCGGTGCCCCACACCACGCGCTCGGGTGCGTGCGCCACCAGGGAGGCGGCCAGGGCCACGGCGTCGCCGTAGGGCGGCCCTTGGCGCGAGATCCGGTCGACACCGCTGACCTTGACCCAGACGCGCCCGGTGTCGAGCAGGGCGCGCAGGCTCCGCGGGGCCGGGCCGTCGAACCCCTCGGCGAGGTCGACACGGCCCATGTGATCGATGACCACGCGTCCGGGCAGCTCCCGCACGACGGTGTCAAGGCCCGCGATCTCCTCGCCCTGGACGTGGAGTTGGGCCGCCCAGCCGAGTCCGTCGACTCGTTCGAGGACCGAGTCGATCTCGGCCCGGGTCGGCGGAGTGCGCAGGTGGGGAAGGAAGTTGAGCCGGAACGCACGCACCCCGGCACGGTGGAGCTCCTCGATGTCACCTCTCCGCGTCGACTCGCCGATGAGCGCCACACCCCGCAGCCGCCCGTCGCCTGATCGCAGCGCGTCCAGGAGTACGGCGTGGTCGTGGCCGTGACAGGAGGACTGCACGACCACCGCCCGCGTGATCCCCAAGTGCGCGTGCAGGGCGCTCAGTTGTTCCTTGGGCGCGTCGAGGGGGGTGAAGGTGCGGTCCGGCGCGTACGAGAAGACGTCGGCGGGGCCGAGGATGTGGCAGTGGGCGTCGCAGCTGTCCCGGGGCAGCGCCAGGGCCGGCCTGCGCGGGGCGGGGTGCGGGGGCGGGCAGCCCGGGGACACCTGAAGGGCGGGTTCAGTCACAGCGCGCCGTCATTCCGCCGTCGACGACGATCTCGGTGCCGGTGACGAAGCGTGCCTCGTCGGAGGCGAGGAAGAGCGCCGCGTACGCGGTGTCGCGGCCGTCGCCCATGAAGCCGAGCGGGATCCGGGCCTGCCGCTGTTCGAGGAGCTTTTCCACGTCCCCGTCGGCACGTTGGTGGGCGAGGCGGGCCTCGACCATCGGGGTGTGCAGCTGGCCGGGGACGACCGTGTTGACGCGGATGTTGTCGGGCGCGTACTCGACGGCGGTGACCCGGGACAGCTGGATGACCGCGGCCTTGGCCGCCGCGTATCCGACCTGCGCCGCGCCCGTCCAGCGCAGCCCGGACGCCGAGGCGGTGTTGACGATGGCGCCCCCGCCGCCGCGCCGCATGACCGGGATGACGTGCTTGCAGGCGAGGAAGGCGCTGGTCAGATTGGTCCGGAGCTGGCTCTCCCAGTCGTCGAGGCTCAGCTCGACCGCGCCGCCCGCACGGGAGCCGCCGACGTTGTTGACGAGGATGTCGATCCGTCCGGCCTCACCCTCGCAGTCCGCGAAGTAGGCATCGACGGCGGCGGGTTCGGTGACATCGAGGACGGCGGTGTGCGCGCTGCCGCCCTCGTCGCGGATCTGGCGTGCGGTGACCTCCAGGGACTCCTTGTCCCGGTCGGCCAGGAAGACGGTGGCGCCCTCCCGGGCGAAGATCACCGCGGTGGCGCGGCCGTTGCCCCAGCCGGGGCCCACACTGCCGGCGCCGCCGATGACGGCGACCCGGCCCGCGAGGCGGCCCCGGCGTCGGTCGGGCAGGTCTTGGATCACGGAAGTTCTCCCTTCCTGGGGGACGAAACTGTCGACAGTTCTAGCGAGGTGTCGACAGAAAGTAAACATCTAGGCTCTCAACGCAGATGTATTGCCTTTAGTGTCGACACCGAGTTTGGATGGCCGTATGGACAAGCCACCCGTGTTCACCCCTGACGAGATCGCCCGTTTCCGCACGGAACTCGCGGCGCGGCGCGAACCCGGCGCGTACGAACCCGGGCGCTGGTCGGTCAGCCCGCTCAACCGCCGTACGGACGTGGTCGGTTCACTGCCGCCGTCGGTCCGGTTGCGCGACGCGACCCTGCGTTCGGTGGAGACGCTCCCCGGTGTCGTGGCGTCCGCCGACGCCAAGGAGGCGTTCCTGCGCCGGCTGGTGGCGAGCGGGGTGCCCGAGGTGGTGACGGCGGGCCTCGGCGGACGGGAGGCCACGGCGCTCAAGGCCGAGGTGGAGCTGGTCAAGGGCGAGAACGCGGAGTGCCGGATCGTGTGCCCGTTGATGCGCTCCCCCGAGGACATCGACCGGGCCGCGGCCGCGGGCTACGACGCCGTCCAGGTGTGGGTACAGGGCTTCGGCGAGACCGCGCTGATCTACCAGGCTCCGGTCTACGCCCAGGCCTGGCGCGGCGAGGAGTGGCGCACCGACACGACACCGCGCGACCGGTCCGCCGTACTGACCCGCGCCGCCCGCCTGATCTCGTACGCAAGGGAACGCGGCCTGGACGTCGTGGTCCCGCTGCTGATGGTCTCCTACGCCACCGAGGAGACCCACGCGGAGTCCGTCACCGTGCTGGCCGAGGCCGGGGCCACGGAACTCACCCTCTTCGACGGCCCCGGGGCGATGAGCCCGGAGGCGTACGGCCATCTCGTACGGCTCACCCGGACGCTCGCGCCCGGAGTCGAGGTGGGGCTGCACCCCCACAACACCTTCGGCCTGGCGGTGGGTTGCGCGGTGGCCGCCGTCCGCGCCGGGGCCACGGCCGTCGAGCTGTCGGTCAACGGCTACTGCGGCGGCCCCGGCAACGCGGACCTCGCGGCGACCGCCCTCGCCTTCGAGGCGCTGTACGGGGTGCACACGGGCATCAGGACCGAGCGGCTGACCGAACTCGCCCGCACCGCCGAGGCCCTGACGGGCTATCACCCCGCCTGGAACCACCCGGTCACCGGCACTCACGCCTTCTGCTGGGGCGGCATGGACCTCATCACTCAGGAGACCGAGGTCGATCCGCTCCTGCACAACTGCCTGGAGCCGACGCTCGTCGGCAACGAGCGCACGGTGCCGTTCACTCCGGACAGCGGGCCGTACACGCTCGCCGACAAGCTGGCACGGGCGGGGGTGGAGCTGACCCACGCGGAGGTGGACCAAGTGCTGGTCCGGGCACGGGAGTCGATGGCGGAGCGGGGGCGGCTGCTGACGGACGAGGAGTTGGTGGAGTTGGCGTCGGGGGTGCGGTCAGGGTCCTGAGGAGCAGCAGTCGGTGCCCGTACCGCTCTCGGATCCGGTGTTGGTCCGGCAGAAGCAGGACGCCTCGATCGGTACGTCCGCCAGCGCGACGGCGATCTTCAGTTGCTGGGCCACGATCCGCGCCTCTCCCGTCCTGCCGAGCCGGACCAGGCATTCGTGGAAGCCGTGCAGGGCCCAGACGTTGCCCGGGTGCTGGACGGCGCGCGGGAGTGTGTCGTCGAGTCCCAGGTCGGCACGGTAGACGGCCTCGGCCTCCGCGACCCGCCCCTGTTCCAGGAGGAGGGCGCCGTAGGCGTGCCGGGTGGGCTGCATCCAGCCCCAGGGCTCGTCGTAGGGCAGGGTGTCGTCGAGCTCGATCGACCGCTCCAGGGCGGCGAAGGCGGCGTCGAAGTTGCCTTTGCGGTACTCGAGTTCACCGTCGAGCATCGCCGAGGCGATGGCGAGGATGTCGGCGCAGGTGTTGTTGAACAGCATGCGCGTCTCGGGTACGCGGGTCACGGCCGCGTGGAACAGCCCGCGTTCGGCCTCGGCCTCCTCCACCCTCCCGGTAGCCGACAGGGCGACGCCGCGGGCGTAGCGCAGCATCGCGGTGGTCACGCTGTACAGCTCGGGGTCGGCGGGCAGCGGCAGTCGGAGGATGTCGGGCCAGCGGCCGAAGCGGATCAGCACATGCACCCGCATGGCGAGGAAGCCCTCCAGCCAGTCGGCCATGGGCGGGCTCTGGACGCGCAGCAGTTCCTCCGGGACGGACGCCTCCAGTGCGGCGGCGGTGTCGAGGGCGGTCCGGGACTGGCCGAGGAACATGGCGCCGTAGATCTTGAAGTGGAGGTTGTGCGAGCGGTAGAGGGTGTAAAAGTTCATCGCCCCCGCCCGGGCGTGGAACTTCTCGTCGGCGACGATGGCGGCGCTGTTGTCGGCGACGACACGGCGGTAGTCACCGCACAGGACGTCCAGGTGGGTCGGCATGTGCTGGAGATGCCCCGCGTCGGGCACCAGGCCGCGCAGCCGGTCGGCGACGGGCAGGGCGGTCTCGGGCTCCCGGGACATCTCCATCAGGTGGATGTACAGGTGCAGCAGCCCCGGGTGGCGGGCGCCGGAGTCCGTCGCGAGCGCGCCGTCGAGTACCACCTTGGCCTCCAGGGCGCGCGAGCCCTGCGCCGGCTCACCGGTCCTGAGGTTCCACAGCTGCCAAGGGGTCAGGTTCATCAGCGCGTCGGCGTACAGCGTGGCGATGTCCAGGTCGTCGGGGGCGAGGTCGTGGACGGCGCGCATGCTGTCGGCGTACGGCGCGTTCCACACCGAGCAGTCCTCGACCGCCTTCGCCTGCGGGTAGCGGGCCCGCAGGGCGCCGATCAACGCCCGCTCGACGGGCGTACCGGCGGCCTGCGCCTTCTCGTGGGCCAGCTCCACCGCGGCATGGGTGCGCTCGACGGTCCGTACGAGGTCGTCCCCGTCGAAGAACTCCCACGGCTTGTTGTAGTTGGGGCCGAGGGCGTAGGCGATGCCCCAGTACGCCATCGCGCACTCCGGATCGGCCGCGGCGGCCGCCTCGAAGCAGACGACGGCCTCCTCGTGGTTGAAGGCGTACGTCCACACCAGCCCCCGGTCGAACCACAGCTGGGCCTCGGGGGACGTGGTCGTGACCGTGCGGGTGTGGGTGCCGAGGTCGTAGTACTCCATGCGATTCCCCTGACTGCGCGCGCTCAGGTCGGCGACGTTACAGGGTGTTTTGTGCCCGACGCGCCGGTACGTCAGGGCCATGCGCGATCAAATGAAGCGCCCGCGCGGCGCTCGCTTGGTAGCGTGCGCGGGTTCGCCGGTGGACGGGTCGCGGGAAGAGGGACCGGACGACGATGCAGGTGCCAGAGGCCCGGCGTGCGGTGACCGCGGCCATGTCGATAGCCTCGTCACTTGGCCTGACGGCCGCCGAGGTGATCGTTCTCCATGACTCGAACAAGCTCACGCTGCGTCTGCTGCCCTGTGACGTGCTGGCCCGGGTGGCGCCCGTAGATCATCAGGTCGCGCGGTTCGAACTCGACCTC
The DNA here is from genome assembly GCF_040644695.1 of Streptomyces sp. NPDC046909. Taxonomy (NCBI): domain Bacteria; kingdom Bacillati; phylum Actinomycetota; class Actinomycetes; order Kitasatosporales; family Streptomycetaceae; genus Streptomyces; species Streptomyces sp. NPDC046909. Next base: position 108,500 of record NZ_JBEYXC010000005.1, on the reverse strand, counting down.
GCGCAGCGACTCGCCGCGTCCGGGTGCCCGGTAGCCGCTCCGGAGCCACGAGTGGACCCACTCGTCCACCAGCGCGACGGCTTCGACATCACCCTGTGGACCTACTACGAACCCACGGGGCCGCAAGAGGTCTCACCAGCCGACTACGCCACCGCACTCCACCGACTCCACGCCGGCATGCGCGGCCTGGATGTCCCGACGCCGCACTTCACGGACCGCGTCAAGCAGGCTCAGCACCTCCTGGCGCACCACGAACGCACCCCGGCGCTCACAGACGCGGACCGCGCGCTGCTCGCCGACACGTTGCGCGACACGCGGCGAGTGATCGGCGAGCGCGGCGGAGCCGAGCAACTCCTGCACGGCGAGCCCCATCCCGGCAACCTGCTCGCCACAAAGAACGGCCCGCTGTTCATCGACTTCGAGACGTGCTGCCGCGGCCCTGTCGAATTCGACCTCGCGCATGCCCCCGAAGAAGTCGCCGAGCACTGTCCAAGTGTCGATCAAGACCTCCTGCGCACCTGCCGGACCCTCATGCTCGCGATGATCACGACATGGCGCTGGGACCGGGACGACCACCTCCCGAACGGACGCCGTCTGGCCGCGGAGTGGCTCGCCCAGCTCCGAGAGACGGTCGATCGCAACAGCTCCGACCTCCGTGGCTGATCATGGGCCTGCGAACTGCCGGACCACATGCAGAAGTTGCCCGAGGAAGTCGCCGATGTCCTCGCTGACCTCGGCGAAGTCGTCGCTCCACGAGGCGGTCCGGGACTTCTCGACGCGGCCGTCGTCGGCGAGCGCGTAGAGGTGACCGCCGCCGTCGCTGGCGAAGACGATGCCGGTCCGGCCGTCTGCGAGGTCGACGTGGCCGTACTCGGAGAGGTGCTGGGTCACGGTGGCGGGCGAGTGGATGAAGTACGCGTGGTCGACATCCTCCAGGCTGGCGCTGCCGACCACTTCGTACAGCGGCAGGAGCGGCTCGAAGGCGGGCCATTGCTTGGCAAGCCTGGCGGCAGCGGCTCGAGTGTCGCGATGCGCCGGCACGACGGTGTTCTCTCCGGGCGGGTAGCCGTGCGTCTCCTCGAAGGTCTCCACGAGCCCGGCCAGGTGTCCCGTCATCACCCGGTGCCACTCATCGACCCACTCGGTGTCCACCACTGCCCCGCCCCCCATGTCCCCCGCCGAAAACCCGTTGCGACCATCCTCGCTCCCCCAACACCCTGACCTCTATGCCGTACCTCCTGCGCCCCGCCCTCCTGACCGACGCGCCCGCGGTCACCGAGCTCCTCAACACCGTGGACGAGATCGAGATCGGTCGGCGAGAGACCGATCTTCACACTGTGGAAGCCGATTTGAAGCGGCCGGACATCGATCTGGCCCGCGACTCCTGGCTGGTCTTCGACGGGGACCTGCTGGTGGCCTATGGGCTGCTGTGGGACGACTCGGGGGACGAGCGGATCGATGTCGATCATTACGTGCTGCCCGAGCATCAGGCGGGCGGGGAGTTGATTCTGGAGACGATGCGGGTCCGGGCCCTTGAGCAGGCACGCGCCAACGGGGCCGGGCGGGCGGTCGTGCATCTGCATCTCAATGCCGAGCCCACGCTGGACACTTCACTGATCGAGCGACGTGGGTGGAGTGTCGTACGGCGGTATCACGTGCTGGAGCGAGCCCTGGACCCGGCGACGGACCTCGCGCCCGGGCTTCCGGACGGGGTACGGATCCGTCCTTGTGCGACGGACGCGGACCGGGAGTGCGTGTATCGGCTGTACCAGGCTTCGTTCGCCGAGCACTTCGACTTCCAGCCGCGCAGCTATGAGCAGTGGCTGAACGATGTGTACGCCGCCGGGGCGCTCGACTGGTCGTTGGTGTGGATCGTCGGGACGGAGGAGCTCGGGGATGTGGGGTTCCTGATCTCCCGGGACGATCGTGAGGCCATGGGGTGGATCCGTAGCATCGGGGTGCTGCGCGAAGGCCGGGGGCGGGGACTCGGCGGGCTGTTGCTGCGGCACGCCTTCGCCGTGTTCGCCGGGCGCGGGCGGGAGACCGTGGGGCTCGGGGTCGACACGGCCAATGCGACCGGCGCGCCCCAGCTGTACCGCCGTAACGGAATGACGCTTCACTACGCGGTCGACACCTGGGAAGTCACTCATAACTGATCGCGTGGCGACGGTACTTCGCCTAGCGTGATCGTATGTCGGATCCCTCCGTGCGGCGCTTCTACGACGACATGGCCACCGAGTACCACCTCATCTTCCCGGACTGGGACACGAGCATCGCGCGTCAGGCGTCGGTGCTGGACCCGCTCATCCAGGGGCACTTGGGAGCCGGTCCGCGGCGTGTGCTGGACTGCTCCTGTGGGATCGGTACCCAGGCGATCGGGCTGGCCGGGGCCGGGCACCAGGTCGTCGGCAGTGATCTGAGTCCCCGTGCCGCCGCGCGCGCCGCGGTCGAGGCGGCCTCGCGGGGGCTCCGGCTTCCGGTGGCCGCCGCCGATATGCGCCAACTGCCCTTCGCGGCCTCCGTGTTCGATGTCGTCGTCTGTGCCGACAACTCGCTCGCTCATCTGCTGTCCGAGCAGGACGTCATCGCGGGACTGCGGGACATGGGCCGTGTGCTTCGACCCGACGGACTACTGGTGCTCACCGTGCGCGGATACGACGAGATCCGTGCCTCCCGGCCCACCGCGCCGCCGCCCCGGGCCACGGCGACTCCCGAGGGCCGGGTCATCACCTTTCAGCTGTGGCACTGGCACGAGGACGGCGAACACTACGACTTGGAGCACTTCCAGCTCGTCCCGGCGGGCGACACGTGGTCGGTCCGGACCCGGCATACCACCTCTTGGGCGCTGACCCGTGCCCAGTTGACCGGCTTCGTCGCCGAGGCCGGGTTCACCGATGTCGTCTGGCACACGCCGGACTCCACCGGGTTCTATCAGCCGGTGCTGACCGCGCGGCGGGCCAGCAGGTAGGCCCGTCGGGTCTCCACCTCGTGGGGGTAGTGGGTGCGTTCCAGGCGCATCTCCACGGTGAAACCGGCCGCCTCCAGCTGTTCGGCGATCCGCGTCGGGTCGAGGAAGCGGAAGTCGACGTCCACGTCGTGGCCCCACCACTCGTCCACGTGCCGGATCTCCTCGCCGATGTGGAAGGAGAGGAGGAGCAGGCCCGAGGGGCGCAGGACGCGTGCCATCTCCTCGAAGGCGCGGGGCAGTTCGCCGGGGTCGAGGTGGAGGATCGTGTAGAAGGCGACCACGGAACCGAACTCGGCGTCCTTGGCGGGCAGTTCCAGCAGGTCGCCCTCGCGGAACTCGACCTGCGGGAAGCGGCGTCCGCCCTCCGCGACCATGCCCGGGGACAGGTCGATCCCGACCGTGTGCGCGCCCTTGCCGGCGAGCAGCGCCGCCACATGTCCGGGACCGCATCCCAGGTCGCCGATGGTGGTGCCCGGTTCCGTCTGTTCCAGCAGGGCGGCGAGCAGCGCCTTGTCGAGGGGCTTGTCGTCGAGTTCCGCGGCGAGGCGGGTCGCGTACTCCGGGGCCACGGTGTCGTAGCTGCGGCGTGTGGAGTCGTGGTGCGCGTGATCACCCATGCCGTCCAGCATGCCATGACGGCGACCTTTGACCGAGTTAAGTGAACGGTTAACCAGCCGTTGACACCCGTGGGCCCCGAGGGCCCCAATGGGCCGCACACGGCGTCCGGCCAAGTCCCGGGCGGGACAGGGGGATTGCGGCCATGCAGGTTCCCGCTCCGTTCGAGTACCAGCGGGTGCACAGCGTCGACGAGGCCATCGCACTCCTCGACCGGCTCGGGGACACGGCCCGGCTGGTGGCCGGCGGGCACAGCCTGATTCCGATGATGAAGCTGCGGCTGGCCGAGTTCGAGTACCTGATCGACATCAACGAGCTGCACGGCGAACTGGGTTACGTCCGTGTCGGGCCCGAGTGGATCCGGATCGGCGCCATGACCCGCCACCGCGAACTGCTGGAGTCGGACGAACTCGCCGCCGCCTTCCCCATCGTCCGGGACGCCGAGCGGGTCATCGCCGATCCGGTCGTACGGAACCGGGGCACGCTGGGTGGTTCGCTGTGTCAGGCGGATCCGTCGGAGGACCTGTCGGCGGTGTGCACGACGCTCGACGCCGTCTGTGTGATCCGGGGGCGCGACGGTGAACGGCTCGTGCCCATGGGGGACTTCCACCGGGGGCCGTACGAGACGGCGGTCGGCGACGCGGAGATCCTCACCGAGGTGCGCTTCCCCGTCCGCCCGGGCGGGTCGAGCGCGTACGAGAAGGTCGAGCGGCGGGCCGGGGACTGGGCGGTGGTCTCGGCCGGGGCCGCGGTGTGGCTGGAGGGCGGCATGGTCACCGACGCCCGGGTCGGGCTCGCCGCCGTCGGCCCCAACACCGCCGGGATCCCCGGTATCGCCGAGGCGCTGCGCGGACGGCAGCCCGGCGAGGAACTGTACGCGCTGGCCGGGAACATGGCGGCCCAGGCCTGTTCGCCGGTCACCGACCGTCGGGGCAGCGCCGAGTACAAGCGCCATCTCGCGCGCGAGCTGACCGTGCGCGTACTGCGCCGGGCCGTTGCCCGGGCCACCGGACAGGAGGTGTGATCCATCGTGCAGGTCACCATGACCGTCAACGGGGAAGAGGTCACCCGGGAGATCGAGGGACGACTGCTGCTCGTCCACTTCCTCCGTGACCATCTGCGGCTGACGGGCACCCACTGGGGCTGCGACACCAGCAACTGCGGTACGTGCGTGGTGTGGCTGGACGGCGAGCCGGTCAAGTCCTGCACGGTACTGGCCGCGATGGCGGGCGGGCACGAAGTGCGCACGGTGGAGGGGCTGGAGCGGAACGGGCAACTCGACCCGGTCCAGCAGGGGTTCATCGAGTGCCACGGTCTTCAGTGCGGCTTCTGCACGCCGGGGATGATGATGACCGCGCGGGCGCTGCTCGACCGCAATCCCGATCCTTCCGAGCAGGAGATCAGGGAGGCGATCTCCGGGCAGATCTGCCGCTGCACCGGCTACGCCACGATCGTGCGCTCGGTGCGGTGGGCGGCGGCCGAGGAGGCCGGGATCCGCACCACGACGGCGGCCGAGGAGGCCGGGTCCCGGACCGGCACGGCGGCCGTGGAGGAGGTCTCGTCATGACGACCGTCTCCCCCAACGGCCACCGCACGGCGTTCGTCGACAACGACCAGAAGCCCTGCGGGCACGGCCGGATGCTCCGCAAGGAGGACCCGCGCTTCGTCCGCGGCAAGGGCCGCTACGTCGACGACCTGCAACTGCCCGGCATGCTCCACCTGGCGATCCTGCGCTCCCCGCTCGCCCACGCGCGCGTGGTCTCCGTCGACACGAGCCTGGCCGAGGCCCACCCGAAGGTCCGCCTGGTGGTCACCGGCGCGATGCTCGACGAGAAGGGCCTGGCCTGGATGCCGACCCTGTCCGGTGACGTCCAGGCCGTGCTCGCCACCGGCAAGGTCCGCTTCCAGGGGCAGGAGGTCGCCTTCGTCGTCGCCGAGGACCGCTACGCGGCGCGGGACGCCCTGGAGCTGATCGACGTCGAGTACGAGCCGCTGGACCCGGTGATCGACGTACGCACCGCCCTCTCCCCCGACGCGCCCGTCATCCGCGACGACCTGGAGGGCAAGGCCGACAACCACTGCTTCGACTGGGAGACCGGCGACGCGGCGGAGACCGAGGCGGCCTTCGCGCGGGCCGATGTCGTGGTGAGCGAGGACATCGTCTACCCCCGGGTGCATCCGGCGCCGATGGAGACCTGCGGTGCGGTCGCCGACTACGACGCGGTCGACGGCAAGCTCACCCTGTGGTCCACCACCCAGGCCCCGCACGCCCATCGCACCCTGTACGCGCTGGTCGCCGGGCTGCCCGAGCACAAGATCCGGGTCGTCTCCCCCGACATCGGCGGCGGCTTCGGCAACAAGGTGCCGATCTACCCCGGTTATGTGTGCGCGATCGTCGGCTCGCTGCTCACCGGCAAGCCCGTGAAGTGGATGGAGGACCGCTCCGAGAATCTCATCAGCACCGGTTTCGCCCGCGACTACATCATGCGCGGCGAGATCGCCGCCACGCGGGACGGAAGGATCCTCGCCGTCCGCACCCATGTGCTCGCCGACCACGGCGCGTTCAACGGCACGGCCGCGCCCGTGAAGTATCCGGCCGGGTTCTTCGGTGTCTTCACCGGCAGTTACGACATCGAGGCCGCCTACTGCAAGATGACGGCCGTCTACACCAACAAGGCGCCCGGCGGAGTGGCGTACGCCTGCTCGTTCCGGATCACCGAGGCCGTGTACCTGGTCGAACGGATCGTGGACTGTCTGGCGTACGAGCTGGACATGGACCCGGTCGAGCTGCGGATGCGGAACGTCATCCGGCCCGAGCAGTTCCCGTACCGCACCAAGACCGGCTGGGTGTACGACTCCGGGAACTACGCGCCCACCATGGAGCTGGCGGGGCAGCTCGCCGGATACGCCGGGTTGCGGGCCGAGCAGGCCGAGAAGCGGGCGCGCGGCGAACTCATGGGCATCGGGGTGTCGTTCTTCACCGAGGCGGTCGGCGCGGGGCCGCGCAAGGACATGGACATCCTCGGGCTCGGCATGGCCGACGGCTGCGAACTGCGGGTGCATCCGACCGGGAAGGCGGTCGTGCGGCTGTCGGTGCAGTCGCAGGGGCAGGGACACGAGACGACGTTCGCGCAGATCGTCGCCGAGGAACTCGGCATCCCGCCGCAGGACATCGAGGTCGTGCACGGGGACACCGACCAGACGCCCTTCGGGCTCGGTACGTACGGCAGCCGCTCCACGCCCGTCTCGGGGGCCGCCGCCGCGCTGGTCGCCCGGAGGGTGCGCGACAAGGCCAGGCTGATCGCCTCGTCGATGCTGGAGGTGTCGGTCGCCGACCTGGAGTGGGTGAAGGGCTCCTTCCAGGTCGCGGGCGACCCCGAGGCGGCGGTGACCATCCAGGACATCGCGATGCGGGCGCACGGGGCGGGCGATCTGCCCGACGGGGTGGAGGGCGGTCTGGAGGCGCAGATCTGCTACAACCCGGAGAACCTCACCTATCCGCACGGCGCCTACATCTGCGTGGTCGACATCGATCCTGGGACGGCGAAGGTGACGGTACGGCGGTTCGTCGCCGTCGACGACTGCGGTACCCGCATCAACCCGATGATCATCGAGGGGCAGGTGCACGGCGGCCTCACCGACGGGGTCGGCATGGCTCTGATGGAGATGATCGCCTTCGACGAGGACGGCAACTGTCTGAGCGGCTCCCTGATGGACTACCTCATCCCGACCGCGCTCGAAGTGCCGGACTGGGAGACCGGGTTCACGGTCACACCGTCGCCTCACCATCCCATCGGCGCGAAGGGTGTCGGCGAGTCCGCGACGGTCGGCTCGCCACCCGCGATCGTCAACGCCGTCGTGGACGCGCTGAAGCCCTTCGGGGTCCGGCACGCCGACATGCCGCTCACGCCCTCCCGGGTGTGGGAGGCGATGCGCGGCCGGCCGACCCCGCCGATCTGATGGGCGGCGACGTGAGCGCGCGAGCGCTCGAACTCACCGAGCGGCGGGTGCCGTTCGTGCACGCGCGCGTGGTGCGCGCCCAGGCGCCCGCGTCCGCGCATCCGGGCGACGAGGCGATCGTGCACGGGGACGGCACCATCGACGGGTTCGTCGGCGGGCACTGCGCGGAGGGATCGGTGCGTACGGCCGCGCTGGGCGCCCTGGTCGGGGGAACTCCGCTGCTGCTGCGGGTACTTCCGGAAGGCGAGGCGTCCTTCCCGGAGACGCCCGGCGCACAGGTCGTCGTCAACCCCTGCCTGTCCGGGGGCGCGTTGGAGATCTTCCTGGAGCCGGTGCTGCCGCCGCCGCTCGTCGTGGTCGCCGGGAACACGCCGATCGCCAAGGCCTTCCTCGCCCTGGCCGACGTACTCGGGTACGCCACGACCCGCGCCCTGTCCGACGAGCACGCGACGGCGGCGGTCGTCGCCGGTCAGGGCCACGGGGACGACGAGGCCCTGCGCGCCGCGCTGGACGCCGGTGTCCCGCACATCGCGCTGGTCGCCAGCCGGCGGCGCGGCTCCGCGCTCCTCGACGAACTCGCCCTGGACGCACGGCAGCGGGCCCGCGTCCACACCCCGGCAGGCCTGGACATCGGCGCCCGCACGGCACCCGAGATCGCCCTGTCCATCCTGGCGGAGGTGGTGCGCGCCGTACGGTCGCCGCGCACCCGGCTGCCGCTGGCCGAGGACACCCCGGGACGGTGAGCGACCTGTTCACGGACGCCGACGAGGTACGCCAACGCCTCGACGTGGTCGGCCACTTGGTCGACGAGGGCACCGCGACCGCGCTGTACCTCGCCACGGTCCTCGACCGCCCGCTGCTGGTCGAGGGCGAGCCCGGGGTCGGCAAGACGAGCCTGGCGAAGGCGCTCGCCGAGGTGCTGGACACCCCGCTGATCCGGTTGCAGTGCTACGAGGGCCTCACCGCCTCCGAGGCCCTCTACGAGTGGAACCACCAGCGTCAACTGCTCGCCATCCGGCTCACCGAGGCACGCGGCGCGCGGCTCGCCGACGCCGATCTGTTCACCGAGGAGTATCTGCACGACCGGCCGCTGCTGCGCGCGGTACGCCACCAAGGTCCCGTGCCGCCGGTGCTGTTGATCGACGAAATCGACCGGGCCGACGACGAGTTCGAGGCGCTGCTCTTCGAGTTCCTCGGCGAATGGGCCATCACCGTCCCGGAGTTGGGCACCTTCGCCGCCGTACGGCCGCCCCTGGTGATCCTTACCTCCAACCGCAGCCGCGAGCTCCACGACGCCCTGCGCCGTCGCTGTCTCTACCACTGGATCGACTTCCCGGGCCCGGAGCGCGCCGCGCAGATCCTGCGCCGCTCGATCCCGGCCGCGAACGAGCCGCTCATCGCCTCCGCCACGCAGTTCATCGGCCGGGTCCGCCGACTGGACCTCGACAAGGCGCCCGGCATGGCGGAAGCCATCGACTGGGTCGCCGCCCTGGCCGCGCTACGGGTCTCCCGGCCGGCCCGACCGGACATCCTCGGCACGCTCAGCGCGGTCGCGAAGAGCCCCGACGACCGCACCGCCGTCATCGGGGCCCTGGAGGAGCTGGGCTACCCGGAACAGGCGACCCGACCATGACGTTGCTGCCCGCGATCGACCGGGCGGCTTTCGCCGTCGCGCTCGCCGACCGGCTCAGGGGACGGGGCGTGACGGTCGGCCTCACTGCGCCGCAGGACTTCGTCCGCGCACTGGAGGCCGTCCCGCCGACAACACGGACGGCCCTGTACTGGACGGCCCGCATCACCCTCGTACGCGATCACGCCGACCTCGCACGCTTCGACGAGGTCTTCGACTGGGCCTTCGGCGAGGCCGCGCTCCCCGCACCGGCCCGACGCAACCCGAACACGCCCCCCGGCCGCGACGCACGCACGACGGCGCCCGTCGACACGCACACCGATCCTCAAGGCGGCCTTCCCTGGGTGACGTTGGCGCCCGCTGTCACGCACACCGACCACCACGTCGATCCGCCCGAGAGGACGGTCCCGGAGCGGCTGCCCAGCGAGCTGGCAGGCCTGGTGGACACGCCGTTCGAGCAACTGGAGGCGAGGGAGGCGGAGTTGCTCGGACGGTGGCTGGAGGGGGCCCTGCGGGAGTGGCCGGTGCGCCGCTCGCGCCGGCAGCGGGTGCGGCCCGGTGGGCACCGGGTGGCGCTGCGCGAGACGGCGGCGAGGGCGCGGCGTACCGGCTGGGAACCGGTCCGGCTGGTCCGCACGGGGCCGGTCGACCGGCCGCGGCGGGTGGTGGTGCTGTGCGACGTGAGCCGCTCGATGCAGGCGCAGGCCCAGGCGTACCTCCACCTGATGCGCGCGCTCACCCTGGCCACCCACGCCGAGGCCTTCGCCTTCGCCACCTCCCTGACCCGCCTCACCCCGGCCCTCGCCCACCGCTCCGCCCGCCAGGCCCTCGCCGAGGCGACCGACCGTGTCACCGACCGCTTCGGCGGCACCCGCATCGCCCACTCCCTCACCACCCTCCTCGCCTCCCACCACGGCGGCGCCCTCCGCGGCGCGGTCGCCCTCATCGCCTCCGACGGCTGGGACGGCGACCCTCCGGACCGCCTCGCTGCGGCCATGGCCCGGCTGCGGCGCCGGGCGCACCGGGTGGTGTGGCTCAATCCGCGGGCGGGGGTCGCGGGGTTCGCCCCACGTACGACGACGATGACGGCGGCGCTGCCGTATGTGGACCTGTTGTTGCCGGCCGGGAACTTCGGTGAGCTGTCGCGCGTACCGGGTGAGATCGCGGGGCGAGGAAGGCGGCTCGGGTGCCCGTGAGACTCTGTCGGCCATGGAACAGGTGAAGGTCCGTGCCCTCGCGCTGCCCGCGCCGATCCTGGAGGGCCGGTGGCGTCATCCGGGCGACGCGGCGCTGGCGGGACTGCTCCCGTGGTTCGAGGACCCGATCGACTTCCTGCGTACTCCACAGGAGATGGAACGGGAGTCCCGGTCGCTCGACATGTTCGCCGACGACCCCCCTTCCGCCGAGCTGTTCCGGGAAGTGCGCGGCAGCAGCCACCCGGGGCCCGTGGAACTCCCTTGGCTGGACGTCGAACAGGCGGTCCTCATCGCGGTCAACCGCAGGCCCGGCGATGACGTGGCCCTGGCCCTCGACTACCGCACCTGCCCCGCCGACCCCCGTGTCGTGGGCAGCGATTTCTGGACGAACCCCCGTCAGTGTGCCTGGCGAGAAGCCGCGCCCACCTTCTCCTCCTTCGTCGACGCCCTGGGCCTCTAGCTCCACAACGTCACATGAACAGCCGGCCGGAATCGCCCCGCCGTCACGCCTGAGCCGCGCAGCATCGCCTGGGTCGCACGGGGCGTCGTGACGAAGCGGCGGAGTTCGGCGGCGGCTTGGGGGGACTCGCGGTCGGTGAGGGTGAGGAGGTTCCAGGAGCCGCGGGCGGGGAGGTGGGGGCCGCCCAGTTGGACGAGGTCGCCGGCGGCGATGTCCTTGGCCACGGCGAAGGCGACCGCCAGGGCGACTCCCTTGCCGTGTTTGGCCTCGTCCACGCTGGCGGCCTGACTCTGGAAGATGCGCTGGTTGTGGTCCGGGACGCTCAGGCGGCGGAGCACGGAGGGGAGCATGCCGATGCGGCCCACCGCGGAGGGGCCCAACAGCCAGGTCTGGTCGCGGAGTTCGGTGGCGCCCGCGGTGCAGCCGGCGAGCGGGTGGTCGGTGCCGACCACGGCGATCACCTGGTAGTTGAGGAAGGGGGTGCAGGTCGTCGTGGGCTCGACGGTGGCGGGTGGCGGGCCGATGGCAACGTCGACCGCGCGGGTCGTCAGGAGCGTGTCGAAGCGCTGGGGGTCCTGGACGCTGAGTTCGACGTCGAGGTCGGCGGCGCGGCCGGCGAAGAGTTCGATGAGGCCCGGTGCCGCGTGCTCGGCGAACAGGCTGGACGCGGCGATGCGCAGGAGGCGGCGGCCGGTGCCCGCGCGGCGCACCTCCAGGATGGTGCGGTGCTGAAGGCCCAGCAGTTCGGCGGCGCGGCTGGCCAGGCGTAAACCGCCGGGGGTGAAGGTGAGTCCGCCCGCCGTGCGGGTGAAGAGGCGGTCGCCGAGTTCCTTGCGCAGATGGGCGATGTGGATCGAGATCGCGGCCTCGGTGACCGCGAGATCGGCCGCGGCGGCCTTCACCGACCCGAGGCGTACGGTCGCCGTGAAGGCCCGCAGTTGTGCCGGGGTCAACGAGAACCTCCCGCGCTCACCACGGGTGACCGACCACCTGTGACCTGGAGCTCAAATTAGCGCACCAGTTCGCCGAGGGCTACGGTCGCGCGGCTTGTGCGGAGTCACTCCATGAGCCCGGCCGCGAGCGTGGCGCCCAGTTCCCAGCAGGCCTCGGTGTCGGACTTGCCCGGCTCCCCGGTGACCGTCACGGCGTCGGCCGCGCGGCGCCAGCCGAGGCCCGTGGTGATCGACTCGATGGCCCGTACCGCTCCGGTGACGTCGCTGCCGCCGTGGACGTAGTACCCGAAGGGCCGGCCCCGGGTCTCGTCCAGGCACGGGTAGTAGACCTGGTCGAAGAAGTGCTTGAGGGCGCCGGAGATGTAGCCGAGGTTCGCCGGGGTGCCCAGCAGGTAGGCGTCGGCGGCCAGGACGTCGGACGCGGTGGCCGCCAGCGCGGCCCGCCGCACGACCTGGACGCCCTCGATCTCCGGCGCGGTGGCACCGGAGACGACGGCTTCCAGCATCGCCTGGCAGTTGGGCGAGGGGGTGTGATGCACGATCAGCAAGGTAGGCACACCCGAACCCTGCCGTCGGTCCCGCGTCCCGCGCAAACGCGGTCCCGCCGTTTCCCGCCCGTCGGTTACTTCTTCAGCTCGCCCGCGAAGATGGACGTCTCCGACTCGTAGTCGGGCGCCACCTCGATCTGAAGGAACGTCTCCGCCTTGGGGAGTTCGCAGCCCCAGGCCACGGAGAGCGAGCGCCCGGCGAGAATGCTGGTGTCGGGCAGGCCGTCGAGTCCGTCGTCGAAGATGGCCTCGCTCTCCTGTCCTTCGTCGCCGTAGGCGCAGTTGACCGTCATCTGGCTGGCGTCGAACTTCTTGCCGGACTTGTTGACGATCTTGATGGTGAACTTGGCGTAGGGGGTGTTCTCCGGGGACGCGTAGTCGCTGGAGACGGCGCGCGAGAACTTGGAGAGGCTGATCTCGACGTCGTTGTCGTAGACGATCGTGTCGTCCAAGCCGTAGGAGTCGTCGCCGGCCTCCTCGGTGGGCGTCTCGGTCTCGCTGTCCGCCGCCGTGGTGTCACCGGACTCGGCCGGCACCGTCTTCGTGACGGTGACGGTCGGTGCCGCCTCGGCCTCGCCGTCGCCGCTGACGCCCGCGGTGACGACGGCGGCGAGGACGGCCGCGACCAGCGCCGCGCCGGCGGCTATGAGGATCGTGTTGGTCCTCTTCTGCCCGGGCGGCGGCTGCGGCGGCAGATAGCCGGGCATGGTCGGCGGCCCGTAACCCGGCATGGCCGGCGGGATGTTGTCGGGCATCGGCGGCGGAGTGCTGTCGTGGCTCATGGTCCCCCCAGGGATGGTGCTGTTGCGCGATCAATCATCACCCCTGGGGCGCCGGTTGTGGAGGTGCCGTAATGAAAACGTGCTGATGAGAAGGTGCTGATGAAGCGGCTACTCCGTGCGCAACGCCGTCGCCGTGCGCACCTTCGCCGCCCAGCCCGCGGGCAGTGTCGCCCCCAGTACGGCGATCACGAGCCCGCCCAGTCCCAGCAGGATCAACTCCGGGGCGTCGTACACCTCGAGGACGGACGGCGGCAGCCCGGTACCCGCGGCCTCCGCCATCTTGGGCAGGACGTAGCCGTGCACCGCGAAGCCGACCGGTACCCCGACGAGTCCGCCGAGCACTCCGATCCCGGCCACGGAGGCGAGCACGAGGCCCACGGTCTGCCGCGGGGACATCCCGATCGCCTTGCACACGCCGAGGTCGTGGACGCGCTCCCGGGTGTCCAGGACAACGGAGTTGAGGACCCCGAGGCCGGCCACGGAGACGAGCATGAGGGTGAGCATCACGGCCATCGCGTCGATGAGGATGAGGAGGTTGTCCTGTTCGGAGGGGGCGTTGGCCATCGCGTCGCCACCGAGGGGCCGTACGGCCTCGGCGAGTGCCGTGGCGTACCGCGTCGGTGAGACGCCCTCTTTCACGTCGACCCGGAACTCGGCGGGTCGCACGGCCGGGAAGTCGGCCATGTCCGCGTGGACTTCCAGGACGTCGTCGGCGGTGTCGAAGTCCTCGCCGACGATCTTCAGGGTGGTCGTGACCTTGCCGACGGTCACCCGCACGGTGTCGCCGATCTCGGTGCCGGTGGTGTCCAGGAAGCGGGAGGACACGACGATCTGGCCAGGTCCGGTGACCCAGTGGCCGGAGATCAGCGCGTAACTGCCCGAGGTCGAGTCGCCGTCGTAGAGAGTGATGCGGGACGTGCCGGAGACGCCGGTGACGGTGGCGTCCTCCTGGGCCACGCCGTAGTACGCGGCGGTTCCCGGCTGTGCCTCGATGGCGGCCTTCACTTTCGCGGGGTCGGCGGGCGCGGGGGCGGGGCTGTTGTCGACCGGGACGTGCTGGCCCCTTCCGACGGTCGGGCCGCCCGCCATGACGCTGACGTCGTTGCGGCTCTCGGGGTCCCCCGCCTCCGACACCGCGTTCAGTGACGACGTCAGGCCGAGCGCGAACGTCGCGGCGATCGTGCCGAAGGCCACGGCGAGGAGCATCGCGAGGGTGCGCACGGGGTGGGCGAAGGGGCTCGCGAGGCCGTAGGTGACCGAGCGGGGCAGCGGCAGCCGTCCCGCCGCCCGGTGCGCCCACTGGCCGCGGCCGGTGCGGGGTGCCCGGCCGACGGCGATGGCCTCGACGGTCCGCAGCCGTCCGGCCCGGAGCGCGGGGACCAGTGCGGCGATCCCGACGACGAGCAGGGCGGCCACCGCGACGAGGACGTCCACCCACCAGGCGACCGACAGCGAGGGCGCGCCGTAGATCGTCTCGGAGTCCTCCAGGAGCGGCAGAGCCATGAGGTTTCCCAGGACGACGCCGAGGGCGATGCCCGCCGTGGCCGGCAGGAGCGCCTGGGCCACGTAGGCGCGGACGACCTCGCGCGGGGTGAAGCCGATGGCCTTGAGGATGCCGATCCTGCGCAGGCTGGTGCCGACAGCGCCGCTGATGACGCTGCCGACGATGATCACCGACATGACGATGCCGAGCACGCCGAACGCCATGAGGAACGGGATGGTCGGCGCCGCGTTCGCGTCGGCGGAGCGCTTGGTGTCCAGGTAGGACTGGGAGCCGAGGAGCGCGCCGGAAGGGACGGCGGCGGTGAGTTTCTCGCGGTCGGCGGCGATGTCCGCCTTCGTGTCCGCGGAGCGGAAGCGGTAGAGCATCTGGCTGGTGACCGGGGTGTCCTCAGCCTCAAGTGCCGTCACCTGGGCGGGCGTTGCCCAGGCGTCGGCGGTCTTGCCGACGGAGAGGGCGAAGCCGACGACCGTGAGCGTCGGGCTGTCCGAGGCGTCCGACGTCCTGAGCTCGGAGCCCAGTTGGAGCGCGGGCCCCTCGAACGACGCCGAGAGCACGATCTCGCCGGGTTTCGTCGCCCAGCGGCCCGACTTCAGCTCCAGTCGGTCCACGTCGGTGTCGGGGTCGGTGCGGCCGACCAGTGTCATCGGCGGCATGTGCCGCCCCTCGTCGTCCACCGCGTCGACCGTCGTGGCCGGGTAGGGTCCCGCGCTGCCGGTGACGCCGGCCAGCTCGCCGGTGGCCTTCAGCTGGGCCGTGCTGACCTTCGCGGGGTCGAACTCCGCGGTGACATGGGCCCCGTTCTGCCGGGCGAAGGCGTGGTCGAAGGGCGCGCTCGTGGCGACCATCAGCGATCCGGCGACGACCGCCGAGGCCACGGCCATCATCGTGGCCAGCGCGATCACCACGGTCTGCACCCGCCGGCGGCCCACTCCGGACCGTACGACCCGGGTGAGGGCGCTCATCGCACGGCCTCCGCCTGGGTGTCGAGGGCGAGATGGCCGTCGACGAGGTGGATCGTGCGGCTCGCGCACGCCTCGGCGAGGGCCGGGTCGTGGGTGACGAGCACGATGGTCTGGCCGCCGCGGTGCAGGTCTACGAGGAGTTCACGGACGTCCTGGCCGGAGGCGCTGTCGAGGGCACCGGTCGGTTCGTCGGCGAGCAGCAGCGCGGGCCGGTTGACCAACGCCCGTGCCACCGCGACGCGTTGCCGCTCGCCGCCGGAGAGGCGGCCCGGGTAGGCGCGGGCGTGCTTCTGGATGCCGAGCATATCCATGAGCTCGGCGGCGCGGGAGGCCGCCTTGCGCCGGGCGGTGCCGGTCAGTTGGGCGGGGAGCTGGATGTTGTCGGCGACGGTGAGGTCGTCGAGCAGGTTGAAGAACTGGAAGACCATGCCGATCTGTTCGCGGCGGAAGCGGGCCAGGGCGTGCTCGCCGAGCTGGTCGACGCGCAGTCCGGCCACGGTCACGGTGCCGGTGGTCGGCTTGTCGAGGCCCGCGACGAGGTTCAGCAGGGTGGACTTGCCGCTGCCGGAAGGGCCGGTGACGGCGAGGGCCTCCCCCTGGGCGACACCGAGGTCGAGCGGTCCGAGCGCGGGCGCCCCGGCACTGTCGTAGCGCTTGGCCACGCCCGCCAGTTCGATCAGATGGGTCATTGGGAGTCCGTCCTCGCGTCTGAGAGATTCCTGAGAGGTTCAGGCCCAGCGAAGGTAGGGGCGCGGCCCGCTGCCCCGCGTCGCCCGGGGCACCGAGATGCGGCCCTTCGCGCGGAGGATCCGTGGGCGGGGTCATCCCTGCGAAGTACGCCTGGAGGACAGGGCGTCGGCCGTACAGACGGACGCCAGTTCGGCGACGTCGAGCCCACAATGTGCCGATGGAGACCGTGAACCGCCTGCTTCGTCACGTGCGCGCGGCGCTGCGGCCGGAGCCGAGGCGTGCCCCGTTGTCGCGGCGCGCCGTCCGTGTCGACATCGTCCTGGCGCTGGTGCTGACCGCGGTCGCGCTGATCGTGGCGGTGCGCTATCCCGGCGACGGGCCGGTCGACATCTCCAAGGTCGAGCCGATGCCGCCGGAGGCGCCCCGTCCTCCCGTCGTGGGACCGCGGTTCATGACGGACGAGCCGTACTCCCCGCCCTGGCCGCTGGTCGTGATGTCGGCGCTGCCGCTGGCCGTCCGGCGCCGGTTCCCGCTCGCCGCGTTCGCGGTACTGATGACCGCGGTGCTGGGCATCGGCGACAACGCCTCCTGGATCAATGTGCTGACCTGTGTGATCGCCGCGTACAGCGCCGTCATGTACAGCAGGCACCGGGCGGTGGCGATGTCCACGATGGTCTTCGCGGCCGTCCTGTTCGGCTTCGCGTTCCGGGAGACCGAGCCCATCCTGCCGGGCTGGTCGAGCCCCGCGGTGGTGCTCCTGATCGCCGGGGTGCTGGCCGGTCTCGTCCGCTACTGGAGGCGGCGCCTCAAGGACGACCGCGAACGGCTCGCACGCCTCGAACAGGACCAGGAGGAGGCGACGCGGCGGGCCGTGGAGGAGGAACGGGCCCGTATCGCCGCCGAGTTGCACGATGTCGTCACCCACAATGTGAGCGTGATGGTCATCCAGGCAGGGGCGGCGCGCAAGGTGATGGACGTGGCGCCGGAGCGATCGAAGCAGGCGCTGCTCGCGGTCGAGGCGGGAGGGCGGGCCGCGATGGCGGAACTGCGCCATGTGATGGGCCTGTTGGCGGCCCCGGACGCGGATCACCCCGAGGCCCTCGAACCCCAGCCGGGGCTTGGGCAGTTGGGCGCGCTCATCGCACGGGTCCGCGCCGCCGGGACCCCGGTCGGCATCGCGGTGTCCCTGCCCCCGGACCCGCTGCCGCCGGGCGTCGATCTGACGGCGTACCGCGTGGTGCAGGAGGCGCTGACCAACACCATCAAGCACGCGCCGGGCGCCGAGGCCACCGTCACGATCGGCTACACCGACGACATCCTTCAGATCGAGGTCACCGACACGGGCGCCGTCCGCGACGCGGCGCCGGGGGACGGAAACGGCCGGGGGCTCATCGGTCTGCGCGAGCGCATCGCGGTCTACGGCGGCGAGTTGACGGCCGCTCCCACGCTCGCCGGCGGCTATCGCGTCAAGGCGCTCATCCCCTGGCGGACGGCATGAACGGGCCCCGGCTGCGCGCGGTCATCGCCGACGACCAGGCGCTCGTCCGCACCGGGTTCGGGATGATCCTCGCCGCGGACGGCATCGAGGTGACGGCCGAGGCGGCCGACGGCGCGGAGGCGGTCGCCGCGGTCCGGCGGACCCGGCCCGACGTGGTCCTCATGGACATCCGGATGCCGGGGATGGACGGCATCGAGGCCACCCGGCGCATCCTCACCGAGGAGGGCGCGGAGGGCACTCGGGTCATCATCCTGACCACGTACGACCTCGACCACTACGTGTACGCGGCGCTCACCGCCGGGGCCAGCGGCTTCCTGCTCAAGGACGTCACCCCCGAGCATCTCGTGGCCGCCGTGCACCTGGTGCGCTCCGGCGACGCCCTGCTCGCCCCGGCGATCACGCGCCGGCTCATCGAGCGCTTCGCGCAGCGCGAGGAGGCCCGCCCGGCGGCCTCCCGCCACCACGACCTGTCCGGGCTGACCCCGCGCGAGCTGGAGGTGCTGCGGCTGCTCGGGACCGGGCTGAGCAACGCGGAGCTCGCCGACCGGCTCTTCCTCAGCCAGACCACGGTCAAGACCCACATCGGCCGCATCCTCTCGAAGCTGGAGCTGCGCGACCGGGTCCAGGCGGTCGTCCTCGCCTACGAGTCCGGGCTGATCACCCCGGGAGGGGCGGACTGACCACCGGCGGCCTGAGAACCGGCGGACCGGAAACCGGCGTACCGGAAACCGGCGTACCGAAAACCGGGGGACGTCCCCGGCGTCCTCCGGTTACGGTTGATCCATGGAGGCCAGAGAGCACACCCACACCGCAGCCGCGCGAGCGACCAGCTCCCCGGCTGCCGACGCCTGACCTCACCTCACCTCTCCCCCGGCGGCCGGAAACGGACCGCCGACGCAGCGCGCCACGCCTTCCTGCCCGCCTCCGCGGTTCTTTCCGGTCCCCCGACCCGAAGGAACACGACCATGGACACCGACCGGACCCTGCGCACCTTCACCGACTTCTACGTCGAGCGCGGCCACCACCTGATCACCGGCGGCACCCTGCTGCCGCCGCCCTCGGACCCGGTGCTGTTCACCACCTCCGGCATGCACCCCCTCACCCCGTACCTGGAGGGCCGCCCGCACCCGCACGGCCGCCGCCTGGTCAACGTCCAGCGCTGTCTGCGCACCACCGACCTCGACGAGGTCGGTGACCCCACCCACCTGACCGTCTTCGAGATGCTCGGCTCGTGGTCACTGGGCGACTACGGCCACTCGCGCAGCCTGCGCTGGGGACATGAACTCCTGCGCGACGGATTCGGCATCCCGGACGGGCAGTTGTACGTCACTGTCTTCGGCGGCGACGACCAGGTCGGCCCCGACACCGAATCCCTGGACACCTGGCGGGAGTTGGGGGTCCCCGTGGAGTCGACCCGGGAGGACAACTGGTGGTCCAACGGCCCCGTCGGACCGTGCGGCCCGGACTCGGAGATCTTCGTCTGGACCGGCGACACCCCGCCCCAGGGCACCCCCACCACCGACCCCCGCTGGGTCGAGGTCTGGAACCACGTCAGCATGCGCTACCGCCGCCACGAGGACGGCAGCCTCTCCCCGCTGTCCCGGCCCTCCATCGACACGGGCATGGGCCTGGAACGCCTGCTGACCGTCCTCCAGGGCCGCGACTCGGTCTACGACACCGACCTCTTCGAACCCTGGACGCGCCTGCTCCCTCCCCTGTGGGACCTGGACGAGCCGTCGCTGCGCCTGGTCTGCGACCATCTGCGCTCCGGTGTCGTCGTCATCGGCGAGGGCGTACGGCCGTCGAACACCGGCCGCGGCTATGTCCTGCGCCGCCTCGTCCGCCGCGTCCTGACCACCCTCTGGCAGCACGACCCCACCCGCACCCTGTCCGATCTGCCGCCGGAGCTGGTCGAGCACACCCTGAACCACTTCCGTCTGCCGGGCGGCACCGACCAGGTCCTCGGCCTCCTCCTCGACGAGGAGCACCGCTTCGGCAGGCTCCTCGACCGGGGCCGCCAGATCCTCTCCCGGCCGCGCTACCAAGGACGGCTGAGCGAGGAGGACTACCACTACCTCCACGACACCCACGGCCTGCCCCGCGATCTCGTCGTGGGCCTTCAGAGCCTGCGCCGATGAGCCCCTCTCCACGAACATGACCACGTCAGCCGACATGCCCCGGGCCGCGTTACCCCTCATGCGGCCTGGGCACTCGGCCCCCGTGGCGGCACCCCTTCCGGGGCGCCCGGACCGGTCGGAGGTGGAGAGCATGGGGCACGGCGGAAACGTCATCGACGAGCTGGTGACCGATCACCGCGAGGTGGAGGAGTTCTTCGGTCGCATCGAGGCACTGCCCGCAGGCGACAAGGACCGCAAGGTCCACGCCGACGAAGCGGCCATCGAGCTGGTACGGCACTCGGTGGCCGAGGAGGCGTATCTGTACCCGGCGGTGCGGGAGCATCTGGTGAACGGGAACACCGTCGCCGACCGGGAGATCGAGGACCACGCGCGCGCCGAGCAGCTCATGAAGGACCTGGAGTCCTGCGAGGCCGGGGACCCGGAGTTCGACCGGATCGTCGGCGAGCTGATGGACGAGGTGCGCTCGCACATCGCCGACGAGGAGCAGAACCTCTTCCCCCAGCTGCGGGCGGCCTGTCCCCCGGAGACGCTGGACGAGCTGGGCGAGAAGGTCCGCAGGGCGAAGAAGGTGGCCCCGACCCGGCCACACCCGTCCACCCCGAGCGAGCCGCCGGCCAACAAGCTCCTCGCGCCCGGCGTCGGCCTCATCGACCGGGTGCGCGACGCGCTGACGGGGCGCGGCAAGCACGACTGACCGCCCCGAATCCACGCGTGCACCAAGTACTCGCCTTTTCACGTCGGCCGGATAGGCGAAGTGATGCCACCGCAGTAAATTCAGAAAGGCGGATCGCCGAAGACCGGTGGCACGGGGGAAAACGTCATGCCGATTCTCAGTCGCCTGCGCGAGTGGGCCGAAAACAGTGTCGGGGCCACCGAGAGTCCTGACGCCGTGGTCGTCAAGACCACACGGTATCTG
This sequence comes from Streptomyces sp. NPDC046909, assembly GCF_040644695.1. Classification (NCBI taxonomy): domain Bacteria; kingdom Bacillati; phylum Actinomycetota; class Actinomycetes; order Kitasatosporales; family Streptomycetaceae; genus Streptomyces; species Streptomyces sp. NPDC046909. Next base: position 87,680 of record NZ_JBEYXC010000005.1, on the reverse strand, counting down.
CGGTTGCTGATGATCGCCCTGGTGATCGGCTTGGCCACCGCGATTCTCCACGAGTACTCGAAGTCCCATCTGACGGGCCGCACCAGCGGACACTGTTGGCAGACATCGATCAGCGCCTACTACTACACCCCGGTGCAGTTGATGTTCGTCGGCGGCCTGGTCGCGATCGGCATCAGCCTCATCGCACTGAAGGGCAGCACCGAACTCGAGGACGTGTTCCTGAACTTCGCGGGAATCCTCGCGCCGATCGTCGCTTTCGTACCGACGCCGAATGTCGGTCGGTGCGGGTCTGTCCTCAGCGACACGACCAACCGGAAGACCAACATCGACAACAACGTACTGGCCCTGCTCGTCATGGCCGGCGTCACCTTCCTCTTTCTCCTGGTGCTGAAGTTCCTCGTGAAGAAACCCGTGACCGGCGTCCCGGCACAGGTGGCACGGAAGACACCGGCCGACGAGGAGTGGGCGCGCCGGATCACGGCGATCGGTTTCGCACTGGCACTGGCGTTCTACATTGCGACGGCCATCGTCTTCTGGACCGACCGTGACTGGTTCGACGAGCATGCGCACTGGACTGCCGCGATCACGATGTTCGCGTCCATCTTCCTCGCCGTACTGAACAACGCGATCAACTTCCACTTCACCCAGAAGAGGAATGCGGAAACCACGGGCACGCCCGCGAAGCGCTTCAACTGGTACCTCCTGATCGCACTCCTCATGGGGCTTTCCCTGGCTCTCACCAAGGGATGGCCCCGGTTCGGCGAGCACGGCACTCTCCTGCTCGAAGCGAGCATGATCCTGTTGTTCGCGGTCTTCTGGGTCATTCAGACCTCCGAATTGTGGAACTACGGTCTACGCACTCCGGAGGAAGAGCGGCACTGACTCCGGGAGGACGCCCTCGATCGCGGTCACCTGCCGTGAGATCCGTGCGGCCGACTCCGGTACGAAGGGCCGCAGTTCGTCGCCGAGGACCCGGCACGCCGTGACCAGGGCGGCGAGGACCGCGTCGAGGCGTTCGGCCGCGCTGGTGTTGCCCTGGCGTTCCGCTCGGGCCAGTTCCCAGGGGCGGGTGGCGTCGATGCAGCGGTTGGCCTCCTCCACGATGGTCCAGGCGGCATCGAGGGCCCGGCGGAAGTCGAAGTCGGCCAGGGCCGCGTCGATGCGCGCCGGTGCCGTCCGGCACGCGTCGAGCAGCGGCGCCACGGCGAACCGGTCGGTACCGAGCGCGGGTACGGCCCCGCCCCGGTAGCGGTGGACCATCGTCACGATCCGGTGGACGAGGTTGCCCAGGCCGCCGGCGAAGTCCGCGTCGGCGCGGGCGACCAGCCGCTCGGTGGTGAAGTCGGCGTCCCCGACCCGGGGCACCTCGCGCAGCAGCCACCAGCGGACGGGGTCCGTGCCGTACGCGGTGGTCAGGGCGACGGGGTCGACGGCCGTTTCGTCGTCGGACTTGCTGATCTTGCGTCCTCCGACCGTCAGATAGTCGTGGACGAGGATGTCCGTGGGCAGCGGCAGACCCGCCGAGAGCAGCATGGCGGGCCAGTAGACGGCGTGGAACCGGACCACGCCCTTGCCGACGAGATGGACCCGGCGGCCTCCGTCCGCCGCCCACCACTCGTCGTACGCGGGGTCGTCGGTGCCGTGGCCGAGGCTGGTGACGTAGTTGCCCAGGGCGTCCCACCACACGTAGACGACCTGGTCGGGGTCGTCGGGCACGGGGATGCCCCAGCCTCTGGCGCGGGTGTGGGAGCGGGAGACGGAGAAGTCGTGCAGTCCGCCGGCGATGAGGGCGAGGACCTCGTTGCGGCGGGCGGCGGGCTCGATGCGCAGGGTGCCGTCGGAGATCAGACGGTGGAGCCGGTCGGCGTACCGGGACAGCCGGAAGAACCAGTTCTCCTCCGCGACGAGCTGGGGCTCGGTCCCGTGCTCGGCGCATCGGCCGTCGACCAGCTCCTCCGGCGGGTAGAACTGCTCGCAGCCGACGCAGTACAGCCCCTCGTACTCCTTGCGGTACAGGTCACCGGCGGCCGCGCACCGGCGCCACAGCCGCTCCACCCCGGCCCGGTGCCGGGGGTCGCTGCTGGTGCGGATGAAGTCGTCCAGCGAGAGCGCCAGCGGATCGCGCAGGGCGGCGAAGGCGTCGGCGTTGCGGTCGACGAACTCCCGCACATCGACGCCCGCGGCCTCTGCGGCGAGCACGTTCTTCAGGGAGTTGTCGTCCGTGCCGCTCAACAGGCGTACGCGGTCGCCGCGTTGGCGCCGGTGTCTGGCGAGGGTGTCGGCCTGCACCAGCTCCAGGGCGAATCCCAGGTGCGGGCGGGCGTTGACGTACGGAATGGTCGTGGTGATGTAGTGGCGTGATCCGGTCATCGGTCCTCCTACCGGTGACGGGACCCCGTCCGCACCACGCGTCGAAGCCCCGTCCCGGGGCTTCGGTGTCGGTGCGCGTGCGCGCTCAGCAGCCCCTGTGCGGGGCCATCATTCGATGCTGAGGCGAAGGCGTGATCATGAGGCCGAGGGTAGCAACGGGCGGGGCGGCCGGACACCTGGTTTATCGGGCGTCGGAGCTCGCCGGTGCCGATGCGTAGAAGTGCGCGCGGACGCGCAGCAGCCAGGCCTCCACCGCCGCCTCGTCGGGCTGGTCCGGCAGGGCGGTGCGGGTCTCGTCGAAGGCCTTCTCGTAGTGGGCCATCACGGGGCGGGCCGCCGCCGCGTCGGCGGCGACCTGCTCCCCGAAGTCCCGGAATTCCTGGGGGTTTTCGAGACGGATGGTCAGGCGGCCCGTGGCGTACAGCTCCAGGCCCTGGTGGCACAGCCGCTTGAGATGCCGGGCATGCTTCGCGGTGCGTTTGCGGGTGTCCGCGGAGAAGCTGCCGTCGTCGCGGTTCTCGAGCCGGCGGAACTGCTGGGTGGCGTAACCGAGATAGGCGTCCCGGACCCGCTTGGCGCTCAGGAACGACGTACGCAGGCCGATGAGTTCGTCGCCGAGCGGGGTGCGCACTTCGTACAACTCCGCGGGCAGCCAGGCGAGTTCCATCGCGGTCGGGTTGCCGCCCAGGGCGAGCCGGCACCACTTCGCGGCCTCGTGCAGGGTGCTGTCCGGGGCGGTGGTGACGTGGGACTCCTTCGGCCGGTGGAGGCCGTGCAGGGTCTCGGTGGGGGCGGCGAACATGCCGAGGCGGTCGATGTCGGAGCCCTCGTGGGCGAGGCCGTAGGCGGTGGAGCCGACGACGCCGGACAGCAGGACGTTGGGGACGGTCACGGTCGGCCACCTTTCTCGCGGCGGGGGTTCGGTCCGCGCCGGTCCATTGTGCTGACCAGGGGTGACGCGGTCACCAGGTTTTTCTCCGCCGCGCGGACCTCCGCTAATGTGTGCCGCCTCGATCGAGGGGAGACACGGCCGTGCCGGTCAGGGTGGGGAACGCAGGGCGTCGGATGGCTTACGTGGCCTTGCTGGCGGGGGTGCTGGCGGGCTGCTCCGGGTCCGCGGAGGACGGGGACGCGAAGTCGCCCGTGAAGGCCACGGCGAAGGCGACGGCGACGGCCAGTGCCTCCGCGACGGTCTCGAAGACCGCCGAGCCCGGCGGTTCCATCGGGGCTGCCGGGTCGGCGTGCGAGTTGCCCGTCACCTTCGACACCGCCGCCGAGTGGACGGCCGAGTCCGTCCAGGCGGAACTCACCCAGGGCCCGGTCACCCTCCGGTGCGAGATCGACGCCAAGCCCGCGGGCAGCGTCGGCTTTCTGCGCGCGTGGACCGGAAAGCCCGGCGACGCCGACGCGCGCTCCGTGCTGGAGGGGTTCCTGGCGGCCGTGGAGGGCGCGACCGTGAGCGAGGAGCGGTACAGCACGTTCAAGACCGGGGATCTCACGGGCGCGCAGGTGACGTACATCGACACGAACGAGATCCTGGACGAGCCCAAGGAGGAGAGCGCGCTGGCCGTGATCACCACGGACGGTCCGGTCGTACTCCACCTCGGCGGCATGGACACCGAGGAGCACCGCGACATGCTGCCGGCGTTCGAACTCGCGAAGAGCACGCTCCGGGAAGGCTGAGTCGCCGCGCCCTCGCCCTTCCACGCTTCACATGCCTCGATATCCGGACAAGGTGCAACCATTTATTCATCCCGGTTGTCTCACCAGATATCAGGCACATGAACTCCCCGGGGGACATCATGCGACGCAACAGAACCACATGGGCCACCGTCGCTCTCATGGGGGCGACGCTGGTCGTGGCCGCCGTGCCCGCGCAGGCGACCACGGCCACGACCACCTGCCCCACCGGCTGGGGCAGCCTCGCCAAGAGCCGCTCCGCCGGCACGACGGACTCGGTGACGAACGTCAGGACCGGCCGGCACACCTGCTACGACCGGCTGGTCGTGGACGTCCCCGGCGCCGCCAAGGGCGAGCTCGGCTATCACGTCCAGTACGTCGACCGGCTCCACCAGGACGGCTCGGGCCGGCTCATACCGGTCGGCGGCGGCGCCGTCCTCGAGATACGGGTGGCCGCCCCCGCCTACGACCCGGAGACCGGCGCCCCCACGTATCCCGCGCGGGTGAACCGCCCCCTCCCGGGCGTCGACCTCGACGGATACCGCACCTTCCGGGACACCCGCTTCGCGGGCAGCTTCGAAGGAGACACCCAGCTGGGCCTCGGAGTGCGCGCCCGGCTGCCGTTCCGGGTGCTCCGGGCGGACGACCGGGTCGTGGTGGACGTCGCCCACTCATGGGGCGCCAAGCCCTGACCGGGTGATCCCGGCCTCCGGGTCCGCTCGGACGGGGCCGCTCAGACGTGCGGCCTGCGCCCCCGTTCCTGGTGCGGGAACGTCTGGTCCGCTCCCGGCAGTGTTGGCTTCGGCAGGGTCTCGACCTCTTCCTTCGCCTTCTCCAGCTGCTCCGCGGTGTCGTCGGGCAGCCGGGGCGGGCGCGGCCGGGCGGACGGGAAGCGGAAGGCTGAGGTGAAGTCGCCGAAGGCGCCGCGCCGCCAGTCGCTGATGTTCGGCTCCTCGACGCCGGTGAATCGCTCCAGGAACCGCAGCGCGGAGGTGTGGTCGAAGGCCTCCGAGGCCACCCAACCGCCCACGGTCCAGGGCGAGATGATGATGGCGGGCACCCGGAAGCCGCCCCCGATGGGCAGGCCCCGGACGAACTCGTCGGGGGTATCGGCGGGCGGGGTCGGCGGAGGCACGTGGTCGAACAGGCCGTCGTTCTCGTCGTAGTTGAGGATGAACGCCGTCTTGCGCCACACCTTCGGGTTCGAGGCGATGGCCTCGATCTTCGACGCCACGAAGTCGGCGCCCGCGGCGGGCAGATAGTCCGGGTGCTCCGACTGGTAGCTCGTCGGCATGATCCAGGAGACGGCGGGGAGCCGGTCGTTGCGGGCGTCGTCCTCGAAGGTGCCCTCCGGCTGCGGACGTACGCCCCGCTCGTACAGGTCCGAACCGGGCTGCGCGTTCCTGAAGTTGGCGAACTGCTCCAGCATGTTGCAGCCGTAGTCGTCGTCCTGCTGGTAGACCTTCCAGCTGATCCCGGCCGCCTGGAGGCGTTCCGCGTACGTCGTCCAGCGGTACGGCGTCGGCGCGACGTTGCTGAGGATCGGACCACCCCGGGTGCCGGCCGGGTCGATGGTGCCGGTCATCCACATCAGGCGGTTCGGCCAGGTCGGGCCGAAGACCGAGCAGAAATAGTGGTCGCAGACGGTGAAGGTCTCGGCGAGCGCGAACTGGAAGGGGATGTCCTCGCGGGTGTAATAGCCCATGACGTAGGGGCCGTTGACACCGTCGGCCTTGCGGTGGGCCGGCAGCCAGCGGTCCATCCCGCCGCCGTTCCACGCCTCGTGCTGCACGGACCAGGCGTGCGAGGTGGACGGGATGGCCTGTGCGCTCGTGGTACGGGTGTCGAGATGGAAGGGCAGGAGATAGCCCTTGGGGTTCTCGGCGTCCGGCTGGTAGAAGACGGAACGGCCGGTGTCGAGCCGCAGCGCATCCGGGTCGGCGAAGCCGCGAACGCCGGACAGGGTGCCGAAGTAGTGGTCGAACGACCGGTTCTCCTGCATCAGCATCACGACGTGCTCGATGTCGCGCAGCGAACCGTGCTTCGGCGGTTCGGCGGCGACGGCCTTCTGCACGCTCGGCGGGAGGAGGGAGAGTGCCGCGGCGCCGCCCAGTGCGCCCGCGGCCGAGCCCAGGAGTCTACGACGGGTCAACTCGGCCATGATTGCCCCTTCTTGAGCGAAAGAACCGACGGCCGGCCCCGGTGTCGGAACCGGTCCGCCGATCACTCTCCGCCCGACTCGGGACGGGGCATCAGGGGCGGCTGATGAACATGCGGACAACGTGCGGGAAGGGGTTGGCCAAGCCATGACCCGCAACAGCGGCGCGTTGCCGTCGCTTGGAGAACGTCTGACCGTGTCGTGGACCGGCGTTGGAGGTTCAGTCGCGGGACTCGCGGCGCAGGAACCAGACGATCACGGCAACCGCGGCCAGCCACAGCGCTGTCACGGCGACCGGTCCGCCGATCAGATCGCCGTAGCCGTACGCCGGGATCGCGACGATCATCGCGGTCCAGGCCGCCAGGAACCACAGGGAGAAGGAGCCCGGCAACTCCCGTCGCGCCCGGCGTACGACGGTGATCCCGGCGGCGATACCGTAGAGTCCCGCGGCGAGTTCGGCGAGGGCGACGGCCGCGGTGAACTCAGCGTCGTCCGCGCTCTCATGGGCGGTCGCCAGCTGGAGCGCCCCCGTCAGCACCACGAAGACGCCCAGCAGCGCGGCCGCCGATCCGTAGATCCGCCGCCACCGCGCCCTGCGGCGCCGTTCGATCTCCTGGTACGTCAGCCCCTCGGTGCGGCGCCGTTCCGCATGCCGCCTCGATCGGCGCGCGGCCTCCAGCCGGGCCCTGCGTGCACGAAGCTCACGCCGCCGACGCCGCGCGGCCGTGTCTCCCCAAACCATCGGCGCGATCCCCCCGTTGTCCCCTAGAGGAGAGACACCGGGCGGGTCCGTGATTCACGCCGGAGGCGTTATGGCTCCGGGCCGGGCGGCATCGCCCAAGGGGAGGACCAGCCGGAACGTACAGCCCTCGCCCGCCACACTGTCCAGTTCCACGCGGCCGCCGTGCCCCTGGGCGATCGCCGACGCGATGGCGAGGCCCAGGCCGCTGCCGCCTCGGTCGCGGGAACGGGAGGGGTCGACCCGGTAGAAGCGCTCGAAGACCCGCTCGGCCTCCTCCGGCGCGAGTCCGGGTCCCTGGTCGACGACCTCGATCACGCCGATCGGCACGGACTCGGCCAGCGGCGGGGAGGCGCTGGTGCGGCCCGGCCGGTCGGTGCCGCCGCTGTCCGCCCCTGCCCGGGCGACGCCGACCCGCACGTCCACCGGGGTGCCCGGCGGGGTGTGGACGAGGGCGTTCGACAGGAGGTTGTTGACGACCTGGAGCAGACGGTCGGGGTCGCCCACGGTCTCCACGACGTCCAGTTCGGCGTCCTCGGTGTGCGCGCCGAGCGGGCTGAGGGTCACACGGTGCTCACCGTGCGCGCGGACGGCCGCCGCGCTCACCGCGTCCGCCGCGAGGGACAGGAGGTCGACGGGGTCGCGGCGGTAGGCGGGCTGCTGGTCGAGCTGGGCGAGCAGGAGGAGGTCGTCGACAAGGAGGTTCATGCGCTCGGCGTTGCGGGCGATCTGTTCGTCGGCCTCCCGGCGTTGTGCGGCGGGCCGGTCCGGGTGGCGCAGGGCGAGCTGGGCGAAGCCCTGGACGGTGGTGAGGGGCGTACGGAGTTCGTGCCCGGCGTCGGCGACGAAGCGGCGCAGCCGCGCCTCGGAGAACTCCCTTTCCCGCAGGGCCTGTTGGAGACGGTCGAGCATGTCGTTGAGCACGGTGCCCAGGCGGCCCGTCTCGGTGCGCGGGTCGGTGTCCGGCAGCCGCAGGCTGAGGTCCCCGTCGGTGATGCGCTGGGCGGTCTGCTCCATACGGGTCAGCGGCAGCAGGCCGAGGCGGACCACCGTACGGCCGACGGCGATCAGACCGACCACGGCCGCGGCGAGGACGGCGGCGTTGAGGGCGAGCTGCTTCGACAGGGCACCCTCCACCGTGTCGAGGGGCAGGGCGACCACGTACGAGGTGCCCGTCGCCGGGACCTCCCGCCACAGCACGCGCCACTGGCCGTCCCCGGACTCGGCGGGGACGGTGGACTCGTGTCCCGGCGTCAGATCCAGGGCGTCGGTGGTCCGCGCGAGCTTCGGGCCCGGCTTGCTTCCGCCGCCGAGAGCGCTCTGCTCGTGGCCCGCGGCGCTGTAGAAGGTGACCCGGAAGTCCGAGGGGAGGGAGACCGAGTCCGGCGCGGGTTTCACGGGCGGCTCGGCGGGGCGGGAGGCGGCCCGGTCCGGCAGCGCGAAGCCGGCCAGCTGCTGGTCGACCCGGTTCAGCAGCCAGGAGTTCATTCCCGCGACCGCGATGGCCTGGGCGGTCAGGACCACGGCCGCCGCCAGCAGCGTGACACCCCACACCAGCCGGCCGCGCAGTGAACGCGGACGCGGCGTCCAGCGGCGGCGGCTCACCGATCGGCTCCCGGCGTGTGGCCGGGAGGCAGCCGCAGGCAGTAGCCGACGCCGCGCACGGTGTGCAGCAGCGGCGGATCGAAGCGGTCGATCTTGCGGCGCAGGTATTTGACGTACGTCTCCACGATGCGTCCGTCGCCCGCGAAGTCGTACCCCCACACCTGGTTGAGGATCTTGGTCCGGCTGAGCACGCGGTTGGTGTTCTCCATGAAGTAGGTCAGGAGGTTGAACTCGGTGGGGGACAGCGCGATGTACTCGCCGGCGCGGTGCACTTCATGCGCGTGCTCGTCCAGTCGCAGGTCGGCGAAGCGCAGGATGCCGCTGTCGTCGCCGTCGGGGCCGGAGAGGTGGTCCGGGGAGGTGCGGCGCAGGATGGCGCGGATGCGCAGCAGCACCTCCTCGATGCTGAACGGCTTGGTCACGTAGTCGTCGCCGCCCGCGCTCAGGCCCGCGATGCGGTCGGCGAGCTCACCGCGGGCCGTGAGGAACAGCACCGGTGTCCGGACCCCGCTCGCCCGCAGTCTGCGGGTGACCTCCAGGCCGTCCAGGTCGGGCAGCATGATGTCGAGGAGCACGAGGTCCGGGCGCCGGTCCGCCACGTCCCGCAGGGCGTCCTGGCCGGTGGCGGCGCCGAAGACCTCGTACCCGGACAGCCGCAGCGCCGACTCCAGCAGCATGCGGATGCTCGGATCGTCCTCGACCACCAGGAGGCGGGGCGGAGCGGGCGCGGCGGCCAGGTCGGGCATGGTGCGGTGGGGTCCGTTCTGCCGGGGGCTACTGGGTCCGGGCCTGGGCGGCGCAGTCGTACAAGGTCGTACTCATACCGCCCATCATGCCGCCCGTGCCGGAACCGCCGCTCTCGGTGCTGCCCCCGTACTCCTTGGCGGGGACCTCGGTGCAGTTCTCGCCGATCCAGTCGGACCGCTGGGTGGCCGCGCCGTCCTCGCCGCCCATCCGGGCCGCCATGCCGCCGCCCGAGCCGAGTACGTAACGCAGCTCCCGGCTCTTGGTCCACTTCTCCAGCTGCTGGACGGACGGAGCGTTGTCGGTGCCGCTGAAGCCGCCCATGCCGATCACCGTGGCGTCGCTGTCCAGGATGTACGTGGCCGCGCCGGTGGCGCCGCCTTCGACGGCGAGGGTGATGCGGGCGCCGTCGGAGTGCCGCGTGGCGTAGTCGAGGATCTTGCGCTGCTCGGAGGTGAGGGTGGCGCCGCCGCCCGCGCCGCCGAAGCCGCCCCGCAGACCGCCGGTGCCGGTGTCGGTGCCGGTGCCGGTGCCTTCGGGCAGGTCGAAGCCTTCGGGCAGGTCACCGCCGGCACCGCCTTGCGGCATCTCGAAGCCTTCCGGCAACTCGCCGCTCCCGTTCCCCTGCGGCATCTCGAAGCCTTCCGGCAGCTCGCCGTTCCCGTTGCCGCCCGGCATCTCGAAGCCCTCCGGAAGCTCGAAGCCCCCGCTCCCGCCCGGCATCCGCCCGCCGCCGAAAGAGAGGGACGTCGGCCCGGCCGTGGGGTTCACTCCGCCCATCGCCGAGCCGGATCCGGCCGGCACGCTCACGGCCCACGCGCCGGGCGCGAGCAGCACCGCGCACACCGCGCCGCCGAGGGCGGCCACCGTCAGCCGCGGCTTCAGCGTCGCCACGGCCAGCAGCCCCACCGCGACCAGCCCCAGCACCGCGACGGCCCAGGCGAGCCACCCGTGCCAGGACGGCACCCGCCGGATCACGACCACGGCCCATACCACCGTCACCAGCACGGTCCCCGCACCCACCGGCACCGCCCAGCGCGCCCCGGCCCGGTGCGCGCGTGCCAGGGCCGTCACCAGGCCCGCGGCCAACGCGGCGACGGCGGGGGCGAGTTGGGTCGTGTAGTACGGGTGGAACGTGCCCTCCTGCGTGGAGAACACCAGCCCGCACACCCCCAGCCAGGTCCCCCACAGCGCCCACCCGGAGCCCGGCAGCGCCTCGCCCGCCGAGCCGTGGCCGCGCCGCCGCAGCACCGCCCCGACGGCGGCGACGATCACCGCGACCGCGCTCACCGGCAGCAGCCAGCTGATCTGCCCGGCCACCTGGTCGTTGAACAGCCGCAGCAGACCGGACTCACCGCCGAAGGCACCGCCGATGTTCCCCGTGCCGCCGCTGCTCGCGCTCTCGCCGAAGATCCGGCCGAGCCCGTTGTAGCCCGTGACCAGGTCCCAGGCGCCGCCGTCGGTGCTGCCGCCGATGTACGGGCGGTCGTCACCCGGCCACCAGGCGACCATCGCCACCCACCACAGCGAGGAGACGGCACACACGGCACCGGCGATCAGCAGCCGCACGACCCGCGTGAGCCAGGTGCCGGTCGCGCCGACCAGCCAGGCCGCGGTGAGGGCCGGCAGCACCATCCAGGCCGCCATCATCTTCGTGAGGAAGCCGCAGCCGATCAGGAAGCCGCTCGCGCACAGCCACCACGTCGACGGGCGGCCCGAGGACTGCAAGGCGCGGGTCAGGGCGTAGGCCGCGGAGACCAGGAACAGCACGAGCAGGGTGTCGGGGTTGTTGTCCCGGTTGATCGCCACGGTGATCGGGGTCAGCGTCATCACCAGCGCGGCGAGCAGCGCCGTGCCCTCGCCCGCCCAGCGGCGGACCGTGCGGTGCAGGACGAAGACCCCGGCGACGCCCTCCAGCAGCTGGGGCAGGATCAGCGCCCAGCCGTGCAGGCCGAAGATCTTGCTGCTGAGCACCTGCGGCCAGAGCGCGGCCGGGGGCTTGTCGACCGTGACGACGCCGGCCGGGTCGAAGGAGCCGAAGAGGAAGTTGGTCCAGCTCTGGCCCATCGACTTCACGGCGGCCGAGTAGTAGCTGTTGCCCCAGCCGAGCGAGCCGAGCGCCCAGCCGTACAGCAGGGCGGACAGGAGCAGGATCGCGCCGAGCGCGGCGGGGGCCGCCCAGCTTGGCAGGGCGCGGCCGTTTACGGGGAGGCGCGGCACGGTGCCCGACGGCGCCTCGGTGGTGTGGGTCACGGGGAGATTCGCTCTCGGGGTGGGGGTCAGGAGGCGCGGCGGAAGACGGCGAGCCGCAGCACCAGGAAGCGGATGCCGGTCACCAGGACCGAGGAGACGGCCAGTACGAGGGTCTCGGCGGCGGCCGAGGCGTCCGGTACGGCGTCGCGGAAGAGCAGGACGGCCGCCGAGGTGATGAGGTAGCCGATGACGAACAGGGCGCCCGCGCCCAGGTGGGCGCGTCCGGCGCCGATGCCGTCGGCGGCGTAGCGGAAGGTGAGGCGGCGATTCGCCTCGGTGTTGAGGAGCGTCAGCACCAGCAGGGAGACGAAGTTGGCCAGGGCGGGCTGCCACCAGCCGCGCAACAGCCAGTACAGCAGGGCCTGTCCGGCGGTCGAGGCGATGCCGATGGCGACGAAGCAGCCGATCTGCCAGGCGAGTTGGGAACGTGCCGTGTCGGGGGCGAGGACGGCGTCGGGGTGCTCGGCGGCGGGTTGCGGACGTGCCGGGACCGGGACGCGGGCGGCGCCGGACGCCTTGAGCCGGGCCATCCGCCACAGCCCGCGCAGATCGTCGGTGGCGGTGCCGACGACGTCGACGCGGGTGTCGACGTCCTCCACCCAGTCGACGGGGACTTCGTGGATCCGCAGCCCGTTGTGCTCGGCGAGCAGCAGCAGTTCGGTGTCGAAGAACCAGGCGTCGTCCTCCGTCTTCGCCAGCAGCGGGCGCAGCACCTCGGTGCGGGCGGCCTTGAATCCGCACTGGGCGTCGCTGAAGCGGGCGCCGTGGGTGAGCCGGATCAGGCCGTTGTAGCAACGGGAGATCAGTTCGCGGCGCGGGCCGCGCACGGTACGGGCGCCGGAGGCCAGGCGGCTGCCGATGGCGAGGTCGGAGTGGCCGCTGGCGAGCGGGGCGATCAGCGGGAGCAGTCCGTCGAGGCCGGTGGACAGGTCGACGTCCATGTAGACCACGATCTCGGCGTCACTGGCACCCCACACGGTGCGCAGCGCCAGACCACGCCCCTTGCGGTCGAGATGGACCACGCCCACGCCGGGCAGTTCCTCGCAGAGCTCCCGGGCCGCCGCGAGCGTCCCGTCGACGCTGGCGTTGTCCGCCACGGTGATCCGCCAGGGGTACGGCAGCTCGTCCCGCAGCCGGGCGTACAGGGTGCGGATGCAGCCGGGCAGCGCCCGTTCCTCGTTGTAGACCGGGATGACGATCTCGACGGTCGGCGCCCGTGTCCCGGCCGTGTCCGTGGCGTCGGCCGGTGTCGGGGCCTGGAAACTCCCGGTCGTACGCAAGCCACTGATTGTCTGCGTCATGGGTTCCTCGAGCGATGGGGGTCGGTGGGGGGCGGCTCCCGTGCGCACCCGCGTCCTGGCGGCGCACTGGTCGACTCTGACCGGTGCGGCAGGGGAAACGCGGGGAGAAAGCTGGGAACTGACGGGGAGTCCGCTGTCGATCCATCCGCCGGCGGGCGGCGGGGAACACCGACGATCCTTGCGAGGAAAAATGGGAGGACGAGGTAAGCGGCCCGGGAACCGGCCGAGAGATCGCTGTGGGCCCGCACGACAAAGCGCCCGGCCGGTGAGTCCGGCCGGGCGCTGGGGTCTCGGGGTCAGCCGCCGTTCAGTCGCGCGCGCAGGAGTCCCTTGCCGATCTCGGCGCCCTTGCGGCTGTCCGCCTGGGCCTTGCGGAACAGGTCCGCGACCTGGGTCTCCTTGCTCCGCTCGGCGTCCTGGATGTACGTCTCCAGGCGCAGCGCGTTGTTCAGGCACGCTTCCACGTACCAGATGAGGTTGTAGTCCTTGTCCGGCGTACCGGTCACTCCGCCGGTCTCCGTGCTGCTGGTCATGCGGGCCTCCTCCAGCGGTTGTCGTTCCGGAGCAGCCCGGGTACCCGTTCCGCGCAGGCCAATCAGCCGACGCCGCAGGAGCGGCTGAGGGGCCGACCACGCGAACAGGGGCACTGACCGGTCCCCCGTTCCGGTCGTGCCCCTGCGGCTCGTTGAACTTACGTGAATGGCAGCGCGGTTGTGAACCGTGTTGATGCCCGGTGCCCACGTCGGAGGACTCACCTGTGCACAAGTGAGTCCGAATGGCGCGTTTTCTAAGCTTCGAGCCGGGGCAATTCCAGCTCTCCGGTGGCGAGATGGGCCAGAACGACCTCGTACAGGTCACTGCTCGCGGCCAGAAGTTGCCGCTCCAGAACGGGTTCCGCGCTGCGCACATGGTCGCGGACGGTCTGCGCGTGGACGCCGAGGGTCTGTGCGGCCCGCTCGGCGTTCCCGCCCGCGGCGATCCAGGTGCGCACGGTGCGGCGCAGGTCGCGGGTGTCCGTGTCGAGGCGCCCGAGGAGTTCCTGGGCCCAGGTGCGCAGCGCGGGACCGGAGAGCAGTTCCCACAGCTGCACGGGCGCCGTCTGCCGCGCGCCGGGCCCCTGTTCCATGCCGACCTGGGTGTTCAGGGCCAGGTGGACCAGGGCGCGGACGGTGAGATCGGAGAAGTCGGTGCCCAGCAGCCCCTCCACGCGTTCCATGCGGGCGCGGACGGTGTTGCGGCTGACGCCCAGGACCTTGGCGGCGCTGACGGCGGTGAACTCCAGGCCCAGCCGTGTCGTGGCGAGGAGTTCGGCGTGGGTGTGGTGGGCCAGCACATCGAGCGGGCTCAGCAGGCGGGTCGTCCAGTCGTGCAGCCGGGCGGGGTCCATGAGGCGTTCGGGGTGGGTGCGTTCGGCGTAGACGGCCGCGTTGTCGGGGCGGAAGTGGGCGACGGCGAGGGCGCTGACGGCCTGTCCGTACGCGGTGGCCGTGCGGGCGAGGCTCTGCCGGGCGCTGCCGCCCATGAAGGTGCCGGGGCGGCCTTCGATCAGCGACCGCAGCTCCCGGGCCGCGGTCTCCTCGGGGGCGACGACGATCACGTGCTGGTCCACGGCCGGGCAGCGCACGACCAGGGCCTGCTCGCGGGTGGCGTCCAGGCACGCGTCGGCCAGCCGGTCGCGTTCCCCGGCGCTGCCCTCGACGACGTAGACGCAGGCGGAGTCCGTGTCGAGCAGTCCGGGCCACAGGCCGGCCGCGACCCGGCGCGCCGAGACGATGTCCTCGACCATCAGCAGTTGCAGGATCGCCAGCCGCAGATCCGCCGTGGCGCGCTCCAGACGCCGCCCGGCGGCGGCCGTCTCCCGTGCCCTGAGCAGGAGTTCGATCACTTGGGCAGTGTGCGTGACCATGTCGGCGGTCCGCCGGTCGAAGGGCGCCTCGCGGCACACGGCCAGCACGCCCACCTCGGCCGTGTACGGCTGCTCCACCCTGACCAGGCGCTGGTGCCGGCCCTCGCCCTCCCAGGCGGCGGAGGCTATGCGGCCAGCGACGATGTCGGCGACCAGGTCCTCGTCGACCGGAAAGCGGGCGCCGGCGAGAAGGGTGCCGGAGGCGTCCCGCAGTGCCGCCTTCCCGTCCACTCCGTCCGCGAGCCAGGCGACGATCCGGCGGACGTCCCGCCCGTTGGGCCGCAGATGGTCGAGCAGCTCCTCCGCCCACAACGCGTCGGTGCCCTTCGCCCGAGGGGTCCCGTCCTCTCTGCCCGCCACAGCGCCCTTCTCCTCGTCCCTCGTCCCGACCTCGGCACAGTGGTCCGGGACGTTACCCCACCCGTCGCCGGCGGTCTCCCCGCGCGGCCGCGGGACGGGTGCCCGAACGGCCCCGGCCTGCGCTGCCGCCGCCCCGGAACGGCATAAGCTCGGCGGATGGCGAAGTACTTCGACGTGCACCCCGACAACCCCCAGCCGCGCACCATCTCCCAGGTCGCCGACAGCGTCCGGGACGGGGCGCTCATCGCGTATCCGACGGACTCCTGCTACGCGCTCGGCTGCCGGCTGGGCAGCCGTGACGGCATCGACCGCATCCGGACGATCCGCCGCCTGGACGACCGGCACCACTTCACCCTCGTCTGCCAGGACTTCGCGCAGCTCGGCCAGTTCGTACGGGTCGACAACGACGTGTTCCGGGCGATCAAGGCGTCGACGCCGGGCAGCTATACCTTCATCCTCCCGGCGACGAGGGAGGTGCCGCGCATGCTCCAGCACCCGAAGAAGAAGACGGTCGGTGTGCGCATCCCCGACCACGTCGTCACCCACGCCCTCCTCACCGAGCTCGGCGAGCCGCTGCTGTCCAGCACCCTGCTGCTGCCCGACGAGGACGAGCCGATGACCCAGGGCTGGGAGATCAAGGACCGTCTCGACCATGTGCTGGACGCGGTGGTCGACTCCGGCGAGTGCGGCACCGAGCCGACGACGGTCATCGACTTCTCCAACGGCGAGGCGGAGATCATCCGGCACGGAGCGGGCGACACGAGCCGGTTCGAGTAGGCCCGGTTCACGCAGGCCCGGTTCGGGCGGCTCCGAGGGGGCCGTCGCGCCCCGGTTGGATGGTGCGTGAAAGCATATTCGCGGTCCCGGCCCCGCCGGGCCGGCGACCCGCTCGCCGTCTACCGCACAGAGAGGCACCCCCATGACCTCCGTACAGGGCACAGCCGTGGACATCCCCACCGAGGACGGCGTGGCCGACGCCTACCTCGCCCACCCCGGGGACGGCCTGCCCCACCCCGGCGTCCTGCTCTTCCAGGACGCCTTCGGCCTGCGCCCGCACCTGAGGTCGATGGCCGACCGGCTCGCGGAGGCCGGTTACACGGTCCTCGTCCCCAACGTCTTCTACCGCCACGGCCGTACGCCGGTCTTCGACCTGCCCGAGTTCATCGACACCGACTCCCGGCCCGACCTGTGGGGGGCGATCGGCCCGGTCATGCAGTCCCTGACCCCCGAGCTCGCGATGCGCGACGCCGGCGCCTATCTGGGGTGGCTGGCCGAGAGCCCGCTCGTCGCCGAGGGCCCGGTCGCGCTGACCGGTTACTGCATGGGCGCCCGGCTCTCGCTGCTGACCGCGGGCACCTACCCGGACCGGGTCGCGGCCGCGGCCGGCTTCCACGGCGGCCGGCTGGCGACCGACGCCCCGGACAGCCCGCACCTGGTGGCGGAACACATCACGGCCGAGGTGTACTTCGGCCACGCCGACGAGGACCCCTCGCTGCCGCCCGAGCAGATCAAGCTCCTGGAGGACACGCTGACCGCGGCGGGCGTACGGCACCGCTGCGAGGTCTACCCGGGAGCGCACCACGGTTTCACCCAGGCCGACACCGCCGCGTACCACCGCGAGGGCGCCGAGCGGCACTGGGCGGCGCTGCTGGACCTGCTCAAGCGCACGTTCTGAGTCAGGGGCCGGCACCGGAGGGTGCCGGCTCTCCGCTCTCCCCACCCTTACGTCAATTCCGTCGAGTTCATTGACATGCCCGCGTCGCGGCGCAACGCTGAGAGCGCTCTCAAGGCAGGTACGGACCAATCCCTCCCCCCATCCCCCCACATACGGAGGTGGAGAGTGCTCGGACGACTCAGGCATCAACTCCTTGCCACAGTCGCGGCAGCCACGCTGCTCGGCGGCCTGTTCACACTCGGCACATCGCAGCCGGCCAGCGGCGCGGTGCCCGCCACGATCCCCCTGCAACTGACCAACAACTCCGGCCGCGGTGACGCGGTCTACGTCTACAACCTCGGCACCGACCTCGCGACGGGCCAGCAGGGTTGGGCCGACGCGAACGGCACCTTCCATGCGTGGCCCGCGGGCGGCAACCCGCCCACCCCCGCCCCGGACGCCGCCATCGCGGGCCCGGCCGCCGGGCAGTCCACGACGATACGGATCCCCAAGTTCTCCGGCCGCATCTACTTCTCGTACGGCCGTAAGCTCGACTTCCGGCTGACCACCGGCGGCCTGGTGCAGCCGGCCGTGCAGAACCCGAGCGACCCCAACCGGGACATCCTCTTCAACTGGTCGGAGTACACGCTCAACGACTCGGGCCTGTGGCTCAACAGCACCCAGGTCGACATGTTCTCCGCCCCCTACGCGGTGGGCGTCCAGCGCGCCGACGGCAGCACCGCCGGCACCGGCCACCTCAAGTCCGGCGGCTACAACGCGGTCCTCAACTCCCTGCGCGCACAGTCCGGAGGCTGGGCGGGCCTGATCCAGACCCGCTCGGACGGCACGGTACTGCGCGCCCTCTCCCCCGCCTACGGCCTGGAGACCGGAGCACTGCCGGCCTCCGTCCTGGACGACTACATCAACCGCGTCTGGCAGAAGTACGCCACCTCGACCCTCACGGTGACCCCGTTCACCGACCAGCCGAACACCAAGTACTACGGCCGGGTCTCCGGGGGCGTCATGAACTTCACCAACACCTCCGGCGCGGTCGTCACCAGCTTCCAGAAGCCGGACGCCTCCAGCGTCTTCGGCTGCCACAAGCTCCTCGACGCCCCCAACGACGCGGTGCGCGGCCCGATCTCCCGCACCCTCTGCGCGGGCTTCAACCGCTCCACGCTCCTCACCAACCCCAACCAGCCCGACAGTTCATCGGCCGGCTTCTACCAGGACGCGGTGACCAACCACTACGCCCGCGCCATCCACGCCCAGATGGCCGACGGCAAGGCCTACGCGTTCGCCTTCGACGACGTGGGCAACCACGAGTCCCTGGTGCACGACGGAAACCCGCAGCGGGCGTATCTGACGCTCGACCCGTTCAGCTGACCCCCAAGTGGCGCCGCAGGAACCGCACTTGACGCTCCAGCAGCGTCACGGCGACGGGGGTCCCCCACGGCTGATGGCCGGCGCCCGGCATGAGGTACACCTCGTGCGGGCGCCCGGCCGCGTGCAGTGCGGCGGACAGCCGTACGGTGTTGGCGACCGGGACGCGGGCGTCCGCCGAGCCGTGCATCAGCAGGAGGGGGCGGCTCAGGGCCGGCGCGTACCGCAGCGACGAGGAGTCCTCGTAGCGCTGCGGGAACTCGTCGGGGTGACCGAGGAAGCGTTCACGCCAATGGGCGTTGAAGAGCCGCTGATCGGCCACCCCCGCTCCGGCCACCGCGGCATGGAAGACATCCGGTCGGCGCAGCACGGCCATCGCGGCGAGCCCGGCCCCGTAGGACCAGCCCCGGATGCCGACCCGGCCCAGGTCGAGTTCGGGGTGGCGGCGGGCGGCCTCGCGCAGGGCGGTCACCTGATCGTCGAGGGCGACTCCGAACAGGTCGCCGTGGACCTCGCGTTCCCAGTCGGGGCCGCGTCCGGGAGTGCCGCGCCCGTCGGCGACCAGGACCGCGAACCCGTGCTCGGCGAACCACTGCGACACCAGCGACTTCCAGTCCCGCTCGGCGGTGACCCGCTGATGCCCGGCGCCGCCGTACGGGTCGAGCAGCACGGGCAGTCGACCCTGAGGACGGTGATGCCATGACGGGAGATACAGCCGGGCGCGCAGTTCGCGCGGGCCGAGCACGAGCGGGATCGCGTGCACGTCCAGTACCGGCGTTTCGGCGTACGACGTGACGGACACGGCCGGTTCACCGTCCCGCAGCACCTCGGCGCGGTCCGCGACGCACACGAGCGTGCCGCCTCGCCGCGCACCGGAGTACACCGCGGCACCGGAGGTCAGCCTTCGCGGCTTCTCCCGGACGCGGTAACTCCACAGGTGCGTCTCGGTCGGCTCCTCGGACGCGGTGAACAGCACCTCCTCGCCCTCCACGCCCAGCACGGCCCGCAGTTGGAGCCCAGCGGGCGTGATGGGGACGCCGTCCGTGGTGAGGTGCCGGGTGCCGTGCAGATCGGCGTGGGAGAGCAGGGCACCCGTGTCGGTGCGCGCGGGCAGGCCCGGGACGAGGTGCACCCAGTGGTCGTCGCGCCGCTCGTCCACGAGGCTCGTCGTGCCGCCGGCCGGATCGACGGCGAGGAAGCGGACGGTGCGCTGATCGCGGGACTGCACGAGGGCGAAGGGACCGTGGCTGTCCCAGCCCGCCCCGACCACGTACTCGAAGGCGCCGCGGTCCCACTCGACCCGGGTCGACGCCCCGTCGAGATCGGCGATCCACAGCGTCACGTCGGGATTCGCGGCGCCGGCGGCCGCGAGCCGCAGCCCGGGCGGCCGGTCGTCGGGCCAGTGCGGTACGGCCGAGGAGTCCGTACGGGCGATCAGCAGCCGCTCGCCGTCCGGCGACCACCAGTGGCCGCGCGCTCCCTCGGGCGAGGTGGCGCCGGTGTGCTCGGCGGCACCGAACTCGACATCGGGGCCCGGAGGTTCGGCTATCGCCCGGTCAGCTGTTCCCTCCGCGTCGATGACCCGCAGCGCGCCCCGGGAGACGTAGGCGATACGGCGGCCGGTCGGATCGGGGCGCGGATCGGTGACCGGGCCGACGGCGGGCAGGCGCCGGGGCTCGCCCCGGCGGACAGCGACCGTCCAGAGGGCGCCCGCGAGGGGGAAGGCGGCCAAGCCCGCGGTGCGGTCGGTGGCGTACGTCTCGATGCCCGTTGTTCCGCCGCTGGCGAGCAGCCGTTCGGACCGTGTGTCGAGGTCCAGCACCCAGAGGCAGGCGGCCGGGTCGTCGCCCGCCCGGCTCCGCAGGAACAGGAGCGTCGAGCCGTCGGGGGTGAGCGTGAACCGCCGGGGCACGCCATGGCTGAAGCGGTCGGTGCGGACGAGCTGTTCGGGGAGAGAGGACACGTACGGTCGCTTTCCACTCCGCCCACGATGGCAAACGTTTGTTCGAATAGATCGCTGCGTCTAGGGTTCGAGGCATGAGCACCCAGACCTATCTCTCCGACATGTTCTCTCTCGACGGCCGGGTCGCCGTGGTGACCGGTGGCAGTTCCGGTATCGGCCGGGCGATCGCCGGGGCGCTGGCCCGGGCCGGGGCGGGTGTCGTGGTCGTCGCGCGGAAGGAGGCCGAACTGGTGGCCACCGTCGAGGAGTTGACGGCGGAGGGCTGCCGGGCGGCCTGGATGAGCGGTGATCTGAGCAGCCGTGACGGGGTGCGTACGGCGGCGGAGCGGGCGGCCGGGGTGTTCGGTGAGCCCGACATCCTCGTCAACAGCGCCGGGATCAATCTGCGGCCGCCGATGGGCGAGCTGGGCGAGGAGGTCTGGGACACCACGATGGCCGTGAACCTGGAGGCGCCCTTCCTGCTGGGGCAGCGGTTCGGGCCGGGCATGGCCGAGCGGGGGTTCGGGCGGATCATCCACGTCACCTCGCAGCAGGCGCACCGGGCGTTCGTGCAGAGCGGCGCCTACGGGGTGTCCAAGGGCGGGCTCGAGTCCCTCGCGCGCTCACAGGCCGAGGCGTGGTCGCCGTACGGCGTCACCTGCAACACCCTGGTGCCGGGTTTCGTGATGACGCCGTTGAACGAGCGGCTGGCGTCCGACCCCGAGAAGGTCGCGGCGCTCGCGGCGCGCACGATGGTCGGGCGCAACGGTCTGGCCGAGGACTTCGCGGGTGCGGCCGTGTTCCTGGCGAGCGGCGCCTCGGCTTATGTCACCGGGCAGTCGATCTTCGTCGACGGCGGTCTCTCGGTGCACTGACCTGACCATGGGACGCCGCCTCGCCGGATCTCAGCGTTCGCGGCGCAGGGTCGCCGAGAGGTGGTGCTGGAGCGGCTGGCCGACGGCTGCCAGGTCGTGGACGAAGGTGAGGGTGTCGGCGTCGGTCAGGGTGTAGCGGCGGCGGGTGGCGGTGACGTCCTTGGCGGTGGGGGTCAGGGCCACGTCGTGGGTGGCGAGGTCGACGGTGCCGTCCGCCGCGTGTCCGACCGCGATCTCGGCGATCCCGGTCGGCTGGGTGATCAGCGCCTCCACCCGGCCGTCCGGTTGCAGACGCCACCAGCCGCTCTCCCGGGCCGCCGGGCGCAACGGGGCCCCGTCGCCGTCGAGCAGCCAGGCCCGGGCCTCGTACCGCAGGAAGGGCCGCCCGTCGTGGCTGAAGGTCACGTGCTGGGCGTAGGTGAAGTCGTCGGCGAGTGTCGGGTACTCGCCCTCTCCCCGGCCGTGCCACGTCCCCAGGAGACCGAGCACGGGCGCGAGCAGTGCGTGCGGTGCGGGCTGCTCGTCGGGCCCGTGGGTGTCGGGGTACGGGGGTTCCATGGGTGCTCCTCGGGTCGTGCGGGTGCCGGGAGAAGCCTAGGGGCCGGTGTCGTGCGGCTGGGGTGGCGACACCGGGGTGACCGGAGTCGTTCATGGCCGAAACCGATCGCCCGGTGACCGAAGTGAAGTGCTGGTAATTCAGAGTTCACTGGTTACTGGCGGTAAATGCTTGCTTTATGCGACTCATACCCCGTAGACAATTCCTTCACAGCAGCCGTGACTCTGGGGGGAGTTGGCTAGATGGAAGGCACGGTTGACGGGTTCCGTTATGGCCCGGTGACACCGGTGGCGGCCTATCTCATGGCCTGCCTGGGAGGGGCGCTGGGACTGCGCTGCATCGTCCGGTCCCTGCTCAACGATCAGTCGTGGAAGCCCGGTTGGCTGGCGCTCGGCGCCGCGTCGATCGGCTGCGGCATCTGGACGATGCACTTCATCGCGATGATCGGCTTTCAGGTCGAGGAGACCCGGGTCCGTTATGACGCGGGCCTCACCCTGCTCAGCCTCGGTGTGGCGGTCGCCGTGGTCGGCGTCGGCGTCTTCATCGTCGGCTACCGCGGTTCCGGCACCGGCAATCTGGCGCTGGCGGGCACCGTCACCGGACTCGGTGTCGCCGCCATGCACTACCTGGGCATGTACGCCATGCGCCTCAACGGCGCGATCGACTATGACGTGTTGACCGTCGGACTGTCCATCGTGATCGCGATCGTCGCGGCCACCGCGGCCCTGTGGGCGGCCGTCACCATCCGCGGGTTCCTGACGAGCCTCGGGGCCAGTCTCGTGATGGGTGTGGCCGTGTCCGGCATGCACTACACGGCGATGGCCGCCGTCAGTGTCCATGTGCACGGCACGACCGGCGGCACCTGGGACGGCGACTCGGCCACCTCGCTGCTGCTGCCGATGCTGATCGGGCCGGTCATCTTCCTCGTCCTGGCCGGTGTGGTCGTGATGTTCGACCCGCTGCTGGTCCTGGGCGACGGCGACTGGGACCGCCCCACCGCGCACCGGCGCCCCAAGGCACTCCCCGCCGAGGAGCCGCCCGCCCCGCGGCACAGCTCGGTCTTCGACTCCCCGGCGGCGCCTCCGCGCGCCCGGCCGCATCCGTACGAGGCGTCCCAGCGCACCGGCGAGTGGTAGGACAACGGCGGCCCGCCTGACCGGGGTTCGTTCACCTTCCCCCTGCTCGAACGCGCCTGCTAGATCATTGTTACGGTGCACCGGTGTCTGACTCTTCACGCGATACCGCCGAGGGCGCCGGCTGGGGTGCCGCTCAACGCGGCGAGTACGAACGGCTGATGCCGGCCGAGGTCGAGAAGATCTCGTGGCTGAACCCGAAGACCCTGTGGGCGGCCCGCAACGGCGTCCTCGCCTCCTGGTTCGGGGATCCCACCGGCCGTACCCGCAGCCGTTGGGTGGCCCAGCGCGCGGCGGCGGACGCGGACGCGCCGACCGGCAAGGTGATCCGGCGCGACGACCCGGACCGGTTCTCCTTCATGGTGATCGGCGACACCGGCGAGGGCGACGCGCCCCAATACGCCGTCGTACCGGGCTTTCTGAAGGTCAGTCAGGACACCCGCTTCTCGGTGATCGCCAGCGATGTGATCTATCCCGTCGGCAGCGCGGACGACTACGGCACGAAGTTCTTCCGCCCGTACCAGGACTACCGGGCGCCGATCTACGCGATACCGGGCAACCACGACTGGTACGAGGACCTCGGTGCCTTCATGCGGGTCTTCTGCGCGGACACCCCGCCGCTGCCGCCCGAGCCCCGGCCGCGCCCCCTCACCCGCGCCTGGCTGCGCCACCTCCTGTGGCACCGCCCGAACCCGCGCGACGGACAGCACCTCGACACGGCACGGCAGTTGCGGTCCGACCCGGTCCAACAGGCCGCCCAGCCGGGCCCGTACTGGGCGATCGACGCCGGACCGGTGCGGATCATAGGCATCGACACCGGATTGCTGGGCACGATCGACGCCGAGCAGGGCGCGTGGCTGCGCGAGGTGTCGCAGGGGCCGCGCCCGAAGATCCTCGTCACCGGCTCGCCCCTGTACGTCGACGGGGAGCACCACCCCTGCCGTATCGACGGCGGCGGCACGGTCGACGACATCGTGCGCGACCCGGAGCACCACTACGTCGCGGCGATAGGCGGCGACATCCACAACTACCAGCGCTACCCGGTGGACGTGGAAGGCCGCACGATCCAGTACGTGGTCGCGGGCGGCGGCGGTGCCTTCATGCACGCCACGCACACCATCCCGCAGGTGTCCGTCGCGAACGTCACGGAGCGGGACTTCCGCTGCTATCCCCTGCGCGGCGACTCCCTGGCCTTCTACAGCAGGCTCTACGGCCGCCGGCTGCGGCTGCGCCGCTTCTTCACCCTGACCGAGGCCGAGGCGGCGGCGGTCATCGCCGAGCGCCTCGGCATCCCGCTGACCCGTACGCCGGGCGAGCAGGCCCGGGTCACCTTCCGCACCCGGCTGGTCGCGAGCCTGCTGGGCGCAGGGACCCGTACCTCCCGGTTCCGGCTGCCGGTGCGCAAGATCTACACGCAACTGTTCTCGCCGAGCTCGGCGACCTACAGCCCGCCGTTCTTCAAGTGCTTCCTGCGCCTCGACGTCACCCCGGACGCCGTCCGGCTGCGCTGCTACGCGGCCACGGGCAACCTCGCCCAGGAGCTCGACCCGCCGGTCGAGGACGAGGTGACCATCCCGCTGACCTGACCTGACCTGACCTGACCTGACCTGACCTGACCTCACGTGACCTGACCTGATCTTGACCGGGGTGGGGAACACATCACGGGCCGACCCGGTTGGCACTGCCGTACTACTTGATAGGTCAAACACTTCTGGAGGAGCCCGTGCCGCCCACCCCACGCCCCCTGCGCAAGCTGGGCTTCCTGACCATCGGCCTCTTCGACGAGGCCGACCCGCGGCGCGGCCACGAGTCGACGCTGGAGATCATCGAGCTCGGTGAGCGGCTCGGCTTCGACAGCGCCTGGCTGCGCCACCGGCATCTCCAGTACGGCATCTCCTCCCCGGTCGCGGTCATGGCGGCGGCCTCGCAGCGCACGAGCCGTATCGAGCTCGGCACCGCGGTGATCCCGCTCGGCTGGGAGAACCCGCTGCGGCTGGCCGAGGACCTGGCGACCGTCGACATCCTGTCCGGCGGCCGGA
This sequence comes from Streptomyces sp. NPDC046909, assembly GCF_040644695.1. Lineage (NCBI taxonomy): Bacteria > Bacillati > Actinomycetota > Actinomycetes > Kitasatosporales > Streptomycetaceae > Streptomyces > Streptomyces sp. NPDC046909. The sequence continues at coordinate 62,982 of NZ_JBEYXC010000005.1, read as the reverse complement.
TCAACCCGGGCGTGAGCGTGGGCCCGCCGATGCACTACGACCAGGTCAAGGAGGCCCTCTACCCGGGCACCGCCGAGGTGGAGGACTTCTCGTACGAGCGGGTGCGGCGGCTCCTCGACCTCGTGCGCGGCAAGCCGGCCACCGACTTCAGCGGGGTCGAGGGCTTCGAGGTGTTCTCCGACCGGGTGCAGCCGCACTCCCCCGGTCTGGGGCGTCGGCTCTGGTACGGCGGCGGCAGCCTGAGCTCGGCGCGCTGGGCGGGCGAGCACGGTATGAACTTCCTGACCAGCAGTGTCGTCAAGGCGGAGCATCCGGAGGAGACGACGGACTTCGCCAAGATCCAGCTCTCCCACATCCGCGCCTTCCGCGCCGCGCACCCGGACGGCGAAACGGCCCGTGTCTCCCAGGGCCTGGTCGTCATCCCCACCGACTCCGCCACGCCCGAACAGCGCGCCCGGTACGAGGAGTTCGCCGCCAAGCGCGCTCCCCGCACCACCTCGCCCCAGGGCCCGGCGCGCCTGTTGTTCGCCCCGGACATCGTCGGCACCTCGGACCGGATCGCCGAACAGCTCCACGCGCAAGCCGCGTTCCGCGAGGTCGACGAGGTGGCGTTCGCCCTGCCGTTCACCTTCGAGCACGACGACTACGTCCAGATCCTCACGGACATGGCGACGAAGCTCGGCCCCGCACTCGGCTGGCGGCCTACCGCCTGAGGTCACCAGCGGCCGGGGGCGGTACCGGTGATCGGCTCCGACGGTTTGCCGTCCACGCCGACCGGGACGTCCCCGGTGAGCATCACCCGGTGCATGGTCCGCGGGAAGCCGAGGTGGGCGTTGTCGCTGGGGGCCAGGTGGATGGTGGCGCGGTTGTCCCAGAAGGCCACGCTGCCCGGTTCCCAGCGGAAGCGGACCGTGTATTCGGGGCGGACCGCCTGTTCCAGGAGAAGGTCCAGGATCGCCGTGCTCTCGGGGCGGGAGAGGTCGGCGACGCGCTCGACGTAGTAGCCGTTGACGTAGAGGATCCGCTCCCCCGTCTCCGGGTGGACGCGGACCAGCGGGTGCAGCGAGGCGACCTGGTGGTCCAGCAGGTGGCGGACGTACGAGTCGTCGCCCGGGCGGGACTGATAGCCGACGCCCAGCCGGTGCTCGGCCCGCAGTCCGTCCACGAACTCCCGTACGGGGGCGGAGAGTCCGGCGTACGCGGCGGCCAGGTTGGACCAGGTGGTGTCGCCGCCGTACGGCGGTACGGTCTCGGCGCGCAGGATCGTCGCGGCCGGCGGGTCGATCCGGGCGCCGTGGTCGCAGTGCCAGCCGCGCAGCAGGGTGTGCCGGCGCCGCTGGAGCCACTCGTCGTGCTCCATGCCGAACTTCCCGCCCAGCTCCAGCCGGTCGGCGGTCGTCTCGACCTCGGGGTGGTCCGGCGGTGAGGCGCTGCCGCGCTTGCGCAGCACGACCGGTTCCCCGAACCGGCGCGCGAACGCGACATGCCCGGTGTGGTCGAGGCGCTGGTCCCGGAAGAAGACCACCTTCCAGCGCAGCACCGCCGCCCTGATCGCGGCGACCACGGCGTCGTCGAGGTCCCCGGCCAGATCGACGCCCGTGATCTCCGCCCCGATGTGCCCGGCGACCGGCTTCACCTCGATCCGCGGGAGGTGCTCCGCCTGCGCCGTGCCCGTGTTCGTCGTCATCCGTGCTCCGTTGCTCGTCCGCGGCCGCTGAAGGAAGATCGCTGAAGGAAGATCGTGTCAGCGATCACGGCTCCTGGCGACAGGGCCCGGACAGGACCGCCGCCACCAGTTCGGCCACGGAACGACCGCTCGTGTCGAGGCGGCACAGGCCGTGCGCGTCCACGGACTCCACCATCAGCTGCTGGTAACGCACGCTGCGGGCAAGGAACTTCTCCACGAGTCGCGACCGCTCCTCGCCCCGCGCGGAGTGCCGTATGCGCGCGGCCAGCACCGTGTCGTCCGCCGTGAACCAGACCGTCTTCGTGTGCGGGACGGTCAGTCCGGCCACCCGGTCGGGCCAGAGGGCGGAGCCCTCCAGCACCAGCCCCGGCCCCTCGCCCTTCGCGTGCTCGGTGATCAGCTCCTCGATACGCGGCCACAGGCGGTCGTAGTGGTCGAGGACCGAGGTGATCAGCTCGTCGACGGCGAGGGTTCCGTAGTGCTCGGCGACATGCGGCGGCACCTCGCGCTCCGGTGTCCGCCAGGGCCGGCCGGGGTGCCGGGCCAGCAGGTCCGTGGGGCGGTACGCGAAGCCGAGCCGGTCCGCGACCGCCCGGGCCACGGTGGACTTGCCGGTGTGGGAGGTTCCGCCGATCAGTACTACGCGCATGTCACCGACGATAGACACCCTTGGGTGCGGTACGGCGGTGTATGGGGCCGCCGGGCGCGTACCAGCCGGCCTTCTTGCGCACGGCCGGGGAGGGGTCCTCGTCGCGGGCGCGGACCAACGCGCCGACGGCGTCCGCGTCCTCGTGCACCCACAGCCCCAGCAGTTCCGCCGCCCTCATCCTGACCTGCGGGTCCTCGTCCTCGTGGAGCAGCCGGACCGCACGCGGCAGCAGCCGGCCCCGGTCGGGACGGCAGCTGTCCGCGTCCGGCTTGCAGCGCAGGCAGGACAGGGCGTGCAGGGCGGCCACCCGCACCCTGGCATCGGGGTCGTCGAGCCGTGCGGCCAGCTCGTCCGAGGCCTCCGGCACCAGGAGTTCGTCCAGCAGGAGGCAGCACTGCTCGCGCACCCGGGGCTCCGCATGGACCAGCCCTCGCCGAATGGCGGGGAGGGCCGCCGGGCCACGCCGCAGCAGCGCGCGGAAGGCGTCCGGGCGGCGCGGCTCGCTGCCCAGCGCGTCGATGAGAACACTGTCTTCGACGAGAACGCTGTCTTCGACCGTCACGAGCCGAGTGTGCGCGTCCGCGCGCGGCGGCCCAACTCCTTTTCGGAGCGGGTGGGTTCAGCACCTCACACGGTGAACTCCCGTATCACCACGTCCCGGAAGACCGCCGTCCCGTCGATCGTGAAGAGGGCGAGTCCGGTGTCGATCAGATAGGGGAAGACCTCCGACGTGTGCACGTACCGGCCGTCGTCCACGAACATCTCGACGGACGTACGGTCGACCAGGATCCGCAGCTGCACGGCGCGGGCGGCCCGGTCGAAGGGGCTGTGGCTCTCCTGCCAGCGGCCTGAGGCGTCGGGGTTGACGGTGTTGCGGCGGTTGAGGAACGCGTAGTCGCCGTAGACGCCGGCGTCGATGTGACGGCCTCCGTCGGGTGAGCGGCGCAACTGGAGGCCCGCGCCGGTGAGTTGGTCCCAGGTGATCTCGCAGGTGAGTTCGTACGCCGTCCCCGTGTAGTCCAGGAGGCGGGTGCCGCTCACCTCCAGGTCGCCGAGGCTCACCGTCCGCGAGACGTAGGAGTCCAGCGCGGCGACCGGGCGGGAGGCGAGGTGGTAGCCGCCGGAGGACGCGCGCTTCAGGGTGACCTCGCGGACGATCGAGTCGGTGCCGTTGAAGCCGTCGGTGTCGATCGTGGGCGCGGTGTTGGCGTAGTCCCAGTTGTTGAGCCAGCCGATCGCGTACCGGGTGCTCGCGTCGAGCGTGCCGTCGGCGGCCCGCTTCTCGAAGGTGACGGCGCCGTACCAGTCCCAGCCGTGGTCGAGCCACTGCGGGGCGCCCGCGTCGGCCGTGAATGTCGTCCCGTCGAAGGAGCCGGTCCAGTAGGCGTAGGTGTTGGGCAGCCCCGCCCCCTTGGCGTTGGCGCTCACGCCCAGCACCCACTTCGCCGTGCCGTCGTCCGCCGTGATCCGGAACAGGTCGGGGCACTCCAGGACGCCGATGCCGTCCTTGATGAATCCACCGACGTAGGTCCAGGACTTCAGGTTCGCCGAGTGATAGAAGCCGACCTTGTTGTTCTCCGCCAGCGCCATCACCCAGCGGCCGCGTTCCTCGTCGCGGATCACCTTGGGGTCACGGAAGTCGCGCACGCCGGGGCTGGGCAGCACCGGGGCGGTGCCGTACGGGCTGAAGGTCCGTCCACCGTCAGTCGAGTAGTACAGGAACTGCGCCTGCCGGTCGGTGCCGCCACCCGGTGACATCGTGACCAGGACGATCACCGCGCCCGCGCCGAAGCCCGCGGTGTTGCCGGTGTCGACCACCGCCGAACCCGACCAGACGTCGCCGTTGACGGTGGTGTCCTTGGGCACCGCGATCCCCCGGTCGGTGAAGGAGACCAGGTCCCGGCTGGTGGCCAGCCGCCAGGCGGTTCCCGCCTCGGTGCCGCCCGTCAAATAGTCCGGGTTGTACAGGTAGTAGTAGTGGTACTCGCCGTCGATCCAGACCGGTCGCTGCGGATCGTTCTTCCACTGGTCGGGGACCGTGAAGTGGTACGCGGCCCGGTAACTCGCGCACGCGGCGGCCGACTTGGGCTTCGCCTCGGCCGGTCCCGCGGCCACCGGCAGCAGTACGGCGGCCGCGCCGGCCGTCGAACCCGCGAACAGTGCTCTTCTGGACAACCCACGCATCACACATCGTTCCTCTCGCCGAACACGTCGGAGACGTCAGAGACATCAGAGACGTCAGAAAGGGCGGCTCATCGGTCCAGGACTCTGCGACCTAACTCGTTAAAGGTCAAGGGGTGCACGACTCTTGACAGCGCCGTGGCGGGCTTCCCATCATCTGGGGCATCAACCCTGAACTAACACGAGTTAGGCCCGATGGATGACCGACTCGCACCTCTCCCGCCGCACACTGCTGCGGTACGGCGCCTACGGCGCGGGCGCCGCCGCCCTCGCCGGTACGGCCGCCAGCTGGGACCGGCTCACCGGAGCCGACATCCCCGGCCGTGACGACGGCTCGCTCGTCGTGGCGACCCTCGGCCCCGCCTACGGACCGGAGGCCGTCCGCACCCTCACCGAGGGCTTCAAGAAGGTCCACCCGGACATCAAGCTCCGGATCAACGCCGTGCAGGCCGTCGACTGGTCGGACTTCTTCGCGAAGATCCTCACGCAGATCGCGGCGGGCACGGCCCCCGATCTCGTGTATGTCGCCACCGAGGGCGTCCAGTTGTTCGCGCAGCGCCTCGGGGTCCCGCTGGACGACTGGGTCAAGCGGGACGCCGGGGAGCTGCGCGAGTACTTCGCCGACGTCCACCCCTCGCTGGTGGAGTCGATGATGTACGAGGGGAGCCTCTACCAGCTGCCGGTCGAGTTCAACGCGGCCGACATGTACCTCAACCACCAGGTGCTGAAGCGCGCGGGCGCGGACTTCCCGGCCGCCGACTGGACCCGCGACGACTTCACCACGCTGCTGCGGGACATGAAGAAGTCCAGCGGCGCCCAGTTCACCCCGTACTTCTGGACCAACCGGCTGTGGGGCGGCGTGGTCCCGTGGCTGTTCGCCAACGGCACCAATCTGCTCAGCGAGTCCAAGGCGCCCGGCGGCACGTGGCTGTGGGACTCCTTCTACCCCGCCGCCGACCGGCAGGGACGCGGCGGCGGGTTCCGGTGGACGACCCCGCAGGCCACCCATGAGCGGGTGGAGGAGGCGTACGACTATCTCGCCTCCCTCATCCAGGAGGACCTGTGCACCCGGCCCGAGGGCGGCAACGGCCAGAACCTCATCGGCGTGTTCTCCACCGGCCGGGTCGGCGTCACCCCGGCGGGCGGCTTCTGGGCGGGCGGTCTGCATCTGGCCGGCATGGAGGCCGACAGCTTCGACGTGCAGTACTTCCCGCGCTGGCGCACCCAGCGCATGCAGTTCGGCGCCGCCGGCTACGCGCTGCTGCGCACCTCGAAGCGGCAGGACGAGGCCTGGGAGTTCATCAAGTACGCCGCCCGCCGGGACACCCTGATGCGGCTGTTCGAGACCAACCAGACCACCCCGGCCCGCCGTTCGATGCTCACCGCCGACCGTTACGCGGAGATCGGCCCGAAGCACTGGCAGGTCTTCTACGACACCCTCGACAAGTTCCCCGACACCGGCCCGATCCCCGCCCCGCCCCAGGTGGCCGAGGTCGAGCAGGTGCTCCTCAAGCACACCGGCACCGCGCTGGCCTCCCGGCGTTCGGTGGCCCCCGCGCTGCGCCGGATGCAGGGCGACCTGGAGAAGGCCATGGAGCGTGACGTATGACGAACACTCAGATAGCTACACCCGTAAGGACGTTCACGGCCCCGGCGAGCGTCCCCCGCCGGTCCGCCCGCGACCGCGGCACCCGGCTCCTCGCCACCCTCTTCCTCGCGCCCACGATCGTCGGCATCGTCGTCTTCACCGTCGTGCCGATCATCGGCTCGGTGGTGCTGAGCCTCTTCCACTGGAACGTCATCGACGACCCGAGCTTCGCCGGGACCGCCAACTACCGTGAGGTGTTCGGCGATTCGACCGTACTGGTCTCCTTCCGCAACACGCTCGTGTTCATGGTGTTCGCGGTCGCGCTGCAACTGCTGATCGCCCTGGTCCTGGCGCTCGCCGTGAACGGGCGGATGCCGATGTGGCTGCGCTCGGTGTTCCGTTCGGCGTTCTTCTTCCCGCTGGTGCTGTCCGCCGCGTCGATCTCGGTGGTGATGAAGTACCTGTTCAACCAGGACTTCGGGGTCGTGAACTGGCTCCTCGGCACGGTCGGGATCGCTCCGGTGCCCTGGCTGACGTCCGAGAACGCGGCGATGGCGACGGTCGTCCTGGTCTACGTCTGGCAGCAGTTCGGCTTCTCGTTCCTCCTCTTCGTCGGCGGCCTCAACAACATCCCCAAGGAGATCCACGAGGCCTCCTCCCTCGACGGGGCGACCGGTCTGCGCAAGCACCTCAGCATCACCCTGCCGCTCCTCTCCCCCACCCTGCTGGTCGCGTCGGTGGTCGGGATCATCAACGCGCTCCAGGTCTTCGAGCAGCCGTACGTCCTCACCAACGGCGGGCCCGGTGACTCCACCCGGACCGTGGTGATGGTCATCTACGAGAGCGCCTTCGAACAGCTCCGCTTCGGTGAGGCCTCCGCGGTGGGTGTGCTGCTGTTCGTGCTGATCATGGCGGTCACCGCCCTCCAGTTCCGGCTCAGCCGGCGTTTCGTCCACTACCAGTGAGCCGGGTGAGTCCTCCATGAGCCAAGCGACTATGACCGTGAGCCGAGCGCGCCACCAGCTCGCGCCCTGGGCGCGGATCGCCGCACTGGCGGTGTGCGCCCTGCTGACCCTGGGACCGGTCATCTGGACCGTCTCCACCTCGCTGCGCACCCCGGCGGAGTCCTTCGATCTGCCACCGAAGATCATTCCGACGAGTCCGACCGTGGAGTCGTACCGCGGGGTCTTCGACCAGATCGACGTGTGGCTGCTCGCCCTGAACTCCACCCTGGTGACCGCCCTGATCGCGGTCGGCCAGATGATCACCGCGGGCCTCGCCGGCTACGCCTTCGCCCGTCTCGAGTTCCGCTTCAAGAAGCCGCTGTTCGGACTGGTCCTGGCGACCATGATGGTCCCCTTGCAGGTCACGATCGTGCCGGTGTTCCTGGTGCTCAAGTCGATGGGGCTGACCGACACCCTGCTCGGTCTGATCATCCCGGCCTTCCCGACCGCCTTCGGCACCTTCCTGATGCGCCAGTACTTCCTGGGCATGCCCAAGGACCTCGGTGAGGCGGCGATGCTGGACGGCTGCGGCCCCTGGCGGATCTTCCGGTCCGTGTACGCGCCGCTGGCCGCGCCGGGCCTGGCGATCGTCGGCGTCCTCGCCTTCAACTACCACTGGAACGAGTTCTTCCGCCCGCTGATCCTGGAGACCTCGGGCCAGAACTACACCCTCCCCCTCGGCCTGGTCTCCCTCCAGGGCAACCTCGGCACCGGCTCCATCTCGGTCGTGCTCGCCGGTGTCGTGCTGTCCATGCTCCCCGCCCTCGCCGTGTTCCTCGTCGGCCAGCGCCCTCTCCGCGAGGGCATCACCTCCGCAGGAGTCAACCGTTGAGCCACACCCCGGGCGCCCCCCGGTTCCGGGTCCGTCCGCCCGCGAACTGGATCAACGACCCGAACGGGCCGTTCCGTTGGCGGAACCGCTATCACCTGTTCTTCCAGCACAACCCGGATGCCCCGGTCCACGCGAACGTCCACTGGGGCCATGTCTCCAGCCCCGACCTCGCCCACTGGGAGCACCACCCGATCGCCCTCACCCCGACCCCCGGCGGCCCCGACGAGGCGGGCTGCTGGTCGGGGTGCGTGGTCGACGACGACGGCGTGCCGACCGCCGTCTACACCGGCGTCGACCGGCACCACACCGGGCTCGGCACGATCTGTCTGGCGCGGGCCCTGATGCCGGAGGACGAGACGCTCACCGACTGGAAGCCCCTGCCCACCCCCGTCGTGACCGGCCCGCCGGACGGTCTGGACGTGGTGATGTTCCGCGACCCGTTCGTGTTCCGCAGCGGGGGCCGACGCTGCGCACTGGTGGGCGCGGGGCACGCCGACGGGACCCCTTCCGTCCTTGTGTACGACTGTGACGACCTGTCCGACTGGCGATTCGCCGGGGTGCTGCTCGACGGCAACGACCCGGTCGCACTGGACGCGTTCGGGGACAAGGCGGTCGGCTGGGAGTGCCCTCAGCTGTACGCGACGGCGAGCGGGGAGTGGGTGCTGCTGGTGTCGCTGTGGGACGGGGACCCGTGCGCCACGGGTTATCTGACGGGCCGTCTCCAGCCGTTGAAGGACGGCGAGTTGCGCTTCGAGACCCGCACCGGCGGACGCCTCGACCACGGCCGGGACTTCTACGCGCCCGCCGTACTCCAGGAACCCGACCGGGCGTTGATGTGGGGCTGGTCCTGGGAGGCCCGCGAGCAGAGCGAGGTCGATCACGCCGGGTGGGCCGGCGTCCTGACCGCGCCGCGCGTGGTGGACGTCCATGCCGACGGGGCGCTGAGGGTCGTACCGGCTCCGGAGCTCGAACTGCTGCGTGCGGCCGAGCCGTTCGTGACGGCGCCGGGCGGGCGTACGCCGCTGCCGTCGTCGTACGACCTGACGGTGACCGCGTCGGGCCGGACCGCCGTGAGTCTCCTGCGGGCCGCGTCGGGTGCGGAACTGACCGTCGTACTGGATCCGGACGAAGGGACGGTGACGCTCGACCGTGCGGACTGGCCGCGGGCCCGGGCCGACGGCTCCGCCCCGGTCGTGGTGCGGGCTCCGGCCGACGAGGTGCGGATCCTGGTCGACGGCTCGCTGTTCGAGGTGTTCGTCGGGGACCGGGCGACGGTGACCGAGCGGGTCTATATGCGGCCGGGCGATGTGCCGGAGCTCGTCGTCACCGGTGCCGGGGCGGCGGTCACAGGGTGGGAGCAGGTCCCACCGACGCACGGCTGATCACCGGGCAGGCCAGGCGCCGTACCGTCGCGGGCGGCGTCCGGCCGGTGTCGATGGAGTCGAGGAGGAGCCGGGCCGCGGCCTCGCCCATCGCCCGGTGCGGCAGGGCGACGGTCGTGAGGGCCGGGGTGAGGAAGGCGGCCATGTGCTCCTGGTCGTCGTAGCCGACCACCGACAGCTGTTCGGGGACGGCGAGGCCGAGCCGGGTCGCGGCGTGCAGGACGCCCGCCGCGACCCGGTCGTTGTAGCAGAAGAGACCGGTCGGACGCCGGTCGGCGGGGACGCCTTCCAGGACCCGCAGCGCGCCCTCGTAGCCTCCGGAGATCTCGCCGCCGCTGCGTACCACCCACTCCTTGGGGACGGTGATCCCCTCCGCCCGCAGCGCGTCCCGGAAGCCGCGCAGCCGCTCGACCGAGGCGATGTCGTCCTGGCCGCCGATCATCGCGACCCTGCGGTGCCCCTCGTCGAGGAGCAGCCGGGCCGCCGTACGGCCGCCCGCGCGCTCGGCGGGGACGACGGCGGGCAGCGAGTCGTCCTCGGGAACGCAGTTGGCGAGGACGGAGTGGGTGCGGTGCAGGCCCTCGGGGACGCGGACGCGGCGCAGGGACATGGCGGCGTAGATGATGCCGTCCACGCGGCGGTCGAGGAGTTCGGCGACCGCCGCGTCCTCCTTGGCGGGGTCGCCGCCTGAGTCGACGGTCAGGACGAGGTGGTCGCTGCCCCAGGCGGTCTCCATGGCGCCGCGCAGCAGCCGGCCGGCGAAGGGCGAGGAGGCGATCTCGTCGGTGACCAGTCCGATCACGGCCGTACGGCGGCGGCGCAGGCCGCGCGCGACGGGGTCGGGGCGGTAGCCGAGCCGGGCGGCGGCCTGCCGGATGCGTTCCTGGGTGGCGGGTGAGAGGTTGCCCTCGGCGCGGCCGTTGAACACGAAGGAGACCGCGGTGTGCGACACGCCCGCGAGCCGGGCCACGTCCTTCGACGTGGGACGTCCGCCCGCCGCCCGCTTCTCCTCGGTGCCGTCCATGCCGTCCGCCGCCTTCATCCCCCACCCGTCCGGTTGATCACGGCTCACCCTATCCGTGAGGCTGGAGGCACGACACAGTCGAGGGAAGGTCCAGCGGTGATCAGCATCCCGGTACACACGCTCAACGACGGTACGAAGTTCCCGGCCATCGGCCTGGGCACCTGGCCCATGACCGACGCGGAGGCCGAAGTGGCGGTGGCGGAGGCCCTGCGGCTGGGCTACCGCCTGGTCGACACGGCGACGAACTACCGCAACGAGGCCGGCGTCGGTCTCGGCGTCACCCGCAGCGGGATCCCCCGCGAGGAGGTGGTGGTGGCGACGAAGCTCCCCGGCCGGCACCACGGCCACGAGGAGACCCTCGCCTCCTTCGAGGAGTCCCGCCGCCGCCTCGGCCTGGACTACGTGGATCTCTACCTGATCCACTGGCCGTTGCCCCGCGTCGACAAGTACGTCGACTCCTGGCGGGCCATGATCAAGCTGCGCGAGGAGGGCCTGGTCCGGTCCATCGGCGTCTCCAACTTCACGGCGGAGCACATCGAGCGGCTGGAGAAGGAGACCGGGGTCCTGCCCAGCGTCAACCAGATCGAACTGCACCCCGCCTTCCCGCAGGACGAGTTGCGCGCCTTCCACACCGCGAAGGGCATCGTCACGGAGAGCTGGAGCCCCCTGGACCGCGGCACCGCGCTGCTGGAGGACCCGGTCGTCGTCAGCGTCGCCGAGGCACACGGGGTGACGCCCGGACAGGTGATCCTGCGCTGGCACACCCAGCTCGGCGCCGTGCCCATCCCGAAGTCGTCGGACCCCGGGCGGCAGCGGCAGAACCTGGACATCTTCGGCTTCGAACTGGGCCCGGCCCAACTGGCGGCCCTCACGGACCGGGCGCACCGGCGCAGCGGTGGGGATCCGGAGGTGCACGAGGAGTTCTGAGGCAGGGGCGAGGGCAGGCGCGGGGCGGGGACTACTCGGTTCGCAACGCCCTGGCGGTCCGAGTCCTCGCCGCCCAGCCCGCGGGCAGCAGCGCGCCCAAGACGGCGATGACCAGGCCGCCGAGTGCCGGCGGGAGGAGCTCGGCGGCGTGGTAGACGGCGATCACCGAACCGGGCAGGTGAAGGCCCACGCTTTCGCCCATCGCCGGGATGACCCAGCCGTGCACGGCCACGCCCAGGGGCACACCCAGGGCGCCCGCGACCAGTCCGGTCACGACGACCGAGGCGACGACCATGACGACCGTCTGCCGCGGGGTCATCCCGAGCGCCTTGTGGACGCCGATCTCGCGGACGCGCTCGCGGGTGTCGAGGAGTACGCCGTTGAGCACACCCAGCGCGGCGACGGCGACGAGCATCAGCGTGAGGATCGCCGACAGCGCGTTGAGCGTGGCGACCATGTCACCGCCGGAGTCGAGTCCACCGGCCCGGGCGGTGACGCCGAGCGGTGTCAGGGTCCTGTTCAGCGCGTCGACGTACGCGGGCACGTCGGTGTCTGGAGCGACCGCGATGTGATGGCTCGTCTCCGTCAGGTCGGGGTGGGCGGCCGTGAGGGTCTCGGCGTCGGTGTAGACCTGCATGCCGTCGTTGCGCGGGTCGAGGACCTCGCCGACGATCCGGACCGTGACCGGCGCGGCCAGACCGGTCACGGTGACGGTGTCGCCGACGTGGGTGTCGGTGGCGGTCAGGAAGGGGGTGGGGACCACGGCCTCGCCGGGCTTCGCGAGCCAGCGGCCCGAGACCAGCGTGTAGCCGCCCCATGAGGCGTCGCCGGTGACGGCGCGTACGTCGACGGTGCCGGTCAGGCCGGACACGGTGGCCCGTACCGTCGCGACGCGGTAGTACTTCCCGGTTCCGGCGGCGGTCTCGATGGCCGTGGCGACCGCGGTGGGGTCCACGTCGGGCATCTTGGCGGAGGCGGGGTCCTGGGCCCCGAAGTCCGGCACGGGCACGGGGACCACGACATCGGCGGCGTCATGGGCCCTGGCCCTCATCACCTCGCCGAGCGAAGCGCTCATCCCCACGGTGAAGGTGACGGCGACGGTGCCGAACAGGATCGCCGTGCCCATGGCCAGCGCCCGGGCGGGCCGGACGAAGGGCCGGGCCAGCCCCAGGGCGACCGGCCGGGGCAACGGCAGCCGTCCGGCCAGCCGGGCCGCCCACCGCCCGCGCCCTGTCGAAGCGGTACGCCCGACAGCGAGCGCGTCGACCGTGCGCAGCCGTCCGGCCCGCCAGGCGCCGACCCACGCGGTGGCCGCCACCAGGCCGAGCATCCCGGCGACCACCGCCAGGTAGACCCACGGGTCCACGGTCAGGGACGAGGTGCCGTAGACCTCCTCTGCGTCGGCCAGCACCGGGACGGCGAGCAGGTGCCCGGTGAGGACACCGAGAACCGTGCCGACCGCGGCGGGGACCAGCGCCTGGCCGACGTAGGCCCGTACGACCTGGGCCGGAGTGAAGCCGACGGCCTTGAGGACGCCGATACGGCGGGTTCCCGAACCGACGGCCGACGCCACGACGTTGCCGACGATGAGCACCGACATGACCAGGCCCAGGACGCCGAACGCGATGAGGAACGGGACGTAGACGGCGGTGTCGCGCTCGGCATTCCGCTGCACGGTCAGCCAGGACTGTTCGCCGACGGCCGCGCCCTCCGGCAGGGACCGGGTCACGGTCTCGCCGCCCGCGGTGATCCGCGCGGCGGTGTCGGCGGCGGTGAAACGGTAGAGCATCTGGTAGCCGCCGCTGCCGGGCGCGGTGAGCGCCGGCATCTGGGCGGGCAGCACCCAGGCGTCGGCGGTCCGGGTGACCGAGCGGGCCAGACCGACGACCGTCAGGGTCGGGGCGCCGGGCGGATCGGGGAAAGCGACCTTCATGCCCAGGGTCGGGAGGAGCGAGGAGTCGGCGGACACCACGATCTCGCCGTCACGCGCGGGCCACCGCCCGGCGAGCAGGGCGACCTCGTCCACGTCCCGGCCGGGGTCGCCCCGGCCGACCACGGTCAACGGCCAGCCCGGGCCGCCCAGTCCGTCGGAGCGCGGGGTGAGGGTCGCCGTACGGAAGGGTCCGGCCGCACCGCTCACCCCTTGCGCGTCCTTGGTCCGCGACAACTGCCCGGCGCTGACCTTGCCGGCGTCGAACTGCACGGACAGATGCGCGCCGTGCTGCCAGGCGAAGGCGTCGTCGAAGGGGGCGCCGGAGGCCATGAGCAGGGTGCCGCCGAGGACGGACGAGGCCACCGCCATCAGCGCGGCGAGCCCGATCACGAGGGTCTGCACCCGGCGTCGTCCCACTCCCGAGCGCACCACCCGGCCGAGCGCGCTCATCGGACGGTCTCCGGGGCGACGGCCGGCGTGGGGACGTCCTCGGTGATCCGGCCGTCGGCGATCCGGACCGTGCGGTGGGTGCAGGAGCGGGCCAGCGCCAGGTCGTGGGTGACCACGACAAGCGTCTGGCCCTCGGCGTTGAGACCGGTGAGCAGCTCGCTGACGTCCTGCCCGGCGGCCGTGTCCAGGGCCCCGGTCGGTTCGTCGGCCAGGAGCAGCGCCGGGCGGTTCATCAACGCCCGGGCCACCGCGACGCGTTGGCGCTCGCCGCCGGACAACCGGCCGGGGTGGGCGCGGGCGTGGCGGTCGATGCCCAGCAGTTCGAGGAGCTCCGCCGCGCGGCGGGACGCCTCGCCCCGGGGCATGCCCGCGAGGCGGGCGGGCAGCATGACGTTGTCGGTGACGGTCAGGTCGTCGAGCAGGTTGAAGAACTGGAAGACCATGCCGACCCTCGCCCGCCGGTACAACGCCGCTCCGGCCTCGCCCAGTTGGTCCACCCGCACCCCGTCCACGGTGACGGTCCCGGTGTCCGGCCGGTCCAGGCCGGCGATCAGATTCAGCAGCGTGGACTTGCCGCTGCCGGACGGGCCGAGGATCGCCACCGCCTCGCCGGGCCGCACGGTCAGCGACACCTCGTGCAGGGCGGGCGGACCGTCGTCGTAGCGACGGCTCACCTCGCGCAGTTCGATCACCGGCAGGGTCATGAAAGGCTCCTCGGGTACGGCCAGTCGGGTACGGGCAGTTGGCTGCGTGAACGCTAGGAGCGGGCCCGGCCCGTACGCGTCGCCCGGCCGGACCCATTGCGGTACCACCCTTGGATGCGCCGCGAGGATGTCATCCCTGCGATGTAGGCGGGCGATGTATCCGGTGCGGCGGGAATCGGCCGCTGGGACGGACTCCGTGGCTCCGGGCGGCGGGGAGAATGATCCGGTGACGGACATACGTACGGCGCTGCGGCGGCTTCGGGACGACGCCCGCCGGACGGTCCGCGACGCCCGGCATCCGAGCGGCCCCCCTCTGCGACCTACCCTGCGCGCCTGGCGGTTCGACGCGCTGGTGGCCCTGGTGCTCGGCATCACCACCGTCTACTACGGCATCGACAACGCCGATGTCGTCTTGGTGCGGGAGATCGCCCCCGGGGTGGCGCACGTCGTACGGCGCCCGTCCGGCCCCGGCGGCCTGGCGTTCATGGTGACGCTCGCGGCCGTCGCGTCCGGCGCCCTGGCGCTGCGCCGGCGCTACCCGCTGGCCGTGCTGTGCGTGGTGACGGCGGCGACCCTGGCGACACCGCAGAGCGTTCTGCGGCTGACCTTCTACGCGTTCGTCATCGCCGTCTACAGCGCCGCCGTGTACAGCCCGTACCGGGTGGCGGCCCTGGCGGCGCTGCCGGTGTCGGTCCTCCTGGTCGGCACCTCGGGGGACTCGCTGACACCGATCGTCCCCAACGACTACATCGCCCTGCTGATCCTGGCCCCGATGGCCGTGGCCGCCGTCGGACTGCGCACCTGGAAACTCCGGACCGACGAGGGCCGCGCCCGGCTCACCGCCCTGGAACGCGAACAAACCACGGCACTGCGCCGGGCCGTCGAGCACGAGCGGGCCAGGATTGCCCGCGAACTGCACGACGTCGTCACGCACAACGTCAGCGTGATGATCATCCAAGCGGGCGCCGCCCGCAAGATCATGAGGAGCTCCCCCGAGGAGGCCGACGAGGCGCTGCTCGCCGTGGAGGCGGGTGGCCGGTCGGCCATGACCGAGCTGCGGCATGTCATGGGACTGCTCACCATGACGGACGAGGACGCGGGGACGGACGGCCGTGGTGCGGAACTGGCCGGCGCGTCACCGGAGTTGGCCCCACAGCCGGGCCTGGGCCAACTGGAGACGCTGGTGCGACGGGTCCGGGACGCGGGACTGCCCGTCGAGCTGACCGTGACCGGCCGGCCGCGCCCTCTTCCGCCCGGCCTCGAACTCGCCGCCTACCGCGTGGTCCAGGAAGCCCTCACCAACACCGTGAAGCACGCGTCCGGCGCCACCGCCGCCGTGACCGTCGACTTCGGGCCGGAGCGGCTCCGGGTGGAGGTCACCGACACCGGCGGAAAGGCGGGCGCGGCCACGGGCAGCGGGCGGGGACTGATCGGGCTGCGCGAGCGTCTCGCCGTCCACGACGGCACCCTGAGCACCGGCCGACGGCTGACCGGCGGCTACCGTGTGGAGGCTCTGATCCCCCTGGAGGCACCGTGACCGAGCCGCTGCGGGTGCTCCTCGCCGACGACCAGACCCTGGTCCGCACCGGATTCCGGCTGATCCTCCGGGCCGACGGCATCGAGGTCGTCGCCGAGGCGACCAACGGGGTCGAGGCGGTCGAGGCGGTCCGCCGCACCAGTCCCGACGTGGTCCTGATGGACGTCCGCATGCCCGAGATGGACGGCCTGGAGGCCACCCGCCGCATCCTCACCGGCGCCTCCGGCCACCCGCGGGTCATCATCCTCACCACGTTCGACCTCGACCGGTACGTCTACGCGGCGCTGTCCGCCGGAGCCAGCGGGTTCCTCCTCAAGGACGTCACTCCCGAGCAACTGACCGCGGCCGTCCGCACGGTCCGGACCGGCGACGCGCTGTTGGCGCCGACGATCACGCGCCGGCTGGTCCAGCGCTTCGCCGCCCAGACCCAGACGTACGGCGCCGACGTCCCCGCGCTCCACCGCGACCTCGCCCCGCTCACCCCTCGCGAACTGGAGGTCCTCGGCCTGCTCGCCCGAGGCCTGAGCAACGCCGAACTCGCCGCCCGCCTCCACCTCGCCGAGGCCACCGTCAAAACGCATGTCGCCCGGATCCTCGCCAAGCTCGGTCTCCGTGACCGGGTCCAGGCCGTGATCGTCGCCTATGAGACAGGGCTGGTCAGTGCCGGCGCGGGCGGGGACGTCGAACAGCCGACCGAGCAGAGGTGAACGTCTTCCGCGATAACCGGAATCCGGCCCGAACTCGCCTTCCCTGCCTCTATGTTCGCAGCGGGAACATCGTCGATCTTCCGCTCCAGCGTCAGGAGGCCCCGTATGCGCACCTCGCTCCGCGTCGGCATATCCGGGGTGGTGGCCGCGGCCACCACCCTCGCCTGTGGCACGGTCGCCCAGGCGACACCGCCGGGCCCCGGGGTCACCGCCAAGCTGATCAGCCAAGTGACCGTCGGGGACACCGACTACACGCTCAGAGAGATCACTGTGCCGCCGGGGCAGGCGACCGGCTGGCACTACCACGACGGCCTGGTGGTCGGGTACGTGAAGCAGGGCACGCTCACGCACTATCACTCCGACTGCGCCGTCGACGGGGTCTATCCGAAGGGCACCGTCGTACGGGAGCCGGGCGGGCCGAGCGATGTGCACCTCGGCCGGAACCTGGGCGACACCCCGCTGGTGCTGGAGGTGCTGTACGTGCTGCCGCACGGGTCGCCGTTCTCGGAGGATGTGCCGAACCCGGGCTGCCCCTTCCAGTAGCCGTCGTTTTCGAGTGCTCACTGCGGGGGCAGCGGCTGTTCGGCCCAGATGGTCTTGCCGGAGCCGGTCTGTCTGCTGCCCCAGCGCTGGGTGAGCTGGGCGACCAGGAGGAGCCCGCGCCCGCCTTCGTCGTAGGCGTGGGCGCGGCGCAGGTGGGGTGAGGTCGAACTGCCGTCGGAGACCTCGCAGATGAGGGTGCGGTCGCGGATCAGGCGCAGTTGGACGGGCGGGGTGCCGTAGCGGATGGCGTTGGTGACCAGTTCGCTGACGACGAGTTCGGTGACGAAGGCGGTCTCGTCCAGGCCCCACGCGGTGAGTTGCTCTGTGGCGGCCTGCCGGGCGTCGGCGACCTTGGCGGGGTCGGGGGTGATGTCCCAGGTGGCGACCCGGTCGGCGCCCAGTGCCCGGGTGCGGGCGAGCAGGAGGGCCACGTCGTCGCTCGGTTCCTCCGGCAGGACGGCCTTCAGGACGGTGTCGCACAGGGCGTCGAGGGTGGCTGCGGGTGCGGTGAGGGCGCGGCACAGTTCGCCGGTGGCGTGGTCGACGTCGCGGTCGCGGTCCTCGATGAGGCCGTCGGTGTAGAGGGCGACCACGGCGCCCTCGGGGAGTTCGATCTCGGTGGCCTCGAAGGGCAGTCCGCCGACGCCGAGCGGGGGTCCCGCGGTCAGGGGGACGAGTTCCGCGGTGCCGTCGGGCAGGACGAGGGCGGGTGGCGGGTGTCCGGCGGCGGCCAGGGTGAGGCGGCGCGAGACCGGGTCGTAGACGGCGTAGAGGCAGGTCGCGCCGAGTTCGGCGACGTCGTCGTCGGTGTCGTGGGCCGCCAGGTGGGTGACGAGGTCGTCGAGGTGGGTGAGGAGTTCGTCGGGCGGCAGGTCGACGTCGGCGAGGGTGCGGACGGCGGTGCAGAGGCGGCCCATGGTCGCCGAGGAGGTGATGCCGTGGCCGACGACGTCGCCGACGACGAGGGCGACGCGGCTGCCGGAGAGCGGGATGACGTCGAACCAGTCGCCGCCGATCCCGGCCAGCGAGCCGGAGGGCAGATAGCGGTGGGCGACTTCGACGGCCGCCTGTCCGGGCAGTCCCCTCGGCAGCAGGCTGTGCTGGAGGGCCAGCGCGGTCGTGCGCTCGCGGGCGAAGCGGCGGGAGTTGTCGATGCAGACGGCGGCACGGCTGGCGAGTTCCTCGGCGAGGGCGACGTCGTCCGGGACGTAGGGGTCGGTGGGGCCGATGCGGACGGTGACGGCGACGCCGAGCGTGATGCCGCGGGCCTTGAGCGGTACGGCCAGCATCGAGTGGGTGCCCTCGCGGTAGGGCCGGCCCTGCGGGGCGAGGGCGTTGCGCTCGCGGACCCAGCGGTCGAAGGCGGGCTCGCCGGCCCGGCTGAGCACGGCCCGGCCCTCGCGCAGGGCCCTGGCGGGCGGGGAGTACGGCGGGTAGACGTCCAGCGCGCCAAGGTGGACGGCGGCCTCCGGGGTGCCCTCATGGGCGGAGCCGTGGGCGGCGCGGCGCAGGACGATGTCCTGGGGCATCGCGCTGGGCGGTTCGTCCGGGCCGAGGACCCATTCAAGGAGGTCGACGCTGGCGAAGTCGGCGAACCGCGGCACGACGAGGGAGACCAGTTCCTCGGCGGTGCGGACCACGTCGAGGGTGGTGCCGATGGCGTCGGCGGCCTCGTTGAGCAGGGCGAGGCGCCGGCGGGCCCAGTGCTGCTCGGTGCTGTCGAAAGCGGCGAGGGCGACCCCGACCAGGTTGTCGACGGCGTCGCGGACCGGCCACATCTCGATGTTCCAGGCGTGGTAGCGGCTGCCGGACGGGGCGCGGGTGTAGCTCTCGTAGTGGAGGGGTTCGCCGGTCTCGGCGACCTTCCGCAGATGCCAGTGGAAGCCCCGGCTGTGCTCGGCGTCCTCCACGGTCTCCGGGAAGAACCGGCCGAGCAGCGCTTCCTCGGGCACGCCCATGACCTGGCAGGCGACACCGTTGAGCCGCAGATAGCGCTGTTGCGGGTCGAAGACCGACATGGACATCGAGGCCTGCTGGAAGGCCTGCCCGGCGAGGGTCGGCTCCGCCCCGCCGGGCTGCTCGGTGGTGATCACGAAGCCGCCGGGCGATCCGTCCGGGCCCAGCACCTCGCACGCCCGCAGCGGAAGGGCGACAGGGGTGCCGTCCCGGTGCCGCACGACGACGGTGCCGGCCCGGGCCGCCATGACGTCGGGCGGCGGCTCCTCGGCGAGCAGCTCACGCACCGCGAGTCCCACGGCCTCCTCGGCCGGGTATCCGGTCAGCCGCCGGGCACCGTCGCTCCACCCCGTCACCGTGCCGCGGGCGTCGACGACCACCACGGCGGAGGCGTGCTCCATATCGTCCAGGATGGTCCCTTTGCCGCACCGCAACAACCTCGGTACGGCTACCAGGACTCGTACGTCACTTGCGGTGGGCGCGCAGGGCGTCGAGGGCCCGGTCGGCGTGGGTGTTCATGCGCAGCTCGCTGCGGACGACCTCCAGGACGGTGCGGTCCTCGGCGATGACGAAGGTGATCCGCTTGGTGGGCGCCAGCGAGAACCCGCGGTTCACGCCGAACCGCTCCCGGATGGTGCCGTCGGCGTCGGACAGCAGCGGCATGCCGAGCGCGTGCTTGCCGGAGAACTCCTGCTGGCGCTCCACGGAGTCACCGCTGATCCCGACCGGACGGGCGCCGACGGCGGCGAACTCGGCGGCGAGGTCGCGGAAGTGGCAGGCCTCGGCGGTGCAGCCGGCGGTCAGCGCGGCGGGGTAGAAGAAGAGGACGATCGGCCCGTCGGCGAGCAGCGAGGTGAGGCTGCGCGGGGTGCCGGTCTCGTCGGGCAGCTCGAAGTCCTCGATCTTGTCGCCGACGTCGATGCGTGCGCTCATGCCTGGCCCTCCGTGTCGCGTGCGATGTTGCGGGCCCACAGGACGAGGGGCACCTGAAGGGGCAGCCGCGCTATCGCGGCGGCCTTCTGCGGGGTGGGGCGGTGGCGCCAGTCCACGGCCATCTGCACGTTCGCCGGGAAGACCCCGACGAAGAAGGCGGCAGAGGCGAGGGCGGCGGCCTTGCGGGTGCGGGGCGCCACGAGCCCCGCCGCCAGCGCGAACTCGGCGACGCCGCTGGCGTAGGTCCAGGTCCTGGGCGATCCGGGCAGGAACTTCGGGATGGTCGCGTCGAAGGAGCGCGGCGAGGTGAAGTGGGTGACCCCTACGCCGGCCAGCAGACCGGCCAGCAGCAGGGGTGAGCGTGGGGACCGGGGCACGGTTCCTCCTATGGGGGGCTTGCCGCGCGATATTACTGGACGGTACAAGCAGGTCGTACGGCGGCCTCTTCGCTTATGGGGCGAGGCGGTTGCGGGTGCCCGGGTGCGCCGTCCGCGAGCATGCGCAGCGCGTGGTAGAGCCGTGACTGGGTGCGCCACTGCGGGAAGGTCATGCCGAGCTCGCTGCGGAAGAGGCGGCTGAGGGTGCCGATGCCACGTCGCTGCGGAGCGCGCTGCTCCCGCTGATCGCCCTGCCGGCGGTGGGCCGGCTGCTGTTGTGCGGGCTGCGGGAGCCGGGCGCCGGGGATCAGGCGGTGGTGGCGGGTTCCGTCTCGTCGTCGATGGCGTAGGCCAGGAAGTCGTCGACCATGCGGTGGAAGAGGGTGGCGAGCTGCCCCAGCTCGTCCGGCGTCCACTCGGACAGGGCGAGCTGCATGCCGCGCGCGCCGGCGTCCCGGACCCGGTCGATGGCCTGCTGTCCGGCCTCGGTGAGTTCGATGCGCTGGGCGCGGCGGTCGACGGGGTCCGGGACCCGGGTGACGTATCCCGTCTTCTGGAGCTGCTGCACCGTGCGGGTGACGTGCGAGGCCTCCACGCCCAGCCGGTTGGCCAGTTCCCCGGGGCGCAGCGGCTCGGAGTCCGCGATCTGCCGCAGCAGCGCGACGGCGGCGCGGTCCAGCGGGACTCCGGCCAGGGCCATCAGCCGGTCGTGCTGGCGGGCGCGGGTGCTCAGGTAGGTGACGCGGGTCAGGGCCCGCTCGATCTCTATGACTTCCTGAGACGCGGGGCCTTCGGGGAGCTCGGGGAGCGGGAGTGTGGCCATGCGAGCCACTTTACCATCTTGTTGCGTAACTCAAGTAATCTACTGCGTGCGTTGACGCGAGGTACTGCGCCGGTCGTAGTGGCCCGGCCTCACAGCCGCTCCGCCCTGCGCTCCCCGCGCAGCAGCCAGGCCAGATAGGCGCCGCCCGCGACTCCGGTGACCACGCCGACCGGCAGCAGGGCCGAACCCGTGACGCGCTGGGTGGCCAGATCGGCGGCGGAGACCAGCAGGGCTCCCGTCCAGGCGGCGGGCAGGAGGTTGGGGCCGGCGGCCCGGGTCACGCGGCGGGCGAGCTGGGGTGCGGCCATGGCCACGAACGGGATCGGTCCGGCCGCCGCGACCGCCATCGCCGTGAGACCGGTGCCGGCGCACAGCAGCGCCAGACGGCTGCGTTCCGGGGGCACCCCGAGGGCGGCGGCGGTGTCGTCGCCCATCTCCAGCATGGTCAGCCTGCGCGCGTACACCAGGACGACCGGGAGCAGGAGCACCAGGCCGAGGGCGGCGATACGGACGTCTCCCCAGTCGCGCGCGTTGAGCGAGCCGATCATCCAGCTCGCGGCCTGGGCCGCCTTGCCGATGTCGGCGCGGACGTAGAGGAACTCGGTCGCGGCGCCGAGCACCGCGGAGGCACCGATGCCGACGAGGACGAGGCGGACGCCGTGGACGCCCCGCCGCCAGGCGAGGAGGTAGACCGCGGCGGCGGTCGCGAATCCGCCGCACACCGCGCCGGCCGCCGTCTGGGCGTCGCCCGCGTCGAACAGGATGATCGCGGCCAGCGCCCCGGCGGAGGCGCCGTTGCCGAAGCCGATGACGTCCGGGCTGCCGAGCGGGTTGCGGGTCAGGGACTGGAACACCGCGCCCGCCAGGCCCATCCCGAAACCCGCGAGCAGCGCCACGAGGGCGCGCGGCAGCCGCAGGTCGACGACGATGAACTCGGCGCCGGGCGGACCGTTCCCGGCGAGGGTGCGCAGCACTTCGAGGGGCGTCAGGTCGTAGGTCCCCGTGCCGACGGCGAGGACCGTCGCGCACGCGGCGAGCAGGGCGACGGCGGCGCAGACCAGCAGCGTGCGCGGGTCGAGCCGCAGGGAGCAGCGCTTTGTGCGCACGAGGGTCACAGCCGGACCGCCTTCCGCCGCCGGACGAGATGGATGAAGAGCAGTCCGCCGAGGAACGCGGTGACCGTGCCGACCTCGATCTCCGAGGGCGGCACCACGATCCGGCCGATGACGTCCGAGACCAGGAGCAGGGCCGGGGCGTACAGGGCGCAGTACGGGAGCAGCCAGCGCGGGTCGGGGCCGCAGAAGGCGCGGGCGGCGTGCGGGATCATCAGGCCGATGAAGCCGATCGGCCCGCAGACGGCGGTCGCGCCGCCGCACAGCAGGGTGATGGCGACAACGGACAGGACCCGGGTGCGCCGGATGTGGGTGCCGAGGGCGCGGGCGTGGTCCTCGCCGAGGGCGATCGCGCCGAGCGGGCGGGCGAGGGCCAGGGCGAGCAGGGCGCCGGCCAGCAGCAGGGGGGCCACCGTGAGCAGCAGGGACGGGTCGCGCTTCGCGAGGGTGCCGACCGACCAGTGGCGCATCTCGTCGAGGGTGCTCAGGTCCCACAGCTGGAGGCCGTTGACGTAGCCGAACAGGGCGGCGTTGACGGCGGTTCCGGCGAGGGCGAGGCGGACCGGGGTGGCGAGGCGGCCGCCGCCGAGGGCGTTGACGGCGGTGGCGGCGAGGGCCGCTCCGGCGAGGGCGAACCACAGGTAGCCGGTGAACGAGGTGATGCCGAGGACGCCGATGGCGGTGACGACGGCCGCGGCGGCGCCCGCGTTGACGCCGAGCAGTCCGGGGTCGGCGAGCGGGTTGCGGGTGAGCGTCTGCATGACGGCCCCGGCCAGGCCCAGGGCGGCTCCGACGGCGATGCCGATCAGGGTGCGGGGCAGCCGGAGTTCGCGCACGATCCCGTCGTTCTCGGTGCCCGACGGGGCGAACAGCGCCGACCAGACCTGGTCGAGCGGGATTCGCTGGGTGCCGACGGCCAGTGACAGGGCGACAGTCGCGGCCAGCAGGGCCAGGCCGAGCAGCAGCCCCGCCGAGCGGAGGGAGGCGCGGGAGCGGTCCGCCGCCGGTCGCCGGATTCCTCCGAGCCGGGGTCGCATTCCTATGGACATGTGCTTAGCTTAGGCTAACCTAACTTCTACTGTTGACGATTTCGTCGACAGATCTTGCCATACCCCTTGCCCGCGGCCGCCCTGACGGCGAAGAGGACGAACTCGCGGGCCGCCCCGGCGACGAGAAGAGGAGAGATGCCCGTCATCCCTGCACCAGCCCTCCGCGACCCCCGCAACGACGTGCGCCCGGCCCGCGTCACCGGGCCGCGTGTCGCACGCCTGGTGGCCCAGCTCGCCGGCGCCGACGACCGCCGACGCACCGTCCTCACCGACGAGTTCTGGGACGAGGTGGAGCGACTCGGCACGCCGCTCGTGGAGGAGCTGGAGGACGAACCGGGCCATCGGATCGTCACGTTCCTCTGGCGGGGGCACCGCGCCACCCGTCAAGTGCTGCTGTTCGCCAACCGGATCGTCGACCGCGACCACCTGGCCGGTTCCCTGCTGGTACGGGTGCCCGGCACCGACATCTGGCACCTGGGGCTGCGGCTGCGCGCCGATCACCGCGGCTCCTATCGCATGGCCGCGGACATCTCGCCCAAGGAACCGCCCACGGACCCGGGCGAGTTGCAGCAGCGGCTGCGGTCGCTGACCGTGCACGCGGCTCCGGATCCTCTCAACTCCCGCTCGATGCCGACGCGTTGGGGCCTGGTTGACGCCTCGGTGTTCGCCCTCCCGCACGCCCCCGCCCAGCCCTGGGCCGGACGCCGCGGGGGCGTCCCGGCCGGGCGGGTGGAGCGGCACCGGGTGACCGCCGCGGCACTCGGCGGGGAGCGCGACACCTGGGTGTACCTGCCGCCCGGCCACGACGGAACACCGCTGCCCGTACTGCTGCTGAGCGACGGCGACATGTGGTTCGGCCGGCTCGGCTTCGGCGACACGCTCGACGCGCTGATCGCCGACGGGAGGCTGCCGCCGCTCGCGGTACTGGCGCCGGACGCCGTGGACCGGCACGCCCGATGGCGCGAACTCGGGGCGCGGGACGGCTTCGTGACCTTCCTCGCGGACGAACTGCTGCCCTGGGCGGCGGGCCGCTGGCCGCTCACGACCGACCCGGCGCGGACGGTCGTCGCCGGGCAGAGTCTCGGCGCGATGACCGCCCTGCACGCCGCCCACCTGCGGCCCGAGCGGTTCGGGAAGGTGCTCGCCCAGTCGCCCTCCCTGTGGTGGCGGCCGGGACTGCCGGCCCTCAGCGGGCCCAAACCGCCGGTGTTCGGCCTGCCCTGGCTCGTCAGCCGTCTCGCCGCCGGCGAACGCGCGGCCATGACCGTCCACCTCGACGTCGGGCTGCACGAGGGCTCCATGGTCGACCACACCCGTGCCCTGCACGAGGTGCTGAGCGTCAAGGGCCACCGGGTGACCTACGACGAGTTCAACGGCGGCCACGACTACGCCTGTTGGCACGGTGCGCTCGCCGACGGCCTGGCGCGTCTGCTCGGCGACTGAATCCACGGCCTCGGTCGCCGACCGAATCCACACCCTTAGTTTCCGCAATCCGTAAGGAGCCATCCCCTCATGTCCTCTGCACGTGCCTCCCGTCGAGCGGTCCTCGCTGTCGTCACGGGAGCCCTGCTTCTGACCGGCTGCGGTGACGACGGCGGGAGCGACAGCACGGCTGCCAAAAACACGGACACACGTACGATCACCGACGCCCGGGGCCGCGAGGTGAACGTGCCCGGCGCGCCCCGGAAGGTCGTCACGCTCAGCGAGCCCACGCTGGATGCCGCCCTCGCCCTCGGGATCGAGCCCGTCGGCGCCACGGCGGGCCGGGGCCAGACCGGCGTGTCCTCGTATCTCGCCGACAAGGCGACGAAGGCCCAGGTCGTCGCCACCGTCGCCGAGGCCGACATGGAGAAGCTCGCGGCGCTGCAACCGGATCTGATCCTGCTCGACGAGACGACCGCGGTGAAGAGCGAGGTCGCCAAACTCCAGGCCATCGCTCCGACCGTGGTCACCGCCAAGCTCAACGAGGACTGGAAGAAGGCGTTCACCGCGACCGCCGACGCGCTCAACAAGACCGCGCAGGCCGAGAAGTTCCTCGGCGACTTCGACACGGACGTCGCCGCCACGAAGAAGAAGCTCGGCACCAACGCCGGCGCGGTCGTCAGCGTCGTCCGCTGGCAGAACGGGGCACCCTCCGTGGTGGGCAAGGGCGTCGGACACGTCGGCTCCACCCTCTCCGCCCTCGGCCTGACCCGGCCGAAGGACCAGCAGGGCGCGAGCGCCGGGCACAGCGAACCGGTGAGCCTGGAGAAGCTGTCCACCATCGACGGCGACTGGCTGTTCTTCGGCACCCTCGGCGACGAGGCCGACGGCGAGAAGGCCTACGCCGAGGCGCGGAAGGTCACGAACTTCGGCAAGTTGACGGCGGAGGAGAACGGCCACGTGGTCGTCGTCGAGGGCTCGGCGTGGAACAGCGCGGGCGGACCGCTGGCCGCGCGGATCGTCCTCGACGACCTGACGAAGGCGCTCGCCTCATGAGCGCGGGACTCGACGGCCGGCTCGCCCTCGTCACGGGGGCGAGCCGGGGGATCGGGCGGGCCGTCGTCGCCACGCTGGTCGCGCAGGGGGCGCGGGTGGTCGCCACGGACATCGAGGCACCCGCGGAACGGAACGGGGGCACCCACCACGCCCTAGACGTCACCGGCACCGGGCCGCTCACCGTCCGGGACGGCGTCACCTCCCGCGCCCTCGACGTCACCGACGCCACAGCCGTGGACACCCTGGTGGACGAGGTGGAGGACACGCTCGGCCCCCTCGACATCGCCGTCAACGTCGCCGGAGTCCTGCGTCCCGCGCACGTCGTGGACCTCACCGACAAGGACTGGGCGGCCACCTTCGCCGTCAACACCACCGGCGTCTTCCACGTCTCCCGCACCGTCGCCCGCCGCATGGCCGAGCGCGGTCACGGCAGCATCGTCACCGTCGCCTCCAACGCGGCCGGCATCCCGCGCACGGGCATGGCCGCCTACGCCGCCTCGAAGGCAGCGGCCGTCATGTTCACCAAGTGCCTGGGCCTGGAGGTCGCGGCGAGCGGCGTGCGCTGCAACACCGTCTCCCCCGGCTCCACCCTCACCGACATGCAGCGCGCCCTGTGGACGTCCGACGACGAGGAGAGCGCGGCGCGGCGGGTCATCGAGGGCGACGCGAGCACGTACCGCACGGGCATCCCGCTCGGCCGGATCGCGGATCCCGCGGACATCGCCGACGCGGTCGCCTTCCTGGTCTCCGACCGGGCCCGCCACATCACGATGCACGACCTGTACGTCGACGGCGGCGCGACGCTGCGCGCCTGACCCCTCCTACGCCCACCCCCTCCCACGCCTGTCCTCCCCCTCCCCCCCACGCGCACTTCCCCTGCTCGCGCCTCCCCACTGCCTCCCCACTGGAGACACCCATGCCTGTTTCCCTGCACGAACCCACGACCCCGCTGGTCGCCCCCGGCGCGGCCACCGCCCTTCTGGAGGCCTACCGCCCGGCCACCGACCGCTTCCTCGCCACCCCGCACCGCACCCTGCTGGGCCGCGGCACCACCGCCCGAATACCGCACGGCAGCGGCCCGTTGACCGACCGCGTGCGCGACGCCCTGGCCGCGCTGCGCCGCCCGGACGCCCCGGCCCCGGTCGTCGTGGG
Source organism: Streptomyces sp. NPDC046909 (assembly GCF_040644695.1). NCBI lineage: Bacteria > Bacillati > Actinomycetota > Actinomycetes > Kitasatosporales > Streptomycetaceae > Streptomyces > Streptomyces sp. NPDC046909. The sequence continues at coordinate 35,954 of NZ_JBEYXC010000005.1, read as the reverse complement.
CTCGATCCCCTTCGCCCCGGACGCCCCGCCCGCGCTCGCCGTCCCGGACATGGTCCACTGGGCGCCGCCGCTGCGCGAGGACCCGCTCGTCGCGCTGCCCGTGCCGCACGACGACGGCCGGCCCGACTGGGAAGTGCGGGAGGTCCCCGCGCCCGAGCGGTACGGCGCGGCCGTCGCCGCCGCGGTCGCCCGGATGCGGGCCGGGGAGTTCGACAAGGTCGTCCTCGCCCGCACCCTGGAGCTCACCTCCCGGCGCGAGCCGGATCTGCGGGCCATGCTGCGCCGCCTCGCCCAGCGCGACCCGGCCGGTTACACCTTCGCCGTGCCGAGCGGCCCCGGCCGCACCCTGATCGGGGCCAGCCCCGAACTCCTGGTGTCCCGCGAGGGCGGCCGCCTGACCGCCAACCCCCTTGCCGGGTCGGCGCCGCGCAGCGGTGACCTCGCCGAGGACGTGCGGCGCGCGGTCGCGCTGCTGGAGTCCGAGAAGGACCTGCACGAACACGCCGTCGTCGTGGCCGCCGTACGCCAGGCCCTCGCCCCGTTCTGCCGCCGTATCGAGGTCCCCGAGCGCCCCACCCTCGTACGCACCGCCACGATGTGGCACCTGTCCACCACCGTCACCGGGGAGTTGGCGGCGCCGGACACCACCGCGCTGGACCTGGCGTCCGCGCTGCATCCCACCCCGGCGGTCTGCGGCACCCCCACCGAACTGGCCCGGCGCGTCATCGCCGAGTCGGAGCCCTTCGACCGCGGCCCCTACACCGGCATGGTCGGCTGGCAGGACGCGGACGGCGACGGCGAGTGGGTCGTGACGATCCGCTGCGCCGAGGCGGAAGGGCGGGCGCTGCGGCTGTTCGCGGGCGCCGGGGTGGTGGCCGCGTCGTCGCCGGAGGCCGAGACCGCGGAGACCGCCGCCAAGTTCCGTACGTTCCTGCACGCGGTGGGGGCCTCGCTGTGACCCTCACTCCCGGTGTGGACGCCCCGACCTGGCCCGCCGAGTTCGCCGAGCGCTACCGCGCCGCCGGCTACTGGCGCGGCGAGACCTTCGGCGGCGTGCTGCGCGCCCGTGCCGCCGCGCACCCCGACCGGATCGCCCTGATCGACCCGGCTCCCGAACGCCGTACCTGGACCTACCGCCAACTCGACGAGCGGGCCGACCGGTTGGCCGCCGGGTTCATCGAGCGCGGGATCTCCCGCGGCGACCGAGTCGTCGTACAGCTGCCGAACATCGGCGAGTTCGTCGAGGTCGTCTTCGCGCTGTTCCGGATCGGCGCCCTCCCCGTGTACGCGCTGCCCGCCCACCGGGACACAGAGATCGAGTACTTCTGTTCCTTCGCCGACGCCGTCGCGTATGTGATCCCGGACCGGCACGCCGGCTTCGACCACCGCGACCTCGCGTCCCGGGTGAGGAAGCAGACGCCGGGCCTGAAGCACGTGTTCGTGGTCGGCGACCCGGGGGAGCACACGGCACTGTCCGCCATCCCGCGCGAACCCGAGCCCGTTGTCGGGCCCGAACCGCACGAGCTGGCCTTCCTCCAGCTGTCCGGCGGCACCACGGGCGTCCCGAAGCTGATCCCGCGCACCCACGACGACTACCTGTACTCGCTCTGGGCCTCCAACGAGATCTGCGGTGTCGACGCGGACACCCGTTTCCTCGTCACGCTCCCCGCCGCCCACAACTTCCCGATGAGTTCCCCGGGTTGGCTGGGCGTGCTCTACGCCGGGGGTACGTCGGTGCTGTGCCCGAAGCCCGATCCGGCGACGGCGTTCCCGCTGATCGAGCGGGAGCGGATCACCATGACGGGACTGGTGCCGCCGCTCGCCCTGGTGTGGACCGGCGCGGCCGCATCCGCTGAACACGACCTGTCCAGCGTTGAGTTGGTGCTCGTCGGCGGCGCCAAGTACAGCGAGAAGGCGGCACGCCGGCTGGAGCCCGCCCTCGGGTGCCGGCTGATGCAGGTCTTCGGCATGGCGGAGGGACTGGTCAACTACACAAGACTGGACGACGACTTCGAGACCGTCGTCACCACGCAGGGGCTGCCGATCTCCCCGGACGACGAGATACGCATCGTCGACGACGCCGGGAACGACGTCCCCGACGGGGAGTTCGGGCATCTGCTGACCCGCGGCCCGTACACGATCCGCGGCTACTGGCGGGCGCCCGAGCACAATCGCACCGCCTTCACCGAGGACGGCTTCTACCGCACGGGCGACATCGTGCGACGCACCGCCACCGGCCATCTCGTCGTCGAGGGGCGGGCCAAGGACCAGATCAACCGGGGCGGCGAGAAGGTCGCCCCGGAGGAGATCGAGAACATCATCCTGGGCCATCCGTCGGTGCACGACGTGTCCGTGGTCGCGGTGGCGGACGAGTACCTGGGCGAGCGTTCCCTCGCCTACGTGATCCTGCGCGAGGGTGCCGAGCCGCTGAAGTCCGTCGCGGTCAAACGGTTCGTGCGCGACCGCGGTGTCGCCGCCTACAAGGTCCCCGATCTCGTCGAGTTCGTCGACGTCTTCCCGCACACCGGCGTCGGCAAGGTCAGCAAGAAGCAGCTGCGGTCCGCCGCCGAGCAGTCCTGAAAGGCCCCTGTTCCCATGGCACTTCCCGCCATCCCCTCCTACTTCCTCCCGGCCCCGGCCGAACTGCCCGCCAACCGCGTGGCCTGGACCGCGGACCCGTCGCGCGCCGTGCTGCTCGTCCATGACCTTCAGCGGCACTTCCTGTCCGCCTTCCCGGCCGGACAGCAGCCGCTGACCGGCATGCTCGACAACACCGCGCGGCTGCTGAAGGAGTCCCGCCGGCTCGGCGTCCCGGTCGTCTACTCGGCCCAGCGCGGCGGCCAGACCCCCGAGGAACGCGGCCTCCAGCTCGACTTCTGGGGACCGGGAGTCGCCGACGACCCCGAGGCGCTCGCCGTACCGCAGGCCGTCGCCCCCGAGCCGGGGGACACGACCCTCACCAAGTGGAAGTACAGCGCCTTCGCGCGCACCGACCTCCAGGACCTGCTCACCGGATGGGGCCGCGACCAGCTGGTCATCGTGGGCGTGTACGCGCACATCGGCGTGCTGATGACCGCCGCCGACGCGTGGACGCGGGACATCCAGGCGTTCGTCGTGGCCGACGCGGTCGCCGACTTCTCCCCCGAGGACCACGCCATGGCCCTGCGCTGGGCCGCGGGCCGCTGCGCGGTCGTGACCACCACCGACGCCCTGTTCAAGGAGGCCTGAGCCATGACCCTGACCGTGGAAGAGATCCACGCCGACGTCGCCGAGTGTCTCGGCGAGGACCCGAAGGACATACCCGTGGACGAGAACCTCGTGGACTACGGCCTGGACTCGGTCCGCATCATGACGCTGCTGGAACGCTGGCGCCGCCGGCACGACGTCGAGGCCGACTTCGCGGACCTCGCCGAAGAGCCCGCCATCGCGGCCTGGGCCGCCCGGCTGGGGGTGTCATGACCATCACCCTCGCCCCCGACACCGTGCTGCCGCTGACCGCGGCCCAGTCGGGCATGTGGTTCGCGCAGGCCCTCGACCCGCTGAGCCCCGCCCAGAACACCGCCGAGGTCCTGGAGATCGACGGCCCGCTCGACCCGGACCTCTTCGCCGCCGCCCTGCGCCGGGTCACGGCGGAGGCCGAGGCGCTGCGCGTCGTGATCGAGGACACACCCGACGGATCGTGCCAGCGCGTCCGCGAGTCGGTCGAACTCCCCCTCACCGTCAGCGATCGGCACACCGCCGAGCAGGCCGAGGCATGGATGCGCGCCGACCTCGCCGAGCCGTGCGACCTGACGCAGGGACCGTTGTTCCGGCACGCCCTGTTCCGCGTCGGCGAGAACCGCTGGCTGTGGTACCAGCGCATCCACCACCTGGTCATGGACGGCTACGGCTACTCTCTCCTGGTCCGCCGCACCGCCGAGGTCTACTCCGCCCTCGTCCGCGGCGAGGAGCCCGCCCCGCGCACCTTCCGCGCCCTGGCCGACCTCGTCACGGACGACACCGACTACCGCTCCTCCCCCGCCTTCACCGCCGACCGCGCCCACTGGGCCCAGGCCTTCGGCGACCGCCCGGAGGCACCCCGGCTGGCGGGCCGGGGCGCGCTCCCGTCCCGCACCTTCCTCCGCCGTACGACCCACCTGGCGCCGGAGACCACCGAGCGCCTGCGCGAGCTGGCCGCACGGCTGCGCGCCACGTGGCCCGACGTGCTGATCGCCGCGCAGGCCCTCTACACGGCCCGCGCCACCGCACGGACGGACATCGTGCTCGGCCTGCCCATGATGGGCCGCATGGGCTCGGTCGCCCTGCGCGTGCCCGGCATGGTCATGAACGTCCTCCCGCTGCGGCTGACCGTCACCCCCGACGCGAGCTTCGCGGAGCTCGTACGACAGGTCGTGCTCGGCATCCGCGAGGTCCGCCGGCACCAGCGCTACCGCTACGAGGACATCCGCCGCGACCTGGGCCTGCTCGGCGAGAACCGCGGTCTGGTGGGCCCGCTCGTGAACGTGATGCCCTTCGACTACGGCGTCGACTTCGCGGGTTCGGAAGCCCGGGCCCGCAATCTGTCGGCCGGCCCGGTGGACGACCTCACAGTCAACATCTACGACCGCGCGGACGGCCGCGGCCTGCGGATCGACCACGACGGCAACCCGGCCCTGTACACGGACACCGAACTCGCCGCACACCAGGCACGGTTCCTGCGGCTCGTGGAGCGGCTCACCGACACCGACCCGCACCTCCCGCTCGCCGTCCACCCGATCGCGACCCCGGCGGAACAGGCCCTGGTCCTGAGCGAGTTCAACAGCACCGAGCGCGCCCTGCCGCCGACGACCCTGATCGGTCCGATCGAGTCCCAGGCGGCCCGCACCCCGGACGCCACGGCACTGGTCTTCGGCGACACGACCCTCACCTACGCGGAACTCGACGTGCGGGCAAACCAGTTGGCCCATCATCTGCGCTCGCTCGGGGCCGTTCCCGGCGCGGTGGTGGCGGTGTCGGTGCCGCGTTCGGTGGAGCTGATCGTCACGCTGCTCGCCGTACTGAAGGCGGGGGCGGCCTATCTGCCGCTGGACCCCGACTATCCGGCCCAGCGGCTGACGTACATGCTTCAGGACGCGGCGCCGGTGTGCGCGGTGACCGACCGGGCGGGCCGTCTGCCCGAGGACTCCGGGACCCCGCTCGTCGTCCTCGACGAGACCGACGTGTCCGACCGGCTGTGGGTGGCCCCGCCACGGGCGCTCACCCCGGCCCACCCCGCGTACGTCATCTACACGTCCGGTTCCACCGGCCGCCCGAAGGGGGTCGTCGTCCCGCACGGGGCCATCGACAACCGGCTGCGCTGGATGCAGCACGAGTACGGGCTGACCGCCGGGGACCGGGTGCTGCAGAAGACGCCGTCGTCGTTCGACGTGTCGGTGTGGGAGTTCTTCTGGCCGCTGCGCGAGGGCGCGACCCTGGTCGTCGCGGAGCCCGGCGGGCACAAGGACCCCGCCTACCTGTCCCGGCTGATCCGCGAACAGGCCGTCACCACCTGCCACTTCGTGCCGTCGATGCTCCAGGTCTTCCTCGCCGGGCCCGACGCGGCCGGATGCGGCGGCCTGCGCCGGGTGTTCTGCAGCGGCGAGGCCCTGCCCCGCGAGACGGCGGGCGCCTTCGCGCGCACCCTGTCGGGCGTCGGGCTGCACAACCTGTACGGGCCGACCGAGGCCGCCGTGGACGTGACGTATCACGCCTGTGTCCCCGGGGCCTTGGGTCCGGTGCCGATCGGGCGGCCGGTGTGGAACACCCGGCTGTACGTCCTGGACGCGGCGCTGCAACCCTGTCCGCCCGGGATCCCCGGCGAACTGTATTTGGCGGGCGCGCAGTTGGCCGACGGATACCTCCACAGGGCCGAGCTGACGGCGTCCCGGTTCGTGGCCGACCCGTTCGGTCCGGCGGGTGCCCGGATGTACCGCACGGGCGATCTGGCGCGCTGGACGGCCGACGGCGAGGTCGAGTACCTCGGCCGCACCGACCACCAGGTGAAGCTGCGCGGCCAGCGCATCGAACTCGGCGAGATCGAGGCCGCGTTGGCGGCACATCCGGGCGTGGACGGCTCCTGCGCGCTGGTCCTGGAGGACCGGCTCGTCGGGTACGTCACCGGCGGCGCCGACCCTCAGGCGGTCCGGTCCGCCCTGGCCCGCGAACTGCCCGAACACATGGTCCCGGCCGCGGTCGTCGCCCTCGACGTCTTCCCGCTCAGCCCCAACGGCAAGCTGGACCGCCGCGAACTGCCGGCTCCCGTCTTCGCCGGGGACTCGGGCGGGCGCGCCCCGTCCGGTCCCCGCGAGGAGGCGCTGACGCGGCTGTTCGCCGAGGTGCTCGGCGTCCGACGCGTGGGTCCGGACGACGCGTTCTTCGACCTCGGCGGCACCTCACTGCTCGCGGTGCGCCTCGTGGCTCGCGTACGGGAGGAGTTCGGCGCCGAGCTGACGATCGGCTCCCTCTTCGAGGCACCGACGCCCGCCGCACTGGCCGCCCGGCTCGACGCCGCGGGGCCCGCTTCCGGGGACGCCCTGCATGTCGTACTGCCTCTGCGAGCCACTGGCCCGAAGCCTCCGCTGTTCGCGATCCACCCGGCCGGCGGCATCGCCTGGTGCTACGCCGGGCTGGCCGCCCGACTCGGCCCCGATCAGCCGGTGTACGGCGTCCAGGCGCGCGGGCTGGTCGGCGGTGAGCCGCTGCCGGGCAGCCTCCAGGAGGAGGCGGAGGACTACGCCGACCGGATCCGCGAGCTCCAGCCGCGGGGACCGTACCGGCTGCTGGGCTGGTCGGTCGGCGGGGTGCTCGCGCACACCGTGGCCGTGCTCCTCCAGGAGGCCGGTGAACGGGTCGAACTCCTCGCGCTGCTGGACGCGTTCCCCGCCGAGCAGTGGCGGGAGCGGCCCGCGCCCGAGGAGGGCGACGCGCTGACCGCGGTGCTGCGGATGGCGGGCTTCGACCGCACCGGCGAGCGGACGCGCGAGGACGTGCTGACGACACTGCGCCGGGCCGGGAGTCCGCTGGCCGGGCTGTCCGACCACACGCTGTCGCGGATCGTCGACATCGTCCCGAACCACGCCCGCATGATGCGCGAGCACGAACACCGGCCCTACGACGGCGACGTGCTGTTCTTCACGGCCGCCGCCCCGCGCGCCGAGGACTGGCTGACCCGCGAGGCGTGGCGGCCGCATGTGAGCGGGTCGATCGTCAACCACGACTTGGACTGCACACATCCGCAGCTGATGCGGGACCGGCACCTCGACGAGATCGCGGCCCGTCTCACCACCCGTCTCAAGGAGTTGGACGCATGACGCCGTTCGATCCCGGCCCGCCCCGGCTGGTGCTGGAGAACGCCGAGGGCCGCCTGTCGCTGTGGCCGGTCTGGCGGGACATCCCGGCCGGCTGGGAGGTCCGCTTCGGACCGGCCCCCTACGAGGCGTGTGCGATCCGGCTGGAGGCGGGGCGGGGATGACGACGGCGATCGCTCCGCAGGTCCTGGTGCGCGGGCCGGGACTGTGCCCGCGCAAGCTCTCGCACGGCCCGCTGCTGTGGGTCGTACGGGCTCCGGCGGCGGACACCCCTCTCGACCTCTCCTTGCTGGACGCCGAGGAACAGCGGCGTGCGGCGGCGCTGCGGCGGCCCGCCGAGCGGGCGCTCTACGTGGCCGCGCACAGCGCCCTGCGCCGGGTGCTCAGCGCCTACACGGGTGTACCAGCCGCCTCGGTGCGGCTGACCCGGCTGCCCTGTCCCGGCTGCGGCGGCCCGCACGGACGCCCGGCGGTGGCGGGCCCCGCCGGAGCCGGGGTGCACTACTCGCTCTCCCACTCGGGCGGCCTGGCCCTGCTCGGGCTGGCCTCCGTACCGGTCGGCGTCGATGTCGAGCGCGTGCCCGAGCCACGCGTCGCCGAGGAGGCCTCCCGGGGCCTGCACCCCTCCGAGCGGCAGCAGTTGACGGGCATGCCGCCGGGTGTGCGCGCCGGTGCCTTCGCGCGCTGCTGGACCCGCAAGGAGGCCTACCTCAAGGCGACCGGCGAGGGCCTGTCGCTGAGCGCGCTCGGGGACGTGTACGTCGGTGCGGGTTTCGCCCCGGCGCAGCTGCCGGGCTGGACGGTCGCCGATGTCGACGTCCCCGTCGGCTGGGCGGCGGCCTGTGTGGTCAGCGGCCCAGGAGCTCCACAAGGCCGTCGGCCAGTTCCGTGCGCCAGCAGAGGTAGTCGTGGCCGCCGTTGAACTCCCGGTAGGAGGAGTCGTGATACCCCAGGGCCGCGAGCGTGTCCCGCAGTCGGCGGGCCGCGGGCAGGGCCACCCATTCCTGCTCGCCGAAGGAGAGCCGGAACCGCACCGGGAGCCGGGGCGTGCCGGCGAGGACGCGGGTGAGCCACTCCGTGTCGTCGCCTACGGGCCACCAGAACGAGCCCGACTGGACGAGGGCGTTGCCGAAGCGGTGCGGCGCGGACACGGCCGCGTAGGCGGCGGTCAGCCCGCCGAGGCTCTGGCCGGCGATCACGGTGCGCGCCGGGTCGGCGGTGATCGGCAGCCGGGCGGCCGCCCAGGGCAGCAGTTCGTCCGCGAGGTGGGTGACGTACTCGGGGCGGCAGGACAGTTCCGCCCAGCGGGTCGGTTCGTCGACGGCCTCGGGGAGCACTGCGGCGATCGCTGGGATGCGGCCGTCGGCGATCAGGTTGTCGAGGAGGGTCGAGAGGCCGAGGCGGGGCTGCCAGTGCTCGCCGTCGAGGAGGACGAGGACCGGCACGTCCTCGGCGGGCGCGGGTGGTTGGTACAGCCAGACGCGTCGGCCGTGGAGCTTCCGCTCGGTGACGGTGCCCTGCTCGACCCCGGGCCTGGGCTGCCAGTCCGACGCGTCGGGCGCCGCGGGGAGTTCGGCGTACGGCACCGGCTCGCCGTCCCAACGGTGGGGCAGGGAGCGGGTGTTGAACGGGTCCGTGCGGCGGCGGGGGCCCTCGCCCTCGTCGACGTGGAGGTCGTAGGTGCCGCGCCAGTCGTGGCGCAGTCGGAGCGTCCAGTGCCAGACGTCGGTGCCGGGGACGTGGGTCATCAGGTTGCCGTCGGGGTCGCGGGGGTCGCCGAGCTTGTTCGGCAGGACCCGGACGGTGCGGGTGGCGGAGGTGCCGCGCCACAGGAACGTCACGGCCGCGTGGTCATCGGTGCCTTGCGGGTCGGGGCCGACGAGGGGGGTGCCGCGGCGGCGGACGTCCGCCCAGAACGCCTCGGTCTCGTGCGGTGCGGAGCCCTCCGCGGGCAGCGCGCGGGCCGGTGCCGTGAGCCGGGGCACCGGGTGGGGGCGCGGCAGGCGGGGCGGGTGGTGCGGGGTGCCCTCGGGCGGCTCGGACACGGTCGGCACGGGCATGCGGGCGGGCTCCGGATGACGAGGCGGTTCTTTCGATTAGGCCAGCCTAACCTCATCTCGTTTTGTGATCTTTCGCGTATCCCTCTCATCTGCCAGGAGCAGCTCTCATGACCTCTCACAGACCATCCCGGCCTCGACGCGGTGGCCGTGTCCTCGCCCTGACCGCCGGTGCGACCCTCGGGCTCGGCGCGCTCGCCCTGCCCGTGCTGGGCGCCGCGACGGTGGACACCACCGACCTCACCGACCAGGTGGCCCTGGCGGCGGACGCGGCCACACCCGCGGTCACGCTGGGCACGACCTCCGTGGCGCCGGGCGGCGAGGTGTCGTTCACCGTGTCCGCGTTTCCGGCCGCGGCGACGCTGAGCGTCAAGTTCGACGACACGACGCTGTTGAAGCAGTTCACGATCGGCGACGACGGCAGTGTGTCCGGGACGGTGACGATTCCGGCCGACGCGAGCGAGGGCAGCGGTCACTGGCTGCGGTTCCTGGCGCCGCAGACGAGCGTGAAGAGCGAGAGCCTGACGGTGACGAGCGCGTCCGCGTCACCCTCGCCCACGCCCACGCCCTCGCCGACACCCTCCGCGAGTGCGACCACGGCCACTCCCGCCGTCGAGCTGACCAGCGCCTCCACCGTCACGGCGGGCGCCAAGGTCTCCTTCGCCCTGTCGGGCTTCGCCGAGGGGCAGACCGTCACGGTCAAGCTGGACGACAGCGAGATCCTCGCCCAGTGGTCGGACGCCGTGGGCTCCGACGGGACTTTCAAGGGCACGGTGACCATTCCCTCCTCGACGTCGGCGGGCGCGCACTGGCTGCGGTTCCTGGCACCGAACCCGGCGACGAGCCTGAAGTCCGACATCACGGTGAAGGCAGCCGCGTCGGACTCCTCGGATGACGACTCCGACTCCGGAAGCAGCAGCGGCAGCGGCTCCGGCGGAACGGACACCTCGGGTTCCGGCAGCGGCAGTTCGGCCTCCGCGGCCGCGTCCATCACCGCCGGTTCCCAGGTGGCCGCCGGCGGCAGGGTCTCCTTCCGCGTCTCCGGGTTCCCGGCCGGTCAACGCCTGACGATCAAGCTGGACGACAGCGAGATCCTCGGCCAGTGGACCATCGGCTCCGACGGCTCGTACTCCGGCAGCGTCACCGTCCCGTCGGACACCACGAAGGGCGCCCACTGGCTGCGCTTCCTCGCCCCGAACCCGGCGACCAGCCTCAAGGCCGCCTTCACCGTCACCTCCGGCACGACCGCGTCCTCGACCACCGCCGCGGCCTCTTCCGCGACCCCGGTCCCGGCCGCGTCCGGCGCCCCGGCGAGCGCCACCAACTCCGCCGGCGCGAAGGCCGAGATCACCGCCAGCGAGGTGCAGCCGGGCGGGCAACTCCACTTCAAGGTGACCAAGTTCCCGGCCGGTGAGACGGTCACCATCAAGCTCGACGACGAGGCGATCCTCGGCCAGTGGAAGGCCGACGAGGACGGCTCGTACGAGGGTGATGTGACGATCCCGGCGGACACCTCCGTGGGCGCGCACTGGCTGCGCTTCCTGGCCCCCAACCCGCCGACCTCACTGAAGGTCGGGTTCACGACGACCGCGGCGGGCGGTGCCGAGTCGTCCTCCACCACCGCACCGGACACGACGCCGAAGACCCTCGCCGCCGCGTCGGTCGAGGCGCCGGTCTCCTACGCGACCATCGCCTGGTCCGCGGCGGCAGCCGCGGCGGGCGGTGCCGCCGGGGCAGCGGCCACGACCGTGTTCGTGGTGCGCCGCCGCCCGCAGGCCAACTGAGCCACCTTCCCCACCAGTTGATCACCCACCCACAAGGGAGTCGCATCACCATGTCCGGAATCTCCACCCGCGCCGCCGCGGCCGTCGCCGTGGCCCTCGCCGCAGGCATCACCCTCACCCTGTCGGGCCCGGCCTCCGCCGTCTCGACCGCCACCACGGCCCCGCTGGTCAGAGGCCTCTACCAGTCGGCGTACTCCGAGCGGAACGACGCCCTCTGGGTCACCGTCTCCGTGGGCCGCCCGCCGACCGGCACCTCCAGCCTGCTGAAGGTCGACCCGGACACCCTCCAGGTCGAGGCCACGTACGCCCCGCCGGTCACCGACACCACGACCGGCGCCGTCGAGGCGGTCTACGGCATCGCCGTGGACGACGAGCACAACACGGTGTGGACGACGAACACCCGTAACAACTCGGTCGCCGTCTACAGCCAGCGCACCGGCGCGCATCTCGCCACGCTGCCGGGCGTCGCGCACGCCCGCGAGATCGTCGTCGACGAGAGGCACGACACGGTGTGGGCGAGCGGCTTCGGCGACGGCACCCTGGTCGCCTTCGACAGCCGTACGTTCGAGGAGAAGCGGCGCGTCACGGTCGAGGGCGCCGGTCCGGCGGGACTCGCCGTCGACGAGCGCACCGGCAAGGTCTACGCGGCCGACCTGTCCAACGACCGGATCATCGAGGTCTCCCCCGGTTCCGACACCCCGCGGTTCGTACCGGCCGGTGACGGCCCCATCTCGGTCTCCCTGTCCAGGGACGGCCGTACGGCCTACACCGCCGACCAGACCGCGGGCACCGTGTCGGTCGTCGATCTGCGCAAGGGGGTCGTGGAGAAGTCCGTCGCCACCGGGGCGGGCGCTCTGTCGGTGGCCACGGACGGGCGCTCCGGCGATGTGGTGGTGGTCAACCGGAGCGCCGCGAACGTCACCGTGGTCGATCCGCGCAAGGGGGTCGTGGAGGAGACGGTGGCCACCGGCGCCAACCCCAACCATGTGGAGGTGGCGGACGGTTCGGCGTATGTGGTGGACAAGTCCGGTGCGGGGGCGGCCGGTGAGGATCAGGTGACGCGGATCCGGCTCGGTCACTGACCGGTCGGGGCGCCGAGGGCCGCTTCCCTCGGCGCCCCTGCCTCAGGCGGCGGCCGGTACGGTCTCGCTCCACGCGGCCCCGGTCGCGATGGCCTGGCGCCACTGCCGGATCGCCTTGGGCGGCATGCCGACCGCGAGGGCGCCGCTGACGCGGTCGCCGGTGCGGTAGGCGGCGACGAACCGCCGTTCGGCCAAGTCGCCCTCGACGACGGCGACTTCGTCGTGGTCGCGCAGAAAGCCGTACGCCTGGATCTTCATGTCGTACTGGTCGGACCAGAAGTACGGCACCGGTGAGAACGGCTTGCGCGCCTCGGGGTTGAGGAGGTTGCGGGCGGCGGCCATGCCCTGTTCGGCGGCGTTGGTGCGGTGCTCGATCCGCATCGACGTCCCGAACAGCGGGTTGTACCAGCGGGCGACGTCACCGGCCGCGTACACGTTCTTCGCGGCCTCGCAGTACTCGTCGCACACCACTCCGTCGCCCACGGCCAGCCCGCTGCCGTCGAGCCACTCGGTGTTGGGCAGGGAGCCGATGGCCACCAACACCTCGTCGGCCTCGACGACTTCGCCGTCGGCGAGCCGTACGCCGTCCTCGGTCACCTCGGTGACGGTGACTCCGCAGCGCAGGTCGATGCCGCGGTCGAGATGGGCCTGCGAGAGCATCCGCCCGACCTCCGTGCCGACCGCGTGGGCCAGCGGCACCGCGGCCGGTTCGAGGACGGTCACCTCGGCGCCGAGCCGCCAGGCCACCGCGGCGGCCTCCGCGCCGAGGAACCCGGCGCCGACCACGACCAGGCGCTGTCCCGGGCCCAGCCGGTCGCGCAGGGTCAGGGCGTCGTCCAGGGTCCGCAGCACATGCGCGCCCTCGCCGGGCAGCCGGCGCGGCCGGACACCGGTGGCCACGATCAGCCCGTCGTACGGCAGCGCCGAGCCGTCGGCCAACCGCACGGCGCGCTCGGTGAGTTCGAGGCCGGTCGCGGCCACGCCGAGGCGCAGGTCGAGAGCGAGGGCCGTCAGGTCCTCCGGCGGGCGCAGGGGCAGGCGTTCGGGCTCCCATTCGCTGGACAGCACCTGCTTGGACAGCGGCGGGCGGTCGTAGGGGGCGAGCGGCTCGTCGCCCACGAGGGTGAGCGTGCCGTCGAAGCCCTCCCGGCGGAGCGTCTCGACCGCCGCGAGTCCGGCGGCCGAGGCTCCGACGACGACGATCCGGTTCACTCGTTGACCAGTCGGATCGCGGCGGCCGGGCAGACGGCGACGGCTTCCTTGACGTCGTCGAGGAGTTCGGGTCCGGGCTGGTCCTCCAGCAGGATCGCGATGCCGTCGTCGTCCTGGTCGAAGACGTCCATCGCGGCGAGCACGCACTGCCCGGAGGCGACGCACTTGTCGGCTTCCAGTTCCACCTTCATGGGATTCCCCTTCTTCACACGTGGTTCGAGGTCGTTCGCGGGACGGTCAGCCGTCACCAGGCGACGGGCAGCTCGTGCACGCCGTAGATGAACGCGTCGTGCTTGAACTTGACGTCCTCCAGCGCGCAGGCCAGCTTCAGCGTCGGGATGCGCTTGTACAGCGTGCCGTAGACGACCTGGAGTTCCATTCGAGCGAGCGGCTGGCCCAGGCACTGGTGGATGCCGAAACCGAAGGCGACATGGCGGCGGGCGTCGCGGGTGAGGTCGAGGCGGTCGGGGTCGTCGAAGACCTCGGGGTCGCGGTTGCCGATCTCGTTGACGACGATGATGCCCTCGCCGGCCTTGATGGTCTCCCCGGCGATCTCGATGTCCTCGGTCACCGCGCGCCGTCGTCCCTGGTGGGTGATGTTGAGGTAGCGCAGCAGTTCCTCGACCGCCGAGGCGACCAGTTTGGGATCGTCGGTCTCGCGCAGGAGGGCGAGCTGGTCGGGGTGTTCGAGCAGGGCGGCGGTGCCGAGCGCGATCATGTTCGCGGTGGTCTCGTGCCCGGCGATCAGCAGGAGCAGCGCCATCTCCGTGGCCTGCTGATGGTCGAGTTCCCCTGTGGTGATGCGTCCGGCGATGCTCGAGAGCAGGTCCTCGCGCGGTTCGGCGAGCCGCTTGCCGATCATCGTGGCGAGGTAGCCGGCGATCTCCCGGGTCGCCACGTTGCGCTGCTCGGCGGTGGCGGCGCTGCTGACCATCGTCTTGGTGTTCGACTGGAACATCTCGTGGTCCTCGTAGGGCACACCGAGCAGTTCGCAGATCACCAGCGAGGGGATGGGCAGGGCGAACGCCTCGACGAGGTCGACCGGCTGCGGGCCGGCCAGCAGGTCGTCGATCAGACCGTCCACGATCCGCTGCACGGCGGGCCTGAGGGCCTCGACCTTCTTGATGGCGAAGGGGGCCGTCACCAGCCTCCGCAGCCGGGCGTGTTCGGGGTCGTCCATCATGATGAAGCTGAGTTTGCCCTCGCCGCCCTCGGAGCTGGCCTTGGGCGGAAAGCCGGGCAGGTCGATGTCGGAGCTGACGCGGGCGTCGCCCAGCAGCGCGCGCTGTTCGGCGTAACGGGTCACGAGCCAGGGCTCACTGCCGTCCCAGAGGCGTACCTTCGTCAGCGGTCCCTGCTCCTGGAGCTCTTTGAGGCCGGGCGGCGGGTCGAAGGGGCAGCGGCCCGCCCGGGGCATCGGGAACTCGGGAACTGCCAGGGTGTCGGCCATGGTTCTCCTCGGTGGTGGGGGGCTCCGGTCGAGAGTCGGAGCGCCGGGGGGAAGGGGGCGAGGCCTCGATGAACACATGCAAACAGAGGGGGCTGACGGGTTGCGGTCAGTTCCCTGACAGAAGGCTGACGTGACCCGGCTCACACCCCTGCGCCGCGCTGAGCGAGGTCACAACTTCCCTTCCTCGCCTACGAGTTGCTCACTCTTCCGGCTCCGGTCGCCCCAGCCAGTACCCGAAGCCCCGCCTGGTGTGGATCAGCGCCGGACCGTCCCGGTCCACTTTGCGCCGCAACCGGGACACCAGTTGCTCGATGGCGTTGCCGCCCCGGAAGTCTCCCCATACGTACCGTCCGATCTGCTCCTTTGACAGCACGCGGTCGGCGTTGACGAGGAGGAAGCGCAGGAGTCGGTACTCGGCGGGTGTCAGGTCGAGCGTCGAACTGCCGCGTCGCGCCCGGCAGAGGGTGTCGTCGAGCACCAGGTCGTCGTAGCGGGGTCCGCCGTCGTGGTGCCGTGCCGGGCCCGCCCCGCGGAGTAACACGCGCATCCTGGCGAGGACTTCGGCGACCCGGAAGGGTTTGGTGACGTAGTCCTTCTCGCCCAGGCCGAGTTCGGGCACCAGGCGGTCCAGGGAGTCGTACGCGGTCAGGAAGAGGACCGGTGGCCGGTGGGTGACGGGCGGTCTGCGCCCACGGCCGAGTTCGGGGACGTCGGGGAGGCCGGCGTCCAGGACCACGAGGTCGTACCGGTGCTCGGCGGCCCGCAGCAGTGCCTCGGTCCCGGTCGCGGCCACGCTGGTCCGGTATCCGGCCAACTCCAGTGTGGCCGACAGGAGTTCGGCCAGGTCCGGACCGGCGACGACGAGTACGTGCTGTCCGGAGCCCCGCGCGAGCGCCGGCCGCTCACCGATCACGCGCGGGCTCGGCCTTCCCCCGGGTCACCGGTGCCCGCCTTGCCCGGGGTCACCGGTGCCAGCCAGATGCCGACGATGGCGTCGGCCAGGCCGGTGGCGTAGTCGTGCCAACTGGCGCGCGGGACGGGCCGGTTCTCGGCGAGGGCGCGCTCCCGTTCGGCGGGCAGGTGGATGAGCAGATGGCGGGCCATGTCGCCGCGTTCGGCGCGGACCTCGGCGGGCAGTTCGGGCAGACACCGGTTCAGCCCGTCGACGATCCGGCGCAGGGACGGGGAGGCGAGGGACTCCTCGACCATGATCTGGTGGAGTACCGGGTCGGTCATCACCTGGGCGCAGAACCGGGCGAACCAGGTGGGTCCGCCCAGCGCCGCGAGGTGTTCGGGGACCGGGCGGACCAGGCAGTCCACCCAGTCGCGCAGGTCCGGGGAGTCGCCGAGTCCGGCCAGCAGGCGGACGCGGATCTCCTCGACGCGGTCGGCGTGCTTGCGGGCGATGGCCCGCACCAGGTCGGCCTTGGTGCCGAAGTGGTAGCCGACGGCGGCGTTGTTGCCCTGTCCGGCGGCCTCGCTGACCTGGCGGTTGGAGACGGAGTTGACCCCGCGCTCGGCGAACAGCCGCTCGGCCGCGCTCAGGATCAGCTCCCGGGTCGCGCTGACCTGTTCCGCCCGTACCGCCCTGCCTGCCGCCATGTTCACCATCGCACCGGGACTTCCCTCAGCCCTCCGACGGCCAGCCCCTCGAGCCGTCGCAGGTCCTCCGCCGCTACGGCGAGTTCCAACGACGGAAGCCTACGCAACAGCACGTCAAGCACGGTGTGCAGCTCGACCCGGGCCAGCGCCTGCCCCAGACAGGCGTGCGGTCCGGCGCCGAACGCGAGATGGGCGTTGGGCTGCCGGTCGAGCGTCATCTCGTCGGGCGCGTCGAAGGCGCTCTCGTCCCGGTTGGCCGCGCCCATGCTGCACAGCACGGTCGTACCGGCCGGCAGGAGGGTGTCGCCGACCTCGGTCGCCTCGGTGAGGTAGCGGGGGATGCCGACCCCTGGGTCGGCGTCGATCCGCAGCGCCTCCTCGACCGCCGGGCGCACCAGGGCGGGGTCGGCGAGGAGCCGCTCCCAGCGCCGGCGGTCGGCGAGGAGCATGGCGACCGTCTTCCCGATCATGTTCGCGGTGGTCTCGTGCCCGGCGATCAGCAGGGACTGGCCGGTGTAGACGAGTTCCCGCTCGGACATCCGGTAGCCGTCGGGTTCCACGGTCTCGATGAGCGCGCCGAGCAGGTCGTCGCCCGGCGCCTCCCGCTTGGCGACCACGTGCGCGGCCATGTAGTCGACGTAGGCGTCCTGGGCGGCGTCGACCTCCTCCTGGGTGTACCGGGTCAGGTTGAGGAGGGCGTCGGACCACTGGGAGAAGCGGTCCCGGTCGGCGTCGGGGACGCCGAGCAGGTCGCAGATCACCCAAACCGGGAGCGGGAAGGCCAGGTGGGTACGGAGGTCGGCGGGCGTGCCGTGCTCCACCATCTCGTCGACGAGGTGTTCGGCCATGGCCTCGATGCCGGGGCGCAGCGCGGCCATGCGGGTGACGGTGAACCACTGGCCCACCATCCGCCGCCACCGCTGGTGGGGCTCGCCCCGCTGCGGGATGAACCGCGCCATGTCGGTGTTGAAAACGCCGCCCGTGGTGTCGTCGGCGATGCGGGCGGCGTCCTCGGCGCTCAGCACGGGGTCGAAGCGCGGGTCGGAGAGCACCTGCCGGACGTCGTCGTAGCGGGTCAGCAGGGCGGCGGTGTCGCCGCTGGGGAGGGTCACATGGGCCACGGGGCACTCCTTGCGCAGGAGCTCCCATTCGGCGGGCGGCTCCAGCGCCGTACCGCCGTACATCGGATAGGTCAGCGCCTGCTTCTCGTCACTCCGGGACATGGGCCCTCCTCCGGTCCGGCGCCATCGCCGCACGGTCAGGCAATCCCGGGGGATCCGGCCAAGTCAAGCAGTTGACTTAAGATCGTCGAACTCCGGCCGACAGCGCTCCTGCCCGGGGATGACGGACACGGCCGTCCGTACTGCGTGCCGAGTAGGCGCGAATGTCGGCAGGCGGACGACGACGTGAGGGCCCTCGCCCGCGAAGCTGGAGCGGACACGAGCGGCGCCCCACCCGTCGGCGACCATGTCCTCAGGCCCCGACCGGAGACCGGCGATGAGCATTCCCTGGCAGCGTTACGCGGACGACCACGCCCGCACCGTCGACACGATGACGGTGGCGCTGCTGTTCGCGTGCTTCCTGTTCGGCAGCGAGATCAACTTCCCGCGGATGAGCCGGACCACCTCGGTGGCACCCACCGTCGCCCTCGCCGCCGTCGCCTGCGGCGCCCTGTTCTGGCAGCGCACCCGGCCCCGGACCGTCGTCGCGGTGACGACGGTGTGCACCGCCGTCGCGACCGCGCGGGGCATGCTCCTCACGCCGCTCCTGATGGCGCCGCTCATGCTCGCGCTGTACCGGCTGGCCGTGTGCACCGACCGCCGCACCACCCGGATCGCCTTCCTCGTCGCCCTCGCGCTGCTGATCACGACCGCCTATGTCGCGGATCCCGTCGCCCACCCGTGGCCGCTGCGGACGCTCGGTCCGGCCGCGTGGCTGCTGCTCCCGGTCGCGACCGGCAACGCGGTCCGGTTCCGCGGCGCCTACGTGGAGGCAGTGCAGGCCCGCGCCGAGTACGCCGAGCGCGGCCGGGAGGAGGAGGCCCGGCACCGGGTCGCCGAGGAGCGCATGCGCATCGCCCGGGAGCTGCACGACGTCGTCGCCCACCATCTGGCGCTGGCCAACGCCCAGGCGGGCACGGCGGCCCACCTCTCGCGCACCCACCCCGAGCAGGTGCACCGGATCCTCACCGATCTCTCCGGTACGACGGCCGCCGCGCTGCGCGAGATGAAGGCCACGGTGGGTCTGCTGCGCCAGACCGACGACCCCGACACACCGCTCGCCCCCAGTCCGGGGCTCGGCCAGCTCGCCGAGCTGACCTCCTCGTTCGAGTCGGCGGGCCTCGCCGTGCAGGTCGACACCGAGGGCACGCCCCGCCCCCTGTCGCCGGGGGTGGACCTGACGGCGTACCGGATCGTGCAGGAGGCGCTGACCAATGTCGCCAAGCACGCGGCGGCCGAGGCGGCCCGGGTCCGGCTGCGGTACGCCGTGGACCATGTGACGATCACCGTCACGGACGACGGGACGGCGACCGCCGCCGCGGAGCCGGGGCAGGGTTTCGGCCTCATCGGCATGCGGGAGCGGGCCCGTTCCATGGGCGGCGCCCTCCAGGCCGGGCACCGCGTCGAGGGCGGCTTCGAGGTGACGACCCGGCTGCCGCTGTACCCCATCGCTCCGGAACCGGAAGAACGGAACCCATGACCATCCGCGTACTGCTCGCCGACGACCAGGCCCTGCTGCGGGCCACCTTCCGGATCCTGATCGACTCCTGCGAGGACATGGAGGTGGTCGCCGAGGCGGCGAACGGCTCGGAGGCCGTGGCCCTCGCCCGCGTCCACCGGCCCGACCTCGTCCTGATGGACATCCGGATGCCCGGCACCGACGGCCTGGCCGCCACCTCCGCGATCTGCGCCGATCCGGAGCTGACCGGGACCCGGGTGCTGATCCTGACCACGTTCGAGATCGACGAGTACGTCGCCCAGGCGCTGCGCGCGGGTGCCAGCGGCTTCCTCGGCAAGGACGTCACCGCCGACGCGCTGCTGACCGGGGTCCGGACCGTGGCGGCCGGCGAGTCCCTGCTCTCCCCGCTCGCCACCCGCACCCTGATCACCCGGTTCCTGGCCGCGCCCGCCGAGGGCGCCCGGCTGGCGGCGCCGAAGGACCTCGCCGGACTCACCGCCCGCGAGCGCGAGGTGATGGCGTGGGTGGCCGAGGGGCACGCCAACGAGGAGATCGCGGAGAAGCTGTTCGTCAGCCCGCTGACGGTCCGCACCCACGTCCATCGCGCCATGACGAAGCTGGGCGCCCGCGACCGCGCCCAACTGGTCGTGATCGCCTATCAGTCGGGGCTCGTTCAGGCGCCCTGACCGGCCAGAGTCGCCAGCCACTGCTGCAACAGCGCGGTCTCGACCGCGGTGAAGGCCTCGGGCGGCTGCGCGCGCAGGCGGGCGGCGAGGGTGGCGGCCGCGACGGGGACGCCGTCGCCCTCGGCGGGGCCCGCCGGGCGGGTCAGGGAGTCGATCACCGCGTCCCGCAGCCGGGCCGAGAAGCCCGGGTCCGGGTACTGCTCGAGCCTGGTGAGCATCGACAGGGCCGCCCCCACATTGGCGGACATGATCATCTGGGTGGCGAGGGCGGGCGGGACGGTCAGCCGGCCCGCCGCCGCGCAGCGCTCCAGGATCGCGTGCAGCAGGGCGTGCGCCTCGCGCGCGGCGGCGGGCGGGGCCGTCAGCTCGGGCGAGTACATCAGCCGGTAGTGGTTGGGGTGCTCCAGCGCGAACCGCATGTGGTTGTCCCAGCCGCTCCGCAGGTCCGCGACGGGATCCGCGCCCGGCCGGGCGGCCCGCTTGGAGGCGAGGTACTCCTCGAATCCCCGGTCGACCACGGCGGCCAGCAGCCCCGCCTTGTCGCCGAACAGCCGGTAGAGCATCGGCGCGCCCACCCCGGCCGCCTCGCACACCGCGCGCGTCGAGACATCGGCGACCGGCGCCTCGGCGAGCAGCCGCGCGGCGGCTTCCAGGATCTTTTCCCTCGCGTCCATGACTGCACGGTACGGCATTCGTAACGTCGA
Source organism: Streptomyces sp. NPDC046909 (assembly GCF_040644695.1). Lineage (NCBI taxonomy): Bacteria > Bacillati > Actinomycetota > Actinomycetes > Kitasatosporales > Streptomycetaceae > Streptomyces > Streptomyces sp. NPDC046909. Next base: position 15,373 of record NZ_JBEYXC010000005.1, on the reverse strand, counting down.
TACGAGTCGGGAATAGCGTCGCTACGCCCCCATGTTATCGTCGTTACGAGATGCACGTAGCGTCGCTACCCAAAGGAGCGGACATGACCACACAGCAGCGCGTCGCGATCGTCACCGGAGGATCGCGCGGCATCGGACGCCAGGTCGCCCAGCAGCTCGCCGCCGACGGGTTCGCCGTCGTCGTCGGCTACGCCGGGAACAAGGACGCGGCCGAGGAGGCCGTGAGCGCCGTCGAGGCCGCCGGCGGCACCGCCTTCGCCGCCCGCGCGGACGTCGGCGACGAGACCGAGGTCGCCGCGCTGTTCGACCTGGCGGAGACGGCGTACGGCGGGGTGGACGCCGTGGTGCACGCGGCGGGCCGGATGGCGCTGTCACCGGTCGCGGAACTGAACCTCGACGACCTCGACGCCCTGTACCGCACCAACATCCGCGGCACCTTCGTCGTCGCCCAGCAGGCAGCGCGCCGGCTCCGCTCCGGCGGAGCGCTGGTGAACTTCTCCAGCTCGGTCGTCGGCCTCTCCTTCCCGGGGTACGGCGCCTACGCGGCGAGCAAGGGCGCCGTCGAGGCCATGACGCTGATCCTCGCCCGGGAGCTGCGCGGCCGTGACGTGACGGTCAACGTGGTCGCGCCCGGCCCGACCGCCACCGACCTGTTCCTCGACGGCAAGGACGAGGAGACCGTCGCCCGGCTGGCCGCACAGCCGCCGCTGGAGCGCCTGGGCACCCCGCAGGACATCGCCGCCGTGGTGTCCTTCCTGGTCGGTCCGGGCGGACGGTGGGTCAACGGGCAGGTGCTGCGGGCCAACGGCGGGATCGTCTGAGGCGGGCCCTTCGGACGCCGTTCAGGGGAAACGGCACCCGGGTGGGCATGCCGTCGCGACCGCCCGTCGACAACTCACCCGTGACCCTCCCCCTCATCCCGCCCATGCTCGCCACCCCCGGCACCCTCCCGCCCGCCACGCAGGACGCGCACTGGGCCTACGAGACCAAGCAGGACGGCCAGCGTGTCGTGGCCTACCTCACCGGCGACGGAAGCGTGCTGCTGCGGGCCCGGTCCGGGGAGGACATCACCGCCGCCTATCCCGAACTGCGGCCGCTGGGCGGCGCGCTGGGCACCCTGTCCGCCGTACTGGACGGCGAGGTCCTGGCCCTCGACGAACAGGGCCGCGCCGACTTCCAGTTGCTCCAGTCCCGCATGGGGCTGGCCCACGCCCCGGGCAAGGCCGCGCGGATGGCCGCCGAAGTGCCCGTCCATCTGGCGCTGTTCGACGTCATGCACCTGGCGGGCCACACCCTCACCGCACTCCCCTACGCGCGACGACGCGGCCAGCTGGAGCAGCTGGGCCTCGACGGACCCTTCTGGTCCACCCCGGCCGCGATCGTCGGCCATGGGCGGCAGGCCCTCCAGGCCACTCGCGACCACGGTCTGGAGGGCCTGGTCTGCAAGCGGCTCGACTCGCCGTACGAACCCGGGGTGCGCTCCCGCGCGTGGATCAAGATCCGGAACATGCGCAGCGAGGACGTCCTGGTCGGCGGCTGGCTCCCGGGCAAGGGCCGGCTGACCGGCCTGCCGGGCGCGGTGCTGGTCGGACAGCGCGCCGCCGGACGGCTGCGGTACGTCGGCAACGTCGGTACGGGGTGGAGCGAGGCGGAACGGACCCGCCTCGCCGAGCTGTTGCACGAGGCCGCCACGGACACGTGCCCCTTTGACCCGGCACCGAAGGTGGCGGGCGCGCACTGGGTGCTGCCGCGGCTGGTCGGCGAGGTCCGCTACAGCACCCGCACGCGCGTGGGACTGCTGCGCCAGCCGTCCTGGCTGCGCCTGCGCACAGACCTCACACCTGACGAGTCGTCGGCCACCCTGCCGGACGGTCTCGTCTGACATCTCGAACAAGATCCAACTGTTCGGACGATTGTTACCAGTGAGTCGCCTACGACCTCTTGGCGCGGACATGGAAAGTCGGGAAGCTGAATCTCCCATTCCCCTACAGCCGTTGGGCTGCGCCCGCACCAGGAGGAGGACGCAGTGTCGTCGTCACCGTCGTTCAAGAAGCACCGCGCGAGATGGTTCACCGGTCTCGCGGGCGCCGCCGCCCTGGTCGTCGCCTTCCCCAGCACGGCCCTGGCCGCCCCGCCCACGGCCCTGCCGGCCAACGCCGAGTCGGCCGAGTACACGTACCAGCCGGCCTTCGACTACGACACCGACGGCTGCGAGCCGTCCGTCGCGATCGGCGCCGACGGCACCGTCAACGGCGGCCTGAAGCCGACCGGTTCGCTCAGCGGCGAATGCCACGACCTCGCGCACCTCAACAACGCCAACACGTACTCGCGCTACAAGTGCAACAACGGCTGGTGCGCGTACATGTACGGCCTGTACTTCGAGAAGGACCAGGCCCTCGCGAACAGCAGCATCGGCGGGCACCGGCACGACTGGGAGCACGTCGTGATCTGGGTACAGAACGGTGCGGTCCAGTACGTCTCCACGTCCAACCACGGGTCGTTCACGGTGAGCGCGGCCTCCAGCGTCCGCTTCGACGGCACCCACGCGAAGGTCGTCTACCACAAGGACGGCGCGAGCACGCACTGCTTCCGTCTGGCCGGCTCCAACGACGAGCCGCCGGAGAACGAGAAGGGCACCTGGCAGTACCCGCCGCTGGTCGGCTGGAACGGCTACCCGTCCACGGCCGTCCGCGACAAGCTCAGCGCGTACGACTTCGGCAGCGCCAACTTCGGTCTGAAGGACGCCAACTTCGCGGCGCATCTGACGTCGGCGAAGCCCTCGGGGATCTCGTTCGACCCCAACGCCTGACCCGGTGCCGTCTCGGGCGCGAGACCTAGGACCCGTGCACCTCACGGCTTCGGTCCCGCGCCCGATCCCGGCATCCGGGCCCGCCGCATAGCGTCCTGTTCATGGACGACAGCGAGACGAGCGGACAGCTCGAAGAAGCCCTGGAGCGCCTCCACACCGCGGGCCCCGAACGCGACGGCTGGCTGAGCAACCACGCCCCCATGGTCGTCGAGGCGCTCGCCGCCCACGGGCAGTCGGGGGCGGTGCACCGCTGGGTGGACCTCTACCAGGACAAGCTGGAGGACTTCCCCGACCGGGTGGCCCCCGTCACCGACGACAACTGGCGGGAGGCGCTGGGCGATCCGCGCCGGATCGCGGACTGGACCGACCATTTCTCCCGCACCCTCGCCGAACGCCCGTGGCGGGACGGCCTCGCCGAGTGGTGGCCGCGACTGCTGCCGGGCCTGTACGGCGGCGCCACCCACACCGTCATCCGCGTCGGCCACGCCGTACGCGCCCTCGAAGCCGGCGAGCACGCGCCCCGGGTCACCGAACTCGCGCACGCGCTGGGCTACTGGGCGGCCCGCCACCAGCCGGTGACCGGCGTCGCGGTACTGCCGGGCGCGCCGACCGCCATGGGGTCCCTGGACGCCGTACCCGCGATCGAACCGGGCCACCTGGGCTTCCGGAACCGGCTGGCGGCCGTGCGCCGACTCCCTTCCTGGGCGGACGACGTGACCGACCCGGACACGGCCCGCGCCCGTCTCACCGAGCTCGTCCGGGCCGCCACCCACCGCTACGCCACCCACGGCCACGGCGAGCCGACCATGCTCGTGCACGCGGCCACGGCGCCCAACGCGGTGCTGCGCGCCCTGGACTCGCTCCCTCGCGACCAGTGGGCGCCGAGCCTGCACGCGGCGTGGGCGGCGTCCGCGGCGGTCACCGCGATGTACGCGCCCGCGGAGGCGGTCGCCTGGACCCCGCCCGCCCGGCTCACCGCCGAGGAGGTCATGGAACGCGCCCTGGCCCACGGCGACGAGCACGTCATCAAGCTCACCGATACCGCCCTCGACATCGGCGACGACCTGGCGCTCGCGGCGGCGCTGCGCGCGGTCGAGATGAGCGAGCCGCTGGTCGGTTAAATCCTGTGGATCACCCTCGCGGGCCGTCGCTAGGGTGCGCGCATGGTCGAAGAGGAGGCCTGGGCCAACGCGCGCATGCTGTTCCAGGCGGTGCGCGACCACGAGGGTGCGGGCGTGTACGCCGCCGTGGTGGACCCCTGGCTCGCACGGGCGCAGCTCGCCTACCGCGAGGTGCTCACCACGGGCGTCGAGCTGCTCGCCGCGACGGCGGTCGACGGGCCGGACGAGCGGTGCGGCGATCTCCTGTGGGAGCTGTACGCGCTGAGCCGGGTCAGCGATGTCCTGCTGGTCGGATTCCAGCCGCCCGGTGAGCACGCCGGTGTCTGGCCCGCCGTGTCGAGGGACGAGTACGTCCGGCTCTTCACCGGCCTGGGCCTGACGCCGTTCGAGGAGCCCGAGGTCTTCGACCCGTTCCTGCACGAGATCGTGGAGGTCGAGCAGGCGGAGGACCCGGACGAGCCGATCCGGGTCACGGACGTCGTGTGGCCCGGACTCTGGTTCGGATCCCTGCTGTTCGGCCGGGCCGGGGTCCGGGTGCGGGCGGGCGTCCGGCACGCCGTGTGCGGGGTGGCCGACCGGTCGCCGCTGTACTGGACGTATCTGCGGCGGCACCGTCCGACCGTGGACCTGTCCCAGGGCTGGGGGCACAACTCCCAGTGGCGCACGGACTTCCGGGTGGATCTGCGGACGGCGGCCGGGGACGAGGTCAACGCCTGCGGGCGCGAGGACATCGACGCGCTCGACTGGCAGGCCCAGGAGCTGTCGCCGGGCGAGCGGCGTGAACTCCTGCGCCACCGCTGCCTGGTGCGCACCCCGGCCGATGCCGCCGCGCTCGCGGAAAGCGCGGAATTCTTTCCCTTCGACTGGCGGGCGTGAAGAGCGTCACCGGAAGAGCGGTACTGGACGGACGCACGACCGCGAGGGTCTATCGTGTCCCGCATGTCCGTGCCGGAACTGATCCGTATCGTCTCCCGCGACTCGCCCATGGCGCTCGCCCAAGTGGAGCGTGTCCGCGCCGAGTTGGCCGTACTGCACCCCGGAGTGCGCACCGAGGTCGTGCCGGTGAAGACGACCGGTGACAAGTGGATGGGCGACCTGTCGAAGGTCGAGGGCAAGGGCGCGTTCACCAAGGAGGTCGACGCCGCGCTGCTGGCCGGGGAGGCCGACCTCGCGGTGCACTGCGTGAAGGACGTGCCGGCCGACCGGCCGCTGCCGGCGGGGACGACGTTCGCCGCGTTCCTGAAGCGGGACGACATCCGGGACGCGCTGATCCACCCGGGCGGGCTGACCCTGGACGAGCTCCCGGCCGGCACCCGGATCGGCACCTCCTCGGTACGCAGGGTCGCGCAACTGGCGGCCACCCACCCCGAGCTGGAGTGCGTGCCCTTCCGCGGCAACGCCAACCGGCGGCTGGCGAAGCTGGCGGCCGGGGAGGCCGACGCGCTGCTGCTCGCGGTGTCGGGCCTGGAGCGCATCGGGCGCGAGGACGTGATCAGCGAGGTGCTCTCCCCCGAGACGATGATGCCGCCGATCGGCGCGGGCATCCTCGCCCTTCAGTGCCGCGAGGGCGACACCGAGCTGATCGACGCGGTCAGCGGGCTCGGCGATCCGGACACCCACCGGGAGGCCACGGCGGAGCGCATGTTCCTGCACGTCCTCCAAGGGCACTGCAACAGCCCGATCGCCGGGTACGCGCGCGTGGACCACGGCGGCGAACTCTCCCTGCGGGCCTGTGTGTTCACCCCGGACGGCAAGACCCGGCTCAACGCCCACGAATGGGCGGGGCGTCTCGACCCGGCCACGCTCGGCACCTCGGTCGCGGTGGCGCTGCTGCGTCAGGGCGCCCGCGAGATCATCGACGGCATCCCGCACTGACCTCGGGGACTCCCCCTCAGGCACCTTGGGGGCCGCCCCTCAGGCGGTGCCCTCTTCGGCCTGGTCCCGCAGGAAATTGCTGACCTGGTGGGCCACGCCGTCCCGGCCGCAAGCCGTCTGGACGGCGCCTTCCTGCAAGCCGATGCCGCCCGCCCACAGCCGCCGGTCCGCCCAGTCGTCGTCGACCCGCAGCTGGATCTGCACGTCGACCAGGCCCAGCGCCGCCTCCGGTCCGGCCGCGTACAGCACGGCGGTGGCCCGGCGCAGCGGATAGACGTCGAAGCCCTCGATGAACTGCGAATTGCGCCAGTCGATGAACGCGCTCTCGCCCTCGGTCCCGACCCGGACGTCGATCTGGCCGTCCTCCAGATGAATCGTGGGGTGGTGGTGACCGCGGTTCTCGACGGTCACGCGGACGCTGAAGTACGTGAGCCCCTCGGCGGCGTCGTCCCGGCCACGTGGCGGCTCGGCGGCTTCGAGACGGTGAACGCGCACCCGCAGACCGGCATGCTCGTCGTACTCCTGCCAGTCCCCGACCACGTTCGGCTCGTACACGATCCACCTCTTGTCCCTCAGAGAGCTGCTTCCTATCTGTGTGCTCAGTGCACTGTCAAATGAGCAGAATGCGCTGTGGCCAGCGGATTCACCCCCTTTGATCAGTGATCAAGCCGTGCGCAGGAAGAACTCCCCGACGGGGCGTCACCGGGCACCCGGCGGGCGTGCCGCACATCACGTCCCGGCGCAAGATCAGCGCGCGAGACGGCCGAGCAGTGAGGAGGCCGCAGCGATACCGAGCGCGGCGGCGACGAACAGCACCGCGAAGTCGAGGGCGAGATGGGCGGGCGTGCCGAGGAGGAGGCCGCGCAGGGCGTCCACTTGATAGCTGAGCGGGTTGACCTTGCTGACCGCCTGAAGCCAGCCGGGCATGACGGACAGCGGGTAGAGGGCGTTGGAGCCGAAGAACAGCGGCATGGTGATGGCCTGCCCGAACCCCATCAGCCGGTCGCGGCTCAGGACGATCCCGGCGATGGTCATCGACAGACACGAGAAGAAGGCGGATCCGAGGACGACGATCACCCCGACACCGAGCAGCTTCAGCGGGTTCCAGGTCAGCGCGACGCCGAGCACGGCGGCGATGAGGATCACGACGACGGCCTGGACCAGGGACTTCACCCCGGCCGCGAAGGCCTTGCCGGTGATCAGCGCGGAGCGCGGGGTCGGGGTGACGAGGAGCTTGTTGAGGATGCCGGCGTCCCGTTCCCAGATGATCTGGATGCCGTAGAAGATGGCGATGAACATCGCGGACTGGGCGATGATGCCGGGCGCCAGATAGTCGATGTAGGGGATGCCGTCGGTGGGGATCGCCTTGATGCGGGTGAAGGTCTGGCCGAAGATCAGCAGCCACAGGGCGGGCTGGACGGCCCGGGTATAGAGCTCGGTGCGGTCATGGCGCAGCTTCTGCAGTTCGACGGCGCACATCGCGCCGACCCGGGCGGGCAGCAGCCGCCAGCCCGCGCGGGGTGTCGGCGGCTTCAGCAGCAGGCCTATCCGGTCAGCCGACACGGCCTGCGGTGCGGCGGGTGCTTCGGACATCGCGGAAGTCTCCTGACTGGTCGTCGAGCCCACTGCCGGCGATGTCCCGGAAGACGTCCTCCAACGTGGGCAGGGTCTGCGTGTTCCGTCGCTCGGCGAGCCCCTGCCGCAGCTCGCCGGGGGTGCCGAGGGCCCGGATGCGGCCCCGGTGCATGAGGCCCACGCGGTCGCAGTACTGGTCGGCCTCGTCCATGTAGTGGGTGGTGACGAGCACCGTCATGCCGGTGGCCTCGCGGACGGCGTTGATGTGCTCCCACACGCCGGTGCGGGCGATCGGGTCGAGGCCGATGGTCGGCTCGTCGAGGATGAGCAGCCGGGGCGCGCTGACCAGGGCCTGGGCGAGTTCGAGACGGCGGACCATGCCGCCGGAGTAGGTCTTGGCGAGCCGGTCGGCGGCCTCAGTGAGATCGACGGCGGCGAGGGCCTGGGCGACCCGGGCGCCACGCTCGCGCCGGGACACGTCGAAGACCCGGGCGAACAGGGCGACGTTCTCGCGGCCGGTCAGGCCCTGGTCGGCGGACAGCTGCTGCGGCACATAGCCGAGCAGCCGCCGCACCGCCATCCGGTCCCCGGCAGCGTCGTGCCCGAAGACCCGGACCATCCCGGACGGCACCGGCAGCAGGGTGGTCATACAGCGGATCGCCGTGGTCTTCCCGGCTCCGTTGGGGCCGAGCAGCCCGAAGACCTCTCCCTCCGTGACGGTCAGATCGAGCCCGTCGACGGCACGGGTGTCGCCGAAGGCGTAGGTGAGTCCGGTGCAGCTGACGGCGTCCGGTGTCACGGTTCCTCCCGCAGGTTGTCGGCCAGATGACGCAGGACCGGGATGGCGGCCGCGAGCGCTTCCTGCTCGGCCTCGTCGAGCCGGGCCATCTGACGCCGTACGAGGTCGGCGCGGCGTTTGCGCCACTCGCCGAGCCGCGCCTCGGCGGCCGGGGTCGGCAGCAGACGGGCGGCCCGCCGGTCGGCCGGGGCCGTCTCGCGGACCAGATAGCCCTGCCGGCCCAGCTGGTTGACCAGAGTCGACACCGAGTTCCCCGCCAGGTGCAGTTCCTTGGCGGCCTCCGAGATGCCGATGCCGGGCCGGTCCACGACCAGCCGCAGCAGCTCCACCTCGGCGCCGCGGAGCTGCGGTGCCGGCATCTCGCGGCGCAGCCGGCGCCGGATCAGCCGCTGGACACCGACCAGCGCGTCGGCGAGCTCCTCGGGAAAGATCTCCTGTTCCACACCGCCGAGATTAGCTCTGTAGCAGAGGTAATGGACCCAATGGACGGTCAAGCAATGCCGTACTCCTACGGCAGACAAAACACCTGAAAAGCGTTAATCAGTTTGAAACCACTCTCGCGGGGCATCCGCAAGGCAGTGCTTCGGACAGGAGGCACGTCCGTGGGAACCGTCCCCGGTGTCCTCCGTCAGGTCCGAGCGCGCGCTTCCCTTGGTGTCTTTCCATCCAGCACCTGCTGAGGGAGGTGCGCGCGATGCGCGTCACCACCAGAACGAAGCCGCATCCGCACGACGACGCCCCCGACACGGCCGCGTCCTTCGAGCGCCTCGCGGCCCTGCCCGAGGGACCGGAACGCAAGGCGCTCCGCGACGGGCTGATCGAGGCCTGGCTGCCGATGGCCGAGCGGATCGCGGTGCGGTTCAAGGGGCGGGGCGAGTCCCTGGAGGACCTGTACCAGGTGGCGGCCCTGGGCCTGGTGAAGGCCGTCGACCACTACGACGCCGAGCGCGGCCACGCCTTCGAGGCGTACGCCGTGCCGACCATCACCGGCGAGATCAAGCGCCACTTCCGCGACCACATGTGGACCCTGCACGTCCCGCGCCGGGTCCAGGACCTGCGCAACCAGGTACGGCACGCGCTGCGGGAGCTGGACCAGACGACCCCGGGCCGGGCCCCGACGCTCGCCGAGATCGCCGCCCACACCCAGCTCACCGAGGACGAGGTGCGCGCCGGCATGGAGGCGCTGGAGTGCTTCTCCGCGCTGTCCCTGGAAGCGGAGATGCCGGGCACCGACGGCTACGCCCTCGGGGACGCGATCGGCGGCCCCGACCCGCAGTACGACGTCGTCGTGGACCGGGTGGCCGTGGGGCCGTGCCTGAGGGCGCTGCCCGAGCGTGAGCAGACCATCCTGTATCTGCGGTTCTTCCGGGGCATGACACAGAGCGGGATCGCCGAGCAGCTCGGCATCTCGCAGATGCATGTCTCCCGCCTGCTCAGCGGCTGCTTCGCGCACATCCGCGAGGAGCTGGCCGAGACCGGCTGAGCCCGGCGGTCACTCCTGCGGCGCTTCGGGGATCTGTTCCGGGCCGTGGCGGTCGAGCGCGGCCTCCAGCTCGGCACGGACCTCCGCGGGCAGCTCCCCGTTCCGCCCCCAGATCAGGATCAGTTCCGCGACATTGCGGAGCTTGATGTTGGTGTGCTGGGAGACGTCCCTCAGTACGGTCCACCCCCGGTCCGGGGTCACCCGGCCCAGCGCGACCATCATGCCGATCGCCTGGTCCACGACGGCGTGCGAGGCGACGGCCTCCTTCAGCTGCTCGACTTCCTCCTGCAGCTCGAAGATGCGGTCGGTCTCGTCGGACGGATCGTGCGGCGCCGGGGTCACGCATCCATCCTGCTCACTCGACCGGCGCACTGCCAACCGGCGCACCCCACTCGTTTCCGTACCGCCCCCGGGGTACTCGACAGGCGCCCGGAGCGGTTCCGGCCGGACACTGGAAGAGACCGGGGGCCGCCGGCCGCCGAGACCCAGGACGCGACTGCCATGAACCATGACACGAGACTCCCCGGTGGTACGACGGACGTCGTCTCCACGCACGCCGTGTTCGGCGCACCCTGCTGGGTGAGCCTGACCAGCCGCGACCAGGACACCGCCGAGGGGTTCTACACCGCCGTGCTGGGCTGGGAGTGGCGTCCGGCCAAGCTCGGCGACCGGTTCCGGGTGGCGGTGGTGGACGACACGCCGGTGGCCGGGATCGCCGCGGTCGCCGCGATGTGGCAGATGGCGGTGGCGTGGACGCCGTACTTCGCCGTGCCCAGCGCGGACGAGGCCGTGGCACGCGCACAGGAGCGGGGCGGCACCGCGGCCGTCGGACCGCTCTCCTTCCCGCCCGGCCGGGCGGCCCTGCTCGCCGACCGGGACGGGGCGACCTTCGGCATCTGGGAGGGCGAGCTCGTGGCCAACTGGGAGAACTGGCGGCACGCGGCCCCCACCTTCATCCGGCTGCACACCCGGGACGCCTTCGACGCCGCCATCTTCTACGGCGAGATCCTCGACTGGGCCTCCGACCGGCCGGGCTGCTGCGAGGTCAAGTACGAGGGCGGCGAGGTGGTGCTGCGCAGCCAGGGCGAGGTCGTGGCCCGGATCGAGTCCGGCGCCCTGGAGGCAGCCCCCGACCCCACGATCCGGCCGCACTGGCAGGTCCACTTCGCCGTCACGGACGTCGAGGCGTGCGCCCGGGCCGCCGAGCGGGAGGGCGGCAGCGTCCTGTCGAAGGGCGCCGACGAGGCCGTACTGCGCGACCCCGACGGCGCGCGCTTCACCGTGACGGCGCGCCGGGGGCGCTGAGCCGGGGAGGGTTCGCCGGGGGCCGCGACAGCAGGATCAGACTGCGTGCCTCGACGGTCAGCGTCGTGTCCGCCTTGTGCTCCGCCTCGTCGGGCGCGCCCTTCGGCTCCGCCGTGTCGATCAGCGTCGTCCAGCGCTCGCCGTACGCCGGCTCGGGCAGCCGGAAGTCGACCGGTTCCCAGTAGCCGTTCAGCAGGAGCAGGAAGGAGTCGTCCACGACGGGGCGGCCGCACGGGTCGGGTTCGGCGATGGCGTCGCCGTTGAGGAAGACCGCGACGGAGTGGGCGTCGGAGCGCAGCCAGTCGCCGTCGGTCATCTCGCGGGCGTCGGGCGCGAACCACACGAGGTCGGGCAGCGGCTGCCCGGCGTAGGTCACGGTCTCGCCGCGGAAGAAGCGGCGGCGGCGCAGTACGGGGTGAGCAGCCCGCAGTGCGACGACGTACCGCGTGAAGTCGGTGAGGTCGTGCTGCTCCTCGGTCAGCTTCCAGTCAATCCAGGAGACTTCGTTGTCCTGGCAGTAGGCGTTGTTGTTGCCGCGCTGGGTGCGGCCGAGTTCGTCGCCGTGGCAGAGCATCGGGATGCCCTGCGAGAGCAGCAGTGTGGCGAGGAAGTTGCGCTGCTGGCGGGCCCGGAGTTCCAGCACGGCGGCGTTCTCGGTGTCGCCCTCCGCGCCGCAGTTCCAGGACCGGTTGACGCTCTCGCCGTCCCGGTTGCCCTCGCCGTTGGCCTCGTTGTGCTTGTCGTTGTAGGAGACGAGGTCGCGCAGGGTGAAACCGTCGTGCGCGGTCACGAAGTTGACGCTGGCGCGCGGCCTGCGGCGGCTGTGCTGGTAGAGGTCGGAGGAGCCGGTCAGCCGGGAGGCGAAGTCGCCGAGGGTGTGCTCGCCGCCGCGCCAGAAGTCGCGGACGGTGTCGCGGTACTTGCCGTTCCACTCCGACCACAGGGGCGGGAAGTTGCCCACCTGGTAGCCGCCCTCGCCGACGTCCCAGGGCTCGGCGATCAGCTTGACGCGGCTGATCACCGGGTCCTGCTGGATGAGGTCGAAGAACGCGGAGAGCCGGTCCACCTCGTGGAACTGCCGGGCCAGCGTGGCCGCGAGGTCGAAGCGGAAGCCGTCGACATGCATCTCGGTGACCCAGTAGCGCAGCGAGTCCATGATCAGCTGGAGCACGTACGGGTGCCGCATCAGCAGGCTGTTCCCGGTGCCGGTGGTGTCGTAGTAGTGGCCCCAGTCGCCGTCCACCAGGCGGTAGTACGACGCGTTGTCGATCCCGCGGAAGGAGAGCGTGGGCCCCTTCTCGTTGCCCTCGGCGGTGTGGTTGTAGACGACGTCCAGGATCACTTCGAGGCCCGCCGCGTGCAGCGCCTTCACCATCGTCTTGAACTCGTCGACCTGCTGACCGCGCGAGCCGCGGGCGGCGTAGGCGTTGTGCGGGGCGAAGAAGCCGATCGTGTTGTAGCCCCAGTAGTTGGACAGCCCGCGGTCCTGGAGCACGCCGTCCTGCACGAACTGGTGCACCGGCATCAGCTCGACCGCGGTCACGCCCAGGGAGGTCAGATGCTCCACGACCGCCGGGTGGGCCAACCCCGCGTAGGTGCCGCGCAGTTCGGCGGGGACGTCGGGGTGGGTGCGGGTGAGGCCGCGGACGTGCGCCTCGTAGATGACGGTGTCGGCGTAGGCGTGCCGGGGCGGCCGGTCGTCGCCCCAGTCGAAGCGCGGGTCGGTGACCACGCCGAGCATGGTGTGCCCGGCACTGTCGGCGTCGGGGGCGTAGAGCGCGGGGTGGTTGTCGACCTGGCCGTCGACGGCCCTGCTGTACGGGTCGAGCAGCAGCTTCGCCGGGTTGCAGCGGTGGCCGAGCTCGGGGTGCCAGGGTCCGTGCACGCGGTAGCCGTAGCGCTGTCCCGGCCCGATGCCGGGGAGGTAGCAGTGCCAGACGAAGCCGTCGACCTCGGCGAGCGGCACGCTGCGATGGCTGCCGTCGTCGTCCACGAGGACCAGTTCGGCGCACTCGGCGACCTCGCTGAACAGCGCGAAGTTGGTGCCCTGTCCGTCGAAGGCGGCGCCCAACGGGTAGGGGTGCCCGCTCCATACGGGCACCCCTGCCTTGTGTCGGCGCTTCGCCGTCACCGGGCGTCCTCCAGGACGCCGTCCACGAGCGGTTCCTCGCGGGGCACCTGGAGCACCTCGCGCAGGCTCGGCGCGGGCGCCGTGGGCACCAGCGGGACGCGTTCGCCGGCGCGGGCGCGCTGCGAGAACCAGATGACCTTGCTGCCGGTGTCGGTGGCACAGCAGCCCCAGCCGTCGCTCATCGCGGCGATGCGCTCCAGACAGGCCCGCAGGTCCAGGTCCGGGCGCAGATCGCGGTCGTTGTCGCCGACGGCCGTGATGAGGTGCTGTCCGTTCCACCACATCTCGATCGAGGTGAACTTGTCGGTCGCGTGCTCGTCGATGGCCTTCAGCAGCAGTTCGGCACCACGGCAGACGGGCTCGACCAGGTTGTCCAGGTCCCAGTACCGGAGGTGAGCGGCCAGAATGCGCCTCACCTGGCCGACCCGTTCCGGGGTGACGTCCACATCGAGGTGGTAGTAGCGGGGCACTGCGGTCTTCATCGTCGTTCGCTCCTCACCGGCGAAGCTCCCGCGCCCCTCGCCCCGGTGGGACGAGCCCCGAACGCGCAGCGTGAGCAGTGATCGCTCCTGAGTCACCTCCAGAGTGGGAGCGCTACGCCATTCGTGCAACACGAGCGACCAGGGGGATGGTTGAAGCTCCAACAAGACGCTGCGTCGTCACACGTGCACCATGAGTGAAACTCTCCAGGAAGGTGAACGGCGCCATGCTGCTACCGGCCAAGGCCGAAGTCGCCCGGAAACTGCGGCGGTACCGGGCCTGGGAACGGCTGATGCTCGCCTCCCCCGCCGACCGCCGGGTGCGGGCCACCTTCGAGGACTCGGGCTACACGCTCTGCGTACTCATGGGAAAGCGCTGCGCGCGGGAAGCCGCCGAGGCCGCCGAACGCTATCTGCGCACCAACCTCGCCACCTACCTCCGCGAGCAGGACGCCCAGCTCTGCGCCGCCGCGACGGCCAGACGGGGCCCGCCGGTGCCGCTGCTGCGTACCCCCGCGGGAAGGTAGCCCCTTCCGGCGCAGCTTGGATCCCCGGCCGGGCCACGGGCCCGGCCTCGTCGAGCACGCGGAGGTGAGACCCATGAGGGCGAGCGACACGATCGGCCGTATCCCGGTCCGGGACGTCCGTCCCGCCGTCGACGGCGGCAGAAGCCCGGCCAAGGCGGTCCCGGGTGAGACGTTCCAGGTCACCGCCACCGTGTTCCGGGAGGGCCATGACGCGGTCGCCGCCAACGTCGTCCTGACCGACCCCGAGGGCCGCCCGGGCCCGTGGACCCCGATGCGCGAACTCGCCCCCGGCTCCGACCGCTGGGGTGCCGACGTCACGCCCGACAGCGTGGGCCGCTGGACCTATCGCGTGGAGGCCTGGAGCGACCCGATCGCGACCTGGCGCCATCACGCCCGCATCAAGATCCCGGCCGGCATCGACGTCGGCCTGGTCCTGGAGGAGGGCGCGGACCTCCATGAACGGGCGGCCGACGGGGTGCCCGAGGAGGAGGCGCGCGCACGGGTGCTGGCCGCGGCGGACTCGCTGCGCGACGACTCGCTGTCGGTCTCGGCACGCCTCACGGGGGCGTTGACGGCGGAGGTGGACGCGGTGCTCGCGCGGTATCCGCTGCGGGAACTGGTCACCGCCTCCGAGGAGTTGCCGCTGCTGGTGGAGCGGGAGCGGGCGCTGTACGGGTCGTGGTACGAGTTCTTCCCGCGCTCGGAAGGGACGGTGGAGCGTCCGCACGGCACGTTCCGGACGGCGGCGAGGCGGCTTCCGGCCATCGCCGCGATGGGCTTCGACGTGGTGTATCTGCCGCCGATCCATCCGATCGGGTCGACGTTCCGCAAGGGCCCGAACAACACGCTGTCGGCCGCCCCCGAGGATGTCGGGGTGCCGTGGGCGATCGGCTCCCCCGAGGGCGGACATGACGCCGTCCACCCCGACCTGGGCACCATCGACGACTTCGACTGGTTCGTGGCCCAAGCCCGCACACACGATCTCGAAATCGCGCTGGACTTCGCGTTGCAGTGCTCCCCCGACCATCCCTGGGTGCAGAAACATCCGGAGTGGTTCCATCACCGGGCGGACGGCACCATCGCCTACGCCGAGAACCCGCCGAAGAAGTACCAGGACATCTACCCGATCGCCTTCGACGCCGACCTGGACGGTCTGATCGCCGAGACGCTGCGGGTGCTGCGGCACTGGATGGACCACGGCGTGCGGATCTTCCGGGTCGACAACCCGCACACCAAGCCGGTCGTCTTCTGGCAGCGGGTGATCGCGGA